>CAYRYU010000057.1:0-44248 GCA_964428355.1 uncultured bacterium
GGCGTGTCGGGATCAATATCCTCTCCTGGGGAGGGTTCCGGTCCACCAGCGGACCCGAAAAAATTGACCACGGAGCGAGCGGGAATCAGAACCTGCCCATTGACCAGCCGCGGGGGGGAAGGAAGCCTGACCGCACGGTTGTCCACGATGGCATCGGTTTTCCCGACCGAAAGGCGGACGACCTTTCCTCCCTTGGTCAGGACGATGGTTTTCTGCATCGGAAACCATTGGTAGGCAATCCCCTGGGAATCCGCAAACTCCTTGGCGTTGATAAAACCCTTGTTGTCAGAAGCCTGGCCAAAGGAGGGGCCGGACAACCACGCTACGAGAACCACGGCAAATGAAAAGAAGAGTCGGCTTTTCTTCATCGTCCCCTTCCGCCTAATTCCCTGTCCATTTCGCGTTTGAGATCGCGCTTGGCGATGGTTTCCCTTTTGTCATACTGAGCTTTTCCCTTGACCAGAGCGATCTCCAGCTTCACCCTTCCGGTTCGGAAGTATATTCTAAGTGGGATGATCGTTATTCCCGTGGTCTTGACCTTCTCGGTCCATTTTGCGATTTCCCTCTTGTGGGCGAGGAGGCGACGACGGCGGGTGGGCTCATGGTCGAACCGGTTGGAAAAGGGGTTCGCCCCGATATGGATGTCGTTCAACCAGAATTGTCCGGCTTCGGCATCGACGAAGCCATCCTTGAGGTTGACCCTTCCCTCGCGGATCGGTCTCAGCTCGCTGCCATGGAGAGCGATTCCTACTTCGAGCTTCTCCAGAATGAAGTAGTCGTGGAATGCCCGGCGGTTGGCTGCGATGAGCTTGACGCCTTCATCACCTTTGGACGCCCTGGATTTCAATCAGGTCTCCCTCTTTGGCTCCGCTTCCAAACTCCCTGCGGATCAGTGCCCAACAAGATTCGGCGAACACCTTGGTAACGAGGAGCTCGGCGGTGGTCCGGTCTGGGGCCCGGCCCAGGGTCCGACCGGTGGTCGAATCGATGATCGGGTCTCCGGGCCGAAATGCACGAAGCCTCAGATTATATTCATCGGCAAGCTTGAGACCGGAATCCAGCCCGAAATCCAGGACGACGGTCCCGAGGCGCTTGCTGACGACTTTTCCCATTGAAACCGTGCCCGGGGGGCCTTTCCGGCGAAGATGCTCGAGCCTGACGAGTATCGCGGAGTCACCCGGGAACCTGGATTCGAGATCCCGGAGAGCGGACACGGCGGCTGTTTCCCAACCGGCTTCGGCAAGACGGTCGGTCCCTTCGAGGGCAACTTCTTTCGAAACGGCACGGGTTTCAAGGAGGTCGGAATAGATTCGGGCGCTACCCTGGCTGTTTCCCTTGTCCCAGAGGAGGCGGGCAAGCAGCTTCAGATATTCAGGGTTTGCGGGGTAGAGCTGTACCGCGGTTTTCAGCTCGCTGGCGGCCCCTTCCCAGTGTCCTTCCGCCAGAAGGCGTCGGCCCTTCTCGAACGATTTTTCGGCCTGCTCGCGGCGTTCCCGGACCGCAAGAATCTGCTCTTCGGCAGGGTACTCGTTGTCCCTGAACTTCAGGGCGGTCCTCCGATCCTGGATCAGCCGTTGCAGCCGAAGAACCTCCTCCCAATGGAAGAGAGCCTCCTGAAGCATTCCCTTTTCACGATAGATCTTTCCCAGCCAGTAATGGGCTTTGAGAAGGTTGGGTTCCGCGGCCAGAGCGGCTTGGAAATGGCCTTCAGCCTCGCGAAAATGCCCCGCCCGATACTCCCGGAAACCCAGCTCGTATTGGCCGATCGCCCGATCAGGCCCTTCCGGCACCCGGTCGGAGGGTGGAGGCATGTAAGTCGGTTCCGCACCGGAAAGACCGCCAACCGACAAAAGCAGGCAAATGAGGAACACCGCGGGAATCGCGACCGGACGGCTTTTCATACCGCTTCAATCCCGCGGTCAGGGGATCGAGCGGGATCTCAGAAAGGACATCGGATTGAGAAATTTCTTTCCCCGCTTGACGGCAAAATGGAGATGCGGGCCGGTTGCCCGGCCGGTGGCCCCAACGAGTCCAAGGAGTTGGCCGCGCTTCACCACCTGGTTCTTCCGGCAACGGAAAGCGGAAAGGTGGCCAAAGTAGAGGATCAGACCGGAGGAGGTCCGGATCTTTACGACATTCCCGATGCCCCGACCGCGGCCCGCCCCTACCACTACTCCATCGCAGGGGGTATTCACCGGGGTCCCCCGGCAAGCCCGGATGTCAATGCCCTCGTGGAAGGATGACCTTCGGGTGATCGGATGCCTGCGCATCCCGAAACCGGAGGAGATCGAACCGGCGACGGGCCATTGAAAACCCGATGGGGAAAGCTTGACCGAATGGACGGCGAGAATCCGGAAGCTTTGGATTCGGGGGTTGGCGATATCGGCAACGAACTGTTTCGTCCTTTCCGGAAGGACCTCGAAAACCGCGCTCCGGATTTCTCCGAGGTCGGTGACGGTGGAAAATGCCTTCGCAAGCACCGGAGAAGCCGGACCGTTCCGATACCCCGTGGAATACTCCAACCAGAGCGGCTCAGGAGAGGGGGTATGGAGGGTGATGAAAAGCCAGGAAAAGAAAATCAGGCCAAGTCGGACAGGAAGCGGCAGATTCGTCGCTCTCATGCCGAACTTTTTGGTGAGGTCTTGTAATTCGGATTGATGAGGGCGAGGAAATCGGAGTTGGTTTTCGTTGCAGAGATTCCCTTGACCAAGGTCTCGACTACCTCCTGGGGATTTTTGTCCTCGAAGGCCCTGCGCAGGATGATCACCTTGCTCAGGTCCTCGACGTTCATCAGGAGCTCTTCCTTGCGGGTTCCGCTCAGCTTCACGTCGATGCACGGGAAGATTCTCTTGTTGAAGAGCTTGCGGTCGAGGTGGAGTTCCATGTTTCCGGTGCCCTTGAACTCTTCGAAGATGACGTCATCCATCTTCGAACCGGTATCCACCAGGCACGTTGCGATTACCGTGAGACTGCCGCCATTTTCGATCTTCCGGGCGGCTCCGAGGAATCTTTTGGGCTTGTGAAGGGCAAAGGGGTTCACACCGCCGGTCAGGGTCTGCCCTGCAGATGGAACGCTGATGTTGTAAGCTCTCGCCAGGCGAGTGATAGAGTCGAGAAGGACCACGACATCCCGGCCCATTTCCACATGGCGCTTCGCTTTTTCAAGGAGCAGTTCCGAAACCTTGATGTGGTGGCTGATATGCTCATCGAAAGTGGAGGCAACGACCTCGGCATCGACCGAACGACGCATGTCCGTGACCTCTTCGGGCCGTTCATCGATGAGGAGGATCATCATCAGCACTTCCGGGTGGTTGGCGATGATGGCGTTCGCGAGTTTCTTGAGCAGGACAGTTTTCCCTGCCTTCGGGGGTGCGACTATCAAACCGCGCTGTCCTTTCCCGATCGGGCAGATGAGGTCGAAAACCCGAACCGAGGTGTCGTTGTCGCTGGTTTCAAGACGGAACCGCTCGGTGGGGAAAACGGGAATTCCATCCTCGTAATTCGGGCGGTTTCGGCTCTTTTCCGGGTTGAATCCGTTGACAGCTTCGATCTTGAGGAGGGAGTGATAACTTTCCTCGTCTTTGGGGAGCCTGACCTGGCAGATCAGGGTATCGCCGTTCATCAAGCCATGCCGCTTGATCTGGGAAGGCGAAACGTAGACATCGTCATCGTTCTGGATGTAGCTGGCAACCCGAACGAATGCGTATCCGTCGGGCATGATCTCGAGAACACCTTCGGCAAGCCCCAGACCCTGCTTCTCGAGCTGGCTTTTCATCACCGCCCGGATCAGGTGTTCCTTCTTCATTTTTTCGAAGGCGGGGATTACCAGCTCTTTCGCGATGGAACGGAGGTTTTTGACCGGTTCGTCGCAGAGCTGGAGGTACGAAAGGGAAACTACAGGCTCTTCCATGCTAGGACTTCCTTTCCTTGGTCGGGGGGGATGATTTCAACTGGCGAATGCCTTCGCGTCGGTCAAGATTTCTCATTCCCCCGGGTAGGGGGGATGATTCCACGGGAAAGCTGTTGGAAAAGCAGACTTCCGAGGCCGAGAGTCGCGGTCTTGGACCGCTCTTGATCGAGCATGTCCTGGAAGATTTCTTCGGCCATCCCACCGTCGGTGAGTCCGGTTTTGTGGACCGTTTTCCGCATTTCCTTCATCATCTGGAGCACGAAAATGGATTCGAAATCGTTGCAGGCCGATTCGAGCTTCTTGAGCTCCTTTTTCTTGTCTTCGGTGAGGGAATCGTAGCCTTTGACCGTGCGGCGATCCTGGAGGTTGAGAGCGGTGGGATCGCGGTCGATACGATTTCCGGCCATCATCCAACCTGCTTTTGAAGGGCAAGATACTTTTCGTTCTGGGGTTCGAGTTCGAGCGCCTTCCGGAGATATTCCCGGGCACCCTTCTGGTCGCCGGTTTCCTTGAGGGCTTCGGCGAGAGCGGCGAAGGCATCCCCATCGCTGTAGAGCATCCCGAAGCTGTAGTGGAAATCGACTTCCTCTGTGTCGAACTCGACGGCCTTCCTGAGATGCTCGACGGCCTTGTCGAACTGCTGCATGAAGAAATAGGAGCGTCCGATGTAGAAATGGCCTTCGGCATACCGGTCCTTGAACCGGACGAGGTTCGAGTAGTGTTCGATGACCCGCTCGAACTGCTGGTATGCTTCCACGTTCTTGGAAATCCTGAGGAAGGTCAGGCCAAGCATGTAGCGGGCCATGATATCGCTGGGGTCTTTCACCAGAGCCTTCTTAAGGTTCTCGGCGGCTTCTCCGAACATCGACATCTCCAAAAAAACATGCCCCATTTTTCCGTAGATCTCGTAATGCCTCGGATCGATGCTCAGAGCTTTCTGGAACTCGTAAAGGGCTTCGGAATAACGTCCGAGGTGGGCATATGCGCAGCCAAGATCGAAATGGGTGTTCTCGACCTCGGGTTTGATCTCGCTGGACTTTCGATACATGTCGACGGCCTTCTGGATCCAGCCACGTTTCATGTAAAAATCGCCGAGCTTGTTGAACGCTTCGGCGAACTCGGGATCGAGACCGATGGCTTTTTCCATCTCGGAAATGGCGTCGCTGAGCTTTCCCCGCATGTCGAAGGAAAGTCCTCGGTCGAAATGTTGATTCGCCAGATCGCGTTCTTCAAGGGTGATCGATGAGCCCATCTCTGTGAACATACCTCCCTGGTAGTTGTCTTTTGGGGGGGAAGGTAAAGTCAGAGAACATTACCATACTCCCGCTAAAACCGCAAGAGAGGAACGCAAATTTTCGATTCTACATGAGTTTGAGCTCTCCGTGGAGGGCACCGGCTGCATCGATCGCCTGGAAGATCGAGATCAGGTCCTTTGGTGAAGCGCCGATAGCGTTGAGAGCTTTGACAAGATCATCGACGGTCGTTTCCCCCTGGATCGAAATCATGCTTCCCTTCGCGGGTTCACGGGGTGCACCGGCAGTCCCCGGGGCCGCCGCCCTGGTCTGGCCTCCGACTTCGATCCTGAGTCCGTTCTGGGAAATCACGACCCGGCCGATGCGGACGGTGTTCCCGACAATCACGGTTCCCGTGCGTTCGTTGATCACGACGCGGTTTGGTTCCTCGATCGAAAGAGTGAGTTCCTCGATGGTGGCGGCGAAACTGACGGGGTCATCCGAAAAACTCGAGGGGATGGTCACCTGGATTGTCCCGGGGTTGCCGATTTTCGCCCACCCATCCCCGAACTTCCTTTCGACCGCTTCCTTCACTCGCCTGGAAAGTGCCAGGTCCTTTCGCTGAAGAACAATCGAAAAGGAACCTCCGCGTCCGAACTTGTCTCCCACCTCCCGTTCCTGGATGGCACCGTTTGGAACCCTTCCGACGGTCAGATGCTTGACCGCGCTCTGCGTCCCGCCCCCGGCAGCTCCACCTCCAGCCGCGGGCCCTGCGGCTGCGGCTCCTCCCTGACCGATCCCGCCTATGGAGATGCTTCCCTGGGCGACCGCATAGACCTGGCCGTCCCCACCCTTGAGGAGCGTCGGGAGCAGGACCCCACCCTGGAGACTTTTGGCGTCCCCGATCGAGCTGACAGTCACATCGAATGTCTCGCCTGCCTTTCCGTAGGGAGGAATCATCGCCGTAACAACGACCGCGGCACAGTTCTTGGTTTCGATGGAATCCTTGTTGATGTCCATTCCCATGTTCTGCAGCATTCCGCGAACCATCTCGATGCTCATCGCGGACTTGTCACCGGTTCCGTCAAGGCCGGTAACGAGCCCGTATCCGATGATCTGGTATTCCCGTGTCCCGCTGATCCGGCCGATGTCCTTGATCCTCACGAGAGCCATCGACTCGCCCGCCGGGGGGAACGAGAACCCATAGACGAGCACCGCGATGAGGATTCCGACGATCTTCCTGTTAAGGGAGGCCTTATTCACTGGATTTCTCCGATCTGGTTGAGGATTCAAGCCAAAAAGCGAGAAGAAAACCTTCTCTAGAAATACTATCGGAAGAATCCCCGAAAAACCTTAGTCCTCATGAACAAAGAAAACCATGAAGACAGAAAGAACACAAAGAATGGGAAGGGCTTGTCACCCTTCGTGACCTTTGTGCGCTTCTTTTCTTTTGGATGGACTGGCATACAGAGAACGGACCCCGGCCGCACGGCCGGGGTCCGATGGGAATCGTCGGTGGAGAGGGGTCAGAATCCCGAGTCGAATGCGTTGTCGAAAGCGTCTCCCGCGGTTCCGGCGGGCTGAGTGGTCGCAGCGGGAGCGGTTGTGGCTCCACCCTCGGGGACCAGGGCGGTGGGAGCCGCAGATTCGATGCTCTGGGCAATGATGTGGGGAGTGATCAGGATGATCAGTTCCTGGGACTGGGGCTTTCGGCCGTTGTAAGAGAAGAGGGATTTCACGATCGGAATGTTCCCCAGGAGAGGAATCTTGTTCCTTTCCTTGGCCTCTTCATCGCGGATCAATCCGCCGATCAGGATTTCCTCCCCATCCCGGACCCGGACGGTGGTTTTTGCCGACCGGGTGCCGATGACAGGATACATACCGTTGTTGGACCAGCTTTCCACGAAGGACACTTCGGGTTCCGCATCCACGGTGATGTAACCGTCGTCGTTGATCCGGGGGGTGATCTTGAGTTTGATACCGGTGTCTTTTTCCTTGGGGGGTTGATCCGCGCCACCGGGGTAGATGACCTTGGTGCCCACGACGATGTTGGCTTCCTGGCCGTTAACCGCCGAGATCTTGGGGTTGCTCAGGATCTTGGTCTCGTTCATTGTTTCAAGGCAGGCGAGAGTGGCCTTGAAGATCAGGTTCTGGCGATAGAAGTCACCCAATCCGAACAGGTCGCCGCGAGGAGATTCCCAGTTCTGGTAGTTCCCGGAGTTCGGATTGTTGGCGAAGTATTCCTTCGTCATGAAGACCGGCGCCGCGCTCAACTCCGAAGGAGGATCCTGGGTTCCTGCAGCCCATTTGAAGCCCATGTCCTTGGAGGCGTTCGTCCGGACTTCGACGATCTTCGCTTCCATCATGACCTGGTGGACCGGTGTGTCGATCGTTTCGATCAGCTTTTTGACCTCATCAAGGATGTCCTTGCCGCCCGAAACGATGACGGCGTTGATCCGGTCGTCGGTGGCAACCTTGACGTCCTTCTTGATGGTCAGGCCGACGATCTTGGCGACATCCCCGGCCTTGGCATACTGGAGGCGCTTGGTGATGGTCAGACCTTTTTCGAAGGCTTCGATCAGCTTCTTCTCGTCAGCCAGGATCCAGGTGTTGCCGATTTTCCGGACGGCGAACCCGTTGGTCTTGGCAATGAGCTGCATGGCTTCCTCGTAGAAAACGTCGGTCAACCTGACGGTGACGTTACCGCGCACGCTCTTTTCCGCGATGATGTTGGTTCCGGACTTCTGGGCGATCAGCTTGATGATCTCCCGTATGTCCGTGTCGCGGAAGTCGAGAGAGATGTTGTCTTCCGCCATGAGGGAGGGGGGAGTCACCAGGACTGCGGCAAGAACCCCCAGGAAGATGAGGATGGGAACCGAAAACTTCTTTTTACCCGTGGAACTCATTCTTTTCCACCTCCGATCGGGAATGTCCGACGAATATTTTCACGTTGTGAATAGATCACTATTCTGTCCGGTTCAATATCGACAACTTTGAACTTTCCCTCCACCAGGGAATTTTTCCTCAGGACCATCGGTTTGTTCTCAAAGATCACCAGCGCAAGCCTTTCGGCATCGTCTCCGCAGATTCCTGACACGAAGATTTTCAGGGCGGGAGGAGCTGGTGGAAGCCGGGGGGCAGGCGCAACGTCCCGCAGCTTCGAGGGGGAAGGGGTTGGGACCACCGGTTGGGGTTTGGTGATCAAGGGTTTGAAAGGGTCCTTTTCCTTGGAGGAGGGATTGAAAGCATGTTGCGTCGAGATCAATTCCACCTGGTCGGGTTCCGTCGTGGAAGTTTCCTCTGAGGGAGGTGTCTTCCCGGTCGAAATCCCGTTTTCGACGGCGGGCCTTTCCGCATAGGACATTCCGCCGGCAATGATCAGGAGTACCAGGCCGGAAACGCCCCAGAGCACCCAGAAGGTCCTGGAAAGGTAGCCGTGGACCATCGATCTGTCGGAGTGGAAAAGAGTCATCCGGGGTTTTTCAATCCTTTCCCCCACCGATGGGGAATGTCCGGCGCATTTGTTCCTTGTTCGAGTAGACCACGACCCGATCATTCAATATATCGACCACTTTGAACTTTCCCTCCACTACCTGATCCTTCTGGACGGTGTAGGTTTTGTTCTCGAAAGTGATCATTGCAAGGCGATCGGCATCGTTACCGCAGATTCCCGAGACGAACAACTGGATCGGCTTGGGGGGCGGAGGAGGGGGAGGAGCGGAAGGTTTCCCAGCCGAGGTGGGAGGAGGGGCTACCGGGGGAAGGACGACCTTCTTCTCGACCAGGGGCCGGAAGGGGTCCTTGCTGGGTTTTCCAGGGTTGAACTTGTGGTTCGCAGCCAACATTTCGACATGTTCGGGCTCTTCGAGGTTGGCGGGAATCTTTGCCCCGCCATCTCCGCCGGCATCCGCACCGCCGCCACCGCCCGAATCCGCGGGAGGGGCTCCGGGAGCCTCTTCTGGATTGGCCGGAGTATCGTCGGGTTTCGCACCGGAAGCCGCCTCCCCACCTGAGGCCCCGCTGGCGCCACTCGCCCCGTCGGCAGGCATCGTGAAGTCATCCTGCGCGAAGGCTTTTCCCGGAACACTTGAAACCAGGAGAAGGCAGACAAGACCCATCGACAACCAGAATTTTCTCGAAACCATACCGTAACCTCCTTGCACAAATATCTCTACTTTCCTTGTCATCAATAACCGCCGCCCATGATGTAAACCTTGGCGTTGAGGGTGATCGTGAGAAGCGGACTCTTGGTCTTGGTGTCGGTTTCAGCCGAAACCGAAATGGTGATGGATCCGGCGGCCAGGTTCACGATCTTCCTTTTTTCCATAACGACCAGGAAGCTTCCGATGTCCTGGAAAGTTCCCAGAATTCCGATTTCGATGGGAAGCTCCGACCACTGCTCCGCACGAACCAGAGGACTGATTCGGATGTCCTGGAACCGGACATTGAACTTGTTGGCGACTGCTTCCGTCGAATCCAGGAGTTTGGGAACGACGGTGTTGAGCTGGTTGGACTCCATCTGGAGTTTGTTCTTCTCTTCCGTCAACTTCGCTATCGCCTCGTTTATGCGGGCGATCTCGTCGTCGACGTTCTTGATCTCGTCCTTTTTTCGTTCCAACTCGCGAATCTGCTGTTCGAGGCCATTGCGTGCCTCCATCACCGGCTGCCAGTAGTAGGTCCAGAAGGCGAACCCGGCTCCGGCGGCGGCGACGAGGATGATCAGGATGACGGCAGCGAAGTTATTCATGGTTCCCCCTATTTCGCGACATCGCGTTTGACGCGGCAGGTGATATCGAATCGCCAGACCGGGGCTTTCTCATAGATGTTCTTGTTGGCCATGCTCAGGAACACATCCTCGAAGTAGGAATGCCCCTGGAGCTGCTTGATGAAGTCCTGGATTCCTTTGGTGAGGTTGGGGGAGGGTTTGTCCTGTTTTTCCGAACAGGAATAGCCGGTAAGCTGGACCCTCCGGTCGGAGTCGATGCGAAGGTTGGTGATCCAGACCGTCTTCTCGGGAACGACCGTCGAAAGGGAACTGAAAACCTCGGACCATTGAAGGAGGTTGGCACCGGAAAGCTGCTTCAGCTGTTCGATCTGGGCTTCGAGGTTCCGCTTGTCCTGTTCGAGACGGTCGCGCTGTTCCAGCTTGTTCTTGTCCTTCCGGACCTCGTCCTCGAGTTCCTTCTTCTTCTCCTCGAGATCCTTGTTGTAGGTCTCGATCCAGACGGTGCCGGCCCAGAAAGCCGCCAGGATGCCGGCGAGGGCGATCACCAGGAAGATGGCGGCAAACGGGATCTGGATCGGCTTCCGCCGCTTAACGGTAATTAGGTTTACTTTGATCATTTTTCATCCCCCACTCCCCGTAGCGCAAGCCCGATTGCCACGGTGAATTGCTGAAGGCTGTTGTAGAGAATCTCGGTTTCCGGAGCGGTCACCGAAATCCCTTCGAGCGGGTTGCCCATGTAGACGTCCACACCCAGTTCGTTGCTAAGGTAGGTGTTGAAGCTCTTGAGGTTCGCACCCCCTCCGGAAAGGATGATCCTGTGGATGATGGGTTCACGAGACTGGGCCTTGAAGTAATCGAAGGACCGGCGGATTTCGGATGCCAGTTCCTCGACGGTATTCTTGACCACCTCGGCAACCTCGTTTCCGCCCGCATCCCCGATGCTCACCTCGGCTTCGTTGACCTTTATCTGCTCGGCCTGCTCGAACTCCTGTTTCATCACGTTCATGATCGACTGGGTGATGTTGTTTCCGGCAATCGGGATGTTACGGGTGAACATCAGGATTCCGGATTTCAGGACCGAAATGTTGGTCGTGCGGGCTCCAGTATCGATGATGGCGACCACCTCGCCGCCCTCCTGCGAACCCGCGGTCTGCTGGATCGAGTTTTCGAGGGCGTTGATCGCCGCGATCGTGTCCACATCGATGATTTCCACGGAGATTCCCGACTGTTTCAAGACCTCCATGTAGCTGTTCACGAGCTCCTTCTGCGCAACCACCAGAAGGATGGAGTATTTTCCGCCGCCTTCCTCCTCCTGGAGCTGGTTGAGGACGGCATGCGTGATGCTGACTTCATCGATGGCATAGGGAACGTACTGTTCCGCCTCGATCCTGACGGTTTGCTCGAGTTCTTCCGGAGTCATGATGGGGAGTTTGGTGAAACGCATGATGACGTTCTGCCCGGAAATCGAGGCGAAAGACCTCTCCGGGCGAAGCTTGGAGTTCTTCAGAGTCTCCTTGACGACCGCGGCGATCGACTGGGGATCCTTGATGCTACCTTCCTCGACGGCGGCAGGAGGCAACGGGGCGATGCAGTAGTTGGTCAACTCGGGCCCTGACGGGGTTTTCTTGAGCTGGACGATCTTGACGGAGGATGTTCCGATATCGACACCAACCGCGGTATTCGAAGTCCCGAACGCAAATAGTCCCATACGTTTTTTCCTCCAAGGTCGGCTTTCGCCAAATCAAAATCGCTCGAGAGAATCGCACATATACGTCAGTTTCCTATCGGCACAAGAAGATGGTTCCTTAATAAAATTCATCATTCCTCCAATTTGGGGGGAAATTTTCCATTCTTGAATCCCATGATCAATAGGTCAGGCGTCGCAAAGCCACACGGGAATAATAGAAGGCGAGTATCTGACGGTAGGACCATCGGCGTTTTCCCAGCTGCCGGGCACCCGCCTGGCAAAGTCCGACCTGGTGTCCGTAACCCCGGCCCATGATACGGATTTCCGAAAGGATCGAAGCCCCCTTCCGAGATGGTAATTGGCCCTGTCGAACGGTGTCAAGAGGCTGACCTGAATCGGAGAACGCAGAAACCCCAAGGATGGCCCAACCTCCCACGGGGCGACGGGCACGCCTCAACCCCTGCCCTGACTGGATGACGATCTGCGGAGGACCTTCGATGGTCGCCGAAACGAGCCGGGTTTTCACTTGGGGAGGCTTTGCATCGGGGATCCGTTGCATTTCCGCCAACCGAGGGTTCCCCGTAGAACTTCCTCCACTCTCGGAAACGAAGGTGGTACTCGGAAGATTGAACCATCTACGAAAAGTCGTTCCCTTCACCCCGATTTCACCCCGGTCGGTATGGAAAACCACATTCACCACTCTGTCCAGGGGGGCATCCGAAACCGTGGAAGCGGTCAGGATCCGGGCCGCAGCTTTCCCTTCGGAAGCGAGATTCTTCAGGATCTGGGCTACAGGAATCGTCCGGTGCCAGCGGAAGTTCGTCCCATCCTTGCAGAAAGGGCAGACCACACGGCGAAGATACGGAACCGCCCCCCCCCCGAAAACCTTTTCGTTGTCGGAGGTCATTCCTCCACAGGTGGCGTGGTACAAGGTCGAAATCGGCTTCCCCGCACAGATCATGATGATCCCCCGGGTATGGTGGACCGCCTCATCGATGGAAGGTCTCTCCGCCTTGACCCCTCCGTAGACCTGGCAGTGCTCACGATCACAGACGTCGAAACCGTTGGCTCCATGCTTTCCGGAATTCGCGATGGCGTAGGTCCGCACGATAACGGATTGGCTCTTGAGTGTCTCTTCCGGGCTCTGGGAACCGATCTCCGAGCCAACAACACCCCGGGTGTAGTCCTCGATTCCAACGTCATTCACTGGAACGGCCGTCTTCTGACTGAATGCGACAACCAGCAATCCGCGGTAGGGTTTTCCGTTCACTTCGAAGAGGTTTTTGGAAGGCCGGAATAGAAGCGTTTTCCCGGAATAGTCAGGCGCCTTCCGGGAGGGGGAGCGACGACGGGAAGCTCCACCGGCTGCAACGGGCGCCCGAGGCTCCCAGGCAAACGATTCGCCCGGCTTGAACCGCTTGAGTACCCGCCTTTTCCCATCCATCAGATCGCCTCCATCAGGAAACCTGACCGAAAGTCTGGAAACGGTTCCAAGACCGACCTTTACCCGGGGTTCCGCTGCCCGGACCGGAGAACCCCAGCAGAAAAGAACCGACAAGCACAACGCTACGGCCAACGGAAAAAACTTTGGGAACATCCTTGAATCGTTAGAACGCGTGTTTCCACCTCGAACGGACCTCGAACTTCCTTCCGCCGGATGGAAAGGATCCATCTTTCTCATATCTCTTAAGTCGTCTTTTCGAGGGAAACTTCTTACCGGCCGTTCGATAATCTCAAACGGGGACTCCCGTTACCGGATTTAGTCTTCTCTCCCCTCGGAGAAAAACTCACACGTTTCAGGTACACCAGCACCATATTTGATGAAAATGCGGACGTCACAGGATCGCCTATGGTAAAATCGCTTGCCAGGACGGGAGAAGGGGTAGATTCGCCCGACCGGGACAAGCAAGAAATGAGCGCATCCGACGCCCCCCAACAACCCCCAGACCCCATCGATCTGCAAGCGATCACGGGAAGAATCGCAAACATCACCGTGACTTTCGAGAGGATCCTCGCCATGGAGAGGGAACTCCTGGCGGAACTCGAACCTGCGGGAGTCCCACCATCCACACGGGAATCGCAAGGGTTCCAACCCTCGCCCGCCCTTTTCCCTGATCCGGCTATATACCATTCCCCCTGGTCGGGTCCGCTTCTGCTGGAATCACCGGCATTGAGGAAAGCCCTTCGCATCCAGTTGGTCCGCGTCATCGGATCCCAGGGCATCTGGAGGGATCTGGGGGACATCCCCGACGCGGGAGGGTTCGTCCCGGGTCTCATGCTCCTGATGAGGCACAGATTCGACCCGTTGAATCTCGGGATCGCGGCCGCCGGCATCGATTCCTTTCTCGGCAGCTCCCGATCACGTCCCGAAACCGCGGCCGACGCAATTCTTCTTGCCGCCCGGTTTCCTCCCGAGGATCTGAAGTGGGCATTCAATCAGCTCACAGTCCTGGAGGCAAATGGGATCAAGGACCTGGTCCACTGGCTGACGGCTGGTATGGCCGGCCCGCGGGGGCCGAACGAGGTTTCCCCGGGTTGCCCCGCTTCCAACCTGGCGGCAGATTTCTTCAAGAGAAAGGCCTTCAGGGGATTGCGTCGGAATTGGGCCCGCGCGAGGGGCCGGGCGGCGGGAAGGGACGGTCACCCATCCGCAGACTCCGGGGCCATCGAGCCATGGGCTTTTCCGACCCCCATGCCGGGTCTGACCGGCCCGCTGGAAGGGCAGGCTTCTTTGCTCGCGGAGTGGTATATTGGAGTCCTTCGGGGGTGGAGGGAAAAGCCCGGCTTCCGATGGAACTCAAGCACTCAAGCGCGGGCCAAAAAGCTGCATCTGTTGACAATCGGAATTCTGGAAAGGGCCGAAAAACGGGAGAACTTCATGGAATGGGTTACATCATCTTTCAATGAGTTTCGGGGAGGCTTTTCGATCGGAGAGAGGGAGTTTGTAGGTCCCATGCCTTCCCTGGCGGGTAATCACCCGAGGGGCGGGGAATGAGTTTTTTCGAGCATGTCGGAAATCTCAAGAAGTTCGCGGGATTGAAGAACTGCGAGGTCGAACTGGAACTGTCCACCCTTCTGAGCCGGGGTTTCGACATGCAGAAACTGGAGCATGTCTCGAGAACCGTGGTCAAGCGTTTGCAGCAGCTGGTCTCGATTACCGAAAAGTCCTTCGAGAGGCGCGAAAAGGAGGCATCAGCGGTGGTTGCCGGGCTGGCGGCCGGCGTGTCCGTCGTCCTTCTGGGCCCTCCGGGAACTGCGAAAAGCGCCCTCGTCCGCCGAGTGGCGTTTCTTTGCGGCCTTTCCGGTCTGGACGGCCGGTTTTTCGAGTATCTTCTGACCAACCACACCATGCCCGAAGAGATTTTCGGCGGACCTGACCTGGAGCAGCTCACGAAGGGAAAGGTGGCGCGGATCACTCGCGGCAAGCTTCCCGAAGCGGAAGTCGCTTTCCTCGACGAACTTTTTCGGGGGGGCAGCCACATCCTCAACACGCTGCTGACGATCATCAACGAGAAACGCTACGATTCCGGAGACGGCTCCAGGCATGTTCCACTGCTCGGGCTGATCGGAGCGGCCAACTCCGCCCCACTCGACCCCGATCTGGAGGCTTTCTTCGACCGCTTTCCCGTCCGGGTCTGGGTCGAATCGGTTCTCGAACCCCGTAACCGGTTCGAGTCCTACGATGAAAAGGCCGCGGGGCGCCTGGCCGGACATTCCATCCATTCCGAAATCACAAGGCTGAAACACGGTTGGAACGAAAACGCCGCGAAGGAAGCCGTCTGCACGGAGATGGTAACCTGCACCAACGATCTCAGGCTCGCTAGAATCTACCTTCTCTCCCGACTGCAGGCTCTCAAGAACGATTCGGAGCGGTTTTCCCAGTTCGAGAGGCTTTTCCGCTCGGTCAGGGAGCGCTGCCGTCTGTCGGATAGGTCATTCGGACAACTCTGGCTTTTCGGAAGCGCTCTCGACTTCATACGGGGGGCCGACCCCGTCCTCCCCTACCCCGCGTCTACAGGTCATGTCGACGTGTTCCGCAATGTCGGACGTTCCCTCCGCGACGTGGCGTTCCTGCACGACCGCGTGGAACAACTGACCCGTGGCACCCAGCACTCGGGAGCACTCTGACCGGATCATGGACCTCGAAAGCCGCCTGAAGACGATCGCGGACCACGCCTGGTGGATGAGGGACGAGAAGTGGTCCCGGGCATGGTGGGAGAGCTTCTTCTGCCCCCTGGTCCGGGAGGGCCTTTTTCTTCCCCCACTCCTGGCATACGACATTCGCTCCAGCGCGGACCGTGGTGAACACCGACGGGGGCCAGCCAGCCTCCGCAGGAAGCATTCCTCGGAGTGGGGGAGTTTCCTGCTCTGGGCCCAACGGGTGACGCTGGGCTGCCTTTCCACGAAGGACCTCGCCTCCATCGAGGCCCGGAGCCGTTCAGGACGCAGAATCGCCCGCCTCCTTGCGGCGAACATCATGGACCGCGTCGATCTGTCGGGGCTGCGCGAGAACGGTGACTTCTCTCCACTGAGATGCCTCTCTGCCGAGACCGCTTGGCTTTCGGGCGCGGAAGATCCAGTCATGAAGGAAGTCTGGGCGCTGATCGAGAACTTTGTCCTGACCCGCACCGTGAGGGGAATGGGCCGAGGGCGCCAGGAGGGCGCACCCTCCGAGGACCTCTCCGGGCGCTATTCGGAACTGGCGTCGATTGCCGATTCGATACCCTTCGTGGGCCGGACGGGCGAAGATCTTGACCTTTTCGTTCCCAGGCTCCTTTCGGAGCCGTTTCCCTCGACCGCTTTCGATGAACCGCAGATTTCCGGTTGGGAACCCCGTGCCGACAACCCCCGGGTCGCGCTGTCACCGACGGGGGAGTTCGCCCAGCGTGACACCGGAGGAGTCCCGGGAGAGCTTGCCCGGCTTGCCCCTTCGGAACTGCTGCTGCTTCAGCAGGCGAACTCGGGTGCTGGAGGCGACTCGACGGAGGGGAAAAGGTCAAGGGAGGACCGGTTCCGAACTCTGTTCTTGTTCCGTGCCACCCGGCGGGAACTCCTCCAGCGCTTTTCCCAGGCCAATCGTCCCTCTCTCATGGAGCCGTCCATGCTGCTCCAGGTCGACCTTTTCGATGAGCTCGAACTGCACCGGCTTTCCGACCCACCCTTTCCCCCCTTGATTTCGTGGTATCGGGCAACGCTGGTTGAGCTCATCCACCTTTTCTCGCGACTGGCGAAACCTTTCAGATGGACCATCAGGTTCAACTTGAATCATTTCTGCGAGAGGGGGAGGACAAATCGCCGGTTGTACAAGCCCGACCTCGAGGAGCTCGGACAATCCCCCGAGAGCTGTTTTTCCAGTCTGGTCTGGCAGATGCCCGGGCTCTTCACCAACCGAAGCTGCCTCGCGAGGGAACCCGTAAAACCGGACGACGGCCCGTTCGAAGCCGACCTCTGGCTTCGCATCGTTCTGGGTGATCCGAAACGGTTCATCGGCCGGAACGAGGCCCAGGATTCCATCCTGACGAACCAGGAAGCGGGGGCCCGCATCGAGCGTCTTCGGAACGGAAGCTTCGGGATAAAATGCTGCGGTTCCGCGCTGGAGGCTCACCTCATCGAACTGGATTTCTCGCATGAGCCCGCCCCCCCGGCTGTCGCCGCCTGGGAGCTCGTGGGGCAGACCCTGAACCTGGTCGAGGAGACACGCAATTGATCGAGGAACTGTTTCTGGAATTCCCGGCATTGTCGGCGGCCCTTCTTTTCCTCCAGAAGACCTGCCCGAGCACGGTCTCGGGAACATGGGCCCGCTTGAAGGCGTTCCACCTTCTCAGGGCACCTGGGAGGGAAGCCGTAACCCTTCAATTGTCAGGGATACCCCTGAAGGATCTCCGGATCGAGATAGCCGCAGGATGCGGGGGTTCCCGTATCGAACCCCCGGAAAGCCGGAAGTCGGGTTTCGAGAAAATCCCTCTGGAGACTCTCTTCAAGCGAATCCAGCTAGAGGAAAGCCGGGCAACCGAGGAAGGTCGCAACTTCCTGGTGATTCCCGAGAACTCCGATCCGTTCCAGGTTGGCCAGCTCATTGGGCAGCTTTCCGACCTCGAGGGGTTTGGTGTCCGGACAAGGGGTATCATCCTCCCACCAGGGACCGATCAACGCACCGTCTTCGAACTGGTTTCCGAAACCCGGGAGGAAATGCCCGCCCCCTTCGGATTGACAGGTGCTCCCCAGGTCCTCAAGGCCTTCGACGAAGACATCTTCATCCCCGCCGGACTCTCATCCCCCCTGCTTCCCGCCTATCGTTTCCTTTTCCCGCCGACCAACGGGGAATCCCTCCACTGCTGGTTTCTTGGAACCGGTTCGACTGCCGAGTATCTCTCCATTCAGCTTTCCAAGGAACCTCCGGTTCCACTGGCACGCGGGGTGATCATCCCGGAATCCACCGTGAAGGCGGACCGGAAAACCGGGGTATCGAAGAACATCCAGATTCCGCTCCACCTTCGAAAGTGCCATTCCCGCCGCGCTCTGCGCCGTGCCTCACAGGTGATCTACCTTATCGAGACCCGGGGCGGGGAGTTGGGGTCACCCCTGTTGAGGCTTCTCGACCTCGCCGAAGCCAGCATCGATCGGATCCGTTACTTCACCGACGTGCTGGGGGAAGGGCCGAATGCTGTCGTGAGGCACTTCCTCCAGATGGAGACGAAACTGGCGGACGACGATCTCTGGCCCGACCTCAAGCGTTTCGACCTGCCCACTTCGCTGGACGAAGCGGGGCTTCCAATCTTCATCCCCGGGGAATGCGACTTCTTCCCCAACCTGGACGGGTTACTGGCGGGCCTGGACTCCCAGGACCCCTTCCTGTCCCATCTCCGGGAGGTAGCGGGCCTCACCAGGGGGGGACCGGGTGCGGTCTCCATCGTAGATCTCGATTCCCAGGGACATTGGATCATCACCCTTCTCGAGAACGGACAACCTCTCGAGTCGACGATTTCGGTGATCCTGGAACGGTTCCACCGGGAGCCTGTCCGCCGGATCCTCGATGCTAAACGCGTCGACCTCACGGAGGAGTATGCCCGGTATGAGCGGCAATGGATCGATTCCGGAACAGAGGAGACAACCGAGCTGGGAAAGCTCACGGCCGAGTTGGTTTCCCGGCTGGGGGAGACGGCCGCTTCCCTCGAGGGGGAACTGAAACAGCTGTCTGAAACGATCGCCGTGGTAAGGGAAGCCTCACAGGAATCGCTGAGTCTCGTTTCGGCCGCCCCCACCAGATTCACGGAGTTCGCCCAAGGAGCGGCCCGACTTATCTCCTCGGTTGCCGATCCCAGGCGGGAATGGCTCATGGGTGTCGAGAGCCGGCAGATCGAGCTGGCAAGGCTGGCGACCGATCTCGAGACCATGCAGACCAACATCGGGAACCGTTTGGACGAGATTTCCCGGTCCTTTTCCGAGAGGCGATCGGGCCTCGCCGAGAGCGGAAAGCGATTGGAAGCATCCCGCAAGGCTCTCTCCGCCGCCGAGGAGGAGCTCATTCCCCTGAGTCGGGAGTTGGAAGCGGCCACGAGCGCAGCTATCCAGGCCATCGCCGGCAGGGAACAAAGTCTCACGGAACGGATGGCCCGCATCGACAAAAGGGAGCGTGAGATAATCGAGCAAAGTCAGACTCTCGATGAACGTCAGCGGTCGGTGGAGAGGCGGGATGCGGAAATCCAGAGACAACGCATCGAACAGGAAAAACGCGGTGAACTCCTCGAGAGGCGACTGAAGGAAGCGGAAGCCCAGGAAAGGCGGTTCCAGGATGAGGAGAAGAAACTGCGACGAATCGAGGAGAGCGAACTCCCCGCCCTGCAGAAATCGGGGCAGGAACTGGAAAGGAAGCTGGAAATCCTACGGGAAAAGAACCCCGAGGGAAGACTTCGCGAGATCAAGGAAAGGATCGGGGCCATCAAGGAAGAGGTAAACGAGCTGTCCGCCCTCCAGAAAGAGCTTTCCCAGAACCAGGACCGCCTTTCTTCCCTCAAAGGCAAAAAAAGGAAACTCCAGGAGGCAACGGGGACCTCTGAACCCGACGAAACCGATGCAGGGAACGGAGGGGAATGGGTTACCGGAAAGGGTTCCCAACCGGGGAACCGGGCGGGGAGATCCATGTTCGCGCGTTTTCTGGATTGGTTCCGGCGATGAAGCCTTTCGACCGGGTCAATCCCGAGGACCTCGTATCCAGGTTTCGGGGCGAAGCAGATGCCCAGGTTTCCGATGTCTCGAAAAGGGTCCAGAGCTGCCAGGAAATCCTCGGAAACATCCGCCTGGATGCCGAGCCCTCCGCCCGCCAGCTCGCTGCGATGGCCGAGGGACTCGCTTCGGATTCCCCGGTTCCCAGATTCGCGGCAGGCACACGTGAATCTGATCGAAGGGAGGAGAAGGAAGCGGAAAACCAGCTTGGAAAGATCCTGCCCGAATTCAAGAGGAGTTTCGAAGATACCGGAAAGGTCATGCTGGGCATCCTCGCCCCTCTCAAAAACCTCGAACAGGACGTCCAACGGACCCGCGAAGCGGCTCGTTCCGCGGAAGAGGTCCGGGGCGCCCTGGAAATTTCCCGGGAGGGAACGGTTGCCCTGGCCAAAACCATGGGAACCAGCATCGACCGCCTTCGCGAGCTCACGCGACGCCAGAAGTAGCATGAGGAAGAGAAACCGGTCATGAACGCTCACCGCGGAAATGGCTTGCGGGGAATCCTTCTCGGGATTTTCGTGACCCTCATGATTCTTTGCCTTCCCGAGGTCGCTGCCTGGGCGGTCACCGACCTGGCGATCGGAGTTGGGTTCCCGCTACTGGTTCTTCTGTTTCTTCTTGCTGCGGTTCCTTCCCCGTTCCGCTGCAAGCGTCGGGCCTCGGCTTCCCTGAGCGGGTTCGCAGCGGGGGCAGCCTGGACACTGCTTCTCTTCATCATCATCGGCGGAGACCTTGCGGGCAGGGATGACCGGCTGTTCGCAATCGCTTGTGTCATCGCCGTCGGCATCCCCGCAGGGAAGTTCCTCATCGGACCTTTCCTTATATACCTTCTTTCCCGGTGCTACCTGGCCCTTTTCCCGTCCGGGTCGTTTTTGATCGAAGTGGCGGGGATCGGACTTGGCCGCGCGCGGGGCCTTTCGAGCCCCTTTCCCCCCACCCTTCCCGGCTGGGGCATCCGTGTGTGGGAACGTGCTCTCGACCTTCTTGGACGGGAACCTGCCAGATCCTACGCGATCGAAAAGGGCTACCGGCATGCCGTGGACAGGACATCCCGCGCTGTCCGCCGGAAGCTGGTTTCCGGGACCGATCCGGACCACGAAATCCTCCGTCTGGCTACGCTCGAGGCAGGCGAGCTTCACCTCCGGGCGATGACCCGTTCCGCGCTGGGACTGCCTGAGGGACGATCGGAAAGCTGGGTCTCACGCGCCATCTTCGTCTGGGACCTGGTCCGGTTCGCCGAACGCGCATCAGGGAAAGTGCTCACCGACGCGCGCCGGTTGCTGCTTTCGCCGGCTGCTTCCCTTGCCGCGCTTCCGGCGAAAGGAGGCTCGAAAACCTCCGGCATCGATTCCCGGCCGAACCTGTCGCAGGCTTTCAGCACCGCCGCCTCCGGGGAAGCGAACCTGCACATCGCGGAGTTTCTTCTGTCCGGGCGGTGGGACCAGCTCGACGAAGAAACCTTCTTCGCGGGAGTGGTCGTCGCGGACAACCTAATCGACGCGGGATTCGCCCCGCTTGCCCTTGAAATCATTGGAAGAATCCGGAATTCCCGGATTCCCGGCTGGGGGGCCCCATCGGTTGCCCGTCTTCAACTTGGCGCGGAGGAAGCACTGCTCCGGCATGTGGATTCCCTCGAAACCTCCACGGCCGCCGTCCGGAAGACCCGGAGGACCCTTGCAGCCCTTTCCGCAGATGCCCCTGAACTGCAGCGTCCCGCCCCCCAAATCCTGAAGGCCACTTTCACTGCCGCCCTTTCGAGCGGGGAGCGCCGGAACCCCTCGGGCTTGAAGGGAATGGAGCAGCCTGGCTTTGATCCCGGCACCGGAAGAACGGCGACCGCTTTTGCCCTTGTGTTGGTTTGCGGGTGGTATGCGTGGTCGGTCCTTTCCTGCTCCCCCATGGGGATTCCCGTCAAGAACCTTCGCGATCTGTATCACCGCCCCCCCTACCGCGGGCACCCGATCACATCGGCGGACATGGACCCCCGCGATGGCTCGCTGATTCTGGGTTCCCTCGGCGGAGGCGTTCATCAGATCGACACTTCAACTTTCAGGGTGCGCACGTTCGACTCCGGTTCCGGAAAGCTTTCGAGCGATTTCATCCCCTCGGTCGCGGTGGGCCAGGATGGAACCTTGCTCGCCATGACCCTGGCCACCGGAAGCCATTTTTCCCCCGACAGCCGGATGGAAACCCGGAGGCCGCCATCTTCCGGAGCGGATCTCCGTGGAACTGGCGTCGACGTCCGGAACCCTTCCGGCAAATGGTTCCCGCTCATAGAACCCTGGAGCATTCCGGATCTGGGGTCTGCCACCCTCGAAGCGGTTACCTTCTGCGGGAAAGACCGGATCTTGCTCGTCTCGGGGAGGTTGCTCATCTATCACGCCGCCTCCAGGAAACTCCAGGAACTGAAGCCTATTTCGGGCGACCGTTTTCCCCAGGGAGAACGTGCAATGCTGATCGCCGGGAGCAGGACCGATCCGCATGGTTTCTGGGCCGCCACTTCCGGCGGGACAACCTTCGGCGGGACAACCTTCGGTCGAGTGACTTCCGGGGCAAGACGTCTGTTCCGGATCACCCTGATACCCGAGGGATCCCCGAAACGCTCACCCCGCGGATCCGGAGGCGTGGGGTCGTTTTCCTCCGCGGAATCCCCCCCGGACGACTTCAACCGCCTGGGTATCTCCCGGATCGAAGTTCGGGGGGAAACCTTGTGGGTCAGGACTCCCGAGGGCTATCTCTTCCGTTTCCAGGATGGAGCCTTGCAGTTCATCCTGGGGGCCGAGCCCGATCTGGACCTAACGAGGGTCATCGACGCCGTTTGTGTTGACGGACCCCGTCCTGCGCTTTGGATCCTCGAGGGCAACGGCTCGGGAGGAATCAGGAAGATCCGCATGCGAAGCCTGGTTCCAGGCTCGCTCGTTCCCGCCACGTCGTGGGTTTCCTGTGATTTTCCGGTTCGCCTCGGGTCTGAAACACCCGACTTGCTGGCAGGGGGGGAACTCGCGGTGGGAAACTCGGCACCCTACCCCTGGGGGCGTTGGAACGCGTTTCTTCGGAGACACGAACTGTTGATTCCAGGTTCCGACTCGGGCCTGGTGGTTTTCTCGGGCCCCGCCGACCCCGTTTCATCAACGCAAGACGCACTCCTGAACATCGGATTCGTTTCCACACCGAACGAAAAGGTGGTCTGGCTCGATGGAATGGAGAACCGCCTTGCCATGATCCTCGAATCCCGCGAGAACCGGGAAAGACGCGTCGTTCTGGCCGACGTTGGAGCCGACATTGCCGGGTCTCTGGCGAAGTCCAGGGAATTGCAGAGGACCTCTATTCCCTACGGGTCGGACTTCGGGGGCGACCTCCTCCTTGTTCACCGGATTCCCAGGTTCGATGGATTCATGACACTTTCGACCGGGGGCCTGATCCATTTGTTCGATGCCCGCATGCGGGGCTGGACCAGCTTCTCGGGGCTGAAGATCGGAACGGCCGAGGGGTGGCCGGATCCTATCACCAGCGCGGATGCCCGTGATTCGAAAATCGTTTTCACGGATTCCCTCGGCAAGGTGGTCGAGGTTCCCCTTGAGGATGAGATCGACCTGGAATCTCGCCTGCGACACCCGCAGGAGAGGGCTTCGGGGACGCGCCCCCTCTTCGCCACACCCATCCATTTCCCCACTCCCCGGCATCCGTCCCCCGCACTCGAACCTCGCGCTGTTGCGACCGAGGAGGACGGAATCGTCCTTTTCATGGGCGGAAGCTCCGAAGCCTCCCCGGTCGATCCGTGGAGATTCCGTTTTGAAGGGCCGAAGGGGAGCATCATCAGCTGGATCCAGGAAGGGGTCAAATCCGGAAAGATGCTCCATCCTCAATCGATAACCCGGCTCGTGGAGGGCGACCTGATTCACGGGTTGATTGCCCTTGATACCGACGGTGCCCTTCACTATCGATCGGGGACGGATTGGGTTCCCGGAAGGAATCCGACCGATATCTGGAAGAAGATCATCCAGGGTGATGGCGGAACATTTCTTCGGGGGCAGAAATCGCTTTCCCTCCTTTCGATTTCCGAAGGGGTCCCCACGATCGGGCCCTTCCTTTGGCAGGAAGGAAAGGAAGCTGTTTCCCTTCCCGTTTCAGCGGTTACGGGACTTCGGGACCCCGATGGAAACCAGCACCTTCTAGTCGGGCACCGAAAAGGGTTGTCCACCTATGACCTTGCGAAGCGTGTCTGGACGAGCCTGCGGTTGGAGGATCCGGCAAGCCGCACGGGGGTTCCCGAGACCTGGCGTTTTACCAGGCCGATGGGTGAGGGTGGAATGGGTACTTTTTCGTGGGCTTGCCGGACTTCCCCTTCGAAAGTCTCCACTCTTTTCGAGGTCCGGCCAGGGAATGCAAGGTTCCGGTTCCAAGACCCCAGTTTGATGACCCTCCCCCTTGGGGAGAACATGGTTGTGGGAGTTCCGGGGAAAAGCCTTTTTCTCCTGAGACCCGATGGTGCCGACAAAATCCTCGTCGAGGACGGCCCCTCGGAAGGGGGAACCCGCAACCTCGTCCGGGCAGCTTGTACAACCACGGGTGATGTCTGGGCTCTCGATGAATGGGGCGGGGTTTACAGGTTGGTCGGTCCGTCGCTCCGGCAGGCCAGGGTAACAATCCCGAACCTGGGAGGGACCCTGAAAGACCTCGATTCCGACTCTGGAGGAGGTGTCGCGGGCCTCGACTACAGCGGCAACCTGAGATACTGCCCCGCAGGAAGCGATTCTGCGATCATCATCCCGGGGCCCCCTTTCCAGAAAATCCAGGCGGTGGGGAAGCACCTGGTCGCAGCATCTCTTGATCGCGGGGAGCTCGTTTCCATAGACAACGGCAGGAAGGAGACCATCGCGGGAGGAGAAAACCCGCTCGTGACCATTGGAGAGCCGTTCACAGCTTTCGGGGACAACGACGGACTTTGGATCGCGGGAAATCTCGGGGCGGCCTTTCGCGACCCTTCAACTCGCCGGTTCGTGGGGATCCGTGATGGGGCCGGAATCTCCCGGTTCGAAAAGGTTGGGGAAGCAATGGTGGCATGGAAAGCCTCCGAACCGTTCTTCCTCGGAAGCTCCCCCCTTGAAATCCCCCTCATTCCTACCAATGCCCGGGCCGTTTTCCAAGGACCCGGGGACACCCTCATGGGCCTTGGGGGTGATCCGACGCATCCGACACTCATCAATCTTCGGCAGGGTTCACCCCACCCGACACGACTCTTCAAGTATTCCATCGGATTCAGGGACCGGATCCAGGACGTGGCCCCCATCGGTCCCCATTCTTTCTGCGTAAAAACGGGCTCCGGCGACCTTGCGATCTACGATATCTGGGAGAGATCATTGGAGCTGGTTCTGGACTGGAAACACCTCCCCCAGGGGTGGCGGTTTCTCTCTCTCGGAGACGACATTTTTCTCGTTCCCGGGGCACAGTTTGCGGGAGATGTCTTCCGGGTTTCCGCGGAAACCCCTTTCCCAACCTTGATCGGGACGGCCGCAAACGGGGCGTTGAAAACGGAGGATTCCATCGCCTGGATTGGGATCAACGGCGAAATCTTCAAAACCGATTCCACCCGGAAGTTTTTCTCCTTCGATCAGAGCGGGCCCGCCGAACGCCAGATCGTTGATCGGCTCAGAAAGGCCGCGGCCGGAGAAGGATTGGAAGAACCGCCCTCCCCATCCAGCATTTCCTTGGGAGGTTTTGGATTCATCCGCGATTCGGGGGGTTGGTTGCCCGTCCTGAATGGGAGAACCATCCCGATCATTGATGGCCGTCTTGCCATCGATATCATCGAGAGCGCACAATCCTGGCAAGACCATTCGGGCATCACTCTGTATCTTCTGGTGGGAAACCCACGCTTCATCGTCAAGCAGACATGGAATGAGCTGAACCGGTTGGGGGTGCCTGACCTGGTCGTCAGCGACGGAAGCAATAGGGGAATTGCCTTTCCAGGGCTCCAGGCGGAGGCATTTCCCCAGGGAACACTTCCTCCGATCCCTTTTCCCAGTGTTTCCTCGAGATGGAGGTTCGATCTTTCGACCAGGGCCTTCTTCTTTTCGGAGAAGCCCGTCGAGACCCTCCCTTTTGATCAAGGCATCTGCTTCGCCGCCGACAGGATCGCATCCGAAACTGAAGATGACGGAAGTCCATCCGTTCGGAGCGACGGAGAAAGGTTGTTCTATCGCTCGGTCACCGGGGAATGGTATGCATGGGACCGTGAGGTTCCGATATCCTTGAAAGCCGCCAGGATACCTCCTCCGGAGCCTGGATTCCTCAATCACACGATCTCCGGCGCACGGTTTCAGAGACGTTCGGGCCCGGAAAGCAACTTCCTCTGGGGCTCGAGGAATCTGCCCCCGACAGGTCTGCCCTGGAAGGTCGTTGACGGAAGGTTTCCGCACGAAAGGATCCGCCGCATCGCTGCGTCAGGTTCCAACGAGCTACTCTGCGAGCTCGAAGCCCCAGGCATCTGGAGAACCTTCAAGAATCCGGGAAGGAACCCCGATGATTGGGAGTTCCATCCGCCCCCATCCGAGCTTCCCCAGGATTCCTGGTCGGAACCGGGGCAAGGGGCGGCTTCGCTGACGCAGGATGTGGCCATCGCGTGGGAACTCTCCGGCGACGCAGCCTCATTTTCACTCGAACGGGCTGATCCGACGTCCGGGGCGAAGGAAAAGCATGGACTCGGGCGGCTTTCCCAAAAAGGTTTCGCAATCGATGACCCCGAAAACGTTGTCCCGATAGCCGTTCGTGAGGGGGAGTTGAAGTTCACTTTCGACGGGAGTATCTGGAAAAGAAGCCTCCCAGGTGACCTGGCATCGTTCAGGAAACTGGGGCCGGTTCCAGATGGAAATCCCGAATTGGTTACATGGATAGACGGGGCAACGGGAAAGGTGGTATCAACCTTCTCCAGTGCCATTCCCACAGATCACATCCCCTCTCCTCTCCTGGGACGCTTTTCCGAGATCGGCCGGCACCTTCCTGAACGTTCCGCGTGCTTGATTCCGGGAGAGTCGCCAGAGCGGGTTTCCCTTGGGAAACTCGTCGGTTCATCCGGGAAATCTTTTGGTACCACCATTTTCAGAGACTCCCTCGGATGGGTGTGTACATTGGAAAGGCCCAAGGCCGCAGTGATCGGTCCTGGAGAGAGGCTGATACTGCTTGGCATGGATGGCTCATCGGTTGGCCGCTGGAGGGAGACCGCGGCAGGATTCGAGTGCGAAGGGATCGGGAGTTTTTCTGAAGCCGCCACGATCAGAAGCCTTTGGAGGCACGGAGAGGAGGTTGCCGCGGAGCTCGAGGGAGCTTCCTCCCCCAGGGTTCTCGGTTTCCGTGAGTCCGGGGAGCCTTTCCTCTTTCCGGCCGGCTCGACTGTTGAGGAAACGGTTCCCGGCTTGCCGGGTTTCTTCCACTTTCGCCGCATGAGGCCTGACGGGAGGCTAGCAGCTTTCTCCGAAGACGGAACGTCCAGGGAACTGAAAGGCCTTCCGGGTGTTCTTCCCCAAAGGATACACTTCACCGAGCCCGACCGTATTTTTCTATCGTACAAGCTCGAAAATGAGGTACGGAAAACCGACAATACCGACTCCTCCGGCACCTTACCCCCATTCGTGCGTGGCCATTTGCCACCGCTTCCCCGAAGAATTCTCGGTCGGTTGATGATTTCGGATCCGAAAGAGTCGGTCGAGGTTGTTCCCCAGGCCGGTGCGCCATGGTTGAGGATCGACATTCCAGAAGAGACGGTGGTTGCCCGAAGAATTGGTGCATGGGAAGTAAGGCAAGACCTGCTTCTGCCAAGAATCGACATCCGCTCGTCGCTTGGGGAGTCCGACCCCGGCCAATCTCTTCTTCCCCCGCCCATTCCAGGCGAGACAAGGACCCGGCTCCTTGTCGATTGCTGCCTTGACCTCGTCCCATGCGACCCGGACATCCATAGGGGGGTTTTTCCGTTCGGCGTTGAGATTCTTGGCTCGGGGACCGGGGTCCTTTTCGGGGAACACATGTCCCGAATCGCTTCTGGAGCGGGTTCTGTCTTGCGTCAACCTTCGGGGGAAGCGTTTTTCCGGATCGAGGGAAGCGGTCCCGGTATTTCCCTGGAAACCGGGAAGGAAACGGGGATCCCATCGGACGCGCACGATCTTGGCCACCTCGAGCCCGGAAATGGCTGGGCGTTTTTTCGTGCGGGGGATACCCCCACCCTTGTCCGGACAGCCCCCGGGAACCATGGCCCTGCGATTGACACGATGGTCGGTAGCGAGATTTTCTCGGAAGGTCAGATGGCCTTCGACCGGGTCCTGGGAGTTTTCTGGGACCCCGGCTCCGTTGAGGGTCCTTTCTTCTCCACCCCTCGTGGCATCGAAAAAGTGTTCGGGACCGACACCGGGCCGGAAACACGCATCATCACCGATTCTTCCCTATTCGCGGCACTCGGCTCCGGAACAGGCCTATCCCAAAGGGCAGTTCCGCCCCAAGAGCACCGGGCAGGGGAACAACACGGGAAATGGATTTTCCCGAGTCCAATTGGGGGCGAATTCAGATTTCCTGGGAACCCTGGTCCGCCTGAAGAACGAAAGTTTCCGTTTAATCAGGTTCCTCTGGCTTTTCGCCCGGGGAAGCGCTTCTGGGCCGTTTTCAGCGACGGGGTTTTCTGGGTGGAACTCTCCGAACGCTGGAAGCAATTCACCCTGGACTACTTCCGCCAGACCCCCTCCAGCTCGGCCCCAAATGCCCTGAGCGAAGGATGGCGTTGATCCGGGGATTCGGAGAGTGCCCACCGGAGAACCGAAACCAGGCGGTGGAAATCGATCCTGTCGTTGGCGCTACTCCATCTCCGGGATAGATCCACGCCCAAGGGGATGGAGACCCGCTCGGGATCTTCCTCTTCCATACCCGGGGCTCCACCGAGGCGTGCGAGACTCAGGGAACCGCCCGAACCCGAAAAGGGCTCCGACAGCTTTCGGAAGGTTCCCCGCGCAAGCGCCAGGACGATCGCCGCGACGGCGAAAACCTGCGCGGGGGGGACCATTTTCGCGGGGAGGTCCTCGAAGCTTCGGGGGTCCTCCAGTGCCCTCCATTCCGGAACCAGGGAGCTTTCAGGGAACACTCCGGTCGGGTCGAGTAGCTCGGTAAGACGGAGTCCGGGGTTGTCCTCGAACACGATGGCGGCCAGGGGGAGCTCGACCACCGTGACTCCTGAGGAGTCCAAGGTTTCGAGAAGGTTGCAGAGTGCTATTCCCAGTCCCACGATGCTGTCGATCGAAGGGGAGTCTCCCCGCACCAGCCTCTCCTCCAGAGTGCGACGACCATGAATCGACCGGTCAAGAATGATGAACCCGGGGGTTTCCGCCTCTGCCGCTTCGAGGACCCCGGCAACCAGGCAATGGGAGGAGCCGGGGGGACTTCTCCTGAGCCGGTTTGCGGCTGCTATTCGCATCTCCCAGGCTCTCTTGGCGAACGGAGAGGAACCCGCCGGCTCGCTTGGAACCAGAATCGTCACGGGACCACGGGGGGTTTTTCCAGAGGGAATCGCACGAAATGCCTCGCTCCACTTCGAGGACCATTCCGACTGCGGGAGGGACCAGTTCTCGAAGGGTTCCGCCGGGAAACCACCAAGCAATCTTCCCCTGATCTCGGCACACAGCATCGACCAATCCCGGGGAAGAGATGAAGGCGCAAAGCGGTTTCCCCTTGATTCAGGGGTGAAGGCCGGTGATTCTTGGGAAATCCCCTCCTTCCGACGGAAGGATTCCCAGGCTTCCAGCCCTGCCACCTTTTCGGCTTCGGACACCGCCTCCCCGGCACCCACCTTGGCCGCCAAGGCTCTGAATTCGGGCGGAAGCTGTATGTAACTTACGCTCAGCTCCAGAAGCTCAGCAATAGGTATCCCTTCCCGAAGCGCGGAATCGGCCCCTCGCTCCCGAATCTCCTGGCCTGAATCGCCCGGAGCAAAGGTCTCCGGGGCATAGTGGGCAATGATCCCACGAAGTGCCGCCCTAATCACTTCATCCATCCGTATTTCCAGTCATCTTCCCTTTCTCCCTGAATCTTACCATAGGAAAAAAGTGGGACATAAAAGGGGGACATGAGAATCTTTTCAGATTGCGCTATTGGAGCGACAATCGATTTTTTGCCGGACTGTCTCGAGCCACGAAAAGACGAACGGAAGAGGGATTCCCCGATCCAAATGATTCACATGTCCCTGTTTTGATTGTCCGTTTTCTGTTGCGCGTGGGGGAGTTTTTGGAGATCATGGCGGGAAAAGGCAAAGGAGCGACTGGCCCAATGGAAATGAGACTTCTCGGAGACACTGGAGTGAGAGCATCCAGATTCGGCCTGGGAACGATGACCTTTGGAAGGGAAGCGGACGAGCGAACCTCCCGTGCGATCTTCAACCGGTGCCGGGAGGCTGGAATCAACCTTTTCGACTGTGCCGACATTTATGCAAGTGGCGGGTCGGAGACGATACTTGGGAAGCTGATCCGTCATTGTCGCGACCAGGTCCTGATTACGACGAAGGGTTATTTTCCCCTCGGAGGAATCGGAACCACCGCCGAGAACCCTCTCGCGCAGGGAAGCTCCCGACGCCACCTTTCCCGGGCCGTTGAAGCCAGCCTTTCCCGGCTTAAAACGGACCGGATCGACATCTATTTCCTCCATCGATTCGACGAATTCACTCCGCTGGAAGAGACCCTGAGAACGCTCGACGACCTCGTGACCGCGGGGAAGATACTTTACATCGGGGTGAGCAATTTCGCGGCCTGGCAGGTGACGAAAGCCCAGGGGATCTGCGAGCGGGAAGGATTCAACCGTATCAGATTCCTCCAGCCGATGTACAACCTCGTGAAGCGGCAGGCCGAGGTCGAGCTGCTTCCAATGGCGCAGGCGGAAAGGCTTGCGGTGTTATCCTACAGCCCGCTTGGGGCAGGACTCCTGACCGGAAAGTACTCCGAAGGCAGGAATCCGTGCGATGGGCGACTCCATCGCGACAGGTTGTATCAAATCCGCTACGGCGAACCGCAAGCCCAGGAAACTGCCCGCCGGTTCCACGATTTCTGTCGCAAGAACCGGTATGCCCCTGCAACTCTGGCCGTCGCATGGGTGGCTCATCACCCTGGGGTGACAGCCCCGATAATCGGAGCTTCGCATCCTGATCAGCTGACGCCAGCCCTTGCCGCGGAGAGGTTCCAGATGACATCCGATCTTTATGAGGCAGTTTCGAAGCTGTCCCCGGAACCTCCTCCCGCTACCGACCGGAACGAGGAAAAAGCCCGTCGGTGAAAAGACCCCACGCCGGCACCTTTTCCCATTCAGTTCCCCCCGATTGGGTCCCTCCCCGATGCCTGGGAATCATGCTCTTGGGCAGAAATCCCCTGTTTCAACCTGATCTCTCCCGTGGAAAGCTTCTTTTCGAAAAACCTCCGGAAGCGGAGGCCTTCCTGATGGTAGAGATCCCCCGCGCCCTCAGGTCCTATCCGGGAATACCATTTCTGGGCAAGGTCAGGATCTGGAGCCAGGTTCTCAGCCCCCAGCTCCCAAAGCCTTGCGAGGGTTCCCATCGCCTGGGGACTTCCGGCATCCGCAGCTTCCTGCAAGTATGAAATCGCCTTTCCGGGGTCTTTCCCGACACCGATCCCGTTCAGGAATAGAAGGCCCAGGACACACCGGTAGGTTCCCATCCGCTGGGTTCCAAGGGAGGCCAGTCGTTCGAAGATCCGCTGAAATTCGTCTGTTTGGCCATGTCCAGCCGCAACCAGGTAAAGAAGGTGCTGGATGGCGAATGGCGAAGGTAGCGGACTTTCCAAGTCTTTCCGGTACCAGGAAACCGCCAGATCGAATTCTGGAGGATCGTGGAACTCGTAGAAAGTCCCAAGGTCCGATGCCGCTTTCGGGTCGCCCATTGAAAAGGCTTTCTCCAGGCACTGGATCGCGTTCAGTCGATCCCAGGGACCACGGGTGTCACACGCGTAAACCTTTCCCAGTTCTCTCCATCCAACTGCGCTGCCCAAATCCGCGGCTTTCCGGAACAACTTTTTCGCCGTGTCGAGGTCTTTCCTGACCAGATACCCATGGAAGTAATGGTTCCCAAGAACGCATAGAGCCTCCGGATTCCCCCCCTCAGCGGCCATCTTCAACCACTTCTCCGCTTCAAAAGGGTCTCTCGACCTTCCAAGCCCCTCCAGAAAGATGCTGTAGAGAAGCAACTGGGCCTTGGTATCCCCCTTTTTCGCTTCTTCAAGGAGCAGTGGATACGCCCTATCATAATCCTGTCCGGCGAAGGCCCTTTCCCCATCAGATGGAATGGCTGAGGAAGGGCAAAAAAGCAGGATGAGGACCATGACCAGAAGGGGTTTCCGTATGTCATACATTCCGGGCACAAACTAATGATATCATTTTCCTCTGACCAGTACGGGAGTGCTTTTTGGCCAACAATGTGAAATGAACCAAGACAAGCGACCGGTGCAAGCTTCTCCCCCGGCGGGCCGTCCAAGGTCATTCTGGGGACTGTTCCTCCAGGCTGTATTTCCCCTGGTTCTTTCCATGATTCCCATCTGGCTTCTAAGGATGGAGACCCTTTCCGTACATCAAAACCGGATCCGCACGGACCGAAAAGCGTGGGAACGCCAGGCTTCCGCCCTTGCGAACTCAATCAGGTCACTCGTCCCTTTCCAGGAGCAACTGACCAAGTTGAGCTCCTCATTCCGCGGCCATCTTTCATCCGCCTTGTCGATCGACCCAGCCCTTCATAACCCGGAAAAGGCCGGGGGGTTGTTTTCCCGAACCTTTCGCGAAGTTTTCCCCCGGGACTACATGCTCAAGGGAACGCTCTTGTTCGGCTTCCTCCCGGATTCGGAGGGGAAGCTGATTCCCTGTCCAGGAGCCGGCCTGGCAATGAACCGATCCCGCATGATCGGGGACATGTTGATGTCCTTTCGTGACCCAACAAATGCCCAAAAGTCTTATGGGGCGCGGCTCGAGAGCCGATTTCGTGGGATTTTCGGTCCCTTCCTCAAGTTCGATTTCCTCGCGACCGAAAGACGGGGAAAAGCCACCCCCGTGATTTTCCTGGGGCAGACCTGCTGGGTGGTTTGGGAAAACCTGCCATTCAGGGCGGCGGATGGGACCATCAGGAAGGGTGGATTCCTCCTGGCGGTTCCGTTCGAACCCCGAATCGAGTACCGCTCGAGCCGGCTCCTCCTGACGCGGGGCGCCCGGACCAAGGCCAACCTGCTCCCGGTCATTCTCCCAATGGCTGGAACCGTGTCCTCCTCCAGCTCGGCGATCTTCCCTGACATCGGGGAACTCTCCGAGGCAAAGAGAAGCCTTCTGCGCAGATTCCGGGGGATTCTCGCCCCCCCCGGAATCGACCTGAATGCCGTATCCCCGGGAATCGCATCGGAGATTTCCCCTGGGATCCTGGCTTTCAGGGAGTCCGTCTCCATCGGAAAGCCCCACGAAATGTGGATCCTGGGGAACCCTCCCGATCAGACCTCCCCTCCCTTCTCCCCCTTTCAGGTTCTCTTCGGTGGGGTCATCGGATTCCTCTGGGCCGGGTATTTCGTGCGTTGGGGAATATCGGGAAACCCTCCGGAAATGAGCATGAAAACCAGGGTTATCGGACTCTTCCTTGCCGTCGTCACGATACCCCTTTCGGCGTTTTCGCTTTATGGGTTTCGGGCGATAGAGGTTTTCCGGTCCGGGGAGATCGAAAACCTTATCGAACGGACGATTCAAGAGTTCCGAAGGATAGATTCCGCAGGGGGTTCCCTTCAAACCCGTATTGGAGACCTCACGAAACGGGCGCTCAGGGATCCGGAAATCCGGGAACATGTTCTCGATCCCGATCCAGTCGTTCAGAAACGGATTGTAATGTCCCTGAAAAAGTGGTTCGAGAGCGAGGAGATTCCCATTCCACTTCAATGTATCTATTTGCACCCATTCAAGGGGGTTTCACGGGGGTATCTCTCCGACGGAGAGCTCGTTCCCCGGGGGCAAGCCCTCGGTTTTCATTTGACCAGAACGATATCCGAGAGGGTATGGAGATTCCTGCTTCCCGAGGCGCAGATGCCGGATCCTTCTGCCAACCAGGACTTCCAGAGCAGGATGCTCCAGACATTTTTTTCGAACACCTACAAGGATGGAGGAGACGCAAGCGGCTTTTGGGTAAACCGGCAGAAGATGCAGATTCTGGAACTCTCCCGGGTTCGCTCACACCAGATCTTCGATTTCCTTTCGAGATCAGGGAAACCGGAGGGGGCGGTCTCCCTCCAGTTCGGAGTGTCAAACATCGCGGAGAAGTATCTCAAGATTGCCTTGATCAGGGCAAAACTGGCGGGAAATCTGGGGGGCGACACTTTTCTTGTCGATGGGAACCGTGGATTCAAGAGGTCCCTTCTGACCACCAGCCGGAACCGGTGGTTCTCCCCCGTGGGAAGGCGGCTCCGCGGGCTTCTTGAAACAGCTGTCAGGAACGGGTCCCAGGAGGGGATCGTTGAGACATTCCCCCCCGGCCCAGGGTCGGGTGCGCCCGAGGAAGCCGTTCTTGTGGCGGTCCCCAGCGCCCAGTTCCCGAAGTGGGGGATGGGGGCAGTCATTTCGACGCGCGAAATCCTGGAGCAGTCAAGGATAATGGAGGAAAACCTGCGTTTGATAATCGGGTTCCTGATCCTCCTGACTTTGGGAGCAGGGGCATGGATTTCAAGATCCCTTCTGATTCCGCTGGGGTTTCTTGAAAGGATGGTGGTGAGATTTTCCTGTGGAGAAACCGAACTGAGGGTATCTCTCGATCGCAACGACGAGCTCGGAGAGCTTGGGAACGCCCTTGATGAAATGTTCCGGGGAATCAACGAGCGGAAGCACCTCGGCCGGTTCGTTTCCAGGACTCTCGACGCAGAGGTGACGAGTGCAACGGGAGTAGCCCAACTCTCGAACTCCCGAAGACAAGGAACCGTTCTAGTGTCGGACTTGAGGAATTTCACGATGATCTCCGAACGGGAGTCACCCCAAAGAGTTGTATCCCTTCTGAACGATCACCACAAAACCATGTCGGAAATCATCCAGGCCGCAGGCGGACGGGTTGAGAAGTTCATTGGCGACGCAATCGTGGCGGTCTTTTTCCCGGAATCCAACCCCGATCCCGACCAGATAATCGAGACAGCAATCCAAATGAGGCGGGCGCATGAGGACCTTCAAAAGTCACGGAGAGAAGCGGGCCTCTTCACCTACGAGATTGGAATCGGAATCGCGAAGGGAGAAATCCTTGCGGGGAGCTTCGGAAGAGGAGACCGGCGGGAGTTCACGATCCTGGGAAAACCCCGGACATCGGCAGAGTCGCTGGAGGCCATTTCCAAGAAAGGAAAGCATACCCGGATAATCGTCCATCCTGACCTTGCGCTCGAAGTTATGCATTCCAGGTTCGAGAAGATCCCTGGGCAGGCGGCTTTCGAGGTTGTGGGGGGAGGCAAGGCTTGAGGGAATCCTTCCGAAGCATCCTCGTTTTCTGGATCCTGTCTGGAATCGGCCTCCTTTTCTGGTTCTGGAGTTCCAGGGAAACCGGCATCGTCAAAGCCCTAGAGGCAACAGAAACCATCCGCCGCCAGGCTTCAAGGGAATTGGAAGCCATGGAGCAAGCTGCTACTCCTGGTTCGCAGCTTCTCCTGATCCTTTCACGGTTCAGCTCCGAGGCGACAAGGATAATTTACGAAGAAGGGCCTGAGCATTGCATCGGAACACTGGAAAAACTCTACCGAGAGCGGCTGGAGGGGCGGCTACCTCCTCACGACATCGTTCTCCTGGCCCATGATGTCTTCCTGGAAAAAAGCACCACGGTTTTGGGCCGTTCGGCGGGTCTTGGCTTTTTTCCGGGGGCCGGTCCGGATTTTCTGAATGCAAGATGTGCCGGAATTCCACCCGTTTCCCTGGAGAAACTCGCCTCGATCTCGACCGATCTCGGGATGGCCCTTGATTTCCCGGTTTCGAAGATTTCCTGGCGGGCAATCCGCCCCTCGGAACTGAACTCATTCTCAGGGGCCGTGGGAGAACGGACCCTTTTCACTTCACGCTTGTTCCCCGATCCGACCTTGCCGGCTCTTCATCCCGGTTCGATCGGAGTCCTCGTAGACACCTCCCACCTCGCCGGGGATTTCGCATGCAGAATGGTTCTCGAAAACTGGAAACACCCTGACAGAGGGCTTGGGTTCGTACCCAAGAATCCGGGACCAGCCCTCTTCTCCTCCTTCTTCGATGTCCGAAAGGGGGTTCGCGAGATCCTTTCGCAAAAGGCCCAGACTCCAGCCGGAGTTCCCTTTCAAATGCAGATCCACGACACCATCCTCTTTTCGATATCCTTGCCCGAAAGCCCGTACTTTGCCGTCCTGGGTTTCGATCTACCTTCCCATTCAGAGGAGAGCCCGGCTTCTCCGGAGAGCAGCATTCTGGCTTTCGGAATCTGGATCCTTCTGGGTTTCGGGTTCCTGATGGCGAACCTTGCCTGCGACGGGCGAATGCGGATTCCCGTATGGGTAACCCTCGCGGGGACGCTTTTCTTCGTCGTCTCGGTCCCCTTGCTCGCCCTCAGGGGTGCCGGGAACCGCTTTTTGGGGGAATCGAAGAGGCTGGCGGAAACCGAGGTCAGGGAAGATCTGCTGAAAAAACTCGAGATGGTGGACAAGGAATACTCGCTCGACCAGACCCGGCATTGGTTCGCCCTGCGGCACCGCATTCAAAGACCGGATACTGGGCAAAACTTCTTCGAAGACGAAATGGGAAGGGCTCCCGGAGGTGCCCTTGCTTCTCTCGTAGTGGACATCAACTCCGATCCGAGTCTCGCCCCTCCCACCTGCAGGTTGGCAATGGCAGCAGGGCCAGGGGGATTTTCGGAATACTGGGCCGTTAATCAGGCAAAGAAGGAATCCAATTCCGACGAGCTCGAACTTTTCCGATTCATGACAAGCGGTCCCCGAAAACGTCTTCGGATGAAAGAAACCGGCAACCGCGCAGTCCCCACGAAGGAATCGCAAAGGGATGAACTGGAGTTCGAGATCTGGAAGGACGTTTTCTTCCAGCTTGGAAATGCTGAAGCCGCGCTGGGTTTCCTTTTCGAACCGGAGGTTCCGCGGGCCACGGTGATTCTTCAGGACCGGGTTTTCTTTTCCGGACATATCGTAAAATTCGAGGGCCGGGAGCGTTACAACCTGGTCCTTAACTGGAGCGCGAATGACCAGGAACGCAGGTTTCTCAGGAGAAGGTTCGGAGAGATGGTTCCATCTTCGGGCCGTGGTTCAATCTTCGCTTTCGACAGGTTCAACCCGGTCCCGACGAGTTTTCCACCAGGTGTTCAGGACTACCGGGATTTGACCGACCTCGCGGAGAAATCCAGCCAGACCCTCGTCGCCCTTTCGGCCCTTGAAAAGGCCGGCACCGAGACCTTCCTCCTGGAAACACTTCCGGGAAAGGCTATTTCCCGCTATCTGATGTGCGGCCGGGTCTCCCTTGGCGAAGTCGAAGCCCTTCGCCAGGCGGGCGAAAACCGGCTTTGGTGGTATCTGCTGGGTGGGCTGTTGACCACCTTCGGCCTGGCCGTAATCGTTACAGGGTATTTTCTCCGACCTCTCCGGCGCATTCTTCGGGACGCAGATAGAATCAGAAACGGAACTTACGATCTGAAACTTCTTGACGCTGACCGCCCTGACGAGTTTGGGACGCTCGCGAAGTCGATCGAATCTTTGGCAAAGGGGCTCCATGAAAGGGAAATCCTCCGCAAGTTCGTTTCCTCCTCCGTTCAGCGGGTGGTATCGGAGGGAGGGAAGGCGGTCGCACTCGAAGAAGGAAGAAGCAGGGACGTAACCGTGATCTTCTCGCATATTCGGGGGTTCAACCAGTGGCAGGAAAGCGCCCCCCCCGAACAGGTTTTCCGCGCACTCGAAGACCACCTGGGAATCCTGGAGGAGGCAGTCGGGAAAACGAGAGGTGAGATCAATCTCGTCATCGGGGAAAAAATACTGGCGGTCTTCGATGACCAGGAAAGAGGGGCCCTCGACTCTTCGGTACAGGCGGCTCTCGAAACCGCACGCCACGTTGCCTCGGCGAAGCTTTCGGATCCGGGACTGGAAATCGTGATGGGGATCAACCGTGGATCGGTCGTCGCGGGGGTTCTGGGCGCCCCGACCGTCAGGCTGGAATACACCGTCATTGGAGACCCCGTCAACCTCGCTTCCAGACTCGCCACCCTGGGTGAGATCTCGGACTCCTCCCGGATTGTAGTATCGGGCGACATCGCCAGGGAGGCCGGGCCAGGGTGGAAATCCGAAAGGCTTCCAATCAAGCGGGTCAAGGGGAAAACCCACGAGGTTGAAGCCTGGTTGCTCCAACCCCCGATCTGAAGCCTTGATTCAAGCTTGTCGGGTGACAGAAAAGCGTCGTGAGGTTGCTGGCGGAAACCGGAGAATCATTGGTTGCCCAAAAAGCCCGAGGGACACCGCAACTTCTTGTAACCAGATTCCCGAATCCGGCAATAACATTTGCGAGAATTGGAAACCAGGATCGGGAAGGATGCTTTCACAAGTTCCACGGGGCAACGGTCCTTTCGGATTCCCTCCTTCCCGGCGATCAGAAGGGCAGGAAACATGGAAATCATCATTTTCAGGCGCGGGTTACTCCTGGCTTTTCTTTGCGGGCTCCTGCTTTTCCAGGGTCTCTCGGGGACTTCCTTCGGGGATTCCTGCACGATGCCGGCTCCCTCAGGGATTCCAACCCCCGGAAACCTGGGGACCGGCGCTGTTTCTTATTCTCCCCTTCTTTCTCTGACATTTTTCGACGTGGGTCAGGGAGATGCCATCCTGGTCCGTTCGCGGGAAAAAACGGTTCTAATCGACGCCGGAGCCGACAATGGAAACGGATTTGAAGTCATCTCTTCCCATCTGCGAAAACTTGGAATCAGCAAGATCGACACCGCCGTGATCACACACCCCCACAGCGATCATTTCGGGGGCTTCTTAAGGCTGCTTGGAAGTTTCGAGTTCGGGGAATTCCTCTACTCGATCGACGACATGCAATATGTCGACCGCCCGATCGGTCGGGAGAAGGGCGACGGCCTTTCTGACCTGATCAAGGCGATCGAATCAAGGAGAATTCCCTACCATGCGGCGAAAACCGGTGACAAGTTCGATTGGGGAACCGGCATCGAGGTCGCTTTGCTCCATTCCGCCATGGATGTCGATGTTTCCTCCTGGACTGCCGACTACGCTCCAGGCGCGAACGACTTTTCACTGGTTTTCAGGATCGCGGCCGAAAGAACCAGCTTCCTTCTGATGGGCGATCTCCAGGGCCCGGGGGAATCCGGTTTGATCAAAAGATTGGGAGCGAACCTGCGCTCGACGGTTTTGAAGGTTGGCCATCACGGCAGCCGGACATCTTCGACCCTTCCATTTCTCGACCAGGTTGCTCCCCGATATGCGGTAATCCAGGTGGGAACGGGCAACCAGTTCCACCACCCCAGCGCTGCAACGCTGAACGCACTGAAAGCCCGGGGAATCGGGATCTTCAGGACCAACAAATCGGGAACGGTGACGATCTCCACTGATGGGACGAATGAAACGGTGGAAGTGGAGACTCCACCGGCGGGGGCCATCGATCTTGCGAGGGCTTTGCTCGAGCTGGATTCGCTTTCCGACCAGGAACTGGCCGCTGATCGTTTCGAGGAGCTCCAGAATGAGGTCATGGAGCTTGCGGAGGAAACACGTTCGGGGAAGCGCCCCGGAGCCCTGGGGGAATTCCTGGGAAGTCTTCCCCCGCCACTCGCCCACAATCTCTTCCGCCGCACCGAAACCAACCGGCTCTTCGAGTTACACCACACCCCCGATTGATTTTTCTATCCAGCCATCGAACCTCGAACAGGCTGGAGAAATCCGAAGTGAGCCAGGACCCGTAGTGCCCTGAGGGTATTCCAACGGCTGGGTCCACCCGTGCGTTCCATGTGGAAATGAACCTGGCCCGCGTGTCGATGTTGGACGGGCCAGGTTCCATCTTTGCTTCGTTTACGCAGCAGGACCTCCAAGGCATCCTGCATTCGGGGATCGAACGGAACGCGGGCAGCCCGGAAATGATCGAGAGCTCTCAGAATGTCGTAGTACCATCTCGAAGGATATGAAAGCATGAGCATCTTGGGATCGATCACCGAACCGGTTTTGTCGGATTTGTACAACCTGTGTTTCAAGATGAACTCCCGGCCGAGGTTGCCGAGGTGGCGGAGTTCTTCGAGCCTGTACCGGTATCCCGACTCCTCGTATTCCCGGATCCCTTCGAGGACGGAAATGGTCGAGTGGAGGGAGCTGTGAACGGGCTTCGCCCTGTTCTTGCAGCAGTTCCAGCCACCGTCCGACATTCTCTCCCTGATTATGATGTCTATCAGCGATTTCAACCGGTCCTTTCCGGCACCAAAATACGCAGCATAGCAGAGGAACATGCCGTTGACGCACATGTCGCTTCGCGGACAGGCATCGGAAAGGGAAATCCCGCCATCTTCGCCGATCCGTTCCTCTAGAAGGCTTTCCAGTGTTCTTTGAATCGGGGGAGTATCCCTGGCAATACCGAGGTTCTTCAAATCGAGGAGCGTGTAATGGGTGGAAATCCACTTGGGTTGGTAGAAACGGTCCCCCCAATGTCCGTCAGGTTTCTGACGCGAAAGGAAACCGGAACCCCACCCCTCTTGGGAAATCCGGGTCTGAAGCTTTTTATCGTTCTTGCCGAGCAGGTCCCGGGTGGCCTGATACTGGACCGAGACATCCCCCCGGAGCAACCACCCGATCAGGTCTTCTTCACTTCCATCCATTTACGACCTCCCCGCTCTCTCGAGCGATGCTTCCCCTGCCAGGAAGCCGTGACAAAATCAAACTTCCGCATTTGTACCAGCCCGGAGATCAGCTCATCAAAACTTTTGCGAAAGAAATGCCGAAGAATTCCTCGGTTTCCCCACACCTTCCGAGGTCATGGGAAGGAGGCAAGAACCGTCTTCAGCCACCTGAGCTTCCGGTCTGACTGCTTGAGACTGTTTGAAAGCTCGATTGCGAACTCCCCCTGGCGCTGGTGCAACTCGAGGATCTGGAGTTTGAGATAGTCTATTCCGAACTGGGCGATCCGTGGAAAGAGGGCGATCCTGCGCTTGACCTCGGCGATATCGATTCCCTGGATGGCGAAATCCAGGCTCGAGGCAATCGGAATATGCTTCAGCCCCTTTGCCCCATCTTCCGAGGAAATGGCTTTTGCGGCCAGGGCGCTGAGGATCTGGTTTTTCCCCATCGCTCCCGCCGTTCCGACCGGGACGGCATATTCTCCCGAAGCGAGGGTTTGCTGGGCAGTCCGAAGGTTGTTCTCGAGCAGTTTCACCTGGTCTTCCAACCCCTGGAGGGTGGGGCTTCCCCCCCAGATGGTGATTATCGAACGGTCCACCAGCTGCTTTTCCATCTCCGCCTTGAAATCTTCAATCGGGGCCCATCCAGCCCTGAGGCCTTTGAGCGAGAAATTTCCCCCGAACATCCGTACGATCCCGGCCTCCTCCCGCCCGAAGAGTCCTTTCTGCTGGGTTTGTTCATCTTCCGTTGCCTTGATCATCGCCTGTACCTGGTTCCGGGTGACAGGCCCCAGGTTGGGGATGTCGATCGCGAATTCCCCCTTGTCCAGGCTTGCGTTTGTCGAGGCAATCTCCGCGTCGATCTGGGCGATCGCCTCGTCCAAACTCTTTCTGGTAACGACTCCCAGCCCGGGATAGTTGATGCCGAAAGTCCCATCGGTCACGGTCTGCCTGAAATCGGCAAGTTCCTGGGTTTCCGATGCGATGGTGTTTTCGAGTTCTTTCCGGGTGAGTTCCCTGTTCAAACCGGTCAGGGGGAACTTGGTTTCCCCGTTGTCTATCAAAGCGGCCATGGCGGAAAGTTCCTGATCCCTCTGTGTCCACATATCCCTGACCTGCTGGGCCGTGCAGTCCCCGAGACGTGGGATCCGACCAGGTTGGCCGGGTTCCCATTCGAGGGAAGGGGCCACAGCAATGAATTTCGCCCACTTCGCACGCTCGGCTGCGATCACGCCCTTGTGGTCCTGTTCGATGAGGGCAACCTGCCCGAGACAGTGTTTGCTGAACGCAAGCCTGCCTTCCATCGCCTGGGCGGCCTGGTCTGCCTGCCGCTTCATCTCGGCCAGTGCGTCCTTGTGCCGCTGGATTTCATCCATTTTGGTTTGCAGGATTTCCCCCCTTGTCCAACCGGAAACGGGAACCCAAGGGGCAAAAACTCCCATACAGACCACAACCGCCAGACCCCAGATGCGACTCTTCGTCTTCACTTTTTCCTCCCAATTCTTTTTATGGCAATTTCCTGTGTCAAATTCTACTACTTTTCGCCCTTTGGAAGATGCCCAAGAAGATCCTGGGGTTCCCCGAAGTTGGGCGCGTTTTCCGTTCACACTCGGACCGGAAAATTGTATCATTACACCAATGAAAATTCGGGGAGGGTAACAATGGGAATCATAAAGAGCATCTTTTCCGGACTCGGGATCGGAGAACCGTCACAGGCTCTCCAGGAGGAGGCGGATCGGCTTTGCCGACAACTGGTCAGGGCGGTAGCGGATGAAGACCCCCAGGGTTCCGAAGAGGCGATCAAGAGATATTTCGAGCTTCTGAACGGCAACTCCAAGCTGATCGGCCTGGAACTGAAGAACCTTGATGGATTGCTGGCGAACACCGCCTCCCGGCTCACCACCACCAGGGCCGATGACCCCGTCGTTACCGATTTCGAGGCCGCCCACGGGTTGTTCTGGAGTTCCTTCACATCGCTTGTCGAAACCTCTGCGTTTCGGAAAACGGTGAAGAAGAACCCGGCAATCCTTCGCCGGGTTCTTCCCAAGATGATGAGGACCGCCCTCCACTTCATCCTGAACCGGCGTCACAAGGCATTTCACCAGCTGATCCCCGCTCTGGAGCGCTTGAATGCCCGCTTTCCCGAAATCGCCGGACAGGTCAAACTCGACGCTTTCTTCGGGAAACTCCACGACCTGCTTCCGAAACAGGATTCGGCCGTCTGGTTGGTGGGCGGGAAGAAGCCATCGGAGATCTCTCCCGAAACCACGCCTCTCACCGAGTTTGATCCGCAGATTATCCGGGCGGTTTCCCGGGTCAAGAACCAGGAAAAGCTCGCCAAGGGCATCTGGAACCACGTCCAGGAGTATGGCCATCTGGGGATCGCCAAGGACATGTCGGAGAAATACCTCGATTCTTTGAGGAGGAAGGTGGGTGACAAGAACCCCCTCTCGTTCTGCGACAATTTCTTCCTCTTTTCCCCAACAACAACGACACATCACAACCACCAACCCGCGCTGTTGATCTGGTATCTGGAGCCGGATGACAAGCTCAGCCAGATCCCGGAAAAGTTCAAGGGGCATGCCATGGCGTTCCGACCCTTCGAAGCGGAAGGGGTGATGAACTTCCGGATCTCCAACCTGAACTTCGAGGCAAAACTTGACAACGGATTCCAGGCTTTCTCCGAATCGAGCATCGCGACACTGACAAGCGATCTTCTTTCCTCAAACGGAACCTATCTGGTCGCCCTTCTTCCCATCAACCGGATGACCGTTAAGGCTGTCTGGCAGCAGACCGGGTCGATCGATTTCTCCGGAAAGCTCCACAAGGCCATCGCCCTCCTCGACCAGGGAAAGGTGAACGAAGGGATTCCTATTCTCGAAGGTCTTTCGAGAACGAACCACCTCCTTACGGAAGCGGACCTAATCCTTGGTATCCATCATCGTTCCAAGGCCACGCCCGAGGGTTACAAAGTCGCCCGGGAGTGTTTCCAGCGCGTCCTCGAGGTCGATCCCGGAGATTTCCGCGCCCTTTGCCATCTTGGTATCACCTGCAAGATGGAAGGCAACCTCAAGGAGGCTATCAAGTTCTTCGAGCTCTCGTTCAAGTCGCAGCCCTACTTCGTGGAGAACCTGGTGTCCTATGCCTCCGCCCTCATCTCCCTTGAAAATCCTGATGTGGACAGAGCCAGAAAGATGTTTGCACTCGGATATCATCTCAACCCGCGCAACGAAAACACCCTGGCCTTCGCCAAAACCGCTATTGACAAGCTTGGAATCGACTTCCAAGAGTACGCCGACCTCTTCGAGATCGACACCGCCCTCCACTGAAAATTGGTGCCACATTACCGATTTTTTTAGGGTCTATGGATGGGCCTTTCGGAAAGTAACCTGTCCCTGATTTTTGGGGGGACGGGTTTCTGGCCGGTTTCTTCAGAAATCACCAGAAATGACGGTTTAAAGAGGGGCGGGGCGGCGGCGGAAGCCGGAAGATTCCCCGATTGGTTTCCTGACAGGAATGAATTCAGCCGGGCACTTGCGCTTGAAGGAGGCAATAAGCTGCTTCGAGGCAGACATCCGCCGTTTTCCAGTCAACCTTCAGCTTGGGAGGG
>CAYRYU010000058.1:0-42880 GCA_964428355.1 uncultured bacterium
CCGGGGAATGAACCCCTCCCTTCAAAGGCCTGAACAACAGTTCCGCGCGCGCATCGGCGCGGCACGCAGGCCGGGATTCAACAGGCGTGGATCGGGGGACGCCCGACCTGATTCATTCTTTCCGGGACTGGAATCCCGCACCGTTTCCGTCACCCTTTGGGAATCCCCGGCCGGTATGGCCTCGCGTGCCTCTCGAAAGCAAGGCTGGGGGCATGTGAGTTTTGGGGACCGCGGAAGTCATCTTGTGGTAAAGTGGAAAAACCCGGCCATCACCTCCGGTTTTCCAGTAGCGGTCAGGCCATCAGGAGTTACCATATCGGCAGCTCGATCCCGATTTTTCTCGGAGGATTGGGTCTTTTTTTCGTTGGAATCCATATCCTCACCCAAAACCTCAACGCACTGTCCGAAAGCCGTTTGAGAAGGTTCATCGATCTGGGAAGCAGACATCTTTCCGGAATGGTTTTCTGCGGAGTTTTCGCGGGATTCATCACGCAGAGTGCGCGGGCACTCTACTTCATCCTTTCGGGATTGGTTTCGGCAGGCTTCCTGTCCGTCCTGGTGGCCCTTCCAATCCTGTTCTGGGGAAACTTCGGCCGTGCCATGTCCACCCTTCTGCTGGTCATCCCACTCCAGAAAGTCACATTGGTGCTCCTTGGAATCTCGGGCGTCGCATTCGCCTTCCAGATTCCCCGGAGGTTTCGTTCCGAGATGGGCGCAATCTTCGGAGTCGCACTGTTCCTGTTCGGCCTCGACATGGTGAGGGAGGGGACCTCGGTGTTCCTCAGGATCCCCGAATTCCAGGCCTTTCTTGCGGGAATCAAGGGGCAGCACATGCTCTCGTTCTTCCTCGGAATGATCACGACGTTCATCTGTCAATCCCATGTGGGAATAACCATGATCGCGATCGCCATGACCCAGACGGGAGTCTTCGACCAGTACCAGATCCTGATGATCCTCTACGGAACACATGCCGGATCCAGTCTGATCAGCTTCATGCTTTCCTTCCAGTTCAAAGGGACTTCGAGACAGATCGTCATTTCCCAGGTCCTGTTCAACGTGATCGGATCCGCCCTGTTCGTCGTGCTTTTCTATACCGAGATATGGTTTGACCTGCCCCTCGTAAAAGCCCTCGGGGATGCACTTTTCACCGATCTCGGAAAACAGGCGGCATTCATTGCCGTCTTCTTCAACTTCTGCACCGCCCTCCTTCTGACCTTGATCCACGGTCCGTTCAGGAGCTTCCTGGAGCGGTTCTGGCCGCCATCCACCGCCGAAGTCCGCGGGACCACCCAGTACATCGATTTCCATTTCCTCCGCCAACCGGAGACCGCCATTCTCCTGGTGGAAAAAGAACTGCTCAGGATCATCGAAGGCTTCCAAATTTTCGCTGGAGAGCCCACCGGGAATAGTCTCCCCGAGGAGGACAGGACGACGATCACCACGTTGCACCAGGCCAACATGGGCATCCTGAAAAAAGTCCAGGCCTTCGTCTCGAAACTCACCCTGGAAAACCCTGGCTCCGGAAGTGCCGAAAGGATTTCCAACCTGTATTCCCTCGTCGACCTGACTTCCTCCATCGAACAGGAAATGTTCTACTTCGCATCCGCATACCGAAAACGGAACCTCCCCAGGATTGCCGAAGAAACCGCCTTCCAGACACGGGGAATTCTGGAGTCGGCAATGCAGGGCATGATCGCGGTCATGAAATCTCCCGATGCAACGGAGAGGGAAAGGTTGTTCCGAATGGTTTCCGACAAGGGGGATTCCATCGAAGGAATCCGCAAAGCCTACATCGACATCGAGAGCTCAATCTCCGTCGATGACCGCGTGTTCCTCCTCGAAATCGGCTCCCAGGTCGAGCGGCTTTTCCTTGCATTGGGCAGGTTCAATGGCATCCTCTGCCGCATGGCTTCCGACCGAAAAGTGGAATGAGCGCCCGGGCTCGCCGAAACATGGGGGGGAAATTTGCGCCGAAAGGATGTATATTTTAGCGTGAGCCATGAACCAAGAGAGAGCGATCAGCCGGGAAACGGCAAGCTTCGTCGTACAGGTGACGGTGCTGTTCATCCTTTCCTTCCTGGCCCTGGAAACCTGGTTCGACACGGAAACCGACCGGACCTTCCAGGAATTCACGAAGACAGCTTCCGACTTCGTCAAGACACTGACCGTAAGAACCGATCCTGACCTTTTCATCCGCTCGAGGATCCTTCCCCTTCTTTCACCTTCCAGGAAAGGAAAGCTCAAGGGATGGGTTTCCCGACTCCGTAAAAAATGGGATTTGAGGGCGACCCTGTTTGCCTTCGACCGGCAGGGCAAGCTCGCCTTCACCTTTCCCCGGACCGCGGAAAAAACGAAGCTGATGGAAACGGTCTACCAGGGCCTCGTTTGCGAAGACCGGAACGAGGTCAACCGGCTCAGGAAACCCATCGACCGAAAGACCCTCTTCGCCTTCGGAACCGGACGCGACCTGGAGTACCTCCGGGAAAGCCGGGGGAAGATCATCGACGTCTATTCCGATGGAAAACCCGGAATTCTGGCATGGAATCGCGGAAAAACCGGCGGGGTGATCATCTACGTTCCCACCCTGCCTTCGCCGGAGAAGATTTTCGACGTTGCGGCGACAACCCTCGACCGGCCCTGCTCCTTCCGAGGAATGGGAAGGACGGGTGACCCGGCCTTCCGGGATCTCGGAGGAAGCGACAACCCGCTTGCAGCAAAGGCTTTCGCGGGACTCGCGGCCACCCAGCGGCAATCCGGAGTTTTCGCCGGGATCTGGTGGACCTTCCTCCAGACCATCGGGGGCCGCATCGTCTACGCCGCGTTTTCCCCGCCTCCGGAGCCTTACAGGATACTTCGCAGTGGGCTGCGGCTGGGGGGGACCTTCTTCCTGGCAATCATGGTTTTCCTTCTCGTCCGCTTCCGGATCGCTGAACGGATCCGCCTCAGGCGAGCATTGATAAGCCTTTTCCTGGTTTCGGCGCTTATTCCACTGTTCGGCCTCGCCCTCGGTTCCCTCGATCTTGCGGAGGTTTTCCAATCAGTCATGGGCTCCCGCATCCAGGCGATCGAGGACGAGGCCCTCCAGAACGTTATCCAGGAGTTCGATAACTTTCTTGCCTCCTCCTCCGCCGGAATCAGGAACATAACCAGCATTCCGTGGAGCGGAAAGGACGACCCGGAAACCAGGCGCCGCGCGAAGATGCTGATGGACAGGGGCCTTCTCGACATTCTCATCCTCCGCGATGCGGCCGGAAAGATCTTGTTCAGCAACACACTCCCATACTCCGAAGGCAGGGAAACGATGATCCAAAGCGTTTCTCGGCGAGCCATCGAGCGGTTCCAGCCCAACCGGCTCGGGGAAGCGAAGTACGAAGGCAACCCAATGACCGACAGGCTCGTTCGAGCCGACGACATGGGGTTTTCCACCCTTCTGAACCAGTCCGGAAGGCTCCAGATCGTCATGGCGGGAACGAAACAGTCGTTGATGTTTTTCCAGCCACTCCCCTCGGGAACCGGGCCCGTGGCCTTCGTGGAAGGCCGTCTGTCACTCGAAAAGGCCGTCTTCGACTTCCTTCGCCAGAAGGTGAAAACCCGGATCACCGCGGACGGCGTCGTCGTCCGCCTGTTCGCCCTGGACACCAACTCGTGCAGGTGGCTGATAAAGCCGATCCCGGCAATCCGGCGTCAGCTTGGACATCTTGCCTTTTCCGCCTGGGCTTCGGGGCAACCCCAGACATCCCGAATCGAACATGATGGAGTGGAGGGATTCGCCGTTGCGATACGGAGCGGAAAGCTCGGGGAGGGCGCCCTCGTCGCCTTTTATCCCGATTCCATTCTTGTGGAGCGAAGCAGGGAGATGCTCAGGAAACTCGCCGGGGGAGCCATCACCTTCCTCTTCCTCATCGGGCTCATGGGAAGCGTCCTTTCCCAGCTCTTTCTCGCGCCCCTCAGGTTTCTCGAGGACGGTGTCGCAGCCCTTGGGAAACGCAACTTCGATTTCCGCCTCCCCTCCACGGGAAGGGACGAAATCGGCAACCTTTTCGGAGCGTTCAACGAGATGATGGGGGAAAGTCATGACCTCCAGCTCGCGAAAAGCGTTCAGGAGGGATTGATCCCCCGCGAGTTTCCCGTCGTTGAGGGATACTCGATCGCCGGGCGTGTGAACACCGCATCAGACCTGGGAGGTGACTGCCTCGACTGTTTCCTTCTCCAGGATGGAAGGCTGGTCTTCCTCGTGGGCGACATCGCCGGTCACGGGGTCGGTTCCGCCCTGCTGATGGCATTTTCCCGCGCGGTGACCTTCCACTGGAGCATGGGCGGAAGCCTTACTCCCGCCGCCCTCGCTTTCGACCTCGATGAGATGCTCCGGGGCCGAAAGGGGTCACGCCTCTTCATGGGGGTTGTCTGCGGAATTCTCGACCCCCGGGACCATTCCCTGGAGATCGTGGTCCGGGGCCACATCTTCCCTCTCCTGATACGCCGGGACGGCTCTTCGGAATGGGTCGGGAAGGCCTGTTATCCTCTCGGGATCGGTCCCCGGCCCCCGAACATCGAAAGCATCAGGATCCGCTTCGACCCCGGTGACCACCTGCTGTGCACTACGGATGGCTTCGTAGAAGCCATCAACCATGCCCGGGACCCGGTGGGCTACGACCATCTCCAGTCGTGGGCGGTCGAAACCCGGCGGCCGGAAGCCCGGGACTGGACAGAAGCCCTTCTCGCGAAGCACGAGGCCTGGTGCAGGAGAAAGCCTGACGATGACCTCACGCTTCTGGCATTGATCAGGCAGGAAGCCCTCCGATGAGCAGAGCATCTTTTTCCGAAGCCCGGTTCGGACGCTTCGCCCTGCTCTTCCTGGCAATTCCGATCCTCCTCCTGGCCGCGGTCGGAAGCCATACCCAGTATCGCTTCGAGGACCATCTCCAACGTCGGAAGATGCTTTCGATGGAGAACCGGCTCGATCGCGGAATCGCAGCGACCTCCCGGACTTTCTGCCTTCTCAGTATGATGTCGGAGTATCTGCATCGCGTTCGGAGGCTCGGGCTTGACTCCCCGGCCCTGGAAAAGGAGTTGGCGAGGATCCGGAAGAGATTCCAGCTTCCCCTGAAAGCCTACTTCTACCGGAAGGGCGAACTGATCCGGTCGTTTCCGGCCGGCGACGAACACGACCCTGTCTTCCGGGTTCTCCTTTCCGCCCTGCTCCTGAAAGGGGAAGCAAGGAACGCCGCCCAGCGGGACCTCAAGGACCCCATCATGAAGATCTTCGGCCCCGGCAGCCGCCTCGAACTCATGCAAACCGCCCGCGGAAAAGTCGGCCGGGCACTCTCCGGAGAACACCGTGGAGCGTATTTCTGGGAGGAGTTCCGTAACGGACTGGGGGTTTTCTTTTTCATCAAGGATGTCCCCGGAGCCGCGAAACGCTTCAACTCCCTGGTGCGCAAGAGGATGCCGTGTATCGGAGCAGCCGAACCTGACCGACGGCTTTGGCTCCCTCCCCTCGGAATCCCCCCCATCCAGATGGAGATCGCCTGGAAGAAAGCCCTCTCCGAGGGCCGCGCAACGGTCGTTCATGCCGGTTTCGAGTGGATCTTCGCCCGGAACCGGTACGGTTTCCTTTGGTGTTGCGCCCAGCGATCCGGGGAAGGGGAAAAAGGAAGCGGTATCGGATTCGTCGTCGGATTGGGTTACACGGTCAGCGGAATCCTTCTTTTGATCTACCTCCTCGGGAGTTTCCAGTTCGGAACCGGCCTGGATGTGATCCATTTCATCGACTCTCTTCCCATCCGCACCCGCCTTCTCAGCCTTTTCGCCACTGCAACGATTCTTCCCCTCGGTATGGCGCTGCTCCTCGGATCGATCGTCCTTTTCGACAAGAGGGAAGTCCTTCAGACCGAAGCCACGCGCGCAGGTCTTGAAAGACTGAACACTCTCGAACAGGGATACCGGGGCCGGCTGGAGAAGCTCGAGCGGCTCTCCAAGGCACTTCGGGCTCGGGTCTCCAGTGAAAGCGAACACCTCGAGGCCGTTCATGAGGAATTGAAGGACCTTGTCGAAGCGCTCGAGCTCAGGCGATTCGAGGTCCGTGACCCCCACGGCAAAGCCATCATCTCGAATCTCGACGAGAACATCCACGGGCTCAGCCAGGCACAGGAGCTGTTCGGACGCGTCGCTGTCCGGAAGCACGCCCCCCATCGGCTGGGTGACCAGGACCGTATGTCCGCAGCCGAAATAGTCAGCGAGTCGATTCTCTCGACCGATGAGGCCGGAATGGCAACCCTTCTAAGGGAAAGAGCGCGCCTCTGGACTTTCCGCGCCGGAACTTCACCGGCCTTCTGGTACTGGGACGTTTTCCCCGAACTCTCCACCGGACCTGCATTCATCGCAATCACCCACCAGATGGATGACATCTACCGGGCTCAGGTCCATTCCACTTTCCTTCCCGCAGGTTCGGGGGAGAAACCTCGCCAGCTTGCCCTGGAGATCTCCGAGGAATTGGGTTCCCTCTCGACAATCCCATTCATCCGGGAAAAGGGAATCGCTTCGCTGCGCCGGGCCGCGGTCAGGAGCATGGAGACGGGCCGAATCCTTTTCCGGGAAGTCGAGTTGGGAGGGAAAACCTACTGGGCCACGATCAAACCAGAAACCAGTATTTCCTTCTACATTTTCATCGATCTCGTTCCGGTCGAGGCCCAACTCGCCACGCTCGCCCCGATCCGCTGGAAACTCGTGTTCGGGGCGGCTCTTTCGCTCCTGATGGCCTTCCTTGGAGCATCCCTTCTTGCCTCGCTTTTCATCATCCCGATCGCAGACCTTGCTAACGGAATCGATTCCATCCGACGCCGGGACGACAGGTTCCGGATCCCAATCCGTCGGCGCGACGAGTTCGGGGCTCTGGCGACGGCTTTCAATACCCTGCTTGGCGATATGAAGGAACTCCAGTACGGCCGGATCGTCCAGGAAAGCCTTCTTCCTGCTCATCCCAAAACCCCCGAGGGTTATGAGGTCGCCTTCCTGAGACGTACTGCCAACGACCTTGCAGGTGACTACCACGATGCTGTCAACCTCGAAGAGGGAACCTTCGGCCTGATCCTCGGTGACGTGACCGGTCACGGAATCTCCGCCGCCTTGGCAATGGCCATGGCAAAGGCCACCGTCGATTATCAGAAGGTTGCCCGATGGACCTTCCCCGCCCAGGTGCTTGACAAGCTCAACGCCCTCTTCTACCGGGAGTTGAAACCACGCCAGAAGTTCATGACTCTGGGTTGCGTCCTGCTCAAACCGGAAACGCACGAGCTGGTCTTTGAAAACGCGGGACACCCGTATCCCCTCCATTTCGAAGCCCGCACAGGGCGCGCACACGAGTTCCAGATGCCATCCCTTCCCCTCGGAGCTCGTGCCAAGCGGAGAACCGGCCCCCTCGCCGGAACCCTCTCCCCGGGCGATGCGATCATCCTCTACACCGATGGTTTCGTCGAGTGCACCAGCGAACGGGGAGAAGTCTTCGGATACCCCCGCTTTTCGGAACTTTTCGCCCGCTCGATGCGCGAATCCCGGACCCTCGATGAGGTAATGGAGAAACTCAACCGGGCCTTCGACAGTTTCCGGGTCCCCGGCCCCCTCCAGGACGACGTCACCATCGTCCTCCTCCGCCGCCGGTCCTAAATCGGGGACATGAGAATCATTTACATTTCGGGGCCGACCGCAGCCTGTCGAATGTAAATTCGGGGACACAGGAATCTATCAAAGAGAGTGGTAATTCTTCCCCAGGCTGGGTGCGCCCTCCAGCCGATTATTGTGTCCCTGAATTCTCTGCCCCCGATTATTGGCTTCATCCCGAATTGATTCCTGTGTCCCCGAATTTGCCCCGAATTTGCCCGAATTTGTGGTGTCCCCGAATCTGTTGTGCGAATTTTTCGGAATTGCACAAATGAGTTTCCAAAATAGTATATGATTGTGCCAAGACGATTTCGGGAGGCGCAGGATGAAATCCGGAGTACGGTCCTATTTTGAGGCAACGCTTGGGGTCGTCCTTTTCTTCGCCTCCACCATGATGGCATTTGCGGGAGGAACGGGAGAAATCATTGTTTCCGCCGCTGCCAGCTTGAAAAATGTTTTGGAAACGGTCGGCCGGAAGTTCGAGGCGAAGAATCCTGGCTCCCGAATCACGTTCAATTTTGGGGCCTCAGGGGCCCTTGTGAACCAGATCCTGGGCGGGGCTCCTGCGGACCTTCTTTTTTCCGCCGACATAAGGGATTTCGATCGGCTGGTTCACCCGGAGGGAGTTGCATCTGGCCAGGGCAACCTTCTCATACCTGGCCATCCCCTTCCTTTCCTTCGAAACCAGCTGGTATTGGTCGTTCCGGGCAAAAGCACCCTCGAGATCAAATCCCTCGCTGGCTTGGCGAGCAATGACTGGAAAAAGATCGCAATTGGAAATCCCCGAACCGTCCCTGCGGGCAGGTATGCCAGCGAAACGCTTGGGGCGGAAAGGCTTTCAGAGCAGCTGGGCAGCCGGCTTGTGCTTTGTGAAAATGTTCGTCAGGTTCTGGATTACGTCTCCCGGGGCGAAGTGGAAGGGGGGTTCGTATACCGGACAGATGCCAGGTCCGCTCAACCAGGGGAAGTGAAAGTGCTCTTTGAAATTCCAGTGGAAATGCATTCCCCAATATTATACGGGGTGGGACGCATGGCGGGAAGTTCCAACCAGGGCCTTGCAGACGGGTTTCTCACATTCGTCCTCCAGCCGGAAAGCCTGGAAGTCTTTTCCAATGCCGGTTTCCTGACGTTGGGAAAATAGGGGGGGGGACTGCTTGGACTGGTGGGTTCCCCTTGGAATCTCGCTGAAAGTTGCGTTTTTCAGCACCGTGATCGTTTTCTTCCTGGGCACTATTCTTGCCTACTTTTTGGCCCTGAAGGAGTTTGCCGGGAAGAGCCTCCTGGAAATCGCGGTGATGCTTCCGTTGGTTCTCCCCCCGACGGTGACGGGGTATTACCTCGTTTCGGTTTTCGGAAGGAACGGCAGCATCGGTAGTTTCCTCAACGACGTTTTCGGAATCACCGTAATTTTTTCCTGGTATGGTGCGGTCATCGCCTCGGCGGTGGTTTCACTGCCCCTGATGGTCCAGGCCGCGAAGGCCGCGATCGAATCGGTTGACCGCCGTTTCATCCAGGTGGCCTTCACCCTGGGCCACTCGGAATGGGAAACCGCCACCCGCGTGGTCCTTCCCCTGGCCAGGAACGGGATCCTGGCAGGACTCGTTCTTGCTTTTTCGCGCGCGTTGGGGGAGTTCGGGGCAACCCTCATGCTGGCAGGCAACATTCCGGGCCGAACGAACACCATGCCACTCGAGATCTATTCCCTGGTAACTGCCGGAGAGTGGGGCCAGGCAAGGATCTTCGCCGTCATCCTCACGGTTGCGTCCGCCGGGGCGGTCCTTCTTTCAAGGTATTGCTCACCGAGAAGGCCAAAATGACCATTCGAGTTTCTCTGAAAAAAGAGGTTCCCGGTTTCTCCCTCGATGTCGACTGGGAAGTGGGCACCGAAATCGGGGTAGTTTTCGGCTACTCGGGATCCGGTAAAAGCCTCTCCTTGCAGCTCATTGCGGGACTCCTCACACCCGATTCGGGGAAAATCCAGGCAAACGGAACCGTCTTTTTCGATACGGCGGCTGGAATCGACCTTCCCCCCCAGCAGCGCCGAATCGGTTTCGTTTTCCAGGACAGTTCACTCTTCCCGCATATGACGGTCGCCGACAACATCCGGTTCGGTCTCCGAGACCAGGTTTCCGAGAGTGGAGAGAGGAACCTCCTGGAAATGGCCAGGACTTTCGAGATCGAAGATGTCCTCGAAAAACACCCCGACGAGATTTCCGGGGGGCAGAAGCAGCGGGTCGCCTTTGCCCGGGCACTTGTGGGCGCACCTCTCGCACTTCTCCTTGACGAACCATTCTCCGCGCTCGACAACCCAATTCGAACCAAGCTCCGCAACTTCCTGAGGGAAATCCAGAAAAAGTTCAAAGTCCCCATCATCCTGGTAACCCACGACATCTTCGAAGCCTATTCGATGGCCGACCGGATCATCATCTATTCGAACGGGAGAGTGATTCAGACCGGCAAACCGTCCGAGGTTTTCGGAAATCCGGGCAACCCTCAGGTGAAGAACCTCCTGGATGTTGAAGAATTCTGCAAGTGCGGGATCTTCAAACAGCGGGTCAAGTCACCTCCAAAAGATGGTTGAACAGGCAGGGACGGTGAATTCCCAACTTCCCCCCGACACCGGGGAAGCCCGCGAACGCGACAGGGCTCTCCGACTGGAATCCCTTCGCAGAATCGGGGAAGCCCTTCGTTTCCACGGGGGGAACAGCCTTCCCCGCTCCGACACATGCCATCTGGAACACAAGGAGCTTCTTGAAAAGCTCCAGGAATGGCTTCGCCTGGACTCGGACCTGCTTTCCCTTTCAGCCAGGATCAACGAAGCGGAGAAACCGGAAGAGCTCCTGGACAGGGTTTTCGACGAGTTTTCTCGCCTGCTTCCCCTTGACCGGATGGGAATCGCCCTTCTCGAGGACGGTGGAACAGTTGTTCGAAGCTTTTGGAGCAGATCGGATTTGGAGGTGATTCTGCTTGGGAAGGGTTTCCAAGCCCCGCTCGCGGGGAGCAGCCTCTCCCGTATCCTCGACACCGGAGAACCCCGTATCATCAACGATCTCGTGGAATACCTAAGGGATCACCCGTCGTCCCTTTCCACGAGTCTCATTGTCCAGGAGGGAATCCGGTCGAACCTGACCTGCCCCCTCATTGCGGGCGGAAAACCGATCGGTTTCCTCTTCTTTTCGAACAGGAATCCCGGCGTTTATCGTGAAATCCACGCCGAGACCTACAACCTGCTCGCGGCAAATCTCTCCATGATTGTCCAGAAAGCCCTTGACCGTCAAAGGCTCGTCGAACTCAACGATTTGAAGAACAAATTCCTCGGCATCGCCGCACATGACCTCCGATCCCCCCTGGCGGTGGTCAAATCCTATCTCGAGATGCTCGGTGACCCCGCGACGGTCTCCGACGCCAACCAACGGGATCGTGTCCTGGGCCGCATGAACGCGGTGGTCGATCGGATGCTTTCGATGGTCAACGACCTCCTGGACCTCAGCGCAATCGAGTCAGGCCAACTCCAACTTCTCACCGAGAGGATTTCGTGGAATGATCTTCTGACGGAAGCCATGGAAAACGCCAGATTTCTTGCGTGCCAGAAGGGGATCGAGGTTCGCGGCGAAATCCCCTCCGACCTTCCTCAGGCTGATCTGGACCGGCGACGGATCCTCCAGGTCCTGGAAAACCTTGTCGGGAACGCGTTGAAATTTTCGCCATCCGGAACTGCAGTTACCCTAAGGGCGAAACCGGCGAACGGGACGGTGATCGTGGAAATCGTCGACCAGGGAAAAGGAATCCCTCCAGAAGAGCTTCCCAAGCTGTTCAGGGAGTTCGGGCGAACGAGCGTCAAGCCTGTCGACGGGGAAAAGAGCACCGGGCTGGGTCTCGCCATAGTCCGAAAGATCGTGGAAAGTCATGGCGGGAAGGTGGGCGTGACCAGCACCCCGGGAAAAGGTTCCACCTTCTGGTTTCGAATTCCTTCTCCCTGAGTGCTTTTCCCCTGCCCTGGGTGAACCTTCAGCAGATGTGGGGCATGAAGTAGGGCATCATCCTTCGCCACCAAGGCCAATCGTGGTTTACGTCGTGTCCCCAGAAATCGACCCAGGCAGGGATTCCCTTCATCCTGAGAAGGTATTCGATTTCCCTGGCGTCATCAGGATATTCCCAGGCCCCCAGCCCGGTGCAGATGATTATGCGCGTATTTCGGAGATGCCCCAGGAACCAGGGGTCGTCGAGTTTGCCCAGGTAATGGATCGGGGAATTCCGATAGACGTTGTCATCCATGTAATCCCCGACGAGGTGGTTTGTCCGGTAGACTCCCGCAAGGGCGATGGTTGCGTCGAAAACATCCGGGTGGCGGAGGCAGAAGTTTACCGAATGGAAAGCCCCGAGGCTGTTTCCGGCAAGGGCGATCCGGCAGTCTCCACCCAGGTGATTCCGGATGAAGGGAACAACCTCGTTTACCACGTATCTGTCATACGCTTCATGCCTTGCGGCACGGTCTCCGGGATGGGCCCCGGAGTTCAGCCATGATTGGTTGTCTATGCTCGCGATCGTAAAGACTTTTACCCTTCCGGAATCGATGAAGTACCTGATCGACTCCACCATTCCGAAATCCTCGAATTCGTGGTGGCTGCCTCCCGCACAGGGAAAGACGAGCAGAGGGCGTCCGTAATGGCCGTACACCCTGACCGGCATTTCGTGTCCAAGGTTGGGGCTGAACCAGTTGTGATTTTCGATGTGCATTTCTTGACTCCTTGCTCCGGACGATGAATTAGCAAAAGCGAAACTCCGTAGAGAGAATCTACCAAGAAAGGAAAAGGCCTTCAATGGCACTTTCATGGGAAGATAACACGATCTAGCCGGTGGCATCTTTTCCATTTGCTTCCTTTGCGGTGGCGGGTTGAGGTAACATCTTTCCCTGAATATCTTTTCCAGGAGACGAAATCGATGTCGAGAAAATGGTCCGCCTTTCTGTTGTTCCTTTTTTTCGTTGCTTCCGGCCTCGCGGCCGAGGCTGCAACGTCGCTCCCATCCTTGAGGGGATTGCCCCCCGGAGCAAATGTGGCAACCTTCACGATCATCAATGGAGGAACCAAGGCTCCGGAGGTCTGGCCATGGATCGTTATCCGGTCCAAGGATGGGAAGAGCATCCTCGGGACCTCGGGAAACCTTGGAAATGGCGACCAGGGCCAACAGCCGAAGTTCGCGGGTTCCACACCCCTCAACCTTACGGTCAGGAGCAACGATTCCAAACCCTTTCCCCCGGGAGCCACCTTCCGGTGCTTCATCTCCCGAACCACCCATGTGCGGGAGATCCTGGAAGTGATCGATGGGGACCTGTTCACCGCCGACCGGAACCTGTATCCCGGACGCACGACCCGGATATCCAGTTCCACCCGCTTCACCCTATACAACCGCGGAAAAACCGCCATCACCGGCCTGGTGGCCGTCGGGGTCTCCCCCCTGGGCCTGTCGGCACCCGAGGCAGAAATGATCAACCCGATGACTCCGACGGGTGAGAAAACGGTCGAGGGAGTATTCTTTCCCTTTTTATTCATGGGAATCAAGAAAGTCACCATCCCCGCTTCCAAAACACCTCTGCGAGTCGAATTCCCCAGTTTCCCGGGCGCATATCCCAGGGATGCCTTCTTCGTTTTCCAGCCCCCCCAGCCTCCCCCACCTCCTTACCTGAGCGCGGACGGGACTCCTTCCCGAACCTTCGTGGGCCAACTCGAAGCCACCAAAAAAGGAACCCCCACTATCTATTCGCCCGTTTTGAATATCGGTTCGGGTTTCGGAAACGACATGGGAACGGCAGTCAAACCGCGTCCCGAACTGAACGGTGGTGTGGAAGCCGAAGCGACCATCCAGGTCAAGAACCAGGCAACCCAGACGGTCACGATCACTTTTTCCGCAGTTGGTCCGGACGGAACCGAGTTCTCCCATTGGCCGGCTCCCACAGGCAGTGATTTCCATCCGACAAGTGCCAATTCAGGCAATGTTTCTCCAGGGAATACCGCCCGAGGAAAACTCTTCGGTCCCCCCCTGGGGATTTTTCCCTCGGGAACCCAGTTCAAGTGTATCGTTTTGGCCCCGGGGAATGGCCCATCCAATCCCCCCAGGGTCATCGAGGGAGCGTTGGCAACGAGCCCCCGGATGCTGTCATTCCCGTGAACTCCCGGGGGAATCCCAGTTCGAGGAAGGACTCCGCGCTTTTCCCCCCTCTAGGGAAAAGCCTGTTCCCGGCGCTTTCTCCGCTGGGAGTCTTCATGATCTTCCTTCTGCTTTCCGGGGCCTGGTTTCCCACGACAGCAGGCCCCGGAAAGCCGGACATCAGGGATGGCCCGATCTTCGTGGTGAACATGAGGTCAGTCCTGGCGAACATGAACGCCCCCCGTGGGGCCAACTTCATCTGTTTCTTCGGGCGCAGGGGAAACTTTCTCGGAAAGCTCAGCTACCTTTTCAGCATGCCCTTGTGGTGCGAAAAAGGGAAGTTGTACCTTTTCGGAGATCGCGACATTTTCGACGAATATGGGCCGGGAAACGTGATCGACCTTTCGGATGGTTATGTAAACTTGAAGGTCTATCACGAAAAGAAATACGGAAGTTCTGGCGGAATCGCTGACCAATGACCAGGGAACGCTGACGGTCCATCTTCCTGAAGCTATTCAGGAGGGGATTTCCACTTCAGACGCCCTTCACCACATCGAATTCATCCACCCAGCCGTGGGCTCCTTCGTCGATCCAGTGGAGATTGTCGTTCCGCACGAGTTTCACGGTCCGCGGCACCATCAGCTCGGGGTATTTTCGCTCCACGAGCCGGTTTGTGGGTTCACCCCGCTGTCCCGGAATGCATAGCCAATCGGTGAAGACCTTTTCTGTTTTGAGCCGGTCGAGGACATTGGCAATCCAGGTCCCGTGGGTTCGACCGCCGGCCCAGTTGCGAGACCAGATGAGTGGAGCGGTGAGGCCATGCCGGAGCAGGATGCGGGACACGAAGAACTCGTTTTCGCACAGGCAGTAGATCAACGTCCGGGTCCTCCTGGAATCCCACAGCCGCAACCGATACTCGAAACACCGTCCACTGAAGGGGAAATTGTCGTAGATCGAGTTTGGCTTTTCGATTGAGGGCAGTTCCCGGAACCCCTCAACCTGAAGAGGTCCATGAAAGCCGCATTCAGAAGGAGAGGTGGCCAGGCCCCCATCGAATTCCTGAAAGGAGTTTATCTCGGTATGGACGAACAGGTCAGGCTCAGGAAGTGACGGGACCAATCCAGCCGAAGGGAAACGCCCCTCAGGGGGGGGATCGGTCCGTTCCCCCAGGAGGCGCCCGCCGGAACCGAAAAAGTCCAGGTCACCCAGGTCGGTTCCGCTGGAGGGGTAGTAGCACAGGCACTTATACTTTGCCAACTCTTGTACAAGATACTCTTCGCCCTTCATGGGCTTGGGTCTCCTGATTTAGGGATAAACAAGGTTCCCGGGCTGCTAACGGCCAAGTTCCTTGCGGATCCAGGTTTCCACCTTTTCCGCAATGACGGGTTTGCCCATGGAAAAGACCTTCTGGTTGATGATCACCACGGGGGTGGTAAGTACCCCGAAGGCCTGCGCCTCTGGCGTGCCGCTGACAATGATATCGACCTTGATCTCCTCTCCGGGAAACTTGGTCGCGGCCTCGGAGACGAGACGCCCAGTTTCCTCACAGGCGTTGCATCCGGTGGGACTCTTGATTACGGTGATGGTTATCATTATTGGCCTCCTGGGAGAGGTTCAGGATTGCCCGCCGGTACGGGGCGGGACCGGGGGAATGCCCCAAGGGGAATCGGGACGATCGGACGTCATCGTTTTTTCAGAAGGGCCACTACTTCACTGTACCCGCGGCCCGCTGCAAGGTCAACAGGAAGCCGGCCGTCCGGGTCGGGCCGGGCCTTGTCCGCGCCACGTTCGAGGAGCCGCCGAACCGCCTCCAGATGCCCCTGCTGGGCAGCCAGATGAAGCGGGGACCAGCCGTCGTGGTCCGGAAGGTCGACGGAGGCCCCGGCGTCGAGGAACAGGACAACCATCTCGGCTTCTCCTCGGTAGGCGGCCCAGTGCAGCGGGGTCCAGCCATCCCGCTCGCTGGCATGCACCGAGGCTCCGGCAGCCAGCAACAGGCGCGCCATTCCCAGCTTCTGCTTTGCGGCGGCCCAGTGCAGGGGAGTGACCCGATCGGCGTTGGACCTGTCCACCAGGGCGCCTGCCGCCAGCAACCGGCGGGCGATCCCCTCGTGGCCGGTCTTCGCCACGTTCAGCAACGGTGTCAGCAAGCCGGGGGCATCGGTGCAATTGGGATCGGTTCCCGCGGCCAGCAGATCGGCAACCTCCTCCTCACGGCCGGAGGCAACCGCAGCCAGCAGGAGGTCGATCTGGCTTCCCGAGGTCGGGGGCGGTGTGGTCATGGGCCACTCCTTCGGTTTTTCATGTTCCTGAATGATACCATGCTCGGCGTCCCGACAGGCATCCCATCGCACCTCTCACTTCCGGAAATCCCGGTCATGATCCGAGCGGGAAACATCTGGTTTCGATCCCGCCATGGGAAGATCCCTAGGCGGCGCCTTTGGGATCGGAAACAAGAACGACGAGGGGAAGAGGTTGGGATTTTCCCTTGACATCGAACGAGCCGATGCTCTTGAAGGAGAACCCGTTTTCGCCTTCCCTTACCGATTCTTCGGAAAGGATGATTTCCCCGAAATCACCCCCGTCAGCCAATGAACAGAAACGGGCGGAAAGGTTCACGGTGTCCCCGATTACAGTGAAATCGCGTCTGGTGGACGTTCCGAGGAGACCCGAGATGACCTCGCCCGAGGCAATCCCCACGTGGCATCCGAGGGGATTCCCCTGACCGCGAAGATCCGCCAACACCCCCAGTGCGGATCGACAAGCGTCTCCCACGCGCCCCAGGAATCTCTTCCCCTCCCCCGCAGTCTCGGGGGGGTGTGGAAAAACCGCCAGGATCTTGTCCCCAAGAACCTTGTCCACCTCCCCACCGTACCGGCCGACTGCACCGAAAACCGCGAGAATCCACTGGTTCAAAAGCAGCAGCGAACCCTGGCGGGACCCACTCCCTTTCGAGGAGAGGCTTTTCATGCCTGCTTTCGGAACACCGAAGAAGGCTACCGTAGCCGATCGACGGGTTCCCGTGAGGGCCTCCAGTTCCCCTTTCTCGTCACTGCTCATCTCGCGTGCCGAGCTCGACACGAAACGGGCAAGAACCTCTCTCTCCTGCAACCCCTTTGCCATGAAATTGAATGAGTTTGCAAGGCTCCCAAGTTCATCGGCCCGGTCGATGTTCATCCTTCGGGAATAGTCCCCCGCCCCCAGGGCCATCAGGCAGTCCACGGCAGCCAGAACGGGCTCAGAAAGCTCATATGACATCCCAAGGGAAATCGCCAGAAGGGCAAGAACCACAAGCCCCATCAATCCGAAAACCACGACTTGCTGGATTTTTCCTGGCCGGTAAAGGAAGGTTTCCGGAGTGACCTCGACATAGAAGTTCTGGGGAGACGAACGCCCGGGAGCGAGTTGGGCAAAAAAGGTCCCAAGCTCGTCATCCACCCAGCTCGAGAATCCCTCCCTTTCCGAAATCGCCAACGCGGCAAGGGGTCGCAGGAACGAAAGCCGCTCGCCATCTTCGGGACGCACAGGCAGCCCGAGATTTTCCCTTTCGAGGGCAAACAGCCGGGGCCCCACCAGGTTCTTTCCCGGGGGCGCCGCGAGAAAATCCTGGGAAAGAAGGCTGGCAGTGCATTGGAACCTTGGGGAAAAATCGTTGAAACTGATAGCCAGGAAGCAATCGGGCTTCGTCTTGGAAGTCAGAAACCCCTGGAAGAAATGCTGGGTCGTAAGGTTCGCCTTTACCGTCGACAGTTTTCCCTGGCCGAATGTCAGATCCAGGAGGGTCGCGGCCCCGTAGGAGGTCTCGAGGATATCGACTACCTCCTCGGTCGCAAGTTCCTTTTTCACAAGGTCGGAGCAGTAATTCTCGGATGATGCCGGGGAGGACCCCGGATCCGTCTTCACCGAACCCAGGGTGCGTTTTTGCACCCTTTCCCCGCTGAATCCCAAAGCCTGGAGCACCGTCTGGGTAACACTTGCCGCCTCCCCCCTGCTGCCAACTGTTACGTAGTCGCCGTTGGGAAGGACCAGAACGTTCCCCCCGACCCGTACGAAATACGGGGGCATCCTGATCGTGGTGAGAGCCCTTCCGACTCTTCTGACAACATCGGCCTCGCAGCCTGTTTCTTTGGGCTGGGGCTTTTCAAGCATCCTGGGCAAGGCCTCCTGGAGGCGGAAAAACCTTTCGTCGACCCGATTCTCGAAATCCCTTACCTTTCTTTGGAAAGAGGCTTCTGCGGCCTGTACCAGGTTCTGGTCCCAGCTGTTGCCCAACTCGTTCAACACCAGGAAAAGTCCCGTCAGGGGAACGAATGCGGCTCCGAATACTCCCGCCAGCATCTGGCCGGTGAAGCTGCGTGCAAGGCCTCTTTCATTTCGCCAGCTCCAGAGGGTGAACGCGAGAAGGCCGAGGGCCCCAATCAGCATCCCCGGGCCAAGAACCCTCTTCCGGAGAAAGCTCCCCGCCCCTTCCGGTCTGATATGTGTCGCAGCCAGAAGGTATTCGCCCGGCCTCCCCGTCGGCTCCCCGTCCACGGCCCACTCCCCGACGATTCCTGGCAGCCGGATCAGATCCCCCATAGACGATTCCTGGGGTGGAATCCCCTCTTTCCCCAGGGCTTTTGCCGCTTCCGGCCAGAAAAGACCGAAGCCCCCGTTCACGGAGGTTTTCGTATTCCCCTCTTTCCCTTCCTGCCAGAAACACCCGACTGTGGGGGAGTCCGCGAGTTTTTCAAGGGCCGGTCCGATTCCCGAAGCGGTTTCATTTTCCCGTGAAAGAACGGTCAGGAAAGCCCCCATGAGAAACGTTGGGCTCGCTTCCGGGGGAAATCCTCCGAAATCCTCCGAAATTCTCTTCCAATCCGGTATAGTCTGGCACTTCTCCCAAAGGAGGTCGAAAGATTCCACCCGCAAGAGCGGCCTCCAGTAAATCAGCGAGGAAGTCGATGCGAACATCACTGGGGCAAGCTTTCCCCGGTTGGAGCTCAAGAGGAACAGGTTTGCCCCCTTGCTGATCAGCGGAAGGTCATACTTGTCGTAGATAGTATCCTTCTGCTGATGGAGGCCATAGGAAAACAGAAGTTCCCTGGAAAGCGACACGAGGTCATCCGAGGAAACCCGCTCCCGGAGAGCTTCGTCGATATCAGTCCATGCAAGAAACGAAGAAGGGGCTGCGGGGTCGAAAGGTATCAAAGCCGTTGCAAGCGGTTTTGCACCCAACCCGTCCAACTCCTTTCGGACTCCCTCGATAAGGCTTTCGGGGACTCGTCCATGACTCACCGGTTTGATTCCCTCTTCCACCTTTCTGACGAGCCGGTCAAGGTTTTCCTCGGTGACCTCTTGGGACAGAGTCTGCCGATTCAGTTTTTTCAGAAAAATCTCGTTCCGCCTGCGGGCTTCTTTTTGGCGTCGGTCCAGCTCCCCCATTTCCGCGGAAGATAACGCCCACCAGGCTGTCAGCAGGGGGATTCCCAAGACGAGAGCCGAAATGAACAAGGCTCCCAGCGGTCCCCGGAAATAGTTGGGACCTCCCATCGCATGCCCGTCCACATTCATGGGATCGTCACTCTTGACGGGAGTCCCTTCGGGGGGAATCTGGCCCCTCACTCCGGCTTTTCTGAAGCCCTCTTCACCAGACGGAAAGGTGAACCCTTCCGTCCCGCGACCAACGGGCTCGACAGAGATCTTCAGCTCCCTCCCGATAACCCTCGCGACGGTGGCATCCGTAACCAACGGAAACTCCGGCACGTTCTTTGTCGCCGCTTCCATCTCGGCAGCAGTTTCGAATGGAGAACCCAGGAAACAGAGGTCCAGCCTGCTGGATGTGTCCCCCAGGATCGATGCCCTTGCCCTTCCGAATGAGATCCCGATTCCCGCCCGATACTCGAACAGTCCCGCGCTCCGCCTCTCGGAGTTGATCGTTCCAATCTCTTCAAGCATCCGCGCACCGGCGGTGACCGCCTGAAGGATGGTCTTCTCAATCTCCAGGGAAGGGCAAAGGAAAACCGCATTCACCGCATCGCCGATGAACCGGTCGACGCTTCCCCCATGTCCGGTGATGACCCGCGACATCCCATCGAAATGACGGTTGAGGAGGGAGGTTATTTCCCGGGGAGAATGTTTCTCGCAAAGTGTCGTAAAATCCCGGATGTCCGAGACCAGGGAAACCACCTCAACGTCCTCACAGGATCCGGGTTCCAGAGATCCCATCCGATCGCAAATCATCTGCATCGCAGGCCCGGAGACAAGGCTGGAAAGCCTGCGTCGGGTCTTCAGACCTTCGACCACCGCGTGGAAAGCACTTGAAAGCCTTCCGACTTCATCCGAACGTGCCCCTGGAGCAGGGAAGGAAAGGTTCCCCCTGCAAACGGACTCCAGATCCTTCGCCAACCGGACGATGGGGGAAATGAGCCGTCTTTCGGAAAGACGGTTGAGGATGAAGATCACCAAAAGGCTTGCCCCGAAAAGGAGGACTCCCAGCCTCACCCTTTCTCTCCGGGTTCTCTCGACGGCCGTCGTTTTCCCCTGGGCGACTATCCAGATTCCTTCGTTCTCCGACGATGGACGGGCAAGTTGGATTGCCTGGATGCGAGGGAGCTTCCGAAAGATCTCACGTCCGTTCCGGGAAGCCACCACCGCGATATCATTCGCCCAGATTGGTTCCCTGCCTCTTCCCGTGGTATCGATGGGCCCGGAGGGGGTCATTCGGAGAAAGGCGAGCTTTACCCCGGGAAAACGCTTCCTCGAATTGAGGAAGGCTTCCTGCCCCACCTCGAGATCGAGATCCTCAGGCCTCCAGGCGACCTGGAAGCAGCAGGGGCGGCCTCTCCTGTCTTCGAGATGATCCAGGACCCTCCAGATCCTTTTCCGTCCGGTTTGGAAAGCGATCGGATCCCCCGCAGTCTTCAGCATGTTGAAGAGAAGTGTCTGCCCGGTAACCGATTGGAGGGATTGGGCAATAGAACGGTCCTGATAGGGAATGGTGAAAACCTCTTTTCCGCAATCGTCCTTGAGCCCCCGACGATCGAGAATCACATAGCGCATCCCAGCCCGGTTGATGGCCTGGAACCCTTCCAGGTCCATAGGATTGACCCTGCTGGAAAATGTTGCCGCTTCTTCCCCGTCCATGCCCACGAAACTGATCGTGGCGAAAGGGATCGAAGGCCGGGAGTTCTTCAGAAATGCGGCAATGGTACGGATCACAAAACCCGGATCCTGTTTCTCCGCGGAAATGGAATCCAGGAAAGTCTTGTCCTTCCTCAATCTCCGCAAAACGATCTGGAACCTTCGATTGACGCGCTCAAAATGCTTGTCGTAATCTCCAGCCGCCTGCCGGATGCGCTCCTCGAGGTTATTCGTTTCAAGGGTTCCGGCCTCTTCGAGAAAGAGCCTTGCGCCGATGAAGAAAAGGCTCAATGAGGCAAAGGCAACCAGGCAGAACAGAACGACGAACCTCGATCGAAGGGAAATTCCCGGAAGCTGGACGTTTCTTTTCAGGCCAATGGCCCCAAACAATACCGATAAAAGCGCAAGAATGTTCGTCGCCCAGACCCATGGAGGAAACTCCCAGGCAGGTAAGCCAGAGAGCCAAAGAAAGGGAATGATTTCCTCTCCGGGGTTGACCCCCAGAAAGATCAGATTTCTCCCGAGGTTGAAACAATCAGGGAGGGTGTGACTTGCAAGCGGAACAAGAGGGGGAGACTCCCAGGCTTCCAACCAGCTCTGGAATCCGGGTTGATCAAGAAGACCACGCGGAATGTAGTTTGCCCCCGCTCCTGGATTTCTCCGCAGGAAACCCGCGAACCGAACTCCTGAACCGGTGTCGGATCCGTTGGGAAAATGCACCGAATCATAGGGGCACCCTTGGGGGGGACCCATTTTCCTTTGATCTGGGCCTTGGCGAGCCTGGGGACCGTCCCGAATTTCCATAGGAGTCCGTTTTCCGGAAGCGGAATTCCCCCGGGAAAACCTTTTGCCCAGTTTTTTCCCCGAGAACCTGGCAGAGGTGGCCTCCACCGAAATTCTTCTGGATTCAGGGGAATCTTCGACCAGAAGGAAATAGATGAAGGTTTCCCTGCCGGAAATGCGGATGATGTCCCATGCAAGATACCGATATTTTCCCTCGTGAACAACACGGACTACTTCCGCTTGGAGCTTTGCGATCAAGGAAACCGTCAATCCGGGACCGAAAAGGAAATCGATGATTTTCGACTCCTTTCGCTCCTCCTGGAGAGACCCTTTCCTCCTTGCCAGAATGGCCGCCATCGCTCTGGATACTGATCGGGGGCTCGTCCCGAACCCTATTGAAACGACCGGGGTCAAGGAGGGAGTTTCCTCTTCCCCGATCCGGAAAAGCCAGAATTTCGTCCGGGGGAAGAATTTCAACCCGGGAAGCCTGGGAAAAGATCCCGGGCTCCCCCTCAAGCGGCGCTGGAGAGCTTGGGAGATTCTCTCAACCCACCATGGAACCCTCGACTCGCGCACCATCTGTTCAAGGACATTCTGGGCTTCCTCCCTTCGCTTTTCCTCGACTCTTTTCGCTTCCCGGGCCGAGAAAACCAGGAAGAACAGATCAAGCGAGAAAATTGGGACAAGAAGCAGGAGGTATGGAAGCGAGCGCCGAAGAAAAACCCCTGTCCCCCTGAAAAACGACATCTTCCAGTAACCGGTTCCCAATCGCCCTCTTAAATCTCGAAAAGGAAACCCTTTCGCTCCAGATGATAGTACTTCCGCCGGTCGAACCTGAACAACCTCGCCGCCCTATGGGGGACGTCCTTTTCAGTTTCGCCGGTTTCGACAAGAAGCCCCGTCAGAAGGATCTTCTTCCGGAAATTCCTCTTGTCCATAGGCCTCCCGAGAATGGTCTCGTACAGGTGCTGGATCTGGGACAGGGTAAATTCACGGGGAAGCAGCTCGAAACCAATGGGTTGGTATCTGATCTTCCCCTCCAACCTTTGCAGAGCCATCTGAAGGATCTGCTGGTGATCGAAAGCCATCTGGGGAACGACCTTGACGGGAAACCAGGCTGCATTTCGCGCATCCGTCGCGGCCATGACCCGGTGCTCGCGCACATTGACCAGAGCGAAATAGGCAATCGAAATGACACGACCCCGGGGATCTCGACCGACATTCCCAAAAGTATACAATTGCTCCAGGAAGATCCCTTTGAGCCCCGTTTCTTCCTCGAGTTCCCTGCGGGCAGCTTCATCCAGGGATTCCTCGATATGAACGAACCCCCCCGGCAACGCCCAACAGCCCCGGAATGGGTCGATGTCCCTTTGGATGAGCAGAACCTGGAGTCCTTTTTCATCCAGACCGAATACGACGCAATCGACGGTCACCCCGGGACGAGGATAATCATAGGTGAAAGGCATTCATTCCTCCGGTCGGTCCCTGAAACCGCCTCCCAGCGGGAAACCCAGAAAGTCTAAACCACATCGGAGACAGTGTCAATCCGGGAAAGACCGGGGGATCGAAATGGAAAAACCCGGGAAAAAAGAATCATCAGAAGGGAAAAATCGTCCGACAAAGGTTGGGGGAAAAACTCTTCCTTTGAGAATTCAAAAGCAGCCCATCATAACAAGCCGTATTTATCACATTTCTGATATTTCCACCATCACCAACGAGGCATTATATCCTTTTTCTGATATTATAATCAATTTTCTAGCAACTATGCTCGTTTTTTCCCCATTTTCCCTTGATGATGAAGCATCCCGAGAAGCCAATCCAAATGGATTACCCTTTCTGTAACCACTTGCGCAATCGATTCATTGATGGTAGATTCCAAACCTACGGACAGGAATGAAAATGAAGCTGAAAAAATACTGCCAGGCGATCGTGTTGTTCTTTTTCGCTTTTCTATCCGGGGCAATCCAGGTTCAGGCAGGAGATTACCCTTTTCCGGCAGCCACCTTGGCCCCGGATGAAGCAGCGGCCGGAACCGGGGTCCCGATCGGAATTCAACGGCTCCTTGCCCGCATGACCTCCCGCCAGGACCACCGGACACGTGAAGCGGAGAAATTCGGCCTGATTCTTCCCAGCCGCCGCCAAACACCCCGCGCGGTTCCTCCCGCGGAAATCAGCACCCCCAGCGCCCCGGAAATCCGCCATAGGGAGACAGTCCTTGATGTTTCTCCCCAACCCCTTGTCGTAAGCCCCTCTCCAATTTCCACCACCAACCAAAGGGGGAAACTCGAGGATATTCTGGCTTACTTCCAGAGCCGAAGATCCTACCGCGAAATGGAAGCCAAAGCCCGTGGGCTATCCCTCCCTGGCACCGAGGTTTCGGAACTCCTCTCCTCGAGCCCCCAAGAATCCCCGGATTCCCAAGCTCCCTCGCAGGCCGGAATTCAAGCGGCCTCCGAACAGCCCCCCATCGAGGCCCGTTTCAAGCGCCTGTTGGCCAGTCGCGAGAAGAGGGTCAGGGAGGCCCGGAAGGCCAATTTCCTTCTTCCCAGCCTCTCAGCCAAAGAGAAAACCGGAAATGAAGTGGCGGTCACCCCGGGCCTGGAGACCGAACCGTCCCCGATCAGGGTTTCCAGCCTCTATCCTCCCCCGCCCATAAATGAAACCGGAAAAGCCACTGTCCCAAGCGCCACCCTTTCCAGGACGACCGAAAACGAAAGCGAAACCTCCGCTGAAGTGAACCAGGCCATCCCTGGGAAGACCCCGCCGTTGAAACTTTCCTCAAACGCGGCTTCCGAAAACACCGAAGCCCTGGAAATGAGTTGGACCCAACCTTCCAAGGTCCTCCGGTTGCCCGAAGCCCATTTCAACCGCGTTAAAAACCCGGTACTGGAAATTCCGCCGGAAACCGAAGTCCGCTGAGGTTCGTCAGCCCCCTTTTCCCCTGCAGAACGCCCCCCCGGAAGGTCGATCCCTCGTCGGCGATTCCGCTCAACCGGCCTATCATTTCATGATATTGAACATGTCAACCTGGGTGGGATCGGGGGCTTCCACGGAAGCGGAGGCTGTCCCCGAGGCGGGCGTGCCTCCAGATGCGGCAACCGTTCCCGAACCGGAGTCCCCGGGGGAGGAGCCCGAATCCGCAACCCCAGTGGTTTTCGAAGCCTCTCCAGCACCGGCCCCGTCGGGCATGATGAAATCGGGGTCATCCTCGAACGAGGTTCCTGAGGACCCCGATGCTATGTTTTCCCCCTTTCCCGTCGCCACCAGGATCAAATTCGTTGCCCCCTCGCCCAGGTTCTTTTTCCACCCACCCTTCACGAGGCTTTCCAAAAGGCGGGCGGGCTTGTTGCCCGGGTAGAGAGCGAGGAAGGTCCCGAAATACTCCAAAAGGAGCCTCCGGTCGGTATCGGAAAGAGAGGCGAGTGATTTCTGAAATCGCTCGGCAAGGTTTGCATCCCTCCCCTTATCGAGCCCAAGAACGTCCAAAACGTCCTTTCTGAACTGCTCGTCGAGAACAGGCCCCACAAGATTGGCTCGCAGTGCGGGAAACCCGGTGATGGGCCCCACCAGGACCGATCCGGGAAATGCCTTGTTGAGGACCGGGGCCAGCTTTCCCGAAGCGAACCGGCGGGCGGTGAGGTAGACCCGTCCAAGTTCCGGGAGAACGCGATAGAAGCGGGAATTCAAATCCCAGATTTTTTCCTCGGCTTTGACCGGACCGGTGGCAATGAGAGAGGGAAGAAAACCGAAAGGATCGGACATCCGGTCGATGACCTTTCGATCGAATTCCAGAACGGACATTGCCCGACTTTCGTTGTTCATCAGCCAGACAAGGAAACCCGACTCCGGGGTTTGTCCGAAAACCGGGCCGAAAAAGGTCGAACAGATGAGAAGGGCGGGAAAAAGGCTGCAACAAAAATCCCGAAAAGACGATCCATGTGACCCGATTTTCATTTTGCCCCTCCCTTCAATCTGAAAGAAAAGCCCCGGGTTTCCTGGAAACCCCAAAGATCACGGATAACGGCAATTTCCTTGTTCGCGAGAGTCATTCCATAAACCGCGTTGAGTTCCCCGGATTCGGGAAGACCACTCTCAACACTCAATACCAGGTTGCCACTCCAGGTGAGGGTCCGGGAAAGGAGGCGGTCAGCAGGAAAATCCGCCTTGCCGGAAATCTTGATATTGGCCTTCTTCTTTGTCTGGTCAAGGCCGGTGAACTGGAGGTCCCAGAAAACCGGAATGCGGGTCTGTCCGAGGGGGATCCCCCCCGTTATCCGATGGACTTTTCCTTGTACCCAGTCGCCCTCAGGAAGGGTGATGAGGAACGGCAGGTTTCCGCCTGTTTCGGTGGGAGCCGCCGCAATCGCTCCATTTGGCTTGAGATACCTTCGGAATCTTCTATCACCCTGTCGGATGTCGAGAACGAAGACCCCGTCCCGGAAGGTGATCACGGAAATGCCAACCTCCCCCTTCGTTTCTGCCGCGTTGGAAAACCGGATGTCGAGGAACTTCGCCTCCGATAGCTTCTGGGAAGTGAGCTCGAACTGGTAGGACACCCCCGGCCGGAAACGGTAGGCCAGGGAAACGGCGTCCACGGAGCTTCCGAAAACGACGATCGCCAGAACAACCAGAAGGGGAATACGAAACCGGTTTCCGAACATCTTCAAGATCCTTTCGAAAAACTTCGTCGATTACCGCGGCATTCTACCTTTTTTTACCGACCCGCGGCAAACCGGCAAGTCATCACCAGGATCACGCCGGAAAAACGAACCGGTTGGCCTCTCTGCCTCCCGAACCGCGAAAACTCGCAACATCAGGGAGGCCCCAGCCAATCACCCCGGACCTATTTTGAAAGAAGCGAATCCGGGGGAGCTTCCCCATGCACCTTTTTCCAGTCCTCCGTGAGAACCTCGTCGAACCAGGCCTGGCAACTCGAAGCCCCTTTCACATTCTGGACATTGAGTGCGATGTCGGCGATCCGATCGGGGTGGGCACGGGAAATTCCTGACCAGATTGCGGAAATCTCGAGGGCCTTCTCGGACTTCCCTTCGTAGACGAAACGGGCATGGGTCACACAGTCGTGAACGAATCTTTTCTGGAACCAAAGAAGCTGCGCGGGTGACAAATCCGAACCCGAAGAGGGGGATGACAGACTGCTTCCAGTCCCAGGCCGGACAATCCTGGAAATCTCCTCCAAGAGACCCTTGACATCCGATTTCCTGGAAAGGAGTTTCTGGATGGCAACCAAGGCACTGTCCATGGAGCCAATGGGAGTCTCCTGGGGGGACTCCGCGATCCCGTCATCTTCGAATTCGGGGTCATCGAGCGGCCAGAAGGGGTCGCCGCTTCCCGGGATAGTTCCGAACGGGGCTTTTCCGGCAGGGAACTGGCTCATGCCTGTTTTCAGGACCTCCTGGAGCGAAACGCTTCCTCCCCCCGGAATCGGAAAGGAAGTCGGTATCGGACCATCTCCGGAAAGAACACGGATGGTCTGAGGCGCTTGAACCGTTGGAGTGGGAGTAGGCGTGGAGGAGGAAGCGGGACCGGTCGTGTTGGGGATTTCACCGGCGGTCGAACCGGTCTGGAGGTCCTTGACCTCCTGGATGGCCTTGTCGATCGTTCCGTCGTCCCATGCTTTTTTGGCCTGCTCATACTGGTCGAGGGCCTCTCCGAGATCACCGCTCGACCTTGCGATATCCCCCGCTCTTCGGAATGCCTCCGAAAGGAGCTTCCAACCTTCTTGGGCCATCGCCCCCCCCCGTTTGAAACTGCCCATCCCCCGAAATCTCGCTCCTGAACCGGACCAACTCCTCAGGGTCGTTGGAGACCGCGATCGCGGTTTCCCATTCGGAAAAAGACTTTCCGGAGCACGGCCCGATCAATTCGAGGGAAATCAGAACTAGAAGGAGGGCAAGAACCAAACGCCCCACGAAAGGCTTTTCCGAAGAGTTTCCCCTGCTCATTTTTCTTTGCACTTCTGCACCTCACAATTCCTTCAAACGCGATTGATGGATGGATGGATGGACGGATCGGGTCGTGGAAATACTGTTCAGAAGCGGAAGTTCCAGAACCTTGCCTGGGATGCCACCAAAGACGAACCACTTCCAAAGAACCTGGAAAATCCGGCCTTTCTTTCGAACTGCCCCCGAAGTTCGATCCGCACCAGGACTTTCTCGGAATTCCCATTCAGGTCTTCGATCGAGAAATCCTCTACCATGTTCACGCAGATCGACCGCTTTTTCAGCGATCTGGTCCCATCCGAGTCGAACTCCTCCCGGATTATCTCCCCGAACGCCTGACCATTCGACGACCCTTGGGAAGGGGGGGGAACGAAATGGTAGCTCACTTTCCGAAGGGACTCCCCTCCTTCCGTCGAAAGGATCTTCCAGAAGGTCATCGCTGTGGCTTTCCTCGAGGACGGAGGGTCGAACCGGAGAGCGGGTTTCCCGGGCCCGAACCCCCAGGGGAACATCTCGGAGAAATCGTCCGCAAGCTCGCGGAACAAGAGGGAAGCCCCCCTGATGTGCTCGCTCGATTCCTGCCCCCGTTGGACTTCCTGAACACCGGAAAAGAAAATCCGTTTCGCCCCCGAAAGAATCACCAGCATCACGAGGCTCCCGACGATGATCTCCACGGCGGTGAAACCCGAATCCACCGGTCTTCCGGTGTTTTTCCAATGTCTCCTGATGGTTTTTCTCCTTTCTCGAATCCCGGGTTCCGTTCAATCCGGGAACAGAAGAACCGGGAAGAGGCCCGTGCGTTCGAGGCCCGATCTGTCCTTGAAGAGGATTTTCAGGGTAACGAGTTTCGGCAACCGGGAATCACGCAGGGCAACCCTCGCCTTGGAAGGGGAAAACCGGCCCTCCGGGTTGAAATCCTTGATCTCGTAGGTCGCTGATGTGGTTTTTGGGTCCCAGGGGATCAGATCGATCGGAAATCGCTTGTTCCCACTGCCGATGAAGTACCGTCGGGAGACCCGGGAAAAGTCATTCCCGACATCGGATGGCTTGCTTTCAAGGGATACCTCTGAGGTGGTTTCCTCGAGGAACTGTGTGGGAATCCTTTTCAACTGGGCAATGAAACTCATTCCCAGGTTGACGACGCTCAATTCGTGGGAACTCACCTGTATGATCTCGGTGGACTGCCGAAGAGTCATCCAAAGGGGCAGGATGAGAATGGAAAACACAACCACCGCGATCAGCCCCTCGACAAGAGAGACCCCGCGGGTGCCTCTCCTGTCGATCCGGTCGTATTGGATCCGGACGTCACTTCTCGATCAGGGCTTCGACCTTGAAAGCTTCTATATCGAGCCCGTTCTCGACCTGGAAGATGATCTGCCGGCCGACGCGCTTCTCGATTTCCTTCACCGCCGCGTCATTCTTCTTTCGGAGCTGGTCGATGACGATCTTGTGTGCCCTGACCTGGATCCGGTCGGTCTGGAAACGCTCCGCCTCGATCAGGATGGCACGTCTGATACGGTTTTTCAATGTCGAAATCGAGAGGATCCGTCCTATGCCTCCGCAGCAGGGGCATTTTTCCTTGATGATCTCATCGAGACTCAGGGCGTTCCTCCTCCGGGTCATCTGCACCAGTCCATGATCAGTGAAATCCGAGATGTTGGGGCGGTTGCGGTCACCCTTGAAGGCTTCGCGCAGGGTCTTGAGAACCTTTGCCCGGTTCTTGGGATCGTTCATGTCGATGAAATCGATGATGATGATCCCGGCGAGGTTTCTGAGCCGCACCTGTCGGGCGATTTCCTTGGCTGCCTCGAGATTGACCTTGAAAACGGTTTCCTCGAGATCGACCCCGCCGGAAAAACGTCCGGAGTTGACGTCGATCGTGACCAGGGCTTCGGTCCGCTCGATAATGATGTAGCTTCCTGTTTCCAGCCAGACCTTCGATGAGAGGGCTCTTTCGATCTCGTGCTCTATTCCGTATTTCTCGAAGAGCGGTGTTGGCTCCTGGTAGAGCTCGAGGGCCGCCCTCTGGAAGGGGGAAAGGAAATCGCAGTCCTCGAGAATGCCCTTGTACTCTTCCGGAGAATCAATCAGGAAGCGGTCGACCTCGTCGGTAAAGTATTCCCTGACCAGTTTGAGGGTGAGGGATATGTCCCGGTGGAGAATGGAGCGGGGGGGAAGCGACTTGGCCCGATTCTCCACCTTGTTCCACAGTTTCTGGAGGAACCTCAGGTCGTCCTGGAGGTCCTTTTCCTCCTGGCCTTCTGCCGCGGTGCGGAAGATGAGCCCCCTTCCCTTGGGGCAGATCCGCTTCCCGATAGCCCTTAGGCGGTCGCGCTCCGCGTCATGGGAGATCTTCCGCGAGACCCCTATCTGCTCGGTGGTGGGAGTATAGACCAGGTATCGTCCGGGAAGGGAGATGGTCATGGTTGAGCGGGGTCCCTTGGCCGGAGTCGGCTCCTTGAGCACCTGAAGGATGACCTCCTGGCCGACTTTCAGGACGTCCTGTATGGGGCTCTTGAAGATGTCCTTCAGATCCTCCTCGTCGTCGGCCTCTCCGCCTTCCACACCGCTGAAGGCGAGGTAGGCATCCTTGTGGATCCCGATGTCGACGAATGCGGATTGCGTTCCGGCGAGGATGTTGGAAACCCTTCCCTTGATGATGCATCCGACGAGCTTTTCGTCATCCGGATTCTCGAAAAACAGCTCGATGGGTTTTTCCCCATCGATGATTGCGCCCCGGGTCTCGTAGGGCCTGACGGAAACAAGGATCTTTCTGTTCAAGACCGGGCCTCCGGGACAGGCGAAACAATTGTCAACATGGCAGGAACGCTTTCCTTTCAACGATTGTCAAATTTTCACGATCCGGGCCCAGGTGTGTTACCAGTGCCTGGATGATTTTCGAAACGGACGGGGTTTCGGGACTTCCCTGGAGAAAATCCACAGTCAACCCTTCATTTCCTTCCTCCCCCGGTTCCCTTTGGATCTTTTTCACGGCGGGTGCGAGACGGAAAGTCTTTTCTCCGTCCTTCTTGCGGACCAGAACCGTTCCCTCGGGGTTTCCCAGAAACCTCTCGACCCGCCCAATAGCGTCCTGGCCTCCCTTTCCGAAACCAAGGAAGTAACTGACCATGAAAACCGCGGCGGGAAGTCCGGGACTTTGCTCCAGGGGCGCGACCTGGTTGATGAGAAAGCCCTGGGGAAGCTCTGCGCCGAGGGCTTCCCGGATCGATGAGACAGGGACCTCGGAATCCAGTGAAAGGACGAAAAGCTCGCAACGGCTGGAGTGTCCGAGCGGAAGCGGGGGGCCGAACATCACTCTCGGACGCTTGTGACACCCCTGGGAGATCGAGAAGGGAAGGCCCGACCTCCTCAAGGCCCGAACGAGAGTATCCAAAAGGTCCAGGTGGGAAAAATAGATTGCCGGACCCCGTTTGGAAAAATCGACCCGGTATTTGAATTCCCTGTTCTGTCCCATAGGGTTTTCTCAGTCCACCTGAACGCCCGCCAAAGATGCGGCGGCCCGGTATTCCTTCTCCAGGAAGGCCCGGGGCACCCGGAAATCGATGAAGTCCCAGGGAAGGACCTCGGAAACGGTGCGGGACTTCGTGTAGTCCACGAAATCGATCCCGGTTTCGACGAACGATTCCCGCCACTCGGAAGCCTGGAAATGGTCTCCCCAGCCGTCGAAGCGGCAATTCCGCCGCCGGGCGGCAACCAGGAGCTCCCCGATACGGGCGTCGCCCCTGGCGAGAACCGCCTCCAGGCGGCAAAGGAACTCGTCCCTCCAGGAGATTCTGGCCCGCGACTTCTTGAGGTCTTCGCAGATCCGGACCCGTTTTTCCCTTAGGACCCCGAATTCATCCTGCCCCGCCCATTGGAAAGGGGTAAACGGCTTGGGAACGAAACCCGAAAGGCTGATCGAAAACTCCTTGTGAATCTTTCCCCTGCGGCAGACCTCCTCCATTTTCCGGATCAATGTGGGAATCGCGGCGATGTCGGAGTCGGTTTCGAATGGGAGCCCGATCATGAAATACAGTTTGACCGTTCGGTACGCGGAATCCTTTGTGGCCAGGATTACACGCAAGATCTCGTCCTCCGTGATCCTTTTCCCGATGATGTCGCGCAGCCTTTGGCTGCCGGCTTCCGGCGCGAATGTCAAACCACCCTTCTTCAGGTTTGGAGTGGACTGGAGCAGCGCGAGGGTCTTGTCGTCCATTCTCAGGGAGGGAACCGACACCGTCTGGTCGGCGGACCGTCGACCGGAATCAAGCATCGCCAGGAGCTCTGGGAGGCGGGAGTAATCCGAAGTGGAAAGCGAGACAAGGCCGAGCGTCTCGTCACCCGTTTCCGCCAGGATTCTCCGGCTCCACTCGGCGATCTTTTCCGCAGGCCGCTCCCTTTTTGGACGATAGAAGAATCCCGCGTTGCAGAAACGGCAGCCCTGGAGACAACCCCGGAAGATTTCAATGGGAACCCGGTTATGAACGGTCTGGATGTTCGGAACCACAGGCCTGAGGGGAGGAACGGACCCCGAAAATCCTTTGAAAACACGTCTTCTGACCGGGCCGGGAAAACGGGGAACCCAGAAACCTTCGATTTTGGAGATCTCCCGCAGGATATCCTCGCGCACATGTCCCGACCTTTTCCCTGCCAGAACCACGCTGCACGCCTCGGGAAGGGCTTCCTCACCGTCTCCGACGAGAACCGCGTCAAAGAATCGCCCGATGGGAACCGGGTTCGCCCCCGAAGGCCCCCCGCCCATCACGATCGGTCCTTCCTGCCGCTCATCACGGTCGAGAGCGATCTTTCCAAGCTCGAGCAGGTTGAGGACATTCGTCAGGGTCATCTCATATGGAAGGGTAATCCCTAGAATGTCGAAACTGTTGAGGGGAGTCCGGGTTTCGAGCGAGAAAAGCGGAAGATCCTTGCGCCTGAGAAGGTCTTCGAAATCCACCCATGGGGAAAACACCCTTTCCACAGCGATCCTGGGATCTCCGTCCAGGATCTCGTAAAGGATCTTCAGGGCGATGTTGGACATCCCCAGCTCGTAGACATCGGGAAAGGCCAGGCACACCCGCAGTGAGGCCCCGGGTTTCGGAGCCGCCTGGTTCACCTCCCCGCCGATGTAACGAAGGGGTTTTTCGACTTCCAGGAGGTCCCAATGAGAAAGTCCGGGGATCACGTGGTTCTTTTCGGGGGCGGGAGATTCTGGAGATCGAGCGTGAAGAGAAAATCGAGCTCGCGCCCGGAAAACTGCGCGTCGAAATCGATTCCCTTCGGGGAAACCCCCAAAATGCCCGCCAGATCATCCTTCATCGTTTTCAGGAGCGTTTCCAACTCCGAAACCGAAAGTGCCAGCCGGTCCTTCAGGATATGCTTTTTCAGGATTTCCCGGGGGTTCCTGGAAACGATTTCCAGGTCGGGAACCGAAAGAGACGGGTCATGAATCACTGTCTTTTTCCAGAAGCTTCTTTTCCGCAGCGGCGGCTTTTTTCTTGGCGTATGCGTTGTTGGCATCCACCCCGAGCGCGGCGTTGTAGGAGGCAAGCGCCGAAGCGAATTCCCGGCGGTGGGAATACAGATCGCCGAGGTTGATATATGCATCGATATGATCCGGAGCCAGTTCTGCCGCCCTCTTGTACTCGTTGATGGCAAGATCGATCATGTTCTTCCGGTGATAAAGAACTCCCAGCTGATAGTGGACATTGGCATTCTTGTCATCGATCCTCGCCGCGCTCTCGTATTCCTTCAAGGAGGCATCGACCTGGTTTTCGAGCAGGAGAAGATCGCCCAGGGCGATTTTGACCCGGACATCCCCCTTGTCTCTCATTTGATAGGCCCGGAAATGGCGGATCGCTTCCTGGTTTTTCCCGGCCTCCTGGGCCATCTTGCCAAGCGCATACCGGGCCTTGAGGTGGTGAGCATCGATCGTGACGCACCGGTTCAGGAGGGTGAGGGCATCCTCCTTTCGCTTGTTGTCGAGAAGGAAGATGGCAAGATTGTAATAGGTCTCGGCGAAGTTGGGGTCGAGGCGGAGGGTAGTGACCCATTCCTCGATGGCATCGTCGACGCGGCCGAGACGATAGTAAGCCAGTCCAAGGTTGTGGTGGGCATCGACGAAGTTCGGCTCCTTCGAAATCGCCGACTGCATGTACTTCACGCATTGCTGAAGTTTGCCATATTGCCCCGAAAGCGTTCCGTAGGTGTAATCGTGCCGGACTTTTTCGGGCACCTCCGCCTCGATCTTCCCGATTCGCTTTCCCAGCTTGGGAAGAAAACGCTCGACCGGGATGCTTTTGACCTGGTCGGAAATATGGAGTTTGAACCGGCTTCCGGAATTGCCGCCAGAATTCTTCTTGCAGCCTGAAAGAGAAATGATGCAAAGAACGGACAATATCCCGCAAACCCACTTTTTCCGGGACGAAAATTTCACCGCGTGCCCCCCTGGAATGAAATCGGAGACGTCATTTTACCACAGCTGGAAGGGCTTGCCAAGTGCACGACTTCGCATCCCGGCGTTTTTCGAAAACAACTATCCGGTTGTTGCCCGAATCGAGCAGGTAAACCACCTCATCGAGAGCGATGATATCGGCGGGAGAACGGAATCTGTCCTTTGGACCGCCGCCGGCATTCCCCACGAAGGTGATTCGGCGCCCATCGAGTGTGTAGAAACCCAGCTCCCCCGTCCCTTCGTCGCAAATGGCCACCAGACCGTCAGGATCGACTGCCACTCCGACGGGATTTTTCAAGTGATCGTGGATCTCCCTGATAAAAGACCCCAGCTTGTCGAAAACCCCCACCCTATGGTTTCCCCGGTCACACACGAAAATCCTGCCCTCAGGGTCAACCGCCACCTGCGTGGGCTCCTTGAACTTCCATGCGCTCCAGCCGAATCCTCCCAGCTCGAAAAGCTTCTGGCCCCCGGGGGAAACCTTAAGAATCCGGTCACCCCGCCCGTCAACCACCCAGATATTGTTCTCCCCGTCCACGACAATTCCCCGGGGACGGTCCAACTCCTCGAACCGTTCATTTTTCCCGGGAAACACGCGCCCCTTGAAACTCCTGTAGGCATCGAATTCGCATACCCGGTCGTTGTTCTGGTCACTGACGTAGAAGTTCGAAAAACCTCCCGGAGCGATATCGAAAGGCTCATCGAGACATTCCTCTTGTTGTTCGACATCATCCTTGAAAGCAACGCCGAAACCGCCGTATTGGGTCATGAACTTCCCATCGGCCGAGAGCTTGACGACCCGATCGTTCCCGGTATCCGCCACGAAAATCTCCTTGCGGACGGGATCCCAGCCGAAACCCATGGGCTTGATGAACTGTCGTTCCCCCCGCCCGGCCCTGCCGAAGACATCCTTGAACTTCAGGTCCAGGGTGAACAACTCCGCAACCCCCTCACGGTTCTCGACGACACCTTTTGGAAGAGTGATCCGAAAAGCCCCTGCTTCGGTCCAGTTGGGGCCCCAAAGGCGCTCGACCCCTTTTTTCCCTTTAACCAGGGAGCTGAGGGTAAACACACCCGGATGGGGAACATGAATGGTAAAAACGGCCGTTTGGGAGCCAACTGAAAGCCCAACGGAAAGTTCTCCTATGGCATTTGAGGAAGGGAGCGTGGATGACCAGCAAGGAAGAATGGAAAAAGCCAAAAACAGAGCAAGAACGCCTATTATTATTCTATTCACGTTAATACCTTCCAATTTCTGTTGATTTTATCAATTTTTTATTATAATTCACAGAGAATACAGAACGCATCCCTTCCCGAACCCTGGGACCTGAAGACCCCTTTTCCGTAGATTTGGTCCAGGACTTCCTGCCGCATGATTCTTGCCGAGGAATCGGCGAAGGATATTTTTCCATCCTGTAAGACAAGAATGGAATCAAAAAGGCGGGCAAAGTTTACATCGTGAAGGACCGCGAGGACAGCCAACCCTCGTTCACGTGCCTGGGCCCTCAGGAAACGGAGGCACGCCACCTGGAAAAAGGGGTCGAGGTGGGAGGTCGGCTCGTCGAGAAGAAGATACTCGGGACGCGCGGCCAAGGCCATCGCCAAACGCGCACGCTGTCGTTCCCCCGCGCTGATGGCGTCGAAAGGGCGATCAAGAAGCCCTGAAAGCCCCATCGCTTCGGCAAGCCCACCCGCGATCTCGCGATCCTCCCCGGAAAAACTCCCGAAGAAACCCACGTGCGGGCTCCTTCCGAAAAGGATCATCTCGCCGACCGTGCAGGGAAAGAACGGAACCCCGTTGGTCTCGGCAAACCCGACCTTCCGGGCCAGATCCCCACGGGAATAATCCCCCACAACCCTTCCATCCCAGAGTATTCGGCCTGAAGAGATTTTGAGGAATCCAGTCAGGCACCGAAGGAGGGTCGTTTTTCCGGCACCGTTGAGTCCGATGAGGGCGGTCAGGGTTCCGGGGACGATGGAAAAGGAAACATCCTTCAGAATCTGGGTTTCCGGAAACCGGAAACCGATTCCCTGCACCGAAAGTCCTTTTTTCAAGGCCGCTCCGTCATCCATGGCTCGGACTCCGGAACACTCCTTTTCGGCGGATCAGGAGGAACAGGAACACCGGTCCCCCCATCAGCGCGGTCAACCCGCCAACAGGAAGCTCTACCCCGAAAGGGGAAACCCGGACAATCGTGTCGGCGAGCGCAAGAACCATCGCCCCTCCAAGGAATGCCATTGGCACTAGGATCCTGTGGCCGTATCCGAACATGAACCGGACCCCGTGCGGAACGAACATCCCGATGAATCCGACCATCCCCGAGAGCGACACGGCGACCGCCGTCAGTATCGAAGCGCAGATCAACGAAATCCACTTGAACTTTTCGGGATCCATTCCAAGATGGTAGGCCTGGAAATCCCCCAACCCCAAGATGTCCAACGGATGTGAAGAGATCCAGAGCACCCCGGCGGAAACCGCGGCAAGAAACCCCATGGGGACCAAGGCCCTTGATTCGGGAAGGTTCAGGCTTCCCATCAACCATGCGAAAATCCGGGGCATATCCTGGCCTGACAAAATGAGAAGGATGGAAATGACCGCCGAGAGAAACGAATTCAGCACAACCCCAGCCAGAATCAGCGTCCCACGGTCCATGGTACCGGAAACACGTGCGAGACGACTTACGAACGCCATGGAAACGATTCCTCCGAGAAACGCCGCCATGATCAAGGCGGGTAGATCGTGCAGGCCCGCGGCCTGGACAAGGGTCGCGCCAAGGGCAGCGCCCCCGGAAACACCTATCAAAAAGGGGTCAGCAAGAGGGTTTTGGAGGAGATTCTGGAAAACGAGGCCGGCCAGGGAAAGGCTTCCGCCAACGAGGCATGCCGCAAGGACCCTTGGGAGCCTGATCCGGAACACCACCTTGCCCGATTGGTCGGGAGACCCCGCGAGATAGCCCTTCCACATCTCCTGATCGAACAGTGAGATTCGGGAATCCGGACCCAGCGAGAGGCAAACCAGGAACACTCCCAGGAGTACAACGGCTCCTCCGAGAACCGCAATCGCAGGCCGTCTTCCAACCGGATTGGTCATCTTCCGATGATTTCTGCCAGAAGCTTGATCGCCTCGAGACATCTTGGCCCGGGCCTGACGAAGAGGTCCGGCTGCAAAACCATCACCCGTCCACTCTTCACTGCCGCCAGGTCTTCCCAACCCGGGCGGGCGGCAACGCGTGGTGCCCCATCCACCGGGTATGCAAGGAAGATGATCTCGGGGTCTTCCCGAACCACCAACTCAGGATTCATGAAAGGAAACTGGACCCCGGTCCTGGGAACGACATTCCGGCCTCCGGCGAGTTCGATCATCTCCCCGATGAAACTTTCCGGGCCGGCGGCCTGGGGAGGGGAATCCCAGATCTCGAAGTAGACCCTCCCGCTTTTCCGGCGGGAACCGCGGATCCGCTCGAGGGTTTCATTCCAGGAACGGACGAATTCGCTCCCGGCGTGGGGGTCCCCCAAATGGTTCGCGAGGATGAGTGCGGCCGAGGGAATGTCGGAAAACGAGGTCATCGGGAGATCCATGTAATCCAGACCGAGTTCCCTGAACGTTGTTTCGTATTTCTTGTGGAAACCCGACAAATCGACAAGGAGAGTGGGCCTCAGGGAAACGATTTTTTCCAGGTTCAGTTCCAGGCCACCGACTCTGGGAAGACTTGCCACCTCGGGTGGGTAGTTGCAGTAATCAGATACTCCGACAACCTTGCTCCCGAAACCCAGGGAAAAAATCATCTCCGTCTGAGAGGGCATCAGGGAGACGATTCGAGTCTCGCCCCCGGCCGCCCCGAAAACCGCCCCCGCCGCCCCGAAGAGGAGAATCAACCCAACCAGTATCGGCCGAAGTTTCATTGTCCGCGCTTTGCTTTCTTCCGGTCCCGGAAGAATTGCTGTTTGGACCGTTCATGCTCCCCAAGAGTGGCGGAAAACCGGTGCCCCTCGGCGGCATCGGAAACGAAGAACAGGAAATCCGATGCGGCCGGGGAGGCAACCGCCACAAGGGATGCTTCACCGAAGTTCGATATTGGGGTTGGGGGAAGCCCCACATTGATGTAGGTATTGAAGGGAGACTGGATCTTGAGGTCCTCGAGAAGGAGTCTCTCCTTGTGCTCGGGGAGGGAATACTGCACGGTTGCACAAGACTCCAGCTTCATGCCCTTTCGCAAGCGGTTATGGAACACTGAAGCCACGAGTGGTCGGTCCTCCGCCTTCTTGGCCTCCCGTTCCACTATCGAAGCAAGGATGCATGCCTGGTACTTCGTGAGTGAGACTGCGGGAAGCTGCTCGGCTATGCGGTCCACTTTGTCCCGGGTGAAGCGGAGCATCGTTTCGACAATTTCATGCGGGGGCGAACCTTTGGAAAAGGAATAGGTTTCCGGAAAGACAAGCCCCTCAGCGGAGGGGATCTCCCCCCATCCTTTGAAAATCTTTCCCAGGATCTCCCGTGATCCGACCGCCTCGGAAAAGCTGGCGGCAGGACACAGGCCGGCTCTTTCAACTGCATTTGCTATGTCGGGAACCGTCCATCCTTCGGGAATGGTGAGGCGAACCCGCTCTTCCCGCCCTTTCATCAGTGTCTGGATAACCATCTCCAGGGATTCACCTCCGGGAAACTGGTAATTGCCGGGTTTCAAACGCTGGGATACCCCATACATCCCGACGAAAAACCGGAAAAGAAAAGCGCTCCTGATCACCTTCCGGGATTTCAGCAGGTATGCGATCTCACGAAGGCTGGCTCCGGGAGAGACATTGACCTGGACCCCGTCCGGGGTCTTCTCCGGAGGAAGGGAAACCTCGCAATACCAGAAGTACCCGCCAGCGAGAAAACCGGCAAAGGAAACGAAAATCAAAAGGCCTAGGATAACCAGGGTTTTTGGGATGGTCATCGGAGAACCCGAGGTGACTATTGGGCGATCTTCTTGAAACGGAGGATGACGTTTCGACTGTTGTCGAGAACAAAAATCTCCCCCTCGGCCGATTCGACGATACCCTTGGGATAGAGGAACTGGCCCCGCTCGCTCCCAAAAGACCCAACCCTGGAAACCAGCTTCCCATCGGGGGCAATCACCGCGATGGGGACATCCCCCAGGTCAAGGAGTAGAAGGTTCCCCGCCGCGTTGACGAAAAGGGAACTGGGTCCTTTCAGATCTTCATACTCGCCTTTTTTGGTGAATTCCTGAACGAATTCCCCCTTCAAGGTCAGTTTAACTACCCTCCTGCCGCCGTAATCAGCTATGAACATATGACCTTCCGCCATCGTGATGGAGGTAGGGTGCACAAGGGCGGATTTCCCCGTTCCCCCGACGGTATCGATAAACATCCCTTGTCCGTTGAACCTGGAAACCTGGGGTTGCCGTGTCATAAGGACGTAGGCATTCCCCTGGTGATCGATCGCAACGTCCTGAGGGAAACGGACATTCTTGTCGGAAATCTTCAACATAGGAGTGCCCGTATGATCGAACTTAACCAACTTGTGCCCTCGCTGGTCGGCGACCCAATAATCTCCGTTCAGAGCGTTGACTCCGCACCCGGCAATGCCTTGGAGTTTATACCCCGTGGTCCCGTATTCACCCACCTGCTTTTTCATGGACCCATCGCTTCCCAGAACCATCAGGCGGTTGTTACCGGCGTCACAAACAACGAGGTTTCCATCTGCGGAAAGGGCCAGATCGACCGCGCCTTGGAATTCCCCCGCCCCGGACCCCGCTTTTCCAATCTCGTTTACAAATTGGTATTTTTCTGGAACGCACCCCAGGAAAAACGGTAGGAGAAGAATTGCCGCAAGAACGATCTTTCGATTCATGCTACCAAGTATAGGTTTCACTCAGAACAAAATCAACAAATTTCCTTGAATTTCTCCTCCTCTTTTCCTATATTTAGAGGGATGGGAAAGAAGAACACGTCCAATCGCGGATTCACTTTGATCGAGCTGATGATCGTTATTGCAATCATTGGCATTCTGGCGGCCACAGCACTTCCCTACCTATCCAAAGTCCGGGAGCGTGCCCGCGAAGGCAAATGCTGGGAAAACTCCTCTCTATTGACCCGAATGGCCGAGCTCTACGCGACCGAACATCACGGGGAGTATCCCAAAAATGTCGAAGACCTCGCGGATCTGATGGTCGGAAAACACATCCCCGTTTGTCCCAAAGGCGGGAAATACCAGTGGGTGACCGGAACCGGTGTCACCGATACCAAAAGGGTCGAGTGTTATCCGTACCATGGTGTAGTTGCAGGCTCTTTCGGGGGTTGATGGCCATAATCTTTCCGGCTTGATCCATCAGGCAAGCACCTCCCCAGGTGGTTGCCGGTTTTTTGTTTTCGTAATCCAACCTTCCATCCGGTCAAATCCCACCATTCCCCTACCTCCTTCATACCAAACCACCCAGGGAACTTTGGTCCGGAACCAAAGTGGCAACTTGGTGTTGAATTCGATCGGCAAGGAAACCGGGATCCTCGCGTTGTCGTCCCTGCCCCTGTCCAACTCGGACCCCCGATTTCTCGAGCCGCTTGGCAAGAAAGGATGCCATTTTACACCCGGAACGCCCGAAGCCCGCGCTTCAACCCCGGGAACCGGGGGGCGGATCAACCGTTCAGGTTCAAAGCGAGGCTCTCGTATCGGGTCAGGGGCTGCCTCATGTTGACGTGCCCCTTGATGGAATCCTTTTCTTCCCCGTTTACCAAGATCCTGACCCTGGATTTTTTGTCAAGTTCGGTCAGGGTATTCACCAGTGAATAGACCGTCAGTGCCTCTTCCGAAGCTCCTCCAGGGTGCTGGTCGATGAACTCCGAGGAGAAATCGACGATGAAGGTTCCCTGGACAAAAAACAGAGACCGCAACTGGGTTCCCATGGGGAAAGCGGGTCTGGCGTCAGCCATCATGGGCCCCTTCAGCAACTCCCTGACGAGGCTGATTGCCTGGTCCATCAACAATTTCTCCGCCGGGATTTTCCGCATTTCCTTCATGAGGCAATCCTTGCCTTTGCCGGGGAAAAAAAGCGTGACGATCTGGCCGTCCCCTTCGAGCAACCCAGGCGTTTCTTCTACACCCGCACCGGTCGCGGAGTTCGTTCCCCCCGCTGCCCGGGGTACTGATCCCGTGCCGCCTCCTGCGGAACCTTTCGAATCCGAGATCTCGGGAAGGATCTTGTCAACGAAAAGGAAGTAACCGGAAATCATCAAACCGAGGAGAATGAAACCCATCAGGATGAACAGAAAACTTTCCTGCTTCTGCCTGCTTTTTTTCTTGCCGTTTACGATCATTCAGATACCTCCGTCAAAGAGCCGAACAGTTCGAATTCCATCTCCGGTCAAGGGGTGAGGCGGATTCCATTGAAGAAGTCCACCACCCCGTTCGCGATCGATCGCGCAACGGCTTCTTGATAATCCTTTGAACAAAGCCTCTTCGCCTCGGTGGGGTTGGTCATCATACCGACTTCGACGAGGACGGCGGGGTAGAGAACGAATTTCAAAGGAAGGAGGGGCAGAGGCCGGACCCCGCGATCTCTCACGGAGAGGTGCTTGGTCAAGCGATCCCGGACTTTCCCGGCGAGGAACTTCGCCAGATCGAACCGGGTGTTCTGGCACCATTCCTGGAAAACCGATTGGGGCGAAAGCTTGCCTTTGGCCTCCGGCTCATAGTGAAGACCGGATGAGTCGAAAGTGAAACACGCTACCCCGTCGATCGAATCGTCCATGGAGGCACCGGCATGCAGGGAGATCACGAGGTCGCCTCCCGCACGGTTGATAAGGGCAAGCCGTTCGTTGACACCGATCGAGGTATCCTGCGACCGGAGGAGAACAGGATTGAAGCCGATTTCTTTCAGGGCTTGCTTGAGTTTCAGCCCGATTCCGAGCATGACAGCCTTTTCAGGTTCAGCGGCGGCCCCTTGAATCCCGTTTTCGGCACCCCCGTGCCCCGGGTCAATCACGATGGTCCGGCCCAGGAAGGTTTTCCTTTCGAGGGTTTCAAGGGCAACCGAGATCTTCACCTCCTCCGGCTCGGCCGGGGGGGGCGGTGGAGTCGTTACAGGCGGCTGGTTGAGGATCGGAGGAGGGGTGGGTTTCACAGGGACGGTTCCGGAGGCGACCTTGGCCGGAGCGCTGGCAACCTGGGCGGTTGCGGAAGACACGGCCGCCAGTGGGATCTTGGCGGAACCGGTTGCGGGGAGGATTGCCGTCGCCGAGGCAAGTTTCGCGAGTGTTTCGGGATTCGGGGAGAAAGTCAGGACCATCCGGAACGGATTCGCCACGGTTTCGATGGTTGGGGGCTTCACTCCTTCCTTCAGGTCGAAGGAGATCACCAACCCCTGCCGGTTGGCTCCGCTGTTGAAGGAAACGCTGGAAATCTCCCTTCCCGCAGGATTGCTCCTCTTGGTGGGGATCAGGTTCTTGCACCCTAGAATCCGAAGCTTGAACTTGTTTGTTCCCGGGGATTCCTGCGAAAAAGCGACCGCCCCGTCAAATTCGAGAACGACCCGGGTCTGATCGGGTCGGGTGGAATGCCGAACGGTGACCAGTGTCGCCTGGCCTTCCCCGGCCTCCTCTTCTTCCTGCTCTTCCTCCTCTTCCTCGGGTTGACCAGTCGGGGGGGGGATCACTCGAGGCGGAGCGACCAGAACAGGGGGAGGCTGTACGGCGGATGCTTCCCTTGCGGGCGTGTCGGGATCAATATCCTCTCCTGGGGAGGGTTCCGGTCCACCAGCGGACC
>CAYRYU010000059.1:0-24997 GCA_964428355.1 uncultured bacterium
CCCTTTGCGGGAAAGGAAATCGAAAAATGAGATCCTTTTTTAGGCTCTTGGCACGGTTCCAGATTCCGATCCTGGTGCTCATGGTCGTTTTTTCTTCCGGTTCTGCCTGGCATGGTTTTGCCTCAGGTTCGGAAAACTCCAGGAAACTCGGATCGTTCGTCCGATCCGTTATGGGCCAGGTTGGGGTAACCGTGGGATACGATCCTGCCTACGTGAAGATCGCTTATCCAGGTGGTGACGTTCCTATCGAGACCGGAGTCTGCACCGACGTCGTGATCCGCGGGATGCGGGCGGCCGGAACCGATCTCCAGCAAGAGGTCCACATGGACATGAAGCGAAACTTCAGTCTCTACCCGAAGAACTGGGGACTCTCCCGCCCCGACACGAACATCGACCACAGACGGGTTCCCAACCTGATGTGCTTTTTCCGGCGGCGGGGCTACGAACGCCCTGTTTCGGCCGAACCAGGGTCCTATCTTCCCGGGGATGTCGTTACCTGGAGACTTCCCAACGGAATGAACCACATCGGGGTGGTAGTGGAAACGGAAATCCCCGACACCGGCCGGCGGCTCGTGGTCCACAACATCGGACTCGGAGCAAGGCTGGAGGACATCCTCTTCACCTTTCCGATTACGGGACATTACCGTCCTTTTCCCATCTCTACTGCTGAACCTTCCTCGAAATCCGGTAAGGGAGTCGACCCGACGAAATGAAAAAAGCCGTTCCCATACTTCTGGCCTGCCTGCTTCTTTCCCTCGCCCAGACATCACTCCCGGCTGCGTGGGGGGAGCAGGAAAGCCCATCTCCGGCAATCAAACCCAAAGTCGATCTCGTTCCCCGGGTAATGCTTCGCCGGTTCCCCGATGTGATCCAGTCCAATAGCTCCTCTTGCGGGGTGGCGGCCTACCAGGCGGTTACGATGTATCTCGGGATCTGGGGTTACCAGGACATCTATTCCGCAAAACTTGGAACCACCAAGGAGGAGGGAACACATCCCGCAAAGATCCTCGAAAATCTCTGCAAAGAAGGCCTCGATGCGCGAATCGAGGAGGGGATGACGGTCGAGGGGTTGAAAAGCCACATCGATGCGGGACACATCGTGATAATCGACTTCCAGGCCTGGGGAAAGAACCCCGATTATTCACGGGAATGGGAGGACGGGCATTATGCAATCGCGGTCGGGTACAACGACGACATCCTTTTCATCGAGGATCCGAGCCTCCTGGGAACGACCGGTTACCTGAAATGGGATGACTTCGAAAGCCGTTGGCACGACTACGAGAACGAGGCCGGCGGGAAGAGGCGCGAGTACGTTAGAATGGGCATCGTCGTCGTCCCCGCGGCCAGGGGTCCCCGGCTACCGCTTTTCACCCCGATCGATTAGGTGGCTCAGAAGTATTCAGAAGTAGGTGCCTTCGAACTCCTTCAGGTGGAAGTGCCGTTCACAGTAGTTGCACCTGAAATTCATCTCCTTCTTTTCGAGAAGATGGAACGAGGTCGAGGTCCCGGGTTCGTAATTCGTTATGCAGCTCGGATTCGGGCATTTCAGAAGACCGTTGACTATCTCGGGCACTTCCAGGACGATCTTCCGGTCCACCGCGTAATCCTTGATCCGCTTTACGGTGACCCCGGGGCAGACCAGGGAAAGGTGATGCAGGAATTTCGGCGGAAGCTCGAGGACCTGAAACTTGATCAGATCCTTCTTTCCCATGCTCTTGCTCTTGTAGTTTTCCCCGAGGGAAATGACCACGTCCTGAAGCTTCGCATGGTTCCTCGAAATCTGCAGGATCTTCAACCCCCATCCCGCGGGGATATGGTCGATGACGATTCCGTTCTCGATCTTGGGAATCAGAAGCATGTTTGCGGCGGCGATCATTTCAGACCTCCCAGCAGATTGAGAAGGATGGCTTGACGCATGGTCAATCCGTGTCCGACCTGTTCGAAATAACCCGCGAAGGGCGATCCGTCGACATCCTGGGAGATCTCGTTCACACGCGGGAGAGGGTGCATGATCTTGAGCCCTTTCGGGGCATCCTTCAGCATCTCCATGTCGAGGCGGAAACTGTCCTTGACCTTCTCGTATTCGAGGAGATCGGGGAACCGCTCGCGCTGGATCCGCGTCATGTAGACCACGTCGCACGATTGGATCGCGTCCCTCAGGCTCGGTGTTTCCTGGTATTTGAAGGGCTCTTCCAGATTACCCTTGACGTATTCCGGGATCCGGAGGCTTTCGGGAGAAACCAGGGTGAAGGAGACGTCCGAAAACTTGACCAGGGCATGAACGAGGGAGTGAACCGTGCGTGAGTACTTCAGATCACCTGCAAGGGCAATCTTGATCCCATCGATCTTGCCGAAAAACTTCTGGATCGTGTAGAGATCGAGCAGGGTCTGTGTGGGATGCTGGTTCGACCCGTCCCCGGCATTGATGACGGGAAGACGGCTCACCTCGGCGGAAAGCCGGGCCGCTCCCTCTCGCGGGTGACGGATGACTATTGCATCGCAGTACTGCTCCACCGTCTTGATGGTATCGCAGAGGGATTCTCCCTTCGACACGGACGTCGAAAGGGTTTCGGAGAAACCGATGATCCGGCCTCCCAGGCGAAGCATCGCGGCTTCGAAACTGAGGCGCGTACGGGTGCTGGGTTCGAAGAAGAGGACTCCCAGGATTTTCCCGGCCAGGAGGTCGAGCCTCTCGCGCGACGGCATCTCCTCGACCTTCTGGGCGAACATCAGGTAGTCTTTGAGGCTCTTGCGGGAAAAATCGTCGATCGATATCAGGTCGCGTTTCATTCGTACCTTTTCAACTCCTCCAAGGTTTTTCCGACCCATTCGACGGGATCGGACGCGCCGAGAATGCTTCTTCCGCAGATCAGGTAATGTCGGCGGATCTCCCTGAATGCCCCCGGATCGCCTCCCTGGGCGCCGAACCCGGGGGAGTAGAACTCGTCATCCGGACCGAACTTAACGCTCCCGATAAGCTCCCGGACGAGCTTTGCCTTTGTCAGGGGCACGACGAACGCCTTCACCCCTTCCTCCACGGCGATCCGGTAGATTCCCTCGACGCCCGCGTCCGAGAGGAATCCCCCTTCAGACTGGAGATAGGCTTTGTGGGTCATTATCCCGCCCACAATGACCTTGAGCCCCTGTTCGCGGACAGCCGCGGTCCATGCCTTCATCGTTTCGGGCCCGGATTGGGGGAAGAGGATCACTTCGTCGATTCCGGTATTCTTCATCGTTTGGGCAAAGAGCTTCCCGGTGTCGGGGATGTCGGTCCCCGCCTTCTGATGATCGTAGATGACGGGTTTTCGCGAATGCCTGCGGATGGTTTCCACGACCCTGGGAAGCCCGAAACTCAGGCCAAGGGAAAACCCGACCTTGAAACCGTAGATTCCCGGTTCATTTCCGACGGCCCGGGCGATCCGTTCGACCTTCTCCAGTTCCGTGCAATCGAGCGAAGGGATGAGACGGAAAACCTTCTTCACGACTGGCCTCCTTCCCAAAAGCGCCTCACCATGGACCCCTCCGGACGCCCCGCTTTCTCGAGGTAACCCGCCATCGAGGGAAGATCGGTCAGGGAGACGAAGGGAACGCCCACCCGGGTTCCCTTGACCGTGCGGTCGACGACCACGATGAAGCCGGATGGGCGGACATGGAAGGCTTCCTCGAGGGCGCTCATCGCTTCCTTCTTCGTGGCTCCGCTGGTCATGACGTCATCCACGACCACGAGCCTGTCGTCGGGTTTCGGAAGGCGGCCGATGAACCGGCCCCCTTCACCATGCCCCTTGATTTCCTTCCGGTCGTAAAAAAAGCCCACGTCCCGGTTGTAGCAACTCCAGAAGCCGGCGGCGGCGGCCGCGGCGAGGACGATCCCCTTGTAGGCAGGACCGTAGAGCAGGGTCGTCTCCGGGAACCGTTCCTCGATCCCCTGGGCCAGCGTCTCACCGAGGGCGAGGAACTCCTTCCCCGACTTGATCTGCCCCAGATCGATGAAGAACGGGGATTTGGAGCCGGATTTCAGGGTGAACTCCCCGAACTTGAGGGCCCCGCATTCCATCAGAAGTGGAACAACATCAACCTTGCTCATCGAAAACCTCCTTCCCCGCCTTGCGGGGTGAGAAAACCCCATCCTGGAAAGCAGGATGGCCGTTGACGAAAACCTTCCGAACGCTCCATCGGAGCGGAATTCCCCTGAAAGGATCGTACCCCGCACGGGTGATTACCCTTCCGGATGCTTCGGAGGGCGACCTTTCGGAAACCATCACGAGATCGGCGGCATTCCCTTCCCGCAGCGCCCCGCGTCCCCTGATGGAATAACATTCTGCCTGGCGCGTGCAACCCACCTCGACGAAACGCTTCCAGGAGAGCACCCGGTGCTCGACCAGGTGCAGAAGGAGAGGCATCATCCATTCGATCCCGGGCATCCCCGAGGGAGGGTTGGCACCCGCTTTTTCGTGGGGAAGATGCGGTGCGTGATCGGTGGAGATGAAATCGATCGTTCCGTCCCGGAGGCTTTCCCGCAGGGCGGTTTGGTCTTCCTGATCGCGAAGCGGGGGATTGACTTTCAGCCCGGCTCCCTCCCGTTCCTGGTCGGAGGAGGTGAAGAAAAGGTAATGGGGGCATGTTTCCGCCCAGACGTCCCATCCCCGCGCGCGTGCGGCCCGGACCCAGGCTATCTCCTCAATGGTTGAAAGGTGGAGCAATACCAGCCTTGGGAGGGCTTCGGGCCCCCTGTTTCTTTCCAGGGCAACGACGGCGGCTTCGATCTTTTTCAAACCCTGCACGATCGCGGCCCTGGGACGGCGCAGGTGATGCGGCATCCCGGCCTCAGGAGCGGGGAAGACGGTCTCGTCTTCGACATGCAGGGAGACGACCGGGAACCGCCCCAACAGCCACGTCAACCGGTCGGGGTCGGTTTCCGCCTGGAGATCCCCCGATCGGGCAAGGAAAACCTTCAGGGATGCGCATTTTCTCCAGATTCCGGAAAGCGAAGGGGGCGCCGAAACCGGCGCCCCCAGATGCAATCCCCAGTTCGTCAGGGATTCCTTCCGGAACAATCTCCGTTTTCCCTCCAGCCTCGCCGGCGTCGTGCAGGGAGGCCGGTTGTTCGGCATATCCAGGACCGTAGTCACTCCCCCGGCAAGGGCGGCACGGGTTCCGTTCGCAACCCCTTCCTTGGATGCCTGCCCGGGTTGCCGCAAATGAACGTGTGCGTCGGCCAGGCCTGGAAGGGTGAGGAAGCCCGTCCCATCGATGGCTTCGTCTTCGCTTGGAGGCGGGGGGAACCCCGAATCGGAAAGCCAGAGTCGGCCTTCCCGGAACCGGATCCAGCCGTCGTGGAAACATCCTTTTCCATCGAGCCAGCGGGCATTCCGGATGAGCGTCAATCGCGACTCCTTGGGGTACACCCCGAATTCGCGCGCATGTTAGCACAGGGGACCCCGCGGGTCAATACCCTGGAATTCCGGGAGGTTACCACAGATGGAAAACCCTGATCGAATCTGCGACCATCTGCGCTATCTGTGGACGGGTTCCCAGTTTTTCCGTCAAGACCCCATTCCGTCGAGATCCGCGGATTTTCTCAAAGACGGTCGGGAAAGCCCAGGGTCCGCCAGACCTTCCACGCCTGACGGTTCTTGTCCGCCGGGTCATTTCCCCGGGTTGCCCGTTCCCAGGAATGGTGGTCCCAGACGATGTCACGGTTGATTTCATCGCGAAGGTCCATGAAAAGCTCACGGATTCCCCCAACCTGGGCGGAAAGGATACGGGAAACCTGGCCTTTCGAGCAGCCTCTCAGCTGGAAATCCCCCAGGATCTCCTCCCCCCAGTCACGGGCCGAAAACCCGGAGGGAAGGCCTTCCGAAAGATTGTCATCCCTCAGGTCCGAAAAATCACCCTTCAAGAGGGAAAGGGCGGCTTTGACCCCGGCAAGGTTCATCCGGACGAAAACGATATCGGGCCTCAATTTCAGTGCAAGTTCCTGGCAACGCGCCCAATGGGGGAAGGAGTTGACCGGGGGAGGAGCATTGTGCCCCCCGATCTTCTCCTCCTTTTCGAACTTCTCTTTGACGTCCTTCTGGTATCTTCGGACAATCTCCCTCAGATCGGCAGCAAGCCAGACCGGTTCGGGGAATCCCATTCCGGGGCGCCCGATGCTGACCGAAAAACCCCAGCGTGTCTTCCCCTCAGCACGATTCCCCGGAATGAGGGAAAAAAGCATCCCCAAAAAGAGGAAAAAGCGAAGGAAGGTCTTCATTGGCCCCCCCTTTCCAAGACGGGAAAATAGAAATCCCCCGGGAAACCCGGGGGATTTGACTGACCTGGACAGATCGGGATTACTTGTTGGCTGCTTCCCGGAGGGTGTCGTAAGCGGCTTTGGCCTTGTTAAGTTCGACACCGACCTTCTGGGCATCTTCCATGCGGCCCTGGACGGTAAGTTCATTCCAGAGGCGATACAATTCCTGATACCGGGCATACGCGAGCTGGACTTCGGAGCTGTAGGTCCCGGTGGCTTCGACATTGTCACCCGCGATCGTGACGGAGGTTCCATCGGAGCTGGTGTCGGAGGTGGTGCTCATGCTGGAGGAAGTGGAGGTGGAAGAACCGGCAACGCTGCTTCCGACGGTGACGGATCCGCCTTTCTGGCTGAAGGGGTTGCTTCCGGTGGGAACCGCAACGATGGTGTTGTTAGCATCGTTCTTGTCCTTCCCGAAGAATCCGGCAATTTTGTGAGCGGCCCAGTTACCCACGAAACCGCCGACCATACCGCCGATTATCGTTCCGATTCCCGGACAGATCATGGAACCGATCGCGGCACCCGCGGTGGAGCCGATCGTCTGGCCGGCAACACCCACCCAGTCGACGTGCTTGAGGGCATCGCCGATCGAGAACTTGCCATTCTTCAGGTCGCCAGCCATGTAGGCGCCAACGGAGCTGCCCACGACGGAACCGAAGGTGGGAGCGAGGGCGGCGAGAACTCCACCCACGACGGGGACTGCGGAGAGGAAGGGGACGAAGAAGGAGCCGGCGGCAGCACCGGTTACCGATCCGACGACGCTTCCCGCGAATTCGGCGCAGCAGACGGTCTTGAGGGCTTTTTTCAGACTGGGTTTCTCACCCCGCATGATCTGGGTGGCAAGGTCGACGCCAACCGTGATTCCGGCGGTGAGAAGAAGGTTCTTGGGGCTGAACCCGGACTTGAGGCTGTCCTTGACGTTCTGGACGCCGGCGTTGGTCATGGCTTTTCCGGATTCATAACCGGACTTGAATTTGGAGGAGACGGTCTCTTTCAGGCTGGGCTTGCCGTTCCCGGCCTGGTTGGGGTCGGTGCTTGCCCCGGCCTGTGCGCCATTGGCGTTGGGATCGGTGGTGGGGCTGGTCGGTTCGCCGGGATTGGAAGGGTTGGTGGGCTCGGCGTTTCCAGGGGCCTGGCCATTGTTGGCGGCATTTCCACCTTCGCCCGGAAGAACCGGATCGGTGGTCTGGGTATTCTGATTAACACCTGTTGAGGAGGTGTCGGTAGGTCCTTTGGTGTATCTACCGGTAGTGGGATCCTTCCAGCGGCCGGAAGCGGGGTCCCAGACCGGGGAACTCCCCGAGTTGGCAGCACCCGTGGTGGAGTTGTTGCTTCCGGAAGTGGACTGGATGCTGGGGTCGACGTTTCCCGCGGTTCCGTTCGCTCCGGTATTGGTGTTGGTGGAATTGGACCCGCTCGTGGAACCCGTCGGGGCCTTCACGAACTTCCCATCGGGGCCATGCCAGCGGCCGGAAGCATCCTGGTAGAGGCCGCCGTTGTTGGCGGAGGGGTTGGTCCCAGAATTGGTGGAGGCATTGGTTCCGGAATTCGTTGAGGGATTGTTGGTCGTATTCGTCGGGGAAGTGGGTTCGGAAGTGGGGGTGGTAGTGTTGGTGGTGGAGTTGGTGGAAGCGTTGGTGGGAGCTTTCACGAACTTTCCATCGGGCCCGTGCCAACGGCCACTGGCATCCTGATACAACCCACCGTTGTTGGTGTTGGTCGTGGTGTTGTTGGTGGTCGTGTTGTTGGTCGTGGTGTTGTTGTTGGTCGTGGTGTTGTTGGTGGTCGTGTTGTTGGTGGTGGTGTTATTCGTGGTATTGGAGCTGGAAGTGTTGTTGGTACCGGTTTTGGAGTAGGGATTGCTTCCATTCGCCGGTGCGCTGCCGCTGGTTCCCTGGTTGGTGCTTGTGGAGTTGCTGCTGGATGAGGGTTTTCCAGTGTTGGCAGACCCGCTGTTGCTCGAGCCGGAGTTGCTTCCGGAGGAACCGGTGTTTGCAGCTCCGGAGTTGCCGGTAGTTCCGGCTGTTCCGAAGATTAGCTGGGTGTATTGCTCCATGGTGAGAGCTACGGGCTTTCCGTCGACGTAGCGAACGTTATACTTCGTGATCTGGGTCCCCTTGACGACCTGGATCCATTCGCCCGGGGTGACCTGGATGGTCTTGCCCGCAACGTTGACGTTGATGGGGGTATCGGCCATCGCCAGATCCTGGGCGAAGATCCCGAACAGGAAGACAACGCAGAGAACCTTGCAGATCAACCTCGTTTTCCAGTTCTTCATGACTCCACTCCTTCCGGGAAGGTCACTTCCCTTCAATGGTCGGCTAAAAAATCCTGGCATTGTACCGTGAACTTTCCTCTAATTATAAGAAAGGATCGGAAAACCGCAACTCCCCTCTGCATTTTTTCCTTAAGAAAACCCGGTTTTTTTCCCGGACCGTTCATTCGGATTTGTTGCCGGGCCTTTCCGGTTGCGGTATATTTGCTTCGGATCAGGAGAATTTTCCGGCAAGGGAGTTTCCCGACGATGGTCCCACGGCTGATTTTCGCTTTCATCGCTGTTTTCACCCTGTATGGATCCATCCGCAAACCCGCTTTTTTCTGGGAACATCCAAAGGCGAGAACCCTACGGGAAATTATGGGGGACAAGGGAGCTTCCCTTTTCTACATGTTCCTGGGCTTCCTCTTCGTTTTGGCCGCTCTTTTCGGCCGGTTTCCCTGAATTCTCTTCGCTTCTCTCTTTGACCCAGGGTCTCTCCATGTGATATACCCGATTTAATCCCCATGAAAAAGAAGAAGTCCTCCAATTCCTCTTCCCTTGCCTCACCACCGCTTCTGAACCTGGTGGTGGCTGCCCATCCCCGGGAAGCGCACCTGGAGATGGAGGGGTTGCACCGGACCGTTTTCCCCGAGATCATGAAGATCTGCGAAGCACGGGGGATCCTCCTCAGGATCTTCGATTCTGCCCGCCCCGAAGCCGACCAGGTATCGATCGAGGAAGAGGTTTTCCATTCGGAGTTTTGCGGTGGACTTTCGGGAAAGACCATTTTCATCTCGATCCTGGGAAAGGATTACGGCCCGGCTCCCAAAGCCATTCCGCAGGAGGTCATCCAGGGAAATCCATGGATCTCCAATTTCTCCGAGCGGTCCCTCGTTGAGCTCCAGATCCTGAGATGGGTCCTCAACCCGGATTCCCAGGCGAACAAGGTATTTTTTTACTTCCAGGGAAGCCTTGCACCAGATTCTCCCTCCTCTGCTCCCGACCAGAAAATGCAATCCCTCCGGCAACGGATTCAGGACAGCGGGTTCCCGTTCCGGGAAGGGTTCCAGAGTTCCGAGGATTTCCTTCCAATGGCCTTTTCCGACCTCTCGATGGCCGTCGAATCCCTCTTCCCAATTCCTTTCCCCCAGGCATTTTTCAGGCAGAAAGCCCTTCAGGAATCGTTCCTTGCGCAGCGCCAGGAGGTTTTCGCCGCCAGGCCACAGCTGTTCAAGGGAATTTCGCAGCATTGCATTCGTGAGACGGAGCCGATTTTCCTGGTAGGGGAAACCGGAATCGGAAAATCCGCCCTTCTGGCAAACTGGGTCGATTGGCACCGCAAGGAACACCCCGACCACCTTGTCATCGCTCATTTTTCCCAGGCAGCGCCGTCAGAGGCCATGGAGATACCCATCCTCAGGTTCCTACTGAATGAAATCAAGATCAATTGCGGACTACCCAGGGACGTCCCTCTTTCCCCTCCCGCGCTTCGCCGGGAGTTTCCCCGATGGCTCCACATGGCGGGAATCAAGCAGAAAACGATCGTAGTATTGGACGGCCTTTCGCTTTTCGAAGAGGGAAAGGCCAATTTCCTCCTGGAGTGGCTGGAATTCTTCCCTGCAGCGGGAATTTCGCTGATCCTTTCCCAGCCCACCACCGGGATGTCCGATTCCATCCACACCCGTCCAACCTGGACGACGGTCGCGGTCCCACCCTTGACGGAGGAAGAGAAAACCACCCTGATCGGGGACTACATTGCCCACCACGGGTTTTCCCTGACCAAACCGAGGATCGACCGACTCGTTGATTCCGACCGGACTTCCAATCCCCTTTTCCTTACCCTCTGCCTGAAAGGGGTGCACGCCTTTGGAAAGCCCGAGAATTTCGGGGGTCTCCTGAACGAATTCCTGGGCTCTTTCGATTCCGAGGAATTGATGGGGAAAATTCTCCAACTCTTCGAACGCGAGTTCCACGAACCCCGGGCCTGGCTCGTCCGGGATTCCCTGACATCCCTCTGGGCATCGCGCTCAGGCCTTTCGGAAGATGAGATGTACCTTCTTGCGGGGGGAAAAACCGTAGCGGACCACCCTGAGACCAGTTCCCCAGCGGAACCCCATGATTTTCCGGCAACCGGTTCGCACGGACCCGGGCACTCGGGATTCCCGCCCGCCAAACCCGAGGCGTCTTCCGCCCAACCTTGCACCTCGTCGGGCACGGATCCGACCGCCCCTTTGGGGGGGAAACTGAAACGGAGTGATTTCGGAAGGTTCTTCAGGACACTGAAGCCTTTCCTGCACGGACAACATGGAGTCCACAACTTTTTCCACGATGTTTTCCGGAATACTGTCCAGAAAACCTGGCTCTTTTCGCTTCCCTATGCCCATGCTGCGCGAAACCGTCTGCTGGACCTTTTCTCCGATCCCGTCTTCTCCTTCCGGCACATCCATGAGTTCCGGTATCAGGCGGAGCTCGGTGAAAACTGGGAGATCCTCTTCAAATGGCTCTCCCAGCCCGAAACTTTCGAGGCGTTTTCGCGCTTCGACCTCGCCGGATTGGTTGAGGCCTGGGAAAAAATCGAGAAAAGCTCGAGGTTCACCGTTTTGGAAGCCTACTCCCCCCTTCTGCTCGAGCCCAACAAGTATCCCCACCTCCTCGAGAACCTCGGAATCTTCCTTCTCGAGTTTGGACATGGGGAAAAAGCCCGGTCAGCGATCCGGATCCACGCTGACGCTTGCCGGCGCGAGGGGGACCAGGCGGGCCTCGAGAGGAATCTGGTCCGCCTCGGAAGGGCACTTTTCAGGCATGGGGAGTTCGAAGAAGCGGCGACGGTCTATACCGAGCTATCCGGAATCCAGCACCAGAAGGGGGACACCCCAGGGGAGGCCTTTTCCCTGCTCCAACTTGCCCGGATAACCTACATCGAGGGCTGGTATGAGAAATCGGCGAAGTATTTCCTTTCCAGCCGGGAGCTGTTTGCCACAGCCAACGACCCCCTGGGCCTGGAAAGATGCATTGGAAGCCTCGCGACTGCCACCTTTGGACGGAGCCGGTTTCAGGAAGCCATGGACCTTTTCGTCGAGCAGGAAACCCTCTGCCGGGCGAACGGAATCATCGAGGGGCTGGCGGGCTCGCTTCTTGGCCAGGCGCTGATCCTGAAATCCTGGGGTGATCTCGACCGGGCGCTCGAATTGATGAAAACGAGCGAGAGGATCTGCAGGCAGATCAATCATCTGAAGGGGCTCCCTTCCGTCCTGAACAACCAGGCCGCCATCCTCCGGACACGCGGAGACCTGTCAGGAGCACTTGCCCTCTTCCAGGAAAGTGAAGGGATTTCCCACGAACTGGGCGATTATACAGGGCTCCAGTTTTCCCTTGGCGGGCAGGCTTCCCTTGCAAGATCGAGAGGCAACCTCGACGAAGCCCTCAGGCTTTTTCGCGAACAGGAAAGGATATGCCGGACCATCGGGAGCAAGGAGGGACTCCAGATCGCTCTGGGTGGCCAATCCGCCATACACCAGGATTGGGGCCGCCTGAAGGAGGCCATGGACCTCTCCGTGCAGGCAGAAAAGCTCTGCCGGGAACTCGAATACCAGGACGGCCTGCAGCGCATCCTCGGGAGCCAGGCTTCGATCCTCCGTGACCGCGGCGACCTCGACGGAGCTCTCGCCAAACTCCGTGAGAGCGAGAAGATCGGCCGGGACCTTGGCCTGAAATCGGGGCTTCAGCGCACTCTCGAGCAGCTGGCTCTCGTCCTGAAGGCCAGGGGTGACCTTGACGGGGCGATCTCCCTTCTCAAGGAACAGGAGCGGATCTGCCGCGACCTCGGAATCAAGGTCGGCCTCCAGGTCGCGTTGGGGAATCTCGCAAACATCCTCTACTTCCGTGGAGAAGTTGACGCTGCAATGGCACTTTTCCACGAACAGGAGAAGATCTGCCGCGACCTCGGTTTGAAAGACCGGTTGCAGAACTCCCTCGGCGGTCAGGCGATGATCTACCGCGCCCGCGGGGACTGGAGCAAAGCCCTCGGTCTCCTTCAGGAGCAGGAAACGATCTGCATCGAACTCGGACTGAAGGGTGGATTGCAGGTTTCGCTCTACAACCAGGGGATCATCGCACTGGTCAGGGGAAATCTGGACTCCGCGATGACGCTTTTCCGGAAACAGGAAGAGATCTGCCGCGAGGCGGGATACAAGGAAGGCCTCCAGGCATCCTTCGGAAGCCAGGCCGTAATATACCGGAACCGCGGAAATCTGGAAAAAGCGATGGCCCTTTTCGGCGAGCAGGAGAAGATCTGCCGTTCGGCTGGATACAAGGAAGGGCTCCAGATCGCGCTTTGCGGCCAGGCTGCCATCCTACAGGCAAGGGGGGACATCGATCTTGCACTGCTGAAACTCAAGGAGGGCGAACGGATCTGCCGTGAACTGAGCCATAAGGAAGGTCTTCAGCGGGTTCTTTGCAGCCTCTCGCAGATCCACGTCACCAAGGGCGATCACAAGACGGCAATGGCGCTTCTCCAGGAGGTGGAAAAAATCTGCCGGGGGCTCGACTACAAATCCGGCCTGCAGAGGGCGCTCGAATACCAGGCTTCAATCCTCAAGTCGCAGGGCGATCTCGACCGGGCCATGAACCTCCTGAAGGAACAGGAGAAGATCTGCCGCGACCTGGGGATCAAAGCCGGGCTCCAGGCGTGCATCGGCCAGCAGGCTCAGATCCTGAAAGCAAAGGGGGACTTCAACGGAGCCCTGGGCCTTTTGAAAAACCAGGAGGGCATCTGTCGGGAGCTCGGGCTCCAGGCGGGTCTTGCCCGGTCCCTCGCCGCCCAGGCGGAGGTCCTGAGCCAGAAAATGGATCGCGCTAAGGAAGCCGTGTCGCTGGTGAACAACGCCTTCCGGCTTGCGAAAAACCATGGCCTGACCGCCCTTTCCAACCAGATCCAGGAGGTCCTCAAATCCGTCCAGATGCATATGAAACCCACGGAACTCCCGATCAGGCAGTCCGACTGGCGCAAGTTCCAGGCCCGTCTTGCCGAGAAATTCCTGATCTGGAAGGAACTGGGAGACCTGAATGCGGCACGGGAAAAGCTTCGGACCCAGGAACGGCTCTGCCGTGAGCTCGAAATGCCGGAGGAGCTCGCCAACTGTTTCGCATGCCAGGCCCAGATCGCACGCGAACTGAAGGATTTCGAAACGGCTCTCAAGCTCAACCAGGAGGAAGAGAAGATCCGCCGGAATCTGGAGGACAAGGCCCCGCTCGCCGAAGCGCTCATCCTGGAAGCGTTACTCCTCGCTATCGACCTGAACCGGCCACGGGAAGCCCTCAAGAAGGCCGAGGAAGCCTACAGGATAGCTGAAAAGCACCAGGTTCCCGAGATCTCTCAGGAGGTCCTGAAGCAGCTCGTGAACTTCCTCCACGGAAAGATAGCCTGAAAGCCCCTTCAAGGCCCACCCTGGATGAGCGATTCGAGCATGTTCCAGTCCACGCGTGAAACGAACCGGCGGCAAAGATCGGCTTCGGCGCGGAGTTGGAATAGAACGCACTGGACGGCGGTATTGGGAAGCCCCGTCCCCGGCAAAACCCTCATTTCCAAACCGGTCTCTCCCGACGCCTCCTTCCAGGGGCCCAGCAGCACGGTCACCTCCGCAGCTCCAGGTTCCTCGGCATCCTCGGGCTCGAAGACCCAGAAAGCTGATTCCGCCCCGGCGGGTCGTCTTTCCGCCCCTTTCGGGACGGTGAACTCGAAGGAGTTCGCGGCAAGGTAGATTTCGAAGCCAATGTCGGCGGGTTTCGCTGCTGCGTCCCGGGAAATCCGCTTCGCAGCCTTCTCGTTGAGCATCTCGAGCCGTGTTTTCACGACCTCGATCTGCCGGTGAATCTCCTCCATCTCAGGCTGGTTTCCCTGGGCGCTTTCGGAAGCAAGGCGACTGGTGAGGGATGCGAGGACTCCCTCGGTGACCGAGATTTCGGGATCTACGGGAAGTCCGTCGGGCCCCTGGCCGGGTTCAACCGGAGCCGCGGGGAAGGAAGACCCGAAGCGCCCACGCCGGCAGGCCCAGCGGAACTCGACCAGCATCGGAAGGCTTCCTGAGGAGGTTTCGATCCGGGCCCGGGGTTCGGTTCCCTTGAACCGGACGTTCTCCCACCCCTCGGGGAGGCGGGGAAGCGCCATCACGAAAGTGTCGAGAACGTTGCGAAAGAAATCCCTCTCCGCTTTCGTGGGCGTGCGAAACGGCCCGTCGTCCGCTTCGAGGCTTCCCGAAAGGAAGGCTCCGGTGACCCCCAGGAGGAAAATCAGACCCTGGACCCAGATTTTCAGACACTTGGTTCGCATTCCAACCTCAATACCTCAGGAGGGCCAGACTTCGCAACCATTTTCCCCCAATCATGGAAAATGATACAATCTCCTGGATCGCGAGAATTTCGAACCCAGGAATCTGGAGACGATCTTGAAAGACCCGAAATCGATCTTCGTCAAGCCCGAAACTACACTTCTCGACACGCTGAGGGTCATCGACGAGTCGGCCCGTCAGCTTGCCCTGGTCGTGGACGGCTCATCGCGGCTCCTGGGAACGGTGACCGACGGCGACATCCGCCGGGGAATCCTGCATTCCGTCCCGCTCGAGGCACCCGTTTCCAAGGTGATGAACCCAAACCCCATCGTCGCGGACCTGAACACACCGAACGACGAACTCCTTTTCATCATGTCCAAGTATTCCATCAAGCAAATCCCGCTCGTGGATTCATCGGGACGGATCGTGAACCTGAGGGCGATCTCCGACCTCGTGGGACAGGGCACCAGGAAGAACAGGGCGGTCGTCATGGCCGGGGGCCTTGGGAAACGTCTGGGCGAGCTGACGAAGAGCACCCCCAAACCGCTCCTCAATGTTGGATCGAAACCCCTTCTGGCCACAATCGTCCACCAATTGAGGATTCACGGGTTTTCCGAAATCTATGTTTCGGTGAACTACCGTGCAGAAATGATCAAGGAGTACTTTACCAACGGTCCGGGGGCCGCCGACCGTGTCAAGTTCCTCGAAGAGAAGGAGTTCCTCGGAACAGCCGGCGCGCTCTCGCTGTTTCCCACCCGTCCCGAAGAACCATTCCTGGTGATGAACGGCGACATCCTCTCGACGATCAATTTCGCGCACCTGCTGGAGTACCACGTTGCCTCGAAATGTGAAATGACCGTCTGCATCCGGGAATTCAAGCTCCAGATCCCCTACGGCGTCGTCAACCTCAAGGGCCCGGGAATCCGTGAGATTCTCGAGAAACCCGACCAGACCATCCTGATCAACGCCGGAATCTACGTCATCAACCCCTCGGTGCTGGACCTGATCCCGCCCGAAACCCGCCTGGACATGCCCACCCTGATCAACCAGGCCATCGTGGGCGAAAAACGGGTAGGCAGCTTTCCGCTTTCGGAATTCTGGCTCGACATCGGGAACCCTACGGATTTCCGTCAGGCCCAGATGAGCTACCCGACGAAGTTTGGAGATTTCGATGAGTGATCCCGATCAGGAACTGAGTGGAAAAACCGCCGTAGTAACGGGAGCGGGCGGATTCATCGGAAGTCACCTCACGGAACGGCTGGCCCTTGCGGGCTGCCGGGTCCGGGCCCTGGTCAGGTACAATTCACGATCTGACACGGGTTTCCTTTCGGAAATGACCGACGAGGTGAAATCCCGGGTAGAGGTCACCGCAGGTGACATCAGGGACCCGTTTGCAACGAAGGTGCTTGTCGAGGGGGCCGACATCGTCTTCCACCTGGCCGCATTGATCGGGATTCCCTATTCCTATACCGCACCCCAGAGTTATGTCGAGACCAACCTTCAGGGCACCCTCAACTTCCTCGAGGCGTGCCGCGTCGCGAAAACCCCACGCATCGTCGTCACCTCGACATCCGAGGTCTACGGAACCGCGATCAGGACCCCGATCGATGAAGGCCACCCTCTCCAGGGCCAGTCCCCCTACTCGGCGACCAAGATCGCGGCGGATATGATGGCGATGGCCTATGCCCGCTCCTTCGGGCTGCCCGTTGTGGTGGTGAGGCCGTTCAACACCTTCGGACCAAGGCAATCGCTAAGGGCTTTCATACCGACCGTCATCGTGCAGGCTTTGGTCGGGGGGGAGATCCGGCTCGGTGATACCACCCCCGTCAGGGACCTCGTCTTCGTTGAAGATACGGTTTCGGGGTTCATCTCGGCGGGTCTGCGCGGAAAGGTTGACGGAAGGCCCTACAACCTTGCAACCGGACAGGGTAGAACCGTCGGCGAGGTTGCCGAGAAGATCGTGGGGATGACCGGCGGAAAATCCGTGATACGTTTCGATCCCCTGAGAGTCCGACCCGAAAACTCCGAAGTCCGCCTCCTGATCGGGGATGCCCGGCGGGCGAACTCGGACCTGAACTGGAAACCCGCCGTCGAGTTCGAAACCGGCCTCCAGAAAACGATCTCCTGGATCGGCAACAACCTCGACAGGTTTTCCCGGCCGGCCGAGTATCACCGTTGAGGCCGGATGATCCGGATCATCGCCGACAAACATGAATGGGACGGGTTTCTCGACCGTTTCCCCCCCGAGCGGAAGGACGTCTATTTCTCCTACGATTACCATCACCTTTTCGAACTGAACGGGGATGGGTCCCCCCGGGCCGCGATCGGTTCCACGTCCTCGGGCGCATTGTTCTTCTACCCATTTCTGCGCACGCCAATCCCGGGAACCGGAGATGACCCGCTATTCGATATCCAGTCCGCCTACGGCTACGGCGGACCGCTTGTGGCGAACGCCTCCGAAACGGAAACGACGGCCTTCGAACAGGAGTTCCTCGGATGGTGCCGTCAGAACCGGATCGTGGCCGAGTTCGTCCGGTTCCATCCCCTTCTCATGACCCATGAGGTTTTCAGGTCTTCAATGAAGATCGAAAAGAACAGGGTGACAATCTCGGTTGACATCTCGGATGGGATGGAGAACGTCTGGAAGCGGTTTTCCAGCAACAAGAGAAGCAACGTCCGAAAGGCCCGCAAGGCGGGTCTGACCGTTTCCGAAGGGACGGGATACGACGAATTTTTCCGGATCTACTCCTCCACGATGAAAAGGGTCGGGGCGGATCCCTATTATTTCTTCCGGCCCGGACACCTTTCTGCCCTGGCCGCCTTGGACTCCCGGAAGGCTTTTCTGTTGGAGGTACGAAGAGAAGGCGGGGAGATGCTTGCTGGAGGGATCTTCCTGTTCGGGGAGAGGTTCCTCCACTACCACCTCGGTGGGAGTCGCGAGGATGCTCTTGGCTTCTACCCGAACGACCTGATGATGCATTCGGCCATGGAATGGGGAGTTGCGCGGGGGCTTGTCCGCCTTCACATGGGTGGGGGAACGACCGGGAATGAGGATGACCCGCTGCTGAGATTCAAACGTGGCTTTTCGCCCGATCGCGGGGAATTCCTGATCGGGAAACGAGTCCATGATGCCGATCGATATGACGCACTGTTGACCGGTTGGGAAAGGGCCAGGAAGAAAAAACCGGTCCTTTTCCTTCAATACCATTACTGAAAGAAGGAGCCGGACCACGAGGACGGCCGTTTTTTTTCGGATCGTCACAGATTGAGAACCCTTGACATTGCCCGGCGCGGGGCGATGTGATATCTTTCCGGGGTTGGATAACCGAACGCGGAAAAGCGAGTTGGTTCCGGCCCGGAGTCAGTTGAGCGGAGGAGAAAGAAATGCTCGAAATGGTGGACCTTGGAAAAAAGCTGGCAAAGTCCGATTTCAAGGAAAAGATGGAAGAACTGGAGCGCAAGCTGAACGAGCTCCAGCGGGAGATGAAAGACCTTGGGATCCCAACGATCCTGGTTTTTGAGGGTCTGGAAGCCGCCGGAAAAGGAACCTGCATAAACCGGTTGATGCTTCCTCTCGACCCCCGTGGTTTCAAGGTCCATCCGATCCATCCCCCCACCGAGGAGGAGAGTTTCCGCCCGTTCCTGTTCAGATTCTGGTTGAAACTCCCCGGTCGGGGCCGCGTGGCCATTTTCGACCACAGCTGGTATTCGAAGGTCCTGGGGGAACGGGTCGAGAAAACCGTCCCCCGGAAGATCTGGAACAGGGCGTTCGAGGAGATCATGGCTTTCGAGCGCCAGCAGTGCGATGACGGGGCAGTCGTCCTCAAGTTCTGGTTCCACATCTCGCGGAAGGAACAGGCAAAGAGGTTCCGGGCGATCGAGAAGAACCCGTCGCTTTCCTGGAAAATCGGTAAGGACGAATGGCGGCAGCATCAGCTTTACGGGAAATACATCAGGGCGGCGGAGGAGATGCTCGAGCGGACGAACACCGCCCAGGCCCCCTGGGTCATCGTCGAATCGCACGACAAATCGTTCGCCATCCTGAAGGTATTCGAAACCCTCGCTGCCACATGGGAAGACGCGATCCGCCGCAAGAAAGCCCAGGCAGAGGCAACGGCGAAGCAGGAAAAGGCGGTCCTACCCGGAAAGAACGTCACGATCCTTTCCGGCCTCGACCTGTCCCAGAAGATTTCGAAGGGGGATTACGACAAGACGGTCGAAAAGCTCCAGAAGCGGCTCAACGAGCTCGAGCACGAGATCTACCAACGTCGGATCCCGGTCATCATCGCTTTCGAAGGATGCGATGCCGCAGGCAAGGGAGGGGCGATCAAGAGGCTGACCGAACGGCTCGACCCACGCGGATATGAAGTCATTCCCATCGCCGCCCCATCAAAAGAAGAGCTCGCCCACCATTATCTTTGGCGGTTCTCCCAGTGCCTGCCAAAAGCCGGCCACATGACGATCTTTGACCGGACATGGTATGGCCGGATCCTCGTGGAGAGGATCGAGGGTTTCTGCAGCGTTTCTGCCTGGCAGAGGGCTTTCCGGGAGATCAACGAGTTCGAGGCGCACCTGGCCAACTACGGAACCGTTCTGGTGAAATTCTGGCTCCACATCGACCAGGACGAGCAACTCAGACGGTTCAAGGAACGTCAGGAAACCCCCTGGAAACAATGGAAGATCACGGACGAGGACTGGCGGAACCGCGAGAAATGGCCACAGTATGAGATCGCGATCAATGACATGCTTGCCAACTGCAGTACAAGCTATGCTCCGTGGACCATCGTCGAAGCCGTCGACAAGCTTTTCGCACGAATCAAGATTCTCAAGACCGTGATCGAGGCGATCGAAGCGAAGCTCTGACATTTCGGGTCGAAGCAGCCAACAGCCCGTCGCGTTCGCGACGGGCTGTTTTTTTGGTCCGGTCTCTGGGTTGCTCAGGGAAACATCGGGGGAAACGTCACTCCGTGCTGGTACCCGAATCCGAACTTCCCGAATCGGCGGATTCGCTGGAACCGGAATCGGAGGATGTTCCGGACTCATCTGAACCGGAGGAGGCACCTTTCTCGACCAGGGAGCAGTTGCATGCGGGGCAATCGCCCGGGGAATCGAGAGTATAGCCGCATGTGGGACAGGTATAGGTTTTTTCCTCATCGGGTTTTTCGGCCGGTTCTTCGGGAGGCGGGGCCTCCGTCTCGGTGGCTTCGGAACTCCCGGTGTTCTCGTTCTCTCCGGTTGCTTCGGTCTGGCCGGTCTGTCCGCCTTCCCCACCCTCATCCTGGGCAAAACAGACCGTGTAGAGGGACGAGGAAGCGAGGATAACGAAAGCGACGAGTACCAAGAGACTCAGCTTATTCATACCAATCCTCCTGATTGAATACCCTTTCCTTACTCATTATACTTTACTGCGGAGGCCAACTGCAAGATGACGGGACACGACGGATCGATGGCAGCTGGAGGCTGGGTCCCCCACGGTCTTTCGATCGCCTTGATAGAGCCGGATATCCCGCAGAACGCGGGAAACATCGGACGCCTTTGCGTCGCGACCGGAACCAGGCTGATTCTGGTGCGCCCGCTCGGATTCCGGTTGACAGACCCGCAGCTCCGCCGGGCGGGAATGGATTATTGGGACGGACTGGAAAAGATCGTTTTCGATTCGCTTTCCGATTTTTTTGAATGGGGAAAGAACGAACGGATCTTCTTCCTTTCCTCGAAAGCCAAGACGCGATACTCCGATGTCCGGTTCCGGAAAGGGGACATCCTTTGTCTTGGTTCGGAATCCAGCGGGTTTCCGCGGGAAATCTTCCAGACCCCGGACCTGGCGGGAAACCTGATCGGCCTTCCCATGGTACCGGGCATCCGGTGTCTGAACGTTTCCTCCGCCGCGGCAGCGGTGCTTTACGAAGCAATCCGCCAGGTCAACGGGTGGTGAATCATGGCACGGAAATCACTCCCGAGGGAGTTTTCCTCCCGGGTTGACTACCCTGGGCTTCGGAAGCGGAACCCCACGCGAGGTGAAGGAAATCCCCTGCTGACCGCTAGCCCCGATCATCACCGCTTCGACCAACGGGGGGTTGCCTTCGGGGTCACCTTTCCATAGGACGAGGAAGAAGGCATTCACCCCCCCTGTTGCATCGGACTCGGGTACCCTGCAATAGGTCGTCGCAAACGGTTTCAGTCGGATGGGCTTTTCAATGGCCATCCTGACCGGTTTTCCGTCCGAGTCGTGGTAACCGACCGAGATGACCTCGATTTCCTTGACGGGATCGGTGTTCCGGATGCTCAAAGTGACGGAAAGCTGGAACGGCCGGTCGCTATCCCCGTAGAAGATGTGGGAATAGGCCGGTACATAGACCAGGTTTTCCCAGGCATTCCTGGCCGAAAAGGGTGTGTCCTCAGAGAAAGCGGGAGGAATCCGGCAAACAAGAAGCATCAGAAAGAGCCCGACTGATACCATCGAAATGGGGGACCTTCCCCCAAGGTCGAAAACCTGGTCCGGTTTCTTTTCTGCCATGCGCTCGGATACCTCAAATCCGGGAAAAACGGAGGGCAAACAAAAAACGCTCAGGCGTCGGGGTCGGGTAACGTGCTTCCCCCCCCGGAATCGGGAATTTCGCCTGATGAACCCGCTTCCCCACCTCCGCGGGCAATCTCCTCTTCGGCCATTGCCTCGATCTCGTCTCCCATGTCCTCGCCCATTTCCCGGGCCATCTTCTTCGCCCATTTGGCGATGGTCCGGGGGTCGTTTTCATCGAGGCCGGAAAGAGCCGAGGGATCCGCCATCGACTCCAGGATCTGCTCCTCGGAGCGGACCGTCCGGAAGCGGGAAACCAGTCTTCGGGTTCGCGGAGAGCTGCATTGTTCGCACGCGGGATGTTCCTGAAGTTCGGAAATCCGGCAGAAAACGGAGAATTTTTTCCTGCACGCATCACACCAATACTCGTAAATCGGCATTCGTCACTCCCCGAGGGTGGAATTCAAGGGGAATTATATGGTAGAAACGAATGTAAGATCAAGAAGGGAATGAGCCGATATTCTTCCCAGGCCATGGAAAAATCAGCCTACGAACTGATCAACAGCTTTGACGAGAACCTGTGGAAACAGGGTATCGAAGCGCTTCTGGTAGAGCACACGGATGAAGCCGCCGAAGCCTTGATCGCCCTTCTTGCCGACAAAACGTGGAGGAAGCGGGAGAAAACCGCCAAGACACTCGTGGAGTGGGGTCCGGAACTCATCCCCCGACTCCTCACGAAAATGTCGCCCCGGAACCTCGACGAGATGTACTGGATCTTTTTCGTTCTCGGCCATTTCGACAACCCCGCGGGCCGTCAGAGGTGCATCGACTACCTTGGGAACATGGATCCCGAAGTCAGGGGTTATGCGGTCAGGGCCATGGCGATCTGCAAATCCCAGCAGAACGCCCGGACTCTTTTCCCACTTCTTTCCGACCCGAACTGGGCCATCCGCAAGCTGGTCTTCGAAAAGCTGCTCGAATTCGGCAAAATCATCCTCGAAGATCTCAGGAATGCCCTGAAGAAAGCCGGAGATGAGCCCACGCACCCGATCGTCGCTCTCTTCGTGAAGATCGGAGGGGCGGAGGTCATCGGCGAGATGTCGGCGATGTACCAGGCTGGCTCCTTCGCAATGAGGTATTCCATCGTTTCCGCCCTCGGAGAACTGGACCAACCGAACGCAGTCGACTTCGTTATCGGGGCATTGTCAGACGAATCGTGGGTAATCCGCCAGAAAGCCGCTGAACAGCTCTCGCGGATGGGGCCCAAGATCTTCGATAAACTTTCGGGCTGGTTCGGACGCGGGGATTCCCTGATGAAGCATCAGATCGTTGGGATCATCGTCGATTTCCTCAAGGAGAAGTCCCTGCCGCTCCTCAGGCGACTGCTTGCCAGCCAGGACCAGGAATACAGGATCCTCGCGGTTGAATGCCTCGCCAAGCTTCCGGGAGACGAGCCCTCCCGGCTTCTGATCAAATGCCTCACGGACCCCTTCCGGATCGTTTCGGATTACGCATCGGAATGCCTCGCTAAAAAGAACAACCTCAACCTGGAGCTTTTGCTGGAGCATCTGGCGACGGACGATGAGAACCTCCGGTTCCTAGTGATCAAGACCATCGGAAACATCGGCGGAACCGCACTCAATCCCATCATCAGGATCCTGGAGGAGGGTTCCAAACAGGAACGTTTGTTCCTGCTCGGAGTTCTGCAGAGGATCACGCCCAACCAGAAACTCATCGAAGTCCTGGTCGAACTCCTTGCTGACGTGAGCTGGCCTGTAAGGAACGCTTCCGCCAACTGCCTCAAGGCATTCGGGGAGGTTTCGGTTTCGCATGTCGTCCGGGTTCTCAACAATCCCTCCGAGGATATCCAGTTCTGGTCCCGAAGGGTACTTCTTTCGATGGGTCCGGCGGCGGTTTCGGCCCTGACCCAGATTCTCGAGGAAGGCACCGACGCGTCGATCATCCCGCACATCATCTCCGCCCTCCTCGCCATGGACCATTCGGACGCCGTTCCAGCCGTCATCAGGTTCCTCGAGAAGAGCGACGACAACCGCATTTCCTCCGTCTTTGAAGGGATCCGCGAGATAGCCTCCCGTGAAGTGGTGGACACGATACTCAACCTGTTCGGTCATCCCGACGAGAGAATCGTCGGATGGCTCTCACAGCTTCTTCGCAAGGTGAAGAAGCCGGACCTCAAACGCGCCGTCCTGCTCGGGCTGAACCTACCCGCGGAACGCGGCCGTTTCTTCGTGGCCGATGCGATCGGCTACTGGCAGGCCCTTTCTGAAAACGAATTGAAGACCGTGATCCGCCAGCTGACCGTCGAGAAGACAAAAGCCAATGTCGCCGCGGTCTTCCGGATCCTGGGGAAGTTTCCAATCCCACCCGTTCTCACTACGATCAAGGATTACCTACAGGTATGCGATCCGGATTTCATGCTCGACCTGATGCTTCTGTTGGCGGAAGGAGAGAAACCGCAGTTCAACATTCTCCTGGCCGAACTACTCCGCACCCGATCCGAGGTCATCCGTCTGGAGGACGTCGACAGGGTAGGAAAGATCCTGGGGCTGATCTACAAAAGCCGGCCTGAAGGAATCCTTCAGGGGTTGTCCTCCCCGACCATGGCGTTCAGGCTTTGTTGCGTTGTAGCTCTCAACGAAATCGACGACAAGCGTGTTGCCTTGTCCCTCATGGAAAGCCTCAGCACCAGGGAAGACCCGATGGTCGTCAAGCGCGCGGTGAAGATCCTTTCCCATTATTTCTTCTCCGAGGACTTCCGGCTCAAGGGCGCGGTCACTGACTTCCTTTTGAACCTCGGGATCATCATCACCGATCCTCTGAACGAGGTGATCGAGGACCTGGAAAACGAGATCGATCGGAAAGCCATCATCGACCTCATCGAAAGCGTGGGTGGAACCGTCGATCAGACCGCGTTGAGGAAAAAGGGCGACCAGAAGGTTGTCCTGTCCGACGCCCACCTCGACGAGGTCCTCGAGAAGAGGAAGAGGGCGATGGACGAGCTGGTCAAATATGACAAGATCATCCAGACCTCGCACACACTCGACCTGACGATCATGTTCACCGACGTGAAGGGGTACACCGCGTTCAGCTCGAAGGCATCGCTTTCCGAAGTCATGTCGATGCTCAAGCAGCACGACGAGATCCTGATTCCAGTGATCGAAAAGCAGGAGGGGAAGGTCCTCAAGAAGATCGGGGACGCTTTCCTCGTCGTTTTCGAGCACCCCCACAAGGCCCTTCTCGCAGGAATCGAGATCCAGCGAAAACTGAACGAGTACAACTCCACTTCGGTGGAGGAGCGACGGCTCGCGGTCAGGATTGCGATCAACACCGGCCCGGTCATCCGCCGCGAAAACGATGTCTTCGGGGATGCCGTGAACGTCACCTCCCGCCTGGAGGGGGTCGCCGATGCGGGAGAGATAATCATTTCCGCCTCGACCTTCGAGAAGATCGACCAGACCATCTTCGAGCTCACCCCCGCAGGTGAACACCAGCTTAAAGGAATTGAAAAGCCCGTCGCCACCTACCGTGTGAAGTGGTAGCTGCCACGCCCTGACCGCGGGCCATACGTGGCCCTGGCCATACGCGGC
>CAYRYU010000059.1:25097-42817 GCA_964428355.1 uncultured bacterium
GAATGTTCTCGGAAGAAACCCTCCCGACGGCCCCAGTCAGGGTTTGGTTTCCCGGTTCAGTTCGGTTTCGAAGGACCCTTCACCTGTGGGGTGGTGGAAATGGCGGGCTTTCCGACCCCCGGAGGTTGGGAGGCGGGGATCTGGATGGGAGGCCCTCCGGGCCTGCGCTCGAGGCCGGTAAGACGCTCCTGGACTCGCTTCTCGAAGTCCTTTTTGTCTTCTGCGTACTTCAAGCCGTCGTCGTACGTTACCTTCTTGCGGATGACGAGATCCTCGAGACACATGTCCATCGTGATCATTCCGTCCTGGCGCCCGGTCTGCATGATCGAGAGGATCTGATCGATCTTGTCCTCCTTGATGCAGCGCCGGACGGGTATCGAACCGACCAAGACCTCGTAGGCGAGAACGCGTCCCGCGGTGAGATAGGCTGGAATCAGCCGCTGGGAAAGGATTCCACGCAGCGTCCCTGCGAGCTGCATCCGGACCGTGTGCTGTTGGTCGCCCGGGAAGCTTCCGATGATACGGTGGATGGATTCGTAAGCGTTGATCGTATGGAGAGTCGAGAAGACCAGGTGGCCCGTTTCCGCTCCGCTAATGGCCAGCTGGATGGTTTCGAGGTCGCGCATCTCTCCGACCAGGATGACGTCAGGGTCTTCGCGGAGAGCGCTTCTCAGTGCGTTGGAAAAGTTGAGCGTGTTGGTACCAAGTTCGCGCTGGGTGACAGCGCAACGTTTGTGGGGGTGGACGAACTCGATCGGGTCTTCGATCGTGATGATGTGGTCGTATCTCGTGCGGTTGATGCTGTCGATCATGGCGGCAAGCGTGGTCGATTTCCCCGAACCCGTGGGGCCCGTGACGAGGATCAGGCCGGACCTGTGGTTTATGACCTTCAGGATGGTGTCGCGATCGAGGGAAAGCTCCTCGAACGTGGGGACCACGTTGGGGATGATCCGGAACACGGCTCCCATTCCGTTCTTTTGCATGAAAACGTTGATCCGGAACCGCGCACAATCGGGAATCTCCATTGAGAAGTCGATTTCCATGCTCTTGTGGAAGGCTTCCTTCTGGTTCTCGTTCATCATCGAGAAAAGGAGATACCGGCTCTTTTCCGGGCTGATGGTCTCGAACGTGGTCCGGATCAGTTCGCCGTGGATTCGGATGCTGGGTGGGAGGCCGATGTTGATATGAAGATCGGATCCGCCTTCCTCGTGGAGATAATAAAGGAGTTCCTTGATGTCGGTAACGTTTTCCTTGTTGTACTTCCGGGTCAAAACGCGTGTTTCCACGTTCTCCGGTTGGAAGCTCTCGATCGTGACCTTCTCCTTCTTGAAAACGAAATCCAGCTGCTCGTTGGAAAGCTTCGATGCAAGGGAGACGATCTTATCCTTTTCGAAATCGGTTGCTGCCTCGAAAAGGGTCAGGAAACTCGGTATTCCGGGGTAATCCCGCTTTTTAAGGATCTCCCTGGACCAATAAGCGACCTCGCCATTGCGGTCCATGCAGGAGAGGGTGAGGTCTTTGAGAAAGGCGATTCGAGGGTGTTTCGCGAGGTTCTCGACGATGGTGTGGCGGATGGAGAGATCCTTGTCGTCCAGCTTCAGGAGGAGCAGGCCCGCGATCAGCTCGAATTTCTGGAGCTTGGAGATCGCTTCGACCGCGCAAGTCCTGACCAGGGTGTTCCGGCTGTTGTCGATGAGGAAAAGGAGAGGTCTCAATCCATCCTTCGAACCGATTTCCCCCACGACCCTGAGCACGGGGAGTATGAGCTTCTCGTCCTCGCTGTCGAGGCAGGTCAGCAGCGGGTCGAGGGCATGAACACCCAGCCTCATGAGGATCTTGCTGGTGTATTCCTGGATGAAAACCGAGTCGTCTTTCAGGAAGGGAAGAAGATCGTGGACCACGAGAGGATCGCGGACTTCCGCCAGGGCTGTCAGGAGGTAGTATTTGATCTCCTGTGTGGGGGGGCCGAAGAAGTTGCCCATCTCCTTGAGAACATCGAGGTGGAGAACCCGTCCCATTAGGACCATGATCGAAAGCTGGGTTTCCTGAGTCGCAGAGGGGAAGATCGCCAGCAGGGGCCTGACGACGTCGCGGCCCCAGTTCGCGAGGGCCTTGATCGCTTCCTCGCGGACGAGCATCGAGGGATCCTCGAGGAGGCGGAGCAGCGATTGCAGCGACTGGTCGGAGCGGATTTCCCCCAGACCCGCACAGATATAGGGCCGGACCACCCCGGCCTTGTCCGCTTCCAGCATCCTGAAGAAAAGGCCCAGCGCCTTTTCCTTGAGGATCAGCGGGATGATCTTGATGCAGTCGTATTTCTGGCGGCTCGGACAGGACATGAAGAACTCCTGGATGATCTGGTAGATGCCGTCTCCGAGGCCGATCAAGATGCGCTTGGCGGTCCGACGCATGATCCAGGAGGGGTCGCTGATCTTGTCGAGAAGGCAGAGAATGATCTCCTTGCTCGTCTGTTTCGACACCGCTTCAAGCGCGAGCCGGCGGATCTCGTCGTTTTCCCTGCTGTTGCAGATCTCCAGGAGTTCTTCCTGGGTGATGAAACCCAGGTCTATCATTATCGAATGCGCCCAGAAACGAACCGTCTGATCGGAAGATAGCCTTACGGCGGGCAGGATGTCCTTCAATACAGTGGGATAGTTGCAGACCACCTGGACGGTCTTCTTCTGGATCGTCTCGAACCTGGAACTGAGAGCCATAGGAAGGATCGTCGAAATGATCTTTCTTTGTTTCTCGGTGTTTTGCGACTGGAGAAGCGAGCCCAGCTTGTCCACCGCGGTCTCATTGTCGAGGTAATCGCTGCTCCGAAGTTTGTCCTGCAGGCTGATCAGGATTTCTTCAATCATTTCGGTCGTTCCATTCCATCATCGTTTCTAAGAGTTTTCGACAGGCAAATGCAAAAGTGCGTTTATTATATCACCTATGATATACACATGTGCAAGGTTGGAGTTTTCCAAGCCATCGATGATGGTTTTCGCGGGAGAAGTCCGGTAGTTTGAGGCGCCCGGCCCAATTTCAGAGTTTTTCCCTTGACTTGAAGCGCTGAATCGTGTATGATCGCAGGATAATCTTCCTTGGCGAAGGGAATTTTCTCGGAGGTACGACAATGGCTTTGGTTTCTATGAAAAGCCTGCTGGAGGCTGGGGTTCATTTCGGTCATCAGACCCGCCGGTGGAACCCCAAGATGGCGAAGTACATCTTTACCAGCCGAAACGGGATCTACATCATCGATTTGCAGAAGACCACCAAGCTCCTTGATGACGCATGTGAATTCATCAAGAGCGTGGTCCGGAGCGGGAAGCCCATTCTCATGGTTTCCACGAAGCGTCAGGCGCAGGAAATCATCAAAGCCGAAGCCGAGCGTTGCGGCATGTATTTCGTCAACTTCCGCTGGTTGGGCGGAATGCTGACAAATCATGTCACGATCCAGCGCCGTATCTCCCGCCTCAAGGAGCTCGATGAGCTCATCGAAAGCGGAAAGATCGAATCCTACCCGAAGAAGGAAGCTTCCGGAATGCGGAAGGAACGCGAGAAGCTGGACCGCGCCCTCGGGGGGATCAAAAACCTCCAGGGTATGCCCGGCGCAATCTTCATCATCGACCCGCACAAGGAAGGCATTGCGGTTGCCGAGGCCCGCAAGGTCGGAATCCCCATCGTAGCCGTCGTCGACACCAACTGCGATCCCGATCAGATCGACTACGTCATCCCCGGAAATGACGATGCGATCAGGGCCGTGAAACTCGTCACCAGCCTGATGGCGGATGCGGTTCTCGAGGCTCTCGAAGGCAAACCCTTCGAGGAGGTCGCCAGCAAGGCCGCCGAAGTCAAGACCATGACCGAAGCCGCAGCCGTGGCCTCCCCCGAATCAGCCGCGGCCGCAGCTGCCAAGCCGGTCGTCGAGGAAGGTTCCGTAGAGAAACTGGTCATCCAGGAATGACCTATCCAATAGCAAGGTGAATAGCATGGAAATTACAGCAAAAATGGTTAGCGATCTCCGGGAAAAGACCGGCGCGGGCATGATGAAATGCAAGGAAGCCCTCGTCGAGTGCAAAGGGGACCTCGGGAAAGCCGTCGATTACCTCCGCAAGAAGGGTCTTGCCTCCGCCGAGGGAAAGTCCGGCCGGGCCACGTCCCAGGGTTTGATCAAAGCCGCCGTTTCCTCCGACCAGAAAACCGCAGCGATTCTCGAAGTAAACTGCGAGACGGATTTTGTCGCCAAGAACGAACATTTCCAGGAATTGACCACCAAACTCCTGGACCTGATCCTCTCAAAACCAGAGATCACCGATGTGGAATCCCTCCAGAAAGCCGTACTCCCGGACGGGCAGAAAGCCGATGACGCCAGGAAAGCGCTCGTCTCAAAAACCGGCGAGAACATGACCTTCGGCCGATGCGAGAGACTCGTCATCACAACCGGCTCCCATGCGATCTTCGACACCTACATACATGGTGAGGGCAAAATCGGGGTCGTCATCCAGGTCGAATGTCCCGACCAGAAAGCCGCACAGAGCGACCAGGTCCGTTCTTTCGCCCACGAGGCCGCACTCCAGGTGACCGCGATGAAACCGCGGTACGTCTCCCGCAACGATGTTCCCCCTGCCGAACTCCAGCATGAGCGGGAGATCGTCCTCGGCCAGATCAAGAACGATCCCAAGAACGCCAACAAACCCGAGAACATCCTGACCAAGATCGTCGACGGCCGCCTCGACAAGTTCTTCAAGGAGTTCTGCCTCCTCGAACAGGTCTACGTCAAGGACGACACCAAGACCGTCGGGGCTCTGACAGACGACCTCTCCAAGGCTTTCGGCGGCCCGGTCCGCATCATCGGGTTCCGCCGGTGGGCGCTGGGCGAGAAAGCCGCAAGCGCCGCGCCCGCTGCCGAGAAAACCTGTTGCGCTTCCTGTGGGGGATGAATCCCGAAAGTTCCTCCTCCAAACCGATAACCCCGGTTCCCCAAGTTTTTGTTAGAGACGCCGTAATGGCGTCTCTATGATTGTCGGTCGATTTGAGGGAGAAAAACCGAATGAACGAACCCGGAAGCACCGGTCCCCGTTTCAAGCGGCCTCTCGTCAAGCTCAGCGGTGAAATGCTGGGGGGATGGGGTGGGTCCGGTTTCGATCCCGGGTCGATCGAGACCTTCTGCCGTGAAATCGCCGAACTGGTGAACAACGGGATTTCCCCAGCGATCGTGATCGGAGGAGGGAACTTTTTCCGCGGTGCGCATGGCCACCTTCCCGCTCTCCGACGCCACCGTGCCGATTTCATCGGAATGCTTGCAACGGTCATGAATTCGCTCTGTTTCTCGGACCACCTGGCCTACATCGGGGTCCAGTCCGAGGTTTTTTCCGCGGTTCCAATGCCCTCGATTTGCCCTTCCTTCCAGGTCGATCAAGCCCGGAAGGCTCTCGATTCTGGGGTGGTCACCATAATCGCCGGAGGCACCGGAAACCCCTATTTCACCACCGATTCGGCAGCCGCGCTGCGTGCGGTCGAGGTGGGAAGCGATGTCCTTATCAAGGCAACAAAGGTGGACGGTGTTTACGATGCCGATCCGGTCAAGTTTCCCGAGGCCCGAAAATTCGACCGGATAAGCTACAGCGAGGTCCTCGAGCGTAACCTGGGCATCATGGATCTGGGCGCGATAACCCTCTGCCGCGAAAACCGGATGCCCCTGATCGTTCTTTCACTTGCCCAATCCCAGGCACTCCTGAGGGCGTGCCGCGGAGAGAAAATCGGAACAGAAATCGTCGAACATTCCTAAGGAGGAGTTTCAGACCATGACCCAGGACGAGATTATCAAGGAAGCAACCGAGAAAATGGAGCAATCCGTGGAGGTCCTGAAAAAGGAGTATTCCACGATGCGCACTTCCCGCGCCACTCCATCGCTTCTGGACCGTGTCCTCGTGAACTACTACGGCACGGAAACACCTCTCCACCACGTCGCTTCGATCTCCGCTCCCGATCCGAAATCGCTGGTGATCGCCCCCTGGGAAAAGAACCTTTTGGGCGAGATAGAAAAGGCGATCCAGAAATCGGACCTTGGTCTCAACCCTCTCAACGACGGGCATCTCATACGCCTCCCGATCCCCCCCCTCACCGAGGAACGCAGGAACGAACTGGTGAAAACCTCCCGGAAAAAGGCAGAGGATTTCCGGATCACCATCAGGAACGCCCGCCGGGATGCTAACGACGCCCTCAAAGCACTCGAGAAGAAGAGCGCCATCACGCAGGACGACTGCAAAAAAGCGGTGGAGCGGGTTCAGAAACATACCGACGAGTACATCGAAAAGATCAACAAGGTACTCGATGCGAAAGAAAAGGAAATCACGGGGAAATAGGATTCCGCAATGTACAGGATTACAGAGGACTGCGTAGCCTGTGGTGCCTGCGTTCCCGTCTGCCCGGTCAAGGCCATCCGGGAAGGTGAACCGTACGTTATCACTTCGAAGTGCAAGGATTGTGCGAAGTGCGCCGAGGTCTGTCCGGTCGAAGCGATCGTGAAGGCCGATGAGGCCGACCGGGCCTGATCCAGGGAGAGATCCACCGGAATGGCCGATCCACTTTCCACCCAACGGGCTTCACTGCTGGCGGAGCTGCGCGGCCAGGTCGATCCCGGGAGGATTCCGCGCCATGTCGGAATCATCATGGACGGGAACGGCCGTTGGGCGAAATCCCAGGGATTCACGCGGATCCGCGGCCACCAGATGGGAGCAAGGCGGGTCAAGCAGGTCGTCCGGTTCGCCGACAAGCTAGGAGTCAAGGCACTGTCGCTTTATGCATTCTCCGTCGAGAACTGGGCCCGGCCAAGCTTCGAGGTTTCCGCTCTCATGCGCCTCATCAGGGCATACATCGTTCGCGAGCGAAACGACCTCCACTCTGAGGGGGTGGTTTTCCGCCTTTCGGGGCGGCTCGAAGGCCTTGCCCCAGAGATCAGGGAGGAGGCGAGGATTTCCACCGAACTGATGGCAGGCAACAAGGGGCTGACGCTGAACCTGTGCATCAACTACGGTGGCCGTGCCGAGATTGTCGATGCACTCAAACGCATCATTTCCAGTGGTGCTCCCCCGGAAAAAATCACCGAAGAGCTGATTTCCAGGAACATGTACTCCCCTGACATTCCCGATCCTGACCTGATCGTCAGGACCAGCGGAGAAATGCGCCTGAGCAACTTCCTCCTATGGGAAAGCGCATACTCCGAAATCTACGTCACCGACCTTTTCTGGCCGGACTTCGACGAGGTCGAGTTCCTCCGTGCGGTCCTGTCCTTCCAAAAGCGCGAACGCCGTTTCGGGAAAACGGGAGAACAGCTTGCGAAAGGCGCGAAACGATGATCTCGCGCCTTCTTGTCATCCTCCTCGGAGTCCCACTGATCTACCTGGTTCTGGCAGCCGGGGAGTGGCCGAGACTCGCACTCTTCGCCGCCCTGGCGATTGGTGGCCAGCTTGAAATGTTCCGGATGCTCGATTCGAAGACCGAAGGACTTCCGCTCCTTGAATTCGCAGCCGGAATCGCGATCCTCGTGCTTTCGCAGGAATTCGGCGAACGGGGCCTTTTTCTGGGATTCGCGCTCGCGGTGGTTTACCTGGCAATCAGTACGGTGTTCCGGGGTTTGAACGGGGGAGGTTATCGCAGGTTTTCCGTTGGAACAGCGAGCCTCTTCTACCTTCCTTTCTGCCTCGGGTTCTTCCTCCTGATCGGAAAAGTCAGGGGGGCGGTTGCCCTGTTCGCCCTCGTGGGTGCGATCTGGTCGCTGGACATCGGCGCCTACGTCTTCGGAATGACGATCCGCGGTCCCCGCCTTGCGCCGCTGATCAGCCCGAAGAAGACGGTTGCGGGTGCGGTCGGCGGGGCGCTTTGTTGCATAGGCACATTCTGGCTTCTTGCCACCTACGGTTTTCTTCAGCTCGAGATCTGGCAGTTCTGGTTGCTTTCCGTTTCGGTGGCAATCATCGGCCAGGTCTCCGACCTTTTCGAATCGATCATGAAGCGGGAAGCCGGAGTCAAGGACTCCGGAACCCTTCTGGGAGCCCACGGAGGAATCCTCGACCGGATCGACAGCATCCTGTTCCTGGGTCCCGTGACCTATTTCATCCTTCTTAATTGAGAATCGGAGTTTTCATCCCATGGCAACGTTGATCCTGATAATCACTACCTTCCTTTCCATCTGCTTCGTCCTCGGAAGCATCGCCCTGGTCCATGAGCTGGGGCATTTCCTGACCGCAAAACTGACGGGCATCTGGGTCATCGAGTTCGCCATCGGATTCGGGAACCGGATTTTCAAGAGAAAGTGGGGCGAGACCATCTACTCGATCCGCCCCTTCCCCCTCGGGGGATTCGTCCGCCTCGCCGGCATGGACCCGGAAGAGGACGAGGAACCCGAAAAGGGAAAGGAAGGGGAAACTCCTGCGGAACCCCCGCCTCCCCCGGCCGATCCGGACGACGTTTTGCCCAAGCTGAATCCCGATGACCCCCGAGGTTTCCCGGTAAAGCCCCGTTGGGTGAAAACCCTCGTCCTCGGCGCGGGATCCTTCATGAATCTCGTCTGGGCGATCGTCCTATTCATACTCATCTACGCATTCAATGGCGGGCCCGTGACGAACATCGCGGTCCTCGGTGTCGCCCGCGACCAACCCGCTGCCATGGCAGGCATCAAAGCCGGCGATATCATCACCGCCATCGAGGGGAAAAAGATCGAGGACTGGGGAGACGGGGTCAAGATGATCCAGCAATCCACAGGGAAAACCATCGTGCTCGATGTCTCGCGCAACCACCCCGTTCCCCAGGCAGGCCTTGCGGGCGGAATCCTCCAGGACGACATGGCGAACACCCCTGGAGCATACGAGATCTACAACTCGGAAACCCTGAAGTTTTCGGTGGTTCCCACCGAAGTTCCCCTCTCGGACGGATTGTTCGACAACATGCGAAAATGGTTCCGATCGGTTTTCGGCTATTCCGGAAGCGGTCGGATAGGGATCAGCCTAGCCCCCAACAAGATCGATTTCCAGATCCTGCCGATCTGGAAGGCCTCCGAGAAAGGTTTTGAGGATGCACTCAGCATCATCGGCCGCACGTTGGAAGGCCTTCTGAAGATGCTCATCCGCGAGACCCAGGCGGACGTCGCCGGCCCGGTCAAGATCATGCAGATGATCAAGGATCAGTCGAAGAAGGGAATTTTCGATCTCCTCTACCTGACCGCGATCCTTTCCATCAACATCGGCCTTATCAACATGCTGCCCCTCCCCGTCCTGGACGGTGGCCGGATCGTCTTCGTGCTTCTCGAGGCATTTTTCGCGTTCCTGAACATGTTGACCGGGATCAAACTCGCGATCACGCCGAAGCTCGAGGAGCAGGTCCATTTCGTTGGCCTGATGTTCCTCCTGGTCCTTCTTGTCCTGGTCACCTACGTCGATATCCGGAGCTTTTTCTGACCGGCCCTGAAACGACGGACCAGGGAAAGGAAAAGGAGACCCCCGAGCCCGCCCCGGCTGGCTGGGGAAGGTGGCTTGTCGATTCGCTGTTCTTCCTGATCTGGGGAGGGGTCCTCGGATTACTCTTCCTGAAAGCCGTTCAGGATGGTGATCTCGCCTTTTTCATGGACGGAGGGACGATCACCACTTCGGGATACTTCGCCTTTTGTGCATGGCGCAGGGGCTTCCTCGAGGAGATTCTTTCCCTGATCCGGTTTTTCGGTGCCCTGGCTCTTGGATATCTTCTTTCCCCGTTCGCCGGAGAGTGGCTGGGGTTTTCGGGAATCATCGCGCCCGTCATCGGTTTCTACACAGTTTTTCTCGGGAGCTTTTTCGGAATGGGCTTCCTCTTCAGGTTCCTCAAACCCCGGGACAAGTCGACGACCCTGCCGGGAAGGATCCTTGGATTGGCCCTGGGGGCGGGGGAGGGAATCCTCTTCTTCGGTCTCCTCGGAACATTCCTCTCGCTCGTTCCCCTGAGAAACTCGACCGGTCTTTCCTCTGTTGCCAACTCTCCCGGGGTACAGGCGGTGCGGGCGGTTCTCGGGCCGCTGGTTCCGGAGGAGGCCTCGGGAGCAGCGGAACTGATCACCCTGGCCCGCGACCTGAACAAGGGAATCGACCCGGAGATGGTCGACCGGGAAGCAATCGCCCGCCAGCTGGAACCCCTCCGATCGAATCCTGCGATCCGGGCTGTCAGCGAGGACCCCGAAATCAGGCAGCTGCTCGAATCCCGACGGTTCATGGACATCGCCAGGAATCCGAAGGTCCTGCAGCTCCTCTCAGACCCTGACATCAGGCGGCTGACCCGTCAGGTGGACCTGAAATCCCTCGCCGATGCCATCCGCAAGGGAATCCCGCCGGACTGAGCACAGGGAGTTGGCCCTATGACCGTGATCAGAAGCTTCTCTCGAACTCCCCGGTCTGATCGATCGGCAGTTCCATCGAACCTGCAAGGATCCGATAGGAGGCGTTCCCCCGAAGCCTGACAAGGCTGGTTTTCCCGCCTGAAGCCCGGGGAGGCCTTCCCTTGAGCTGGTCGAGGACCGACTCCAGGGCTGCGGTGGCCTGTTTCTCGAGGGCCATCGCCAGAGCGGTCCGGGTCTTGTTCCCGTCGACCGCGAAGGAAACGTCGACGGGAGAAACCACCCCCGCGGCGATCGAAGCCTGCGGCTTGACCAGAAGACCGGAGCCCACAACCGAGTTGTTGATCACCAGATCGTATTTCATGCTTTCCAGGACAACTCCGATGGGAAGCCTGTTTTCGACGTTCAGGCGGATCCTGAACCGAGTCTGCGAGGTCAAAAGGCTTTGGGGATCGATGTCGACCTTCCCGACCGTCACCTCGATCTTCGATCGGACGTAAGCCCTCACCCGGTCCTTTTCCATGACGAGGAAACCGATCCCCCCCATGACCGCCATGATCAGGAGGACGAAGGTCCATTTGATCACTTTTCCCAGGCAACCGGAACCGGACTTGGATTTTCCCCTGGCCATTCGATCGACTCCGTGGAAAATGTTTCCGGAATGCTACCACGAATCGGAAGGCTGAACGCAAAATTTCCCCGGTGGGCCGAACTGCACTTCCTTCGGAAGCAAAAAATCCGTATAATCAAAGCCGAGGAATTTGCGAATGCATTTCAGACGGGGTTTTTTCCTCCCATTGGTGATTCTCGGAGTCCTTTCGATGGTCTTCCTGATCACCTTCGTGAACTCTCTCGGATCCAGCTTCACTCATCAGGTCCAGCACGTCGATGAGGTTTCGCGAACCTACGTGATCGGAGAGGCGGTCTTCGCGCAGGTCACCGCCCGGATCAGGGAGAAACCCTATTCCCAGAGGTTCTTCGCCGGGGTTGCCTATGAAGAATACGAGAGAAAGATCCTTGGGGGAGATTACGATCTTTTCATCGAGGATGCCCGCGAGGATGGGAAGCTACTGAAGAACATTGCCGACATCTATGTCCGGGCGAGGTATGGGAACGTGAAGCGCCTCTACTTCTGGAGGGTCAGGGTCGAGGATTCCCTCCTCGACGCAGCGGGCAAGATGTATTTCCTTCTCTTCGCAAACCTCGATCCGGAGAAGTTCCCCAAACCCGGGGCTTCCCCCTTCGCCGACCAGATCAAGGAAATTCTCGCCAAACGGAAGGCCAATTCACCTGTTTCCGGAGTGAAAGGGGCCGCTGTCCTGGGGGCGAATTCCGTTCCCCAGATTCTTGACATCCTCAAGGGGAATCCCCCTGGTCAGACCTCTTCCGTCCCCGCCCCTCTCCCTTCCGCCCCTCTTCCCAATGTGGGGGCCGCGCTTCCACCCGCCCCCTCCGATCCTCTTCCGAGCGTTCCCGCGGAATGGCCCGAGCCCCCTCTCATGACCGCGAAAGCGATCATGGAAGGAAGGCCGAAGATCGTCAGGAATCCCAACCCACCTCCTTCAGTCATACCCGATCCGAATGGAAGACCCGACATCATCTGGGTCGCCGAGCAGAATTTCATATCGAATGTCAGCCTCGATGATGAAGGCACATTGCTCGGGATCCTCCAGAACTGGACTTTCTACACACCCGAGAAGCCGTCGGAGTTCAAACCTGACGTTCCCCACAAGGAGGAACTCGAGTATCCCAACATGCAACATGGCCCAAACGGAAGCCCCGACTACCGGATGGTTGTCAGGCTCCTGAGGAGCAAGGGAATCCTCGATTACGGAAAATGATCAGCCGGCCAGAAGTTGCCCCAGAACGACGGACGGGCGGGAAGGGCGGTCCGCTCCTGCCGCCTGCCGGCTTCACTTTCGTCGAGGTGGTCGTCGTCGCGATGATCATCCTCATGTTATCCGCAATGGGAGTTGCCCATTTCCGGAATACCCGGGTCGCGACCGCGGGAATGACTGCCGCAATCACCGGGCAGATCGAAGCCCGCCAGGCCAGTGACAAGTTGAAGGAAGCTCTTCTGGACGCGACTGAGATAGTCAAACCGCTGGAGGGGTCCACACAGAACTTCCTTGTCGTGAAAGACATCCTCAACCAACTCAAGCTCTTCTACCTGGAAAAGCCGGAACTGGAAGATGACGGCCCCTTCCGGCTTGTTTCCTACGTCGATGGAAACACTGGAAGTTTCGTCCCCGACAACCGGAAGGTCCTTTTCAAGAAGGTGGAAAAGATCGCTTTCACTCCCCTCTCTCCAGGGCTCGTGATCATCCAGGTTACGCTTCTCGACCTCCAGAAGAAGGAAAACATCCTTCTGATCGAAGGGTCCTTGAAGAATCTCGCGAGCGTCCCGGAGGATTGACATGAAACGCTACGCCGGATTCACGCTCCTGGAACTCGTCATTGCGGTTTTCATACTCGCCGCGGCGGTTCTGACATTCGTACAGGTTTTGCGAGGAAGCCGTTCCCAGCTGGTGATGACCGGCCACACTTTCGCCGCCAATCATGTTTCGATGAAGGTCAACTCGGATCTCCTCGAAGATGCCCGGATCAACGGCAACCTTCTGGAACTTCTCGAGGAGTTCCCGGAAATGGTCGGAACGGACAAGGTAGTCGACGCCCAATCCATCTACTTCCGGTACATCCAGGACCGGACTCCCCCCCTGGGAGTCCTCGAACCGGGAAAGGACGGCGGAGTCGTTCCGGACGACGAGTTTCTGTACAATCAACTCCAGCCATTCACGTTGAAGGTGCGTGGCGAACGACAGAAAGCCCCTGGAGACCCGGATTTTCGCCGACACATCGCCGAGGTCGGGGTTTCCGTGGACTGGCAGGAGAAGGGTGGCCCGGAACGCAACTATTCCCTGACGGCACACCTTTCAAGCCCCGTGGGCCCCCGGCCGTTCGACGAGGTCCTTCTTTTCGAGGAGGACAAGATTCCGGACCTCGCGAGGGATTTCCTCTTTCCCTTCCAGAAGAACCACAGCCTGCGGGAGACCGCGGTTTCGGCAAAGGCTGATCCGGATATGCTTCTTGCATGCGGATCTCTCGCTGTGGTTACCCTTCAGATGGAAGCTGGGATCGCCTCGATTTCCAAGAAGCTCCAAACCCTGGAATCCCGAAGGCAACAGCTTCTTTCGAACCCCACCCCGGAGCTCGCGGACGTTCAGTTGAAGATCGGAAGGCAATTGGAAACCGGAACCTGTCTTGTTTTCCATGTCCTCAGGACCCTGGAACCACGAGTGAAGGCGATAGAAGCTGCCTTCGACAGAAAGAAGTTCGGGTGGGTCGATTTCAACAGGGCGGTAAGCGGAATCTGGCGGTTCGGCGCTTTCTCCCGGACCTTGATCAACTGGCTCCAGAGGTCGGGAAGAGAGTATGAATGGCTTCTTTCCGACTCCCTGCTGGCTGTCCGCTCACGGAGGACCGAAGAGTTCGCGCGGATGAAAGCGCTCGAAGCCTTCCGACTTCTTGCGGCCCTGGAACCCGCCAAGAAGCCCGTTTTACAGGAATTCATCGCAAGGCAGACGCAAAGGCTGACCGGTCACAACCCGTCCTGGGAAAGGACCATGATCCGTGAGGGCAGGTTGTTGAACGACCCGGTCAGGTTGAGGAAGATCTTCGGAAATCTGGCGGAAATCTGCCGGGTCTACGAGGAAAAAATCAGTCCCGCCGCGGAATTCGCACTCACCATCCCGACCAAGAAATAACCAAGACTCGAGCCCTGGAAGCGATCCCGGGATAGCAACCCAGTATCGCATCCCGGTTTCATCGGGAGTCTCAAAGGACGGGCTCGAACGTTTCGACCTCCTGCCGTATCCCCTTGAGCGAAAGATTCCCGACGGGACGGCAGCCCGGAAGTGCCGGATCGTTTGTCGCAAGGGAGTGAGATGCCGCGGAAAGAAGGATCCCTGTGGTTCCGTGGTCCTTTGTCGCATCCTGGAGTCTCGAGGCGATGTTGACGGCCTCCCCGATGACGGTATACTCGTAACGGGCTTCCCCCCCGAAGTTGCCGATCATCAGCGGACCGGAATTGATCCCGATCCCGATTCGCAGTGAGATCCCTTCTGAAGCCCATCCCTGATTCAACTTCGAAACGACATTCTGGATGTCGATTGCACATTTTACCGCCTGGCTGGCATGGTTCGCCCCTCTTTCGGGGTCGCCGAACACGGCCATCACTGCGTCGCCGATGTACTTGTCGACGTAGCCCTGGTGTTCCTGGATTACCCTTCCGCAAGCCCCCAGAAACGTGTTGAGGACTTCGACCAGCCGCTCGAGAGGAAGGCTTCCGGTCAGGGGGGTGAATCCCCTGATATCGAGAAAAAGGACCGTGCAATGCCGGTTCGCGACCTTTGCCCCGAAGAACGAGGTGTCGGTTTCCAGACGCTCCACAACGTGGGCGGGAACGTAGTATTTGAACATCTTCTCCAGGAGCGAGCGACGGATCAGGATTGCGACGAAAAGGATCACAAGGCTCGTGGCGGCGAGGGATCCGGCAGGGATGAAGGTGTTCCGCTCCAAAACGACGAGCCCCATAGCCCAGAGAAAAAAGGAAGCTGCGAAGGAAAAGCAGAAAACGACGGACTGGGTTGGACGGATCCAAAGGGCGACGATCCCGACAACCATCGAAACAAGAAAGAAGAAAGGAAAAAACCAACCGGGAAGCTGTTTCAGACACCTCCCGTTGATGAAAGCGATCCCGGCATTGGCATGGATCTCGACTCCGGGCATGAGATCCCTTATCCCACCCGACCAGAAGGGAACGGAATGATTGTCCTGGAGGATATTGGCGGAAGCTCCGACCAGGACCACCTTCCCCGCAAACTCGGAAAGTTGCGATGGAGCGGTCGCGGAAAGCACCCGGGAAATCGACTGGGAGGGAAACCATCGTGGGGGGCCGCTGAAAAGGATGATCCGCGGAATGTCCGGGTCTTCGACGGTGCGGGTGAAGCCGAGGTCCGAGTTGATTTCCCATCTGTTTTCCATGCGTCGGATGTTTCCGGACTGCCCATGGACCGAAAGCAGCGCTTCGACCAACCTGGAATCGAGGGTGTCGTAGGTCTTTCCACGATGGGTTACCGCGAATCTTGCCTGCCGGAGAACCTGGTCGGCATCGCGGGGATTCAGTGCCACCCCGAATGAAGCCACCTCGGCCAGCGTGGGAATCGGAAGCAGCAGATCCCGCTCCCCATCGGGGCCGTCGGGGAGGAATCCCGCCAGGGTGACGTGTCCGTGTCTCCTGATCGCATCGGCAAACTTACGATCCTCTTCCTCTCCATGACCGCTTGGCGTGGAAAAGACCACGTCGAAAATGACATGGCTCGCACCCGCCTCGAAAAGGCGGTCGAGGAGGTCCGCGTAGATTCCCCTTTTGAAGGGCCAACCTAGCTTCTCGACAGAGTCATCGTCGATCAGAACGAGCGCGACCTCGGAAGGAGGCTTGCTGTTGACCCGGTTCCGGACGGTAAAATCGCTGACGGCCCTGTCAATGACCCGCCACGGAGCGTTTTCCCAGCCCCCCAGGAAATCGGGCACCGCCCAGATCACGAGGTAGCCGAACGCCCCGATCAGAGCCCCCAGAACCCAGGGAGCTTTCCTGAACCTGAGAAGGAGATTCACTGGTCTTCAGAGCTGATTGATGATCTTCTTCATTTCCCCGTAGGGCATGTTCCAGAATTCGTCCCTCTGGAAGAACTTCGAGAAGCTGGCTGGAGCTCCGCTGTCCGAATCCACGGTCTGGGGAGCTTCGACTATGATCGGCGAGGCACCCCCGGAAGTTTTTTGGAACTGGACCTTTCCCTCGTCAACACGGAGGGTCGTCTTTTCGGGAACGACTTTCAGGTAAAAGGTGGTTCCGAGGACCGAGGTGATCGAATGGGCCGTCTTGACCTTGACGGGCCGCTCCGGGTTCTTGCTGACCTTGAAACCGCAAAACCCCTTCAGAACCTGCATTTCGATGTTCTTCAAAACCTTCCCGAATCTGGTGACCTCTGTCAGGGTCACTTCCGTTCCGGGGGTGACGAGAATCTCCGAGTCGTCGGTGAATCTCAACAGGGCTTTCGCTTCCATGAGACTTTCGTCCGAAGCGGTGAGGCGAACCTGGCTGAGGGGGGGAACCCAGGCACCGACATTCACTGTTTTCCATTCGGTTCCACCCACACGGGCTACTTCAAGGATGCACTTTGGTGCGATCACTTCGACGCGCCAAACGCCCTCCTCGGGAGTGCCGAGAACGAAGAAAAGCGCGGCAAGGACAATTATCACCAAAACCCCTACAATGGGAAGAATTCCCCCGCGATGGGAAAGGCTTCTGCGCATTTCTGTTTTTCCTCCATTGGAGATATTCGTCATTATATCCCAATCTTCGCGGTATTCCAAACTCCATCGCGGGCTTGTTCGGGCATTGGGGTGCTTTCCCTCGAATTTTCGCCCCATTCGTGATATCCTTTCTCCGCGGGGTTTCCTGTGCCATCAGTCCGTCATGGAGGCCCCGGATCTGACTACCCCCGCAAGTGGAGGGAAACTTGGATTTCGACGTCGAGGAACTGGAAAAACGTCTTTACGACCCGGATTCCAACGTCCGCCAGGAGGCATGCTACCTTCTGGGAAAAATGGAATCTCTTCCTGCCGCAGAAACCCTGGCAAAGGCGCTCGCGGACCATGATCCACGGGTCCGGATGCTTGCCCGCCGGAGCCTTGACCGCCTCGAAAAGTTGGGCTTCAAACCTGATCCAAGGTTGATTCCCAAAACCCCTCCCGTCATCCTGACGCCTCGGCTGGCGGTTTCCGCGCCTCCACCTTCCCCTCCGCCTCCTCCGCCACCCGCCCAGACCCAACCGTCGTTTCCGGCATCGACACCGCATCCGGTTCCCCCGGTTTTCCCTCCGCAGTATTCCGCCCAGCAATCTCCTGCCCATGCTGTGCATCTCCCCCATCACCAACCTGAGGCGGCACATCCCCCTGTTCCCTCCCATCCTCCCGCCCAGCCCGATTCCGTTTCCGCTGCCCCCTCACCGAAGGCGGCACAACCCCCGGAATCATCCGGCGGATTTTCGTTTTCGAGACTCAAGGAAGCCGCACTATCCCTGTTCCGCACAACCGCTTTCCCAGGGGAGCCCCCGACTCCTCCCCCCTCTCCTCCAGCTCATTCCCCTCCCCCACCATCACCGCCCCCTTCAGTTCCCCCGACACCTCCACCAACCTTCAACTTGAGACCGGCATCAAAACACGCGCCGGAAGCCCCGGCGCCGGGCGGGGGGGCGGGGGGGGGGGGGGGGGGGGGGGGGGGGGGGCGGGGGGGGGGGGGGGGGGGGGG
>CAYRYU010000060.1:0-25648 GCA_964428355.1 uncultured bacterium
ATGGGATACCCCGGGGTTTGTGGGGGGGACGTCGGTGTGGTATATTGTGCACCATCAAGGTTGAAAGGTGAGTTTGAAAGATGGACGTGAAGGGCCGTTCGGTCAGCATCGTAGGGGCCGCCAAGAGCGGGCTCGCGGCAGCGAAATCCCTGGCGCTGCTCGGCGCACGGGTTCTCCTCTCCGACATCCAGAGCCGTGAGAGACTGGATCCGATACTTCGCGAGGCGGCACTCCCGCCTGAAGTGGAAATCGAAACGGGGGGGCACACGGAAAAAGTTCTCGGAGCCGACTTCATCGTTTTGAGTCCCGGGGTTCCGCTGACCATCCCCATTCTCCGCAAAGCCGCGGAAAAGCGGATCCCGATACTTTCCGAAATCGAGATCGCATACCGGCTTTCCCGGGGAAAGCGCCTCGTGGTCACCGGAAGCAACGGGAAAACGACCACCACGACCCTTCTGGCATGTTTCTGCAAGGCCTCGTTTCCAAGAGTGTTCCTGGGGGGAAACATCGGGATTCCCATGATGGAGTTCGCCTCGGAAACCCGGGAAGCTGACATCCAGGTCCTGGAGGTCAGCAGCTTCCAGCTCGAAACCATCTCGACCTTCACTCCCGACCTGGGGATCATCACGAATTTTTTCGAGAACCACCTCGACCGGTATCCTTCCTTCGAAGCCTATCGGAAAGCCAAGGAACGGCTCGCCCTGAACATGACCAGGAACCACCGGCTCATCCTCAACGCCGATCAGGCGCTCATGGATGAGCTCGCGGGCCGCGTCCCGTGCAGCCTGGGTTGGTTCGGGTGGAACCTCGGTTCCCGCCGACCCGGGGTGACGGTTCGCGACGGAAAGTTCATCCACATCGATTCCGAGGGAAAGGAACACCCTCTCTTCGAGGAAAAGTCGGTCAGGATCAAGGGAAGACACAATCGCGAAAACATCATGGCGGCCGCCCTCGGAGCCATCCTGGCCGGTTGTCGCCCTGAGACCCTGGCTTCCGTGGTGGACGAGTTCCCCGGGGTGGAGCATCGCCTCGAGTGGGTGCGCGAGGCCAATGGGGTGACCTATATCAACGACTCCAAAGGCACCAACTGTGCCGCCTCGATCATCGCACTGAAAGCGATCGAGCCCCCCCTGATTCTCATCGCCGGGGGGCGCGACAAGGGAACCGACCTCGGAGAATGGGTCCAGACACTTCGGGCGCGGGCGAAAGGCGTCGTCCTTTATGGCGAAGCCCGGGAAAGATTCCGTGCCGCGCTCGAGGGTGTCGTTCCCCTCCGGATAGCCCCGGGGTTCGAGGATGCGGTTTCCCAGGCTTCATCATGGGCGGTTTCCGGGGATACGGTCCTCCTCTCTCCCGCGTGCAGCAGCTACGACCTGTTTCCCAACTTCGAGGTCCGGGGAAAGGTCTTCAAGGATCTTGTCTCGAAGATCCCGGGGAAATGATCCAGAGATGGCCAGAGATGACCCTGAGATGACCTTGGGATGATCCGAAGATGACCGACAAACAGCGACCGTTCGACCATTCCCTTTTCTTCATCGTGGTCGCCCTGATGGGGGTCGGCCTCGTGATGGTCTATTCCGCCAGCTCCATCACCTCGATGGCCCAGCTCGACGACAGTTCGTTCTACTTCAAGCGCCAGCTGATGTGGGTGGTGTTCGGACTTCTGGCCATGTATGCCTTTTCCCATATTCCGTACAAGAGGCTCCAGGATCTCGCGGTTCCTCTCCTGATCGTTGCCATCCTTGGTCTGATCATCGTCCTGATTCCCGGGGTGGCCCGTGAGATCGGGGGATCAAAGCGCTGGATCAAGTTCGCCGGGGTCGGATTCCAGCCGTCGGAGTTCGCCAAGATCTGTTTCGTCGTTTTCCTGGCCGCTTCGATAACGGCGAAGCAGGACAGGATCCAGGAGTTTCTAAAGGGAGTGGTTCCGGATCTCCTGGTCATGACCTTCATGTTCGTGCTGGTCCTCAAGGAACCCAACCTCTCGACTGCGGGGTTGCTTGCAGCGACCTATTTCCTGATGCTGTTCCTCGGGAACGGCTCTCTCAACCACCTGGTCGGGATGGGTGCGGGCGGGCTTGTCCTGGTGGTTTCGCTGATCTTCCAGGAAGGCTACCGGATGAGACGTTTGATGGCCTTCCTCGATCCCTGGGATGCCTCCAGGACATCGGGCTACCACATCATCCAGTCGCTCGTCGCCATCGGATCGGGAGGGCTTTGGGGACTGGGATTGGGGGAAAGCCGCCAGAAATTCTTCATCCTGCCCGAACGTCACACCGATTTCATCTTCGCCATCATCTGCGAAGAGCTCGGACTCGCCGGAGGGACGCTGGTAATCCTGCTTTTCCTTTTCCTCATCTGGCGAGGATTCTACATCGCGACGCGCGCCCCTGACCTGTTCGGTTTCCTGCTGGCGGCCGGCATAACCGGCCTGATTTCCTGCCAGGTCCTCATCAACCTCGGAGTGGTTCTGAGCCTTCTTCCAACGACGGGAATCACGCTCCCCTTCATCAGCTACGGAGGTTCGAGCCTGGTCTTCCTCGCCGCCGCGGTCGGGATTCTCCTCAACATCTCGAGGTTCGGTTCCGGCCAGAATGCCCTTGTGGATACCCGCCGGCAGCCATTTTCCACCCGATATCGGGATCCATCCAAGGAGCTTTCGCTCAAGCGGAAGGCATGAAAAAGGTTCTATTCAGCGGTGGGGGAACGGGCGGCCACATCTATCCGGCGCTGTCCATGCGCGAGCTTCTCCTCGACCGCCTTGGAGACGAAATCGAAACCGCCTATTCAGGCCAGCCGGACGGAATGGAAGCCAGGATCGTGTCCCAGGTCGGGGGTCTCAAATTCCTTCCCGTTCGTGCCCAGGGGATGCCCCGCGAAGTTTCCAGGAAATGGCTGACCTTCCCCTTCCGGAACATCCAGGGGATCTGGGATGCGATCGGCCATGTAAGGAGCTTCTCTCCCGATCTGATCGTTACGACGGGAGGTTTTGTCTCTTTTCCGATCCTGTTTGCCGCCCGCCTTCTCGGAAGAAGGTTCGTGATCCACGAACAGAACGCCTTCATGGGATTGACCAACCGGCTGTTCGCCAAAGCCGCATCCGCGATAATGTTGACCTACGAGGGAGCCTATCCTCCGGAACCGGGGCGCGTTTTCCAGACCGGGAATCCGGTGAGGCGTGCCTTTTTCCAGCCCCCGAAAATGCCACCCATGTTTCCCAGGAAACCGGGGGAATTCTGGGTTCTCTGCACCGGAGGCTCGGGTGGTGCCCGGAGCCTGAACAAGGCCTGCTCGGAACTCGCACGGGATTGGCTTCCCCGGAATCCCCAGGTCAGGCTGCTCCACCTGACCGGAGAGCGTGATTTCGAAAGGGTGAAGGGGGAATCCTCCCAGAACCCCAATCATCTGATCCTGCCATATCTCCACGAAATGAAGGAAGCCTTCGACACCGCCGACCTCCTGGTTTCGCGAGCTGGGGCAACGATCCTTTCCGAGATCGCGGTCTGTGGGAAACCGGCGATTCTCATACCCTTCCCCTTCGCGACCGACAACCACCAGGAAAAGAATGCCCGCGCGCTCGAATCCGTCGGGGCCGCCCGGATGATCCTCGATCGGGATCTCAGCGGGAAAACCCTGGCGGAGGCGATCGGGAAGGCCATGAATCCGGAAGTCCTGGCAACACTCGGAAAGGGAATGCGGTCGAGCCGTCCTCCCGACGTCGAGGAACGGATCTATTCGTGCCTCCGCTCCTTGCTGACCTGATCGGATTCTTCACTGGTTGGTGCACTGGGCCGGATTTCGCGGTGAAAATTTTGGTGCCCCAGGGCTTGTGCACGAAAAAAACTGATGTTATTATTGGACAAATCCACCGGTGAGGTGCATTTTGTCCGTTCCCGAGACTTCGGTTGGAAAGCGACGTGCCCTTGTGTTCTTGCCGGAGAAGGTGCTTTCCCCGGAAACCCTCGACAAGATCCGGACCAGAGGGTTTCGTGCGCGGTTCCAATCTTTGCAGCGTCTTGGCAAGCCTCTGCGAACACTTCTTTTCGTGGCGCTCCTTACCTCCCTGTCATATCTTGCGATAGTCCAGCTCAGGCACCTTTTCTTCGGGACGTCATACTTCGAAATCAAGCAGATAGAGGTTTCCGGCCTGGAAACGCTTCCCCGTGAAGACGTTCTCAAGCTCGCGGGAGTGGCTCCCGGATTGAACATCCTGTCCCTGGACAAGGATGCCATACGCAAGAGGCTTCTGTCACATCCGCTGGTAAGTGATGTCTCCGTGAAACTCGACGGCTTGTATACCCTTCGTATTGCTGTCCAGCAAAGGACACCCCTGCTCTACGTGAAAACCGAATCCCAGTTCCTGGAGGTATCGGAGGACGGGATGGTGCTTGCTGCGGGCGATTTCGAGCGCCTGGACCTTCCCGTAATCACCGGGTTGAACCTCGAAAAGGCCCAGCCGGGTGATAGGATAGCTGATGACGACGGCTTCCTGGAAGCCCGGACGTGGGTGAAGACACTGGGGGCGCAGATTCTCGAGGAAGTCTCCGAACTGGATTTCTCCAGCGTGCAAAATCCCCACCTTTTCCTTGCAACCGGGCAAAAGGTCTTTCCGAAAAGCCTCGAGGATTTTCGGGAAAGATATACTTTTTTGTGTGCACTCCTTGACAACCTTCGGAAGAATAATGTAGAACCAGATTACCTCGATATGAGGGCTCCCAACGAGATCGTTATCAAACCCCGAAAAGCCAAAAATTAGAAAGGCAGGAATGGTTTTTTGCTTGTGGATGATCTGATCGTGGGCCTGGATATTGGCACCACAAAAGTGTGTGCGGTAATCGGGGATTTTCATGACAACCAGCAGATCAACGTCATCGGCATGGGGCACGCCACATCGGGCGATGGGGTAAAGAAGGGCACCATCGTCGATATCGAAAAGACCACCCAGGCGATCATAGACGCCGTCGAGGAAGCCGAGAAAGTGGCGGATGTTGTGATCGAGAGGGTTTTCGTGGGGATCGCAGGGGCCCATATCGGTTCGTTGAACAGCCAGGGTATCGTTGCGATCAAGGGTTCCGACCGGGAAATCTCCGCCGAGGACATCGACCGGGCTGTGGAGAACGCCAAGACCGCGATCTCGATTCCCCACCATCAGGAAATCATCCATATCCTTCCGCGCGAGTTCGTTGTGGACGAACAGAAGGAGATCAACAACCCCATCGGGATGGTTGGAAGCCGTCTTGAAGCGCAGGTGCACATCGTAACCGGAGCGGTGACCGCTATCCAGAACATCATCAAGTGCTGCCAGACCGCCAAGCTGAAGGTTGAGGACGTTGTCCTGCAACCCTATGCCTCGAGCATGGCCGTCCTGACCGAAGACGAGAAGAAACTTGGAGTGGTGGTCGTCGACATCGGTGGCGGAACGACGGATCTGATCATTTTCCAGAACGGGCACGTGATCCATTCTTACAGTGCCCCCATCGGAGGGCAATACGTCACCAATGACATTGCGGTCGGGCTGAAAACCTCGACGGCATCAGCGGAGAACCTCAAGATAAAGTTCGGGGTTGCACGGTCGGACCTCGTGGATGACCATTCCGGGATCGAGGTCCCCATCGCCGGGGGGGATCGCACCAAACCCTACACCCAGAAATTTCTCGCCGAGATCATCGAGCCGCGGATGGAGGAAATCCTCAACGATATCAAGGTCCAGATCAACAATCACGTCTCGACCGACATGATTCCGGCGGGCGTGGTCCTGACCGGGGGAACCTCGCTCATGGCCGGATGCCCCGAGCTTGCCGAGGAGATCCTCGGTCTGCCGGTGCGGCGAGGGTATCCCATCAACCTCCAAGGACTCAAAGAACGTGTTCAAAGCCCCGTCTTCGCGACGGCGGTTGGATTGATCCGGTATGGATCCCAGAATTTCCGTGCCCCCCCTTCGGAGGCAGGATTGATTTCCGGGGCCATGGACCGGATACGCACAGTTTTCAAACGTTTTTTTTCTGATTAGAGAATTGCCAAAGGGCACAGCGAAAAGGAGGCACCAGGTGTTCGATTTCAACCAGGCTTCAGCGGAAAATGCGGAGATCAAGGTAATCGGAGTCGGAGGCGGCGGAACAAATGCCGTCAACCGCATGATCGCGGCCAACCTTTCAGGAGTGGAGTTCATTTCGGCCAATACCGACGCCCAGGCGTTGACGCTTTCCCAGGCGAAGGTCAAGATCCAGCTTGGCGACAAGCTCACCAAGGGTCTTGGAGCGGGTGCGAACTACGAGATCGGCAAGAAAGCCGCCGAAGAAGACCGTGAGCGGATTGCCGAGGCACTCGATGGGGCAGACATGGTTTTCATCACCGCCGGAATGGGCGGTGGAACCGGGACCGGTGCGGCTCCGATCGTGGCCGAGGTGGCCCGTGAAGTCGGCGCCCTGACGGTCGCGGTCGTGACCAAGCCTTTCCGTTTCGAGGGGAAACGGCGGAACGCCGCCGCGGATCTCGGGATCAAGAACCTCAAAGAACGTGTCGATGCGATCATCGTCATCCCGAACGACAAGCTCCTCGATGTTTCGAAGGACAACATCACCATGATCGAGGCCTTCTCCTACGCGGATGACATCCTCCGTCAGGGCGTCCAGGGCATCTCCGACATCATCGTGGTTCCCGGCCTGATCAACACCGATTTCGCCGATGTCAAGACGATCATGACCTCTGCCGGTTCCGCCCTCATGGGTATGGGGATCGCCTCGGGAGAGAACCGCGCCGTGACCGCCGCTCAGATGGCAATCAGCAGCCCGCTGCTCGAATCCTCCATCTCCGGAGCGAAGGGAGTCCTTCTGAACATCACAGGCGGTCCCGATCTTGGAATCCACGAGGTCAACAAGGCCTGCTCGATCATCCAGGAAACCGTGGACGATGATGCCAACATCATCATCGGTGCCGTTATCTCCGAGGAAATGAAGGATTCCCTCAAGATCACGGTCATCGCCACCGGATTCGGCGAGGAAGCCCGCAACGCCGTCGACCCGAAGAAGCGCATCATCGAGGACCTCCGCACCGTGAGCAGGGCCGTCGAGCTTCCCCCGGTTGCAACCGTGAACGCCGGCTCCTCTCTCGACGATCGCGAAATTCCCGCCTTCCTGCGCAAACGCCGTTAATCTTTCAAAGCCACTTTTCGCAAGGCCACAAAACCACGAGGCCGGAAATTCCGGTTCTCGTGGTTTTTTGTTTCCGGCGATGGGGAAAAATAAAAGTGATGTGGAAGTGGCCGGATAATGACCGCCTCTTCATTCTCCGGGACTGACCGGCCCATATCTGTTATCATCCTGAATCGGAAAGTATGGGACTGAGACACAGACATTCATTCGAAGCGGCCGTCGACCGCCTGAAGGCTGACGAGCGGTCGGGGTTGAGGTTACCCGTTGCGGGACGGGTGAACGTCGCCGTCGTCTTTCCGAGGGGTTACGCGCTCGGGATGAGCAACCTCGGCTTTCTGACCGTTCATCGGCTGGCCGGAACCACTCCCGGGATCGGGGTGGAGCGGTTCTTTTTCCCCCTGGTCGAGGGAAGGCCCTTTCCACCGCCCTGGTATTCCTTCGAAACCCGTCGGCCCCTTGGCGACTTCGATGTCTTGGCGTTCTCCCTTTCTTTCGAGGGGGATTTCGACCGCATTCCCCCGATCCTGAGAACCCTTGGAATACCGCTGGATAGCGGGAAGAGAAGAAAGGGCCGGTATCCGGTCCTCGTTTCCGGCGGAGCCGGGGTGGCGGCGAATCCCCCTGCCATCTCGAGGATCTTCGATATCGTCGTTCCGGGTGAGGGGGAAACCACCGTCCCAACCATCCTGGAACGGTTCGTGAATGGAACGCGCGGTTTGGCGGACGTGGCCGGCCTGCCCGGAGTCTGGGTTCCAGCCCTTCGCGCGGAGGCAAATCCTGCGCCCTCTCCCCATCCGGTGGCTGAATCCCCGGCATGGTCGCACATCACGACTCCCCACGGAATCTTCGGTGGGGCCACCTTGCTGGAGATCATGCGTGGATGCCCCCGATCCTGCGCCTTCTGCCTGGCCAGGAAGATCTACTTCCCTCCCCGTGCCTTTCCCGCAGAGGGATTCACGCGGTGGTTGAGCGGACATCCGGATGTGAAGGAAATCGGCCTCGTCGCCCCGTCGCTCTTCGATCACCCCGGGATCGGGGAGATCCTGGAAACCGCAGCGGAAAGGAAGATCCGGGTCCGGAACTCCTCGGTGAAATGGGAGAAGCTTTCCGAAAGGATTCTTTCCCTTCTCTTCGAGTGTGGTGTCAGGGGCCTGACGATCGCCCCGGAGACGGGGAGCGGTCATCTCCGTGATGGAATGGGGAAACCGTTGCAGGAGGAAGCCCTTTTTGCTATGATCGAAACGGTTCGGAGGCTCGGATTCGAGCAGCTGAAATTGTACTTCATGACCGGGCTTCCGGGAGAGGCGGATGCCGACCTGGATGCGACAGCGGAGCTCATCCGCCGCATTGCGGGGCTTTTCCCGGGTGACGGCCGAAAAATGACGGTCAGCCGGAGGTTGACGGTCAACGTTTCCGGTTTCGTTCCGAAGCGCGGGACCCCTTGGGGGGACGCGCCCTTCGCCGGGGAGAGAGCTTTGAAGAAGGCTTTTTCCTCGCTCCGGGGAAAACTCGCCGGGGAACGGGAACGGGTCGACCTGAGGTTCGACAGCCCTCAGGCGATCGCCAGGCAGGCTCACCTGTCCAGGGTGGGCCCGGAGCTGGTCGAGGAATACGAAAAGGAGGAAGATCCATGCCGTCTGAGCGCAGTCCCAGCCGGGACCGACCCCGAAACGGACTTCTGATCGCCGGAACGGCCCTCCTCGTTCTCGGGCTGGCCATCCTCTGGAGCGGTTGCGGAGGGGGCGGAGGCGGTTCTTCGGAGGGAAAGAAGCTTCGAATCGGACTCATGATCACGCCCCGCGGGTTGAACGACCAGGGGTTCAACGATCTTGCGTTCCTTGGGATGAAGAACGCGGAGCAGAAATACGGGATCGAGACCGTGATCATCGAACCCGCCACGATGAAAGACCCTGAAGCCTCGCTCAGGTTCTTCACTGCCCAGCGGTTCGACGGGATCATCGCCGTTGGCGTCGCCTTTCTGGACGCCATCCGGAAGATCGCCAAGGAGCGGCCCGATCTAAATTTTTTCGTGATCGACTCCTCGCTGAAGGAGAACAACATCCAGGGGGTCGCCTTCCGTGAGGACGAAGGGAGCTTCCTTTGCGGTTTCCTCGCGGCCAAGGTCTCGAAAACCGGCAAGATCGGTTTCATTGGCGGCGTGAAGATCGATGTGATCGAGCGTTTCCTCAACGGCTTCAGGAACGGGGCGAACCTTGCGGACCCGAAAACCATCGTGGTGGAGCGGTTCATCGGGGAGGATTTTTCCGGGTTCAACCGGCCGGACCAAGCCCATGAAATCGCCCGGGACCTCTACACCCAGGGTTGCGACGTGATCTATCATGCCGCCGGGGCTTCAGGGCTCGGGGTCATCTCCGCCGCGGTCCAGGCGAAGAAATTCGTGATCGGGGTCGACATGAACCAGGATTCCCTTGCTCCGGGCCTGGTTCTCACCAGCATGCTCAAACGCGTCGACCTCGCCGTCGAGGACGTGGTCAAAGCCCTATACAACGGAAAGGGCCCCGCCGGGGTCAACACCAGCTACGGCATGTCCGATGGTGTGATCGATCTGACCGATTTCCAGTTCAGCCACCAGGTAGTTGGAGATACCCTCATAGCACGAATCGCCGAGATCAAGAGGGAAATCGTCGCAGGTCGGATCAGGACCTCCGACGTTCCCCCGAAAGGTGTGGTTGAAACCGCCTCGGAAGCATTCCCGGGAGGGGCGCCAGGCAGCGCTTCCGGAAACTGAAAAGATGAATTTCCAGCCAATCGGGGTTTTCGACTCCGGAGTCGGTGGCCTCACCGTCGTCAAGGAACTCCGTTCCAGGCTTCCGGGCGAGAGCATCGTCTATTTCGGAGATACGGCCAGGGTCCCCTACGGGAACAAGTCGGTCCAGGTGATCCGGCGCTACGCCCTCGAGATCACGCGGTTCCTCGAGACGATGCAGGTCAAGATGATTGTCGTCGCATGCAATACGGCTTCGGCCCTTGCCCTGGATTTCATCCGGCGGCAGACCCGCCTTCCGATCGTCGGCGTCATCGATCCCGGTGTCCGTGGGGCGCTCAGGGAAAACGGAGTTGAGCGCATCGGCGTGATCGGAACGACAGCCACCATCCGGTCCGAGGCCTACCAGTCGAGATTGAAACAGCTGCGCGGGACCGTTCAGGTTTTTCCCCGGGCCTGCCCGCTCCTGGTTCCGATCGTCGAGGAGAACCTTCTGGACTCACCGATCACGCGGCTCACCCTTGAAATGTATCTGTCCGAGTTCCGCCACACGAAGATCGAGACGCTGATTCTTGCCTGCACGCATTATCCCCTCCTCAAACCCTCGATCGCGCAGTTTCTGGGCGATGGTGTCCGCCTTATCGACTCCGCCGAGGAGACTGCCCGAGAGGTGGAGGAGCTCCTCGATGCTCACAGGATCAAGAATCCGGCTGCAGCCCGGGGAACCGACGAGTTTTTCGTTTCCGACAGTCCGGAGACCTTCGCCGCGGTGGGATCGGCCTTCCTCGGAAAATCATTGGGAAGGATCTCGATCGAACCGGTCTGGAACCGGGGGATCGACATTCCCACGGGGGAGCGCACCGTCCAGGCGGCCTCCGGATCGCGATGACCCGCCGGCCGATTCCGCGAAAAGGCCCGCCAGGGAACCGGATGGGGGGAATCATCGGCCTAGTTCCGCTCTTCCTGGTGATGGGGTTTTTCCCGCTCGGAGCGGGCGATTCCCCGAGCCTCCAGATCGGGGTCATCGGGGCGCTGACCGGTCCCAAAGCGGTCTATGGTCTCTCCCACCTTCAGGGCGCACTGTTGGCGGCTGAGGAGATCAATGCGGGCGGAGGTTTCCGACTCCCTCGGGAGGGGTTCCCGAAAAGTCCACCTGCGGAAGCCGCAGGTGAGGGGGACCCCGCCACCGTCCGGATCGTCTCCGCCGACGACGGTGGGGATATGGGTGCGGTCGGTGTCATTGCCCGGGACCTCGTCTATCGTGACAAGGTCCGGGTCCTCATCGGAAGTACCGATTCGGGTTGTACCCACGTCCTGGCGATGGTGGCGGTCAAGATCCACATCCCCCACCTGACCTGCGTCGCCACGGACCCCTCGATCACGCGTGCCGGAAGCCCCTGGACGTTCAGGACCCTCGCGGATGACTCTCTGCAGGCACGGGCCCTCGTCGGATGGCTTCCCGTTTCCACCGCTTCCCAGGGTGTCGTCCTGCTGGCGGGAAACTCGAGATACGGCCGGATGGGGGCCGGGGTTTTCGCGCGCCTCGCCAGGGAAAGAGGAATCCCCGTTTCCGGTCCGCATTTCTTTTCCGGAAACGGCGATTCGAACCGGGCGACGGTTTTCCGTGCGGTCGGGGAGAACCCGGCTGCAGTCATTCTCTGGATGCTTGCCCCTGAGGGTCTCGAAGCGGTGCGCCTCCTGCGGGCTTCAGGGTATCGGGGAAGAATCGCGGGCGGCGACGGCCTCGCGACCCCGGCCTTTTTCGGCAACAACCCGCAAGTAGAAGGCGTGGTCGTGACCAACCCCTATCCCGCCGGGGGGGACGAGCCCGGAAACGCTGTTTTCCGTGATCGGTTTTCCCGCCGTTTCGGAACCCCTCCGGACTCTTTCGCTGCCCACGCCTACGATACCGTCCGGCTTGTGGCCAGTGCCGCCCAACGGGGCGGGACCGATCCCGAGGACCTGCGCAGGGCGATCGGCGAGGTCGGGGTTTTCCCGGGAGTCACCGGTCCGATTGGCCTGGACTCCTCCGGAAACGATACCCGGCATGTCTCTCTTGCGGTCTGCCGGGCCGGCAACCTGGTGCCGATGTCGGGGAGGGAAGAGTGAATCGGGCCCCTTCCCGGCGTTTCTTTTCCATTCTCGGGGTGGCCTTCCTGCTTCTGGTGCTTGGCAGCCTTTTCTCCCAGCAGGACCTGGTCGCCCCCCAGATGACCTATGGAAATTTCGACATTCCCATGGTCACATCATTCGTCAACCGGCTTCTCCCGGGCATTCCCGACCACGCGAGCGGAAAGGAATACCGGTTCGACCAGATTCACTGGCACCCGTTCATCGGGGTGATCCTTGTCATCTTTCCATTGATGCTTTTCTGGGGATTGTACAAGAATAGAGAGGAGGTCGGGATCGGGATCTCCAGGGTCTGGTCCCAATGGGCCGCGTTCGTGATAGCCCGCCTTGGAGTGATTCGGGCCTCCCAGATCTCGCCCGTCCGCCGTTCCTGTTTCGGGATCTTCCCCTTCCTCAACTGCCAGGCCTGCGAGATGGCATCCGGAGCGTGCCCGATCGGGATGTTCCAGAACCTTCTCTCGAAGTCGGTTCTTCCCCTGCACCTTCTCGGGTCGATGATGCTTTTCGGAGTAGTTCTCGGCAAGAGCATCTGCGGGTGGTTGTGCCCGTTCGGATTCATCAGCGACCTCATGAGCCGAATCCGCTTCCGTGAGACCCCCATTCCGCGGAGCCTCGGCTATATCAGGTTCTACGTTCTCGCGGCCGTCGTGGCCGGGCCGCTGCTCTATGCCGCCTCGGGAATGGGCGATCGGAACTTCTTTTGCAGCACCTTCTGCGGATCGGGGAAGATCTACGGGCTGCTTCCATACTGGTTCACCGTGGGCGCGCCCTCCTTCCCGCCCGCGGGGGGGACTCTCCCCGAAGCGACAGGCGGGGTGCCGGTTCTCTGGATACAGGTCGCCTTGACTTTGCTCCTGCTCGTTGCTATGCTTTTCATCTCGGGACGGGTATTCTGCAGGGTCCTTTGTCCGCTTGGCGGCTTCTGGGGATTATTCAACGGCTACAGCCTGGTCGGAATCAGGCACCGAGATGGGAACTGCACGGGCTGCGGCCGTTGTGAGAGCGTTTGTCCCATGGGGGTCTCGAAGCATTTTTCGGGATTCCTCGACCGCACCTCCTGCATGACCTGTGGGCGCTGCGTCCCGGCCTGTTCCTCGGGAGCGAGGGAGTTTCGCTGGGGTCTGCCCGATCGAACGACAGTGGAGGGTCCGGAACCGATGTCCGAAAAGGTCACCTTCGATTACGGGAGTTTCTTCAACCGCATCCGGCGAGATTTTTATATCCTTGCCATGTCCCTCATCGCGAAGAATCCCCTCGACATGGCCAGATACGCATTCGACAACACCGCCTTCTACCGCCGCCTTTTCGGCCGCCCCCCCGAGGAATTCGGTTCCCTGCCCCTTACGCGGAAAAAAGACCTCGGAACCGCCGACCCGTATGATGTCCTATCCCAGGAGTACGCGGGAAAAGTGGCATACTACGGTGAAACTACAGGTTCGACAGGATATCCCACCCCGTCCTTCCTGACCGAATCCGAGTTCCGGGGAGCCCGGGTCTTTTCCCGCATCACTCCCTACGTCGGAGCCCTCGAAGAGGTCCTTGCCGAAAACCGCGCCGTCGTCAACGGCCTGACCTTCGGCTTCACCATCGCCGGGATGAGCTTCGGGGATTTCCTGATGAGCCACGGTGGAGTGATCGCCAACATCGGTTCCCGTTCGACGATCGCGACTCCCCCCCGAACTGCCCGCGTCCTGACACGGTTGCGTCCTTCGGTCCTGACCGGAACCCCCATCGATATCCTCTGTTGGCTCCGGATCTTGCGCGAGGATTTCCCCCAGGAGTATCCCAAGGTCCTGGAGTTCCTGAAGGTTGCGCTTTCCACCGCCGAACTATGCAGCGCTTCGAGAAGCAGAGCGATCCAGAAGGAGTTCAACCTCGTCCACATCGACATCTACGCCTGCGTCGAGGGGTTCTTCTCCCTGCCGTGTCCTTGCGGGGAAAAGCACGTCCTGCCCGCCTACCATGCCGAGATCGTCGATCAGGATCTCAAACCCCTCGGTCCCGTGGGGGAAGGCCGGTTCGTTTACACCAACCTCGTGAAGAAAAGCTCCCCCCTCGTCAGGTATCTTCTCGACGATTTCGTGACGCTCTTTCCCAGCAGGTGTCCTTTCGGTTTCCGGAAAAGCGTCGAGCCCCACGGCCGATACGAGCTAACGGTCATGCACGAGGGAAGGCGCCTCGGAGTGAGGCATTTCGAGGAGGCGATCTTCCGTTACGGGCTTTTCGGCGACTATCGGGTGGTGATGGAGGACGACAGCATCTCCTTCAGGATCGAGGAATACGGAACCCACGAACCGGTTTCCGCCATCCGTGACGGTCTTGGCGATATATTCCGGAAACGGGTCGAGGTGGAACTCGTCCCGTTCGGGACCATCACCAATTACAGGGAGGTCCGGCAGTCCAAGCCGATCCTGAAGGTCGAGGACAAGCGGTCCTCTTCGACCCAGAAGATTCCCGAGTATCTCTGAATCAGGAGGAACCATGGATCAGAGCCCGAAAATCTGCACCCGATGCCAACAAGCCAACTTCCCCATCGCGGAGTTCTGCCGGCATTGCGGTGAGCCCATCCTGGATCTGGGCTCTCTCTCGAGGGCTTCCTTCATCGCCCGGATGAGCGGCCACATCGCGGACGGCCTGGTCTGGATCGGCGATGAATTCCGCCGGTGGTGGGAGATAGGCCGAATTACCGTGGAACTCAAGAACCTGATGAGGAAGCGGAGCCGCCTCCTCAAGGGCCTCGGGCGATCGGATTCCCAGGGCCTCGCCGAGCTTTCCCCCAAGGACCGGGAGGAGCTGATGGGCTTCTCCGAAGCGATCTCACGCCTCTCGAGCCGGGACGAGTATCTCAGGAAGAGGAGCTGGGGCCTTGCTCCGGAGTTGCTTCTCCTGACAGTCGTCCTGGCCTTCGTTGCAGGGATCCTCTGGATCCGTCCCCGCTTGCCCGGGGCGATCGTTTCCTCCGCTCCCGCGGTCTCATTCCAGGGTGAAATCAAACAGGCCGCTGAGATCTCGATCACGGGCCACTCAGTTGTTACATCCGCCGCCTGGTGGCAGGGGCGCCTGTATGTCGGCGGCGACGGAGGTCTCACCGTGGTCGATCCCGGAACCGGGGTGGCCACCCAGGTCGCAGGCCTTCCGGCCGGGTTCTTCGTCCGGCATCTTCACGATGATGGGCAACGGCTGCTGATCGCGGGTTTCGGCGGGATCTATTCCCTCGACCAGTCTTTCCTCCGGCCGCTCTACGAGGGCGCGAGGCTTCCCGTCGATCTTGTCAACCGGATCGCCGCGGTCAAGGACGGCGGTCACCTCATCGGAACGGTCGGCCACGGCCTCCTGAAGGGGAACGGGGACGTCGCCTATGTCATCCTCGGAACCCAGGGTCTCACCCTTCGCGGCTTCGAGTGGCTCGATGGAGAGCTCTGGCTGCTCCATGAGCGAGGACTGCTCAAGGGGGACGGGACGACCTTCACGCCCGTTTCGCTCCAGGTTTTTTCCGGAAAAGACCTGACCTCTCTTGCCGTCGAGAACTCCACGATTTTCATCGGGTCCAACGACGGCGTGATCGCGGGCTACAAGAACGGGCGGGATTGGGTCTGGACGCCTATCTCACCGGGACGTCCGAAAAGGGTGACCAACCTCGTCGTCTCCCAGGGAACCCTCCTCGTCTGCTCGGAGGAAGGATTTTTCCGATACCGGAACGGCGTGTTCGACGAGATCTCGGGCGGCCAGAACCAGTCGGTTGCGGCCCCCGGACCCATCTTCCTGGCGACCGCGGGTCCCAGAAGCGTGAAGCTCTTCCGTCTTGCCCCGTCCCAGGGCGGCTCCGAAGTCGCCGCTCCGGCAATCCCGACCGTCGGAACGTACGCTTCCCCGGTTCCGTTAACCGGCCCGGTGGGGTTTACCGGCCCGGTGGGGTTTACCGGCCCGGTGGGGTTTACCGGCCCGGCTCCAGCGCCCATCTCGCAGGGGAGTCCGATCGGTCAGACACCCGCTCCAGCAGTTTCGGCCGCCCCTTCCCCCGCCCCTCTGCCTGCTCCGCAGGTTTTCTCGTCGTCACAACAACCCCAGGCACCCTCTCCTGCTGCGGTTCCCCCGTTCTCGGCCCCCGTTCCCCCTGCGCCGCAGGTTTCGGGGCCGCCCGACCCGGTTTTTGGGACTGTTCCGCTGCCCACCATGCTGACCGGTCCCTTCCTTTCGAGTCTGGCCTGGGATGGAGGGCGCTTATGGGTTGGAACCACCAATGGCGGGTTGTTTTCCTTCCAGGACGGCCAATGGAAAACCCGCAACAAGGAGACCGGGACCCTGGCCGACAACCAGGTAGTCGCCCTCTGGACTTTCCAGGGCAAGACCTTCCTCTACTCCTGGATCATGGGAATCCTTTCGCTCGATGGACCCCAGCCCTCCGTCCTTCTCGGGCCCGACAAGATCGACGGTCTGCTCTCCATGGCCTGGATGCCCTCTTCCCCCATGTTCCTTTTCCGCGGTGGACATGTGAAGAAACTCGGGACCGGCGGGACTCTCGAGAACTTCAGCCGTATTCCCGAGGACTTCTTCAATACCGCCCGCCACATCCAGGTGGTCAACCAGCAGCCGGTCGTCGTGACCGATCCTGGAGTCCTTTCCCTGAACGACCTGGGCAGGTGGGTGGTGACATTCTTCACCGATCGCCGGCCGGATTCGAGGGCGGTCTTCTCGACCGTTTCCCCGGATGGAAGGCTCTTTTCCGTCCTTTCCGACGGGCGGGTGTTCTCCTACTCGGCCCGGACAGTCCAGAAGATCGGTGATATCGGGCAACCCCCCCGGGGAATCGCGTTCGACGAAACCCTCTGGGTGGCGGGAACGACACGGGTCTTTCGCCTGTCCGGAACCTCCCTGACCGAAGTCGGTCCCCCCGTGGATTCGGGAATTCTCGGTATCCAGCCGGTTTCCTCCCGAAGGGCGCTCCTTGTGGCGACGAACGGAGGCCTCAAGACCTTCCCCCTGGACAGGTAACCCGGACCCGAATGAATTCAGGTTTTCTTTCCGATCTTCCGATAATTCGTTGGAAATCCCCTGGATCAGGGGCCTTCCGATGAAAAGGCGGGTGGAAAAAAGGAATGGCTGAAGAATATCTCCCTGTTTTCGCCGAAGAAATTTTCATAGTCAATCTTTACGGCACGGACGAGGAGATCGAGGAGTTCAACCTCCTCATGCAGAGTGCCAATGTCGAGAAGAGCCTCATGTCGATGGCTCTCATCATCGAGGAGATCAAGCGGAAGAATTTTCTGAAGATGAACTGGCATTGCTGCTGGCGGTGCAAGTATTTTCCCACCTGCAAGATCAACTGGTACCGCGGGGAGCGGAATTTCGACAAGAGGAACTGTTGCACCTACTGCCAGAATTTTTGGGATTGCCATAAACAGTTTTGCGAAACCGTCCGAAAGAAGGGGGAGGACGGCAGGAAGGACCCCTGATACTCCCGCCGGGCCAAATCGGAGCGAGGGTTGGTTATGTCGGGCAGGTTTCCCCCCCTAGGAAGAGTTTCCCGGGTTCGAGGTCCCATCCTGTTTCTGACGATGCTGGGCCTTCTGGTACTTCCCAACCTTCCCGCCCGGGCGGACCTTACGTTCACCGGGGCTTCCGGCTTCATCACCGTTCCCTCCCACACCACGATCAGGGCCAGGGAGTTCGAGTTCGCGGCCCACACCCGGATGTTCCACATCCAGAAAACGGACAAGGAAAAGTTCCTGACGAACCTGGCGATGGGTTTTTCCCCGGTCAGGGACTTCGAAATCGGGGTTCAAAAGGCGATTGACTCGCGCAGGGCGGGTTCGGATTTCGATCCTGATCCGACGGTCAATTTCAAGTTGCGTCTTCCCTCCATGGGGACCGGTCAGTTCTCGGAATGTGCCCTGGGGATGATTTTCGACACCAATCAGAACAACTACCATTCACTCTACTTTTCCGTGGGTGGGTGCGGAGTTGCCTGGAACTTCGGAGGAAACCCCGGGTTCGGAACCGCGAATTTCGGATCATGGGACCGGCAAAGAAAGGAACCCAAATCCCTCTGTTTCATCGTGGGGGGGGAATATCCCCAGCCCAAGCCGGGGGAGAGGGGTTATCGGCACCATTACCTTCTCGACTACAACGGCGACATGATCTCCCTTGGGTGGCGGTTCAAGTCCCACAGGGGTTTCTGGATCGATGCCGGCTGGCAATCGAAGAGCAGCTACACGGATCTTTACGACTATCACCCTGTTTTCATGGGACTCGGCGCAATCTTCTGAGTCGGGCTTTTCCAAAAGCCCGATTTCAAACGGTGGTCCTGCGGTTGTCCCGGAAAATCCCCAAAACGGATCCAAACGATGATTGACCTGCCTCGTGGTGTCTTTGTGGTGTTTTCTTCCAATAGATCCTGGGGTATCACTTTTTTGGGCGGGGTACTGTTCGGTGTGATATCATTGTCCGGAAAAATCCCCCTTGGAGGAAAGCAATGGAAAAACTCGTCACCGACGATGTCATCAATGCGATCATAAATACCGACCATCACGATCCGTTCCAGGTTCTGGGCGCTCACCTCGCGGATTCCAAGGGGAAGAAAGTGGTGGTCATGAGGGCTTTCCTCCCCGATGCGACCTGCGCCCAGGTCGTCGATATCCGGAACGGGGAGCGGTTTCCCATGAAAAAGCTGCACGACGCGGGCTTTTTCGAGGGGATAATCCCCTCCCGGACCGAGGTTTTCCCCTACCGCATCGGAACCGAGTATCCGAACGGCGCGACGGCCGAATTCTTCGACTCCTACTCGTTCATGCCCACACTTGGCGAAATGGACCTGTACCTGTTCAACGAGGGAAACCATCATTCCATCTACGAAAAGCTGGGAGCCCATTCGGGAATAACCCGCTACTTCGACATGAACCTCGGGGGAGTTGGTTTCGCGGTCTGGGCCCCCAATGCCAAGCGCGTCAGCGTGGTAGGGGATTTCAACCAATGGGACGGCCGCCGTCATGTGATGAGGTCCCTGGGTTCCTCGGGAATCTGGGAGATCTTCGTCCCCGGTCTCCAGCTCGGCCAGAACTACAAGTTCGAGATCAAGACCAAGAGCGGCGCGATGATGGAAAAATGCGACCCGTTCGCCTTCTACGCCGAGGTCCGTCCCAAGACCGCGAGCAAGATATACGACATTTCCGGGTACCATTGGGGAGACCAGGAATGGATCTCCAAGCGCCCTTCAAAGTCCTGGCGAAAGGAACCCATCTCGATCTACGAATGCCACCTCGGCTCATTCATGCGGGTCTGGGAGGAAGGCAACCGGTTCCTGACCTATAAGGAGCTCGCCCACAAGATCGCGGATTACGTGAAGAAAGCCGGGTATACGCACGTGGAGCTTCTTCCGGTCTCCGAACACCCGCTCGACATTTCCTGGGGTTACCAGGTGACCGGGTATTTCGCGCCCACCAGCCGGTTCGGGAGTCCGAAGGATTTCATGTATTTCGTTGATCACCTGCACAAGAACGGGATCGGAGTGATACTCGACTGGGTTCCCGCCCATTTCCCCAAGGATGCCCATAGCCTGGCCCGGTTCGATGGAACCGCCCTTTTCGAACATTCCGACCCCCGGTTGGGGGAGCACAAGGACTGGTCCACCTTCATTTTCAATTTCGGCCGCAACGAGGTCAAGAACTTCCTCATCAGCAACGCCCTTTTCTGGCTAGACAAGTATCACATCGACGGGCTCAGGGTCGATGCGGTTGCTTCGATGCTGTATCTGGACTACTCCAGGCAGCCCGGCGAATGGATTCCCAACCGGTTCGGGGGCCGCGAGAACCTCGAGGCGATCGAGTTCATGAAATACCTCAACAGCATCGCGTACCAGAAGTTCCCGGGGATCCTTATGCTTGCCGAGGAGTCCACCGCTTTTCCCGGCGTCAGCAAGCCCTGCGACCTCGGCGGGCTGGGCTTCGGGTTCAAGTGGAACATGGGCTGGATGCACGACACCCTGGATTATTTCACCAAGGACCCGATCTACCGCAAGTATCATCACAACATGCTGACCTTTCCCCTGGTGTATGCCTTCCACGAGAACTTCGTCTCGGTCCTGTCTCACGACGAGATCGTTCACGGAAAGGGCTCGATGATCAACAAGATGCCGGGGGATTTCTGGCAGAAGTTCGCAAACCTCAGGCTGCTCTACTCGTTCATGTGGAGTATGCCCGGGAAGAAGCTCGTCTTCATGGGATCCGACATTGGGCAGTGGAACGAATGGAACTGCAACCAGAGCCTCGACTGGCATCTTCTGGGTTTCGAATCCCACAGCGGGCTCCAGCGTCTCGTGTCACACCTCAACTTCTTGTACAGGTCGGAGCCCGCGCTTCACCAGCTTGACCTGGAGCAGGACGGGTTCGAGTGGATCGATTTCGAGAACGGCGACGACAGCCTCATCAGCTGGATCCGGAAAGGAAGCGATCCCAACGAGCGGATGGTCTTCATCGCGAACTTCACCCCGGTTCCTCGGTTGGACTACCGCGTTGGGGTTCCCCGGATGGGGTTCTACAAGGAAGTCCTGAACTCCGATTCGGCGATGTACTTCGGTTCGAACATCGGGAACTGGGGCGGAGTCTGGGCGGAGCAGCAGGACTGGCAGAATCGGCCGTTCTCGATCCGCATCAACCTCCCCCCGCTCGCAATGATCGGGTTGAAACTGGTCCCCTGAAGTCGAGCTGATTCCCTTCTTGTACTGACCGCGGCCGTTTGGCGGTCAGGCAGGAAGGATTTGCCACAGAGCGCACAGAGTCCACAGAGCCGGTTTTGTTCTTTTCTCTTTGTTCTGGGTGATCTCTGTGGCCAAGGATCTCGGTTCCCTAAGGGTCGTTCTTCGACCCCTAGCGGACGGCGTGAAGGGTGAATGACGCGGGGAGCCATTCCTGGATCCTGGTGCTGATCCCGGTTGCGTCGAGGCCCAGCAGAGCCCGGAGCTCGCGCGGGGTTCCCTGGGGTGCGAACTCGTCCTTCCCCCCGATGCGTAGGAGCCGGGGGCTGTAGCCCAGATCGGTGGCCAACTCCAGGATTGCGCTTCCGAAACCGCCGGGGAGGTTTCCCTCCTCGACCGTCACGATGGGGATCCTCTTGCGCAGGTGCGTTTCCAGCAGCGCGCGGTCGAGAGGCTTTATGAACCTCGGGTTCACCACGATCGGGTGGATCCCGTGCCGGGCAAGGTTTTCCGCGGCTTCCAGGGCCGGGAAAAGGGAATTCCCGATCGCCCAGATCGCGAGATTCGAACCTTCACGGCAGATCTCCGCGCGTCCCATGAAAATCGGTTCGGAAATGCTGCTCAGGTCAACCCCGGAGCCTGCCCCTCGGGGAAAGCGTATTGCGACAGGCCCCCGCTGCTTGACCGCGAACTTGAGCATCCACCTGAGTTCACCCTCGTCCTTGGGTGCCATGACCGTCAGGTGTGGTACCATCCGTAAAAAGGAGATATCGAACATCCCGTGGTGGGTGGGGCCATCTTCTCCAACGAGCCCTGACCGGTCGAGGGCGAAGACGACCGGGAGCCCCATCAGGCAGACATCGTGGATGATCTGGTCGAAAGCCCTCTGGAGAAAGGTTGAATAGATGGCGACGACAGGGTGGAGGCCGCCCTTGGCCATCCCTGCGGCGAAAGTGACGGCGTGCTGTTCCGCGATTCCCACGTCGAAGAAGCGGGTGGGGAATGCGTGGCTGAATGCGTCGAGCCCGGTTCCCTCCTTCATCGCCGCCGTGATGGCAACCACGGAGGGGTCCTCCTTCCCGATCTCGACCATGGTCTGGCCGAAAATTGCCGTGTAGGACGGGGTCGAGGCATCCTTCTTAACTTCCCCGGTGGTGATCTCGAAAGGGCCCACCCCGTGGAAAAGCGGAAGGTGGTCCTTCGCGGGTTCGTAGCCCCGCCCCTTCTCGGTGAGAACGTGGACCAGAACCGGTCCGCGCCGGTCGCGGGCGGACGACAGGGTCTTTTCCAGAAGTGGGATGTCGTACCCGTTGATGGGCCCGAGATACTTGAACCCGAACTCCTCGAAGAGCATCCCGGGAGTGAGGAGATACTTCAGACTTCCCTCGATGCGTGCAAGGAGGCTGAACAGCTTGGAGCCGAACCCCGGGATCTGTTTGACGACGTGTTCGAGATACTCCTTGGGATTGATGAAATAAGGCTCGAGACGGATCTTGTGGAGATACCGGGACATCGCTCCCACGTTGGGCGAGATCGACATCTCGTTGTCGTTGAGGACGATCACCATGTCCGTCTTGTTGTGGCCCGCGTGGTTCAAGGCCTCGAACGCCATTCCCCCGGTCATTGCCCCGTCCCCGATCACGACAACGAGCCGATGGTTCTGTTCCAGCCGGTCACGCGCGATCGCCAACCCGAGGGCCGCCGAAATCGAGGTCGAACTATGCCCGGTATCGAACGCGTCGTGTTCGCTCTCGGTGACCTTGGGAAAACCGCTGATCCCTCCATAGGTGCGGAGGGTGGGGAAAACCGAGATCCGGCCCGTGATCATCTTGTGGACGTAACACTGGTGTCCCACGTCGAAGATGATCCGGTCGCGGGGGGAGTCGAAGACCCGGTGGATCGCCAATGTCAGTTCGACGATCCCGAGGTTGCTGGCGAGATGGCCCCCGTTCCGGGAGACGACCTGTATAACCCTCTCCCGGATCTGGGAACTCAGATCCTGAAGGTTTTCGATCGAGAGATCTTTGAGATCTTCGGGCGATTTGATACGGTCGAGCAGTTTCAACTCCATTACCTGACCTTCGCGCTGGTCCCCCATCCCGGGAAACGAAGTGGGGGAGATTATACCACAGGCGGACGGATTGGGCAAAACCGAGCGCGGCTCGAGGTTCCAACAGACAGCCCCTACCATATTGCCCGGGACCGGGGCCTTTTGTTATCATTGTCCGTGATGGAATCTTGAAGGATCTGAGAGGTCGTTCCGGTGAATGAATCCTCCCACGAAGCGAGGTACCCGATGAAGCCGATCCCTGGCATCCAAACACGATACCGATTCTCCCGGTGGCTCACCGTTTTCATTCTGGCCATGGTCGCCGGGTTCCCACATGGAAGTCCCGTTCCCGCGTTCGCGCAGGTTCAACTGACAGGGTCCGCCACGACTCCGGTCTCCCCCGTCACCCTTAAGGACGGGGATTCCTTTTCCTGCTCGTCCCTTGCAGCCCTGAAGTTTCAGGATGGAACCGCGATCAGGTTTTCTCCGGGAGCTTCGGGGTCTGTGAACCCGAAGGCCTTCAAGCTGGGCAGGGGAAAAGCCTACGTCGCCCTCGGGAAGCCCGATTCCGCTTTCGTCATCGAAGTTCCCCGCGCCGTTCTCGAGGCCCGGGGGATCGATTTCCTGGTTTCCTGCGACAAGGAAACCCTGTTCGTGGTGATGCTTGACGGCAAAATGGGAATCACCTCGTCCGAAGCCGGGTTCGAGCCGGTAAAACTGTCTTCGGGTGAGACCTTCGAGTGGAACAGCGAAAGGAAGCTGGTGCGCAGGACGAAACCCGCCGACATCGGCGCGGGATTCCCACCCCTCCCCGATTCATCCAAGCGGGCCTCGAACCTCCGTTTCAGGTATGAGGACCTTTTCCCATATTCGATGGGTTTCTACCGTGAGAAGTCGATCTTCAAGGATGGGAATGCGCTTCCGAGGGTTGTCGGGCCGGGAAACGAGATCAAGTCCGCTGCGCAATCCGGAAACGAGGTGAGGTTCCTGAACGGAACCTCCGCGAGACTCGGGGAAAACAGCCGGATAAAACTGACCGGAAACGGAATCGAGATTCTCGAGGGTTCGTGCCTGGTCCGCAACGCCCAGGGAGCGTTCCCGTTCGAGATCGGGGGAGATTCGCCGGTTACGCTGAATGACGGGGCCACGGCCGAGATTTCCCGCCAGGAAGGCGGTCTGATCGGCAAGGTCTGGACGGGAACCGTTTCGGCGGGAGAAACCCGGATCGAACCCGGAAACACCTTCGCGGCAAAGCCGTCGGGGACCACCATGATCGACCCCCAGAGAATCTTTCGTGGGAGCAACCCCATAGGAGGGGAAGTCCCCGCGGATCTCATGACCGATTTCGACGATGGGGACGAGTTCACGGAATCGGATGCCACCCCTGAGCCGTCTCCTGTTCCAGAAGGCCCCGCGGGCACGACCAACGTCGACGGTTTCCCGAAGGGGACGGGGACTTCGACCGATACCGAAACCTCGACCACCGGAAGCGGCGGACAACCATCCCCGCCCCTCGATGGGTCCGGCCAGGGACCGGTTATGATGGAACCGGTTGAGCCGGAGGGTGACCAATGAATCGCGCATCATCACGTTGCTCGCGTCAGCTTTCCGCACTCGCCGCGATCTTTCTGGTTCTGGGTTGTTGGGTCGCCTCCGTCTCGGGAGAAGATTGGGACGGCCTCTACCAGCGGGCGCTCAAGCTCCTCGCACAGGGAAAAATCGTCCCCGGGCTCAAGTTGTATTTCAAGACCTACCTCTTCTCCGACCTTCCCTTTCCCCGCGATATGCGGCGGGCCGACCTGGGACCCCTGTTCAAGACAATCCCCAAGCCCAAGCCCCTCCCTGCCGACAAGGGCGTCTATCTTGTCCGTGCGCTTCTCGACCGCCTTGTCGACAACAACGCCCGGGCGGAGAAGACCCTCGACGGGTTGTTCGGTAAGTTTCCCGAGATCCCGATCATCCTCTTCCTGACCGGCGAGGTGTCCCTCGCGAACAAGAAAACCGAAAAAACGGCCAAATTTTTCGACCTGCTGATGAAGCACCCGAAGGGAAAAACCTGGGAATCGGCCGTCTCGCGGGCATGGATCCGCCACGGGGTTTCCGCCGACCGTGACCATCCCCCTTCCATCGATGACCTGCTCGCCAAAGCCCAGTCCTTTTACGAGCAGGGCGATTCCGAGGCCGCGGTCACCCTCCTCCGGCAGGCGATCTTCCGGAACCCCAAGGAGGTCAAATTCGTCCGGCTCCTGGCAACCATATTCCTTGACCAGGGCGAATTCTCGGAAGTGAAAAAGCTGTCCGAATCCCCCGATGCCCCCAAACCTGTCCTGATTCCTCACCAGATGGCCAGGCTGCATTACGGTCTGGGCGAGTTCGACAAGGCTCTGGCCTTTTCCGACGAGATACTCAAGGAGGACGCCAAGGACCCCTTCGGCCACTGGTGCCGGTCTGAGTGCCTTTTCCAGACCGGGAAATGGGGCGAAGCGGAAAAGGCTTACGGGGCGCTTTTCGAGGCAGAAAAGGACAATCAGGGTTACTGCCTCAGGCAGGCCGCGTGTCTCGAGGAACTGTGCCGGTTCTGGGATGCCGCGAAGGTCCTCGAGAGCTTCCTGAAAAACCATTCAGACAACGATTTCATCCGCTCCGAATATGGGGCGATGCTGCTCCGTCACGGGAACTGGAAAGCCGGAATCCGGGAATGGAAGAAACTCGAGGGGAGCAAGGAGTTCTCGGAGCTCGCCCACGCCGTCCTGCAGGAGCTGGAAACCGGGGTTGCCCTCGATTCCCGCAATGCGAAAGGGCCCAACAAGGGAGACGGGAAAGGCATCGTCGTCAGGGACGAATTCTCCCAGGCACAGAGGGTCGGAATGATGCTCAAGAACAGGGAGTTCCAGCCCAAGGGC
>CAYRYU010000060.1:25748-41912 GCA_964428355.1 uncultured bacterium
CAAGGAGGAATGATAGATGGATCTTTACCGGGGGATCAAATGGTGGTTTCCGGGAGGGGGTTCGATCGCGGTCTTCATTTCGGCAGCGCTCCTCTTTTTTTCGCCTCCGGTTTTCGGGGTGGAAACGGCAACGGGAACCGGGATTGAATCGGCAACTGGAGCGACAACGGCAAAACCGGGCGGAGCCGCCCCGGTCCCATCCGAGAAGCTGATTGCCCAGGCTAAGCTGGCATCGGAGCTTTATGACGAGATGGCGCGGACCGAAACCTGGAACGTGGAGGTCTTCAAGAAGAATCATCGCCGCGTTATCGATGAGTGCCCTGACACGAAGTGGGCCATCGAATCCTGCTGGCGGCTGAGCAATCTCCTGTTGACCGGGCAACACGACCCTGATCGCGAAGAAGCCGTCAGGCTCATGGAACACGCCCTCGAACGATACCCGGCCAACAACTGGGAGGAGAGGTTCGCCACCAGGCTGATAAACCTGCTGATGGAAATGCAGGACTATCCGAAACTCCGGCAGTTCTGTGAAAAGCGGCTGACGAAAACCGATTTGAGCGATGAAAAGCGGGTGGTACTCAACCTGAGGGCCGGAGTCGCTTCCGAAAATCTCAAAGACAGGAAAGCCGCGATCGACTTTTTCCAGCAGGTGATAGCCCTGGACGGCAACCAGGGGAGCGTTTCGGTTCGAGCGGCAAAGAAGCATCTCGACCGCCTGGCCCAGACCAAAGAATGACCCGGAAGAGGAGATAACCGATGTTCAAGATTTCGACCAGAGTGCGTTTTCTCTGCCTCGTCCTTTCGCTTGCCATAGCATTCCAGCCCCTGATAATCGCCGCCGAGGAAGAGGCGGACAGCAAACCCCAGGAGGGGGAATTCAACCCCGCCGAAGCCCTTTCACCCGGGGAGTATCTCGCCGAGATCAAGAAACTGAGGGGGTCCAACACGCAGGAGGTCGAGGAGCAATCCTACGCCGATTGGGGAAACATAATGATGAACGTCTTCGTCATGTGCGATCCCAAGGCGATCGACGTCCCCACCTACCAGAAAGCGCTGAACACAACCCTCAGCACCGTCGAAAAGGTGGTCTCCCTCACAAAGCCCGATGCCAAGTGGGTGAAGATCCTGGGCAAGATCACCACCTGGGGATTGACCAAATTCTCCGAGGGAAACACCCAACTCTTCCAGAGGTGCAAGAACTTCCTCGAATCGTGGGCCAAGATCATGAAACGGCCCGGAGTCGACAAGATCCGTGAGTTCGGCACCTACATGACCGCCCCCGACAAGGGCGGGGCCCAATGGATCAAGAAGACTTCCGCCGCAGGAGACGCCGCTGACGGAGCCTCCAAGCTCAGCTCCCTGGGGAAGGCCGCAACCGTGGTGGGAACCGCCCTCCAGCTTCTGGCGGGTGCTTTCGAGATCAAGAACTTTTTCGACCGGCTGGGGGACGACCCCGGAGCGGTGAGCTGGGGAACAGTCCAGCACGGTATCGAAGGGGCGCTGCTGATCGCGACCGCGATCATGGCCTTCATTCCCCCACCCGGGGTCTGGTCCGTCGTCGCGATCGTCATCATGGCGATCTGGGACCGGCTCAAGGACGTGTTCAACCGGATCGGGGAAAAGATCCAGAAATGGCACAAGGCTTACGAGGATTCGCTGGTCTTCATGAGGGAACTGGACGACGATTTCGCCACCTTCCTGGAGGAAAACAAGACCAGCACGACCTTCGGTTGCGACCAGGAGAAGTCGGCCTCCCTGAAATACGCCGATGACATGCTGGATGCCCTTCAGAAGAGCCCGGGCGAAGGCGATATCGCCCAGCGCCAGGATGAACTGGTCCAGAACATGCGCGCACAGGGTATCCTGACGACCTATTACTACCAGCAGGCCACGGCCGCAAGTCAGCTCACTGCCAACCAGGGTGAGCTCTTCCAGCTTTGGAACCACCGGGCGGATTACATGGCCTGGAAACCCGAAAAGCCCAAATGGAGCTGGAATCCGATCAAGCTGGCAGGGAGCGTCGGGGACTGGGCCGTCGATTCGATGGGCCAGCTGATCCTGGGAACCGACGACCAGATCAAGGAAGACCTGAAGGAACATCCCTTCCGGGTCCATTTCTGCCCGGACTTCGCACTGATTACCCTGTACAGGAACTTCATCGTGCAGAAGAGGACTCCGGACGCCTCCGATCTTCCGCCCCTTCTGAGCCTGACCGGAATCCGGATCGAACAGGCTCCGTTCAACTTCATTCCCCTCGTCGACATCTACGCGGACGGCTTCAAGAACTGGACGGACGAGGTGCTGCGCGAAGCCAACGCCGCGGATGCGATAAACGTAGGGACGAAGGAGCTTCCCATAATCAGGGAGCTCATCAAGGGAACCAAGGACGAGTTCGGCAACTGCTACGGAGCCCTCCTCCTGAAGATCCAGGGACTCGATCCGAAATCCGACATGGGAAAAGACAAGGACAAGCGGGCTTTATTGTATATCAGGATGTTCCAGATTCTGGCCGCCGGGGCCTCTAAGCGGGCCCAGCTCGAAAAACTCGTCTCCCTCTACGAAGAGGGCAAGAAAGACCAGCCGTTGAAGGACGAGAAGATCGAGTATGAGGAAATCAGCCCCAATGGTGATCGGAAGACCGTGGACCGGAAGCTGGTCGACGAACTTTTCAAAGGAAAAGACCTCGAGGGGCCGCCGTGGCTTTCCGTACCCAGAATCAACACCGCCCTCCTCAAGGACAAGAACAAGGACAGGGAAAAACCCAAGGACGAGGAGCTCACCGCGGCCTACATCTTCCAGAACTACGGTCAGGACCTCGCACTTTCCCTGCAATGCATGGTTAACACCACGGGGATTTCGGGAATCGACGTCGTACAGATGGGAATGCAGACGAAAAACTCGCTCGACGTTCTCGAACTGGCGACCAGAGCGATGACCGATCGTCGCGAAGCATTCGACTCGCTGGGGGATGTCTTGAAGACCGAGGCATTCAAGCGCCTGATCGAGAAAGGCGAGTATCTGGACGTCACCCGCGGCGGCCTGGAGAACTTTTTCAGCGGATTCGACCCGCCAAAGGACGTTTTGGAACACGAGATCGGGGAATTCGAAAAGGCAATAAAGGAGTGCGTCGAGAACGTGCTTCCCAACAAGGCCATGACCGAGGAACTCCAGAAGGAGTTCAAGGTCGAATACGCCCGGTGGCTCGAGGTCCTGAAGAAGTACGAGGAGTCCAAGGACGACATGGGAATCGAGATCGGGATCTCGGCTTCCGATCCGAACTACTCTGCCGACCTTCTGGATTTCGTCACCCCGATCGAGGTGCTCGATCCCGAGAAGGCCACCCAGTAACCACCTGGTTTTCCGACACTGACGGAAAGCCCCGGGAGGACGGAAGGTCCGCCGGGGCTTTCTTTTGCTGTGCAAGTCGGCCTTTGACAGGCTTTCCGGCGATGTCCGAGCGAATTTTTTGTGCATTGCAAAATTTTCTCTTGACTCGGGACCGTTTTTCCGATATACTCGTTGTTGAAAGGATGAACGATGTTGAACCCGAACATGATCGGCCGGCCCACCCCCAACCCGGTCCAGGCCGTCAAGCCACTTGAAGACGCATCGTTTTGCGCTGCAAAGGGGTCAGGGCTCCGGCCAGTGCCCGTCCGGAATCAGGATCCCGTAGACCCGGTCGGCGGGCGGAAAGAAACCCAAAAAGGAGAAGCATCATGAGACTCACAGGAAAAACCGCGATCATCACCGGAGCCGGCTCCGGAATCGGCAAGGGCGCTGCCCTTCTCTTCTCGTCCGAAGGGGCGAACGTCGTCGCCTGGGACGCCCGGCCCGAGGGCCTCGAGGCACTCGTGAAGGAGTCGGGGAACAAGGTCGCGATGGAAGTCGTCGACGTGACCGACCGGCAGGCCATCGCCGCCGCCGTCGCCAAGGTCATCCAGAACTTCGGCCGGATCGACATCCTCGTGAACAATGCCGGAATCACCGCCGACGCCCTCCTGGTGAAGATGGAGGAGTCGGCCTGGGACCGCGTGGTGAACGTGAATCTCAAGGGCGCCTTCAACTGCACGCAGGCTGTCGCCAAGCCCATGATCGACAAGGGCGGCGGCTCGATCATCAACACCAGCTCCGTGGTCGGGGTCTACGGAAACGTAGGCCAGGTCAACTACGCAGCCACGAAAGCCGGCCTGATCGGAATGACGAAGACCCTGGCGAAGGAGCTCGGCCGCAAGAACATCCGCGTTAACGCCGTCGCCCCCGGGTTCATCGAAACCGAGATGACGGCCAAGGTTCCCGAGAAGATCCTGACCATGATGAAGGACAAGACCCCGATGCAGCGGTTCGGATCTGTCCAGGACGTCGCCCGGGCCTACCTCTTCCTCGCCTCCGACGATTCGAGCTTCGTGACCGGCCAGGTTCTCGGAGTCGACGGCGGGTTGATCCCCTGACAAGGAGTAGAACGATGAGCCATCCAGTAATCCTCTCCGCGGTCCGGACCCCGATCGGCAACTTCGGCGGAGCCCTCGCCCCCCTCGGCGTCGGTGAGCTCGGAGCGGTCGTGATCAAGGAAGCCATGGCAAGAGCCAAGGCCCAGTCCTCCGAGGTCGACGACGTGATCTTCGGAAACGTCCTCCAGGCAGGCCAGGGCATGAACACCGCCCGCCAGGCCTCCATCAAGGCGGGACTTCCCGATACGGTCCCCGCCCTCACCATCAACCGGGTCTGCGGCTCCGGCCTCGAAGCGGTCGGTTCGGCGGCCCGCGCGATTCGCGCCGGGGATGCCCGGATTATCGTGGCCGGGGGCGCCGAGTCGATGAGCCAGGCCCCCTACATCCTCAGGAAGGCCCGCTGGGGCCTGAAGATGGGCGACCAACCCCTGGAAGATTCGATCACCAACGACGGCCTGAAGGACGTGTTCGGCGGAGTCCACATGGGAATCACGGCCGAAAACATCGCCCGGCAGTTCGGAATCTCCCGGACCGAGCAGGACGAGTATGCCCTCGAGAGCCAGAAGCGAGTCGATGCCGCCATCCGTTCCGGGAAGTTCAGTGACGAGATCGTGACCGTCGAGATCCCCGACCGGAAGTCCGTCATCCGGTTCGGGCAGGATGAGTATCCCCGCCCTCAGACGACGATGGAGACGCTCGCGAAACTGAAGCCAGCCTTCAAGAATGACGGGACCGTCACCGCCGGAAACGCTTCCGGGATCAACGACGGAGCCGCCGCCGTCATCGTAGCCTCCGAAGAGATGGCATCGAAATACGGAGTCCAGCCTCTCGCCCGGATCACGGGGTTCGCGGTCGCGGGATGCGCCCCCGACCTCATGGGCCTCGGCCCCATCCATTCGACGCGCAAGCTCCTTTCCCAGGCCGGTCTCGCGATCAAGGACATCGACCTGTTCGAAGGCAACGAAGCCTTCGCGGCCCAGTCTCTCGGAGTCCTTCGTGAGCTGAAGATCCCGCGCGAGAAGATCAACGTCAACGGCGGCGCTATCGCCCTCGGTCACCCGATCGGCTGCAGCGGGACCCGGATCCTCGTGACCCTGGTCCACGAGATGATACGTCGCAATGCAAAACGGGGAATCGCCACCCTCTGCTGCGGAGGCGGCATGGGCGTGTCCCTTTTGGTGGAACGCTGATCGTGGATGTCCCCGATCAACAAGGTGAATTCCAGCCCAAGGCTGAAGTGAAAACAGGAGGAATACCAATGAAAAACATGTTCGACCGTGAAGAGATGATCCGTCTGTCCCGCGAAGGCATGGAGTCTTCCATGCGCTTCTTCAACACCCTCAACGAGAACATCCTCAAGATGGGTGAGTGGCAGAAGGAAGTCGTGAACGAGACCGTGAAGCGGAACCTCGAGACCATGAACAAGGCTTATGACGAATACCAGAAACAGCAGCGCGTCATCCTCAACCGCATCGAGACCGCCTGCCGCGATGCCCTGAAGACCGCCGATGCCCCCAAAACCCACGAAAACGGAAAGTGAGGAGATGCGACATGACACCGGCATTCGACCGTGAAGAAATGATCCGCCTTTCCCGCGAAGGCATGGAAAACTCGATCCGGTTCTTCCTGACTCTCAACGAGAACATCCTCAAGATGGGCGAATGGCACAAGGATTTCGTCGAGGAAACCACCAGGCGCAACCTCGAGGTCGTCAACAAGGCATTCGATGAGTACCAGAAGAACTCCCGCGTTATCTGCTCCCGCATCGAGTCGGTCTGCCGGACCGCAATCGACCAGATCTCCCACCCCAAGGAGAAGGTCCAGGAATAATCCAACCGATAAGGAACCTTGCATCGATTCACCTCTCCCTTTGCGGGAGAGGTTTTCTTTTCCGGGTGTGGTATAATTCCTGCCGGTACCCGAGTAAGAATCATGGGAGGAACGGAAATGGCGGCGTTTTCAATCGTCTGTACCAGCTGTAAGGCTTATATCGAGGTTCCCGACAAGTTCGCGCAACCTTTTATAAAATGCCCTTCCTGCTCCAAGATGTCCAAGGTCACCTACCCCAGCAGGACAGGACCGGCCTCGACCACGGGCCAACGACCCGCTCCTCCAGCCGGCACGTCTTCGCAACCAGCTTCCCCCGCGGCTGCTCCGGCCCCTTCCCCTTCGGTTCCCGCTGCGCCTACCGCTTCCGCGGTATCGGGAGCTTCGGGAGCTCCGACAGGCCACGCTCCCGCCCCGGGATCCGGGGAAAAGGGTCTCCTCAACCAGCTTACCTACCTTGTCAGGGAGCGCGTCGGTTTCCTGAAAATGTGCGATGTGTACGACATTTTCGATCCCCAGACCCAGAAGCAGATCGGAATCGCGAAGGAGGAGCCTGCGAGCTGGCTCGTCTACCTTCGGTTCCTGGTGAACAAGAGACTGCTTCCTACCGTCGTCAACGTCTACGAATCCGAGGAAAATGCCCCCCTCTTCTCCATCAACAAGGGGGTCCAGATCTTCCGGTCACGGGTCGAGGTCAGGAATACGCAAGGCGACCTGATGGGATACTTCGTGAGCAAGATGTTTTCCCTTGGGGGCGGATTCTACGTCTATGACACCGCCGACAAGCAGGTGGCGGAAGTGAGCGGCGACTGGAAGGGCTGGAACTTCACCTTCAAGACGACCGACGGCAAGGAACTGGGCTCTGTCAGCAAGCAATGGGCCGGGGTCGCGAAGGAGCTGTTCACCTCCGCCGACAACTACGTCATCGGCCTCAAACCCATCGGGGCGGGCCAGAAGACCCTCGGCGCGCTCCTTCTGGCCGCCGGTCTCGCGATCGACGTCATCTTCAAGGAACACTGACACGAGCTCCACCCACCCCCGCCACCGCTTGCCGCCGGGGATCAACACAAAGACACAAAGACACGAAGAACACCAGGATCACGAAGGTTTCCTGGGAAACCAGGGCAGCCCTCCAGGAGGTTTGTGGCCTTAGTGACCTTTGTCCCTTTGTGGTGAATCCAGGGGAGGTGGGGACTCCGACCCGGACGGGGGCTGGGGTTCGGCTTTCCTATCGAGAAGCGAGAGGTCACCCGGCCGGTGACCCGCCAGAAAGACCACGGTTCCAAGGATGACGGCCAGCCAGAGAGTGAGCGCCCTGATGAGAAGGGTCGCTGAAACCGCCTGGTCGCGTCCGATTCCCACGAACACGAAGAAGACGCCGAGCGTTCCCTCCGTAACCATGAGTCCTCCGGGAAGGAAGGAAAGGGCCCCTACGATCGAGCTGAAAGCGTGCGAGAAGATCGAGACTCCAGCCAATTCCGGAATCTCGACGTTGAGCGCTTGAAAGATCAACCACAACGCAACACCCTCCCCCGCCCACGAAACCGCACTGAGGGGAACCGAAACGAGCAGCGAAAGCGGGCTCAGAAGATTCTTGGTCGATTCCTCGAGCACCCGGAATGACCCCCGCAGTTTTCCGAGCCGCTGGACCTTCGCCAGGATCGCGGTATCGATCCAACTCCAGAAAGAAGCCCGGGTCATGAGGAAGACACCGGAGAACAGGAGCAACCCAACCCCTGCCACGGTCTTCCCCCCGAAGGCGAACCGGCTGGAACCGATTATCGAAAGGAGAAAGAGTCCGAGGAGGTCCGTGACTCGCTCCGCGAGCACCACTGGGGCGGTCCGGGAGACCGGAAGCCCGTATCGGGCTTTCAGAAGGACCGATTTCATCACCTCCCCGAGCTTTCCGGGGCTGAGAACCATCGTGAAGGCGGAAAGGAATATCCAGAGGCTCTGTCCGGTCGGGACCGACACCCCGATCAGCCTCAAAAAGAAGGTCCATTTGAGGAACCGAAGCAGGTAGTTGAACAGGACCGCCAGGATCGCGTAGCAGATCAGCTTTGGGGGCATACCTTTCAGCAGGGCGGTTACCTTTCCGAGGTCTCCGAAGAGGGTTGCAAGCGCGAGAAAAAGGAACCCCGCGAGGAGGATCCACAAACCCAGGCGCTTTATGACTCCGGAAAGCGACATTGGCACATGATGACAAATCTTTCCCGGGAAAGCAATCCCATTGCCCTGGCCGAAGAAGAAAAGCCGGGGCGAACCGGGATCGGGGGAAAACCGGAGTCAAACCTGGAGCAGGTCCACGAGCCAGTGCAGAAAGACCGGAGGAAAGAGGCTCCGACAGAACTGGAACTGGCAGCCGAACACCAGCCCCGCTCCGAGACGCAGCGCGAGTTGGGCCCAGGACTCCGGAACCCCGTGCCAGATCGCGAAGAAGACAGATCCGGCGAGAAGTGCCGTTCCCTTTCCGGCGTCCGCTTCGATCCCCTGCTGGAGAAATCCCCGGAAGAGGGACTCCTCCGAGAATGCGACGATGAGAAAGTACAGTCCGAAGAACAATCTGAAGCGGGAGGCGATCCCCTCGCGGAAAAGCTGCATTCTGAGCGGCGCAAAAAACCCGAACAGCCAGACTGCACCGAACCCGGCGGCGAGTGCCGCCACGATGCGCGCGCCGGAAACCCTCTTTCCGTCGAAGCGGGGGGATGTGACGAGAAGGGGAAGAACCACCATTCCCAGGAGCATCCCCACGACGTCGACGAGGGGGAACAGACTCCACGAAAAGCTCACCCAGACTGCATCACCCGCGAGCGCCCTCGAACCGGCGAAACCCGCCTTGGATCCGAGCCAGGCAACTCCCCATGTCAGGCCCATCCCGAGGAGGGTGAATCCCACCACCCGGCCGGGCGGAAGTGTCTTCCCCGCCGCCAAGCCCTTCATCAGGGCTCCGCAAGATACTCCGAAACCCAGACCGGCCAGGCGGGCTTTCGGCCTTCGTCAAGCATCTTCAGCCACTCCTCATCGGAGAGCCGGCCGGATCTGGGGTGCCGGAACTCGAAATGGGAATAGGCCACCCCGATGCAGACTGTGGGGACACCGTTCACGGGGCATTCCATGTACAGGGTCAAGGGATATCCCAACCCTTCTTCGAGCACCTCGTCCGAGTTCGGATCGGTATGGACGTCGGCAACCAACGGCATGTCGTTGTCGGTTTCGGACATGAAATCGGCGGTAATATCCGAATGATGGGGAATTCCGTAGACGGGAACCTCGAACGACCCGCCGATCCGTTCGATGAACTCGAAGTCGTCCTTCTCGAGCGGTTTTCCGGCAAGCTCCCCGAGGGAAACGGCCTCGAGCCTCTCCAGGGTTTTCCGGAAGGAATCGATTCCCTCGAGCAAACCCTTGTCGGGCGGATAACCAAGTTCGGGAATCCTTTTCGCGAGCAGTTTGAAGGCTTCCGCCAGCGCTGAATAGACCCGGGGAACCGGCTCGACGTATCCCTGGGGAGGGGGCGGGGGAGGCGCTTCGGGTCCGCCCTTCCGCATTCCGGCGAAGGCCGATTGCGAGACGGAGTAGCTCTGTTTGGTATACAGGATCGAATCGTGGCGGAGCTCCGTCCAGGAGCCGAGCGCGGCGGAAATCGTCTTCCCCGCCCACTGGGGGGTATTCATGGCCCGCGGCAGCGTTCCTGCGGGGTTCTCGCCAAGCTCGCGGATTGCCAGCAGGCGAATCCCGTAAAGGTTCTCCCGCCACAGGGGGGAACTCCCTTCGGGAACAGTCTTTCGGATGGATAGCATTTTCGCGTCGTATCCTTCGAAAAGATTGTCGCCCCCGGCGGCGAGCCGGTCTCCCGCGCCCGGGATCGAAAGGGCGGAAAGGAGGTCCAGGCCACGGGGAAAGCCGCGCACCTTGATCCCGCCGGCAATGACGAGGGTGAAGGGTTCGGATGCCTGACCCGTGAACTTCCCCACGGAATCGAAGGTAAGCTTCTGGAGAATCTCGGAATCGATTGCGAACCGGGTTCCGAAAAGTCTCATTCCGGCATGGGATCGCCGCCAGCCTTCGTCCCCCCCGGAACCCACCGCAGCGAAACCTGAAAGAATGCGGGGTTGGGGAAGGGATGCCGCCCGCGATGCGAACTCGTCGACTCCCTTCGTTCCGGAAGCGGGGAAACCGGATCCGAAGACCTGGCCCGCCAGGGTCGAATAGTCGGCTGGAGTGTGGTCGTCCGGAGGCCCCGCGAAAAGTCCGGTCGTGACTGCGATCCGCTTCCAGACAGTCTGGACAGGCCCCGCCCTGCATGTCGCCTCGCCGATGGCCCGGCAAAGCAGGATTGCCTGCAACACCTGTTCGACGGAGTTCCCGTTGTCGGGGCCGGGGAGGCGGAAGGTCATTCGTCCGAACCACGTCATGGCGCGGAAGTAGCGCTGGAAGGCTTCGGTCCTGGAGTAATGGCCGCGCGGCTTGTACTGTGAGTAATCCTCGCGATAGCCGAACAGGGGTGACTGGGTGAACTCGCGGGCTTCGGTGATCAGGCCGAGTTCCTTTTCGACGATCCCCTTCCAAGGGTCGGGAAGGTCGGAGGTTCCACCTCCGCTGAGCAGGCGCTTTCCGACGGTAAGGAATGCCGCGTTCCTGATGGCGGCGGCCCGCCAGGGTTCGCCGCAAGCCTCGGAAAACTCCATCGTTTTTGCCAGGAGGCCGTTCGAGAGGTCTTCCAGGTCCTTGGCGAGGAACGCCATTTCCAGGAAGCGCTGATACCAGCTCAACCACAGGTGTGAAGCGTGAAGGACCGCATCGCTCGTCACCAGGGCGGGCAGGAAGGAGGCGCTGTATCCGCGGTAGATGCTTCCCACCTTTTTCCGGTAGCCTTGGGGAACCGCCGCGAACCCGATATTTTTCAGGAGTGGGAGGGCCGAAGCCGGTGGAATGACCTTGACCCGGTCGGTGGCTGAGGTTGTCGGGGCAGGGGTTTTCGGGCGGGGAATTCCCGGCGGCCGCTTCCGGTTGGTCCGGGGCGCGATCTCATGCTGCACGGTTGGCGGGTTGGCCGGTCCTTGCGTTTGTGGGGATTCCGGCTGAACGCGTTGCTCGAGGGGTTGCTGAACCGCTTGCTGGATCTGCGATCCCTGAGCGGGGACCGGCTCGGGCGCGGACACCGCCGTCCGGTTCCCCCCAAAAAGTATTGCAGCGCAAAACAACCAAGCCAGGGGATGGGCTCTCATCGGATGACCCTCTCTTCTCATCGGGGTTTCCCGGGTCATTTTTCCCGGGCGAGGAAACGGTACGAAGCGGGTTTCGGGGCCGCCAGAACGGGCCTGAGGACCATGATCCCAAGAATGTGGCTCTTCTCCCGGAGGTAATCGTCGAGGCTCTGGTCCATCACCTTGTTCTTCGCGGACGAGGCGTGGCGAAGGATCCGCTTTCCGTGGTTTTCGATGAAGAAACCCATGTGAAGCACGTCGAGCCCTTCCTTTCCGCAGACCATCGCCACAACATCGCCCGATTCGAGGGGAACGCGGCCCTCCAGGACGGCTTTGGTCGGGAAGTAATGGTAGGTCTGCGGAGCGCGGGCGATCATGAACCGGTCTTCAACGTAGAAGGTTCGGTTCTTCCCCACCTGGTTGAGAACGACTTTCCGGCTGACGGCTGCAGGGTGGCCCCGGGCGACGTTGACGAGGTATCCCTTCCGCTCGTTCACGTCCCCCCATTGCGAGGTGAAGTGGTTCCGGAGGTGGTTTACGAGCGGGTTGCCGTTCGCATCGAACATGATATCGACGAGCCGGGGCAGGAAGGAGCACCCATAGTCGGGGCGTTCGCTCGAAGCGAGCGCAAGGACGTGTTCGACGTAGGTCATGCAGTCGAGGAAGGTCAGGCTCGTGCGAAGGGTTTCCACGGGAAGGGGTTGGGTGTTTTCGGCTTCCTTCTTTTCAGGGGGTTGGGTCTTCTGCTTCTTGATCCGTTCTTTGGTTTCGGGGTGGTATTTCCTTCCGAGCAGGCAGGCGGAAATGAACGGGACCCGCCGGGCGGGGGGAAATCTGGAGGCGGCTTCGATCAGCCGCTCGGTTTCGACACGGTCCCGGAAATTGTCCAGGAAGATGGGGGGAAACTCGGCGCGTGCGACACCTGCCGCGAACAGAAGTGCCAGAAGCGCGAGCCGGGGGCGGGGAGTGTGACGAGATATCATCTTTCCGGTCTCCTTGGGAGGCATCGAGCGGGAGTGTTGGTTCGCCATTCCCGTCGACGTTCCATTGGTATCGTGTTTTCGCGGATAGCGGACAACGGGTTCACTTGATCCGGAAGGTGAAATCGAATCGCCAGACGGGGACCTTCTCGAAAGTGTTGCGGTTCACCATTCCCATGAAAACGTCGTTGAAGACCCCGGTCTTGGCGAGGGTATCTCCAAGTGCGGTGACCAGTTTCAGGTCCTTGACCGCGTAACCGCTCATTTGAACGCGGTGGTCGGAATCGATACGCAGGTTTGTGATCCACTGGCCCAGGGTTCCTTCGACGATCCCTCCGCCGAGGTCGGGTCCCTTCTCCTCCTTGTTACCGGCTTTTCCCGGGGGCTTGCTGATGTGTTTCATGACCTGGGGGGTGAAGGTGGTGGTCTTCGCTAGCGAAACCAGTCCTTCGATCAGGTTGGAATTGGCTCTAATGCGGCTTTCCGCGGGAAAACTTTTTCCCGTGATCACCCGGATCATGAGCGTGAGGTTCAGCAGGGGAAAGCCATCGCGGGTGGATTCGGACGATGTGCTTACCGTGAGGGCGCTAAGGATGATCGACAGATCCTTGTCACTGAACTTGTCGAGCGAGGTGAGGACCGGAACCAGGTTTGCCTCGGTGGTCAGGATTCCGAACTCCATCGGAACCTCGAGCCAACTTTCGGCTCTGACGAAGGGAGAAACCCTGATATCCTGGAGTCGGGCGAAGTCCCCGGTCAGATTGTCGGCCAGGTATTCGATTGGAAGGCGGATTTTCTGGAAATCCTCGATTTCGAACTTCGGCCCGGGATCCTGGAAATCCCCCGAGAAACCTGGCCCGGGTAGGAGTGCCCCTATCAGGATCATCACGCGAATCAGCATTCCGCATCGGCAGGAAGTGGGCATGTTTTCCTCCTTCGGGGGGGGTGGTAAAAGGAAAACCTCTGGGGGTCCGGATTCCGGATTCACTTGGAAATGCCCGGGGCCCTCACTTTCGGCCCCGGAGAAGGCGGGAGGGTCAGGGAAAGCGCTTCAGGAAGTCCTGGTATGCGATCCGGATTCCCTCTCTGATGGAAATCCGTGGTTTCCAGCCGAGTGATGCGAGTTTTGAGACATCCAGCAGTTTCCGGGGGGTTCCGTCGGGTTTGGTGGTGTCGAAGAGGAGTTTCCCCTTGAACCCGATTTCCGACTGGATGGTTTCGGCGAGTTCCTTGATCGTCTGGTCGGTTCCGCACCCGATGTTGATGAGGACGGACGGGTCGGCAAACAGTTTCGCGCGCGGAAGTTTCATCAGGTGGATGCAGGCTTCCGCCATGTCGTCGCTGCAAAGGAATTCGCGGAAGGGTTTTCCGGTTCCCCATAGGGTGACCGAGGGGAGGCCGTTCTTTTTCGCTTCGTGAAAGCGGCGAATGAGGGCGGGGAAGACATGGGAATTTTCCGGGTGGTACGAATCGTTGATCCCGTACATGTTTGTGGGCATGACGGAGAGGAACTCGGTTCCGTGCTGCCGGTTGTAGCTGTCGCACATGCGGATCCCGGCGATTTTTGCGACCGCGTAGGGTTCGTTGGTCTTCTCGAGTGGGCCGGTGAGGAGGTATTCTTCCCGGATGGGCTGGGGGCAGTCCCGAGGATAGACGCACGAGGATCCGAGGAACAGGAGCCTTTTCACGCCGTGTTTCCATGCGTTATGGATCACGTTCGTCTGGATTGCAAGGTTGTCGAAGATGAAATCGGCGGGATAGGTGCTGTTGGCGTGTATTCCGCCTACCTTGGCGGCGGCCAGGAAAACGTATTCGGGTTTTTCGGCAGCGAAAAACTCGGCAACGGGGCCGCTTTCGCGCAGGTCCATTTCCTTTGACGTACGGAAAACGATATTCTTGTACCCGGCTGCCTGGAGGGCACGGAACAGGGCGCTTCCCGCGAGTCCGCGGTGGCCCGCGACATAGATTTTCTGGTGGGTTTCCATGAGTATTCCGCTCCCTTTCCTCAATCTTCGTCAGCCATGATACCCGCAAGGGATCGGAATTTCAACTCCGCCTGCCCTGCTCTTCAGAAACCTTCAATCATCCGCCGGGCTTTTGACCGTCACTCCGGGGCGGTTCAACACGTGGGTGTATATCATGGTTGTTTCCACGTTGGAATGCCCAAGAAGCTCCTGGACGGTGCGGATATCGTATCCACTCTCCAGCAGGTGGGTCGCAAAAGAATGCCGCAGGGTATGAACCCCCACTCCCGAGGGCAGCTGGAGTTCCCGGGCGGCATCCTTCACCGCCTTCTGGAGCGAGTTTTCGTGGACATGGTGCCGATGGACTTTCCCCGTGAGGGGGTCGACCGAGTTCTTTGCGGAGGGGAAAGCGAACTGCCAGGGGAATTCCCTGGCGGCGTGGGGGTATTTCTTGAGAACGGAGTCTGGAAGGTGCGTTTCTCCAAACCCCATTTCCAGATCAGCGTTATGGATTTTCCGGACCTCGGCGAAATGCTCCTTCAGCTCGCTTTCGAACGCTTTGGGAAGGGGCGTCACGCGGTCTTTTCCGCCTTTTCCGCTCCGAACGAGAATCTGTCCTTTGGGGAACACAACATCCTGGATGCGCAGGCGGAGACATTCCATCAATCGGAGCCCTGCCCCGTAGCAAATTCCCGCCATGAGTCGGTAGGCACCCTTCAGGTTGGCCAAAAGGAGTTTTACCTGCTCGCGCTGGAGGACGACTGGGAGACGTTGGCTTTTTTTCGCCCGGGAAAACTGGAGGCTTTCTTCGAGATCCTTTTTCAGCACTTCCTTGAAAAAGAACAGAATGGCGTGGAGCGCCTGGTTCTGGGTTGAAGCCGCTACTCTGCAGCGGTTGGCAAGATCTTCGAGAAAACGTTCGAGGTCGTCGGGGGAAGCATGTTCCCATGTTCCAGGCTGGATGTACCGCAGAAATCGAACTACCCACTCGGAGTAGGCCTTTTCCGTCCGCCAGGAGTAATGCAGTGTCCGAATTCTTCGTGACAAGAGTTGCAGGGGGGTGGCAGTGTCAAAAACCGGGCCCTGTTGCTCCCGATTTCGGGGTCTTTCAGATGTTTTGCTGGCCGCTTCGGGGGTGGGGTCGTTAAACAAATCGCCGAAAGCTTCGGTGGGTGTTTTCCCCGGGACTTCAAGGAGCGGATCTCCACCGGGTTCTCCCGATGTCCCTGGGGACCCTGGGGCCTGTTCGCCGAAGAGGGCTCCGAGTTCTTCAGGGGGTTGTTTTTGGTAACTTCCTTGAAATTTGGACGGGGAAAACCTAGAATGATTCGGAACCGGATTTTTTCGAGGGATTTCTCGCAGGGGACTTTTCGTCATCTTCCAAACATAGCGGCAAAAAAGGTGAATGGCGGTCCGCAATTGACTGACCTGCCAGTGAACGAGGGACTTTGATTTGGATACCGAGTTGATCCAATTTTCGACGGCCTCGGTTGAGGTGTTCTCCTTTGAGGGAAATTTCTCAAGGAAATCTTTCACCCACCCAATCATGAAAGGCCACGACTTTTTCCCCCAGACCTTTTGGGCAAGAATCTCTTCCCATGCGGCCAGCACCTTATCTTGTCCTTCCATTTTATATCCCCCTAAGCTAACCATATCAATTATCCCAACATTGTCAACAAATTCCAAAACACCCCACCAGCCCCCAAATTTCCCCTCCCTCGCCCATCCAATTGGCGTT
>CAYRYU010000061.1:0-4406 GCA_964428355.1 uncultured bacterium
ACCCTTTCCATCAAAGACGACACCGGAAAGGTCCTTTTCAACGAGTCCTTCGATTTCCCGAGCGACAAAAGGAAACACCTCTTCCAGTATCCGCCCGGATTCAAAACCGATCACACCGCCTGTTGCCTCGAGATCGGCAGGATGATGACTCCCGATCCAAAGGCAAAAGAGATCTCGATCGCGGGGAACCTCGTCTTCCTCGTATCAGAGGAGAGCAACCTTTTCATCGCCAAAGGACTGGAATGCCCATCCAGGCTGAAAGTCAAGGGCGAGGGGGAGAACCTTTCGTTGTCAGACGGGCAACGGAGTTTCCCGGTATCGGTATGGAATCCGGTGGTGAATCCGCTTCCGGTCAGAACGGGTGTGATCGCCAGGAACGGCGAATCGGGAGAGCTGTCGGTTTCCTGTGACAGGAAATCGATGGCAATTTCCGAGGTCCGGGTGTTCGATGTGGATGGCTACGAGCTCTCCGCGCCCAATCCGGGCCCCGAGTTCGAGGATTGTCTTCCGATCGAGCAGGTTTTCACCCATCCGTTCGTGATGAAACCCGGTCCGTACACCCTTACCTTCCGCGCAACGACAGCTTCGAAAAGGGTCGCGGTGCCTTTCAAACTTTCGGCCGGCATCGGGCTGGGGAAAGTCCTTTCCACCACGGGGAGATAGTCTGTTTCCCCGGTGGAACCCCGGCTGATCCCCAGTGGGCCGGAAAAGACCGTTGTGGAAGGCGACCTTTCGAACCCGGAGCATGGACCTTCGGTTGAAGACCCTCTCGCACCTGTCAATCGAGGGGGTCGAGCAGTTCGGAGACCTTCCCCTTGGTCATGATCTTCGCTCTGGCCAGCTTTCCTTTTGGGGGCTGATACTCCTTTGAAACGTGGAAATCCCTTTCGAACAGGTGTGCTCGAAACGCTTCGAGGGTTTTCGCATCACTGGTTTCGATGTTCTGGTCAAAATTGTGGGCGAGGGCCATCCGGTCCATGTTGCAGCTTCCGACCGAGAAGATGCTTTCCGTGCACATTCCCTTGGCGTGAAGCCTTCCAAGGCCTTTTTCCCCCCAAAAGAGAAGGACTTTCACCCCGTTTTTGACCATCTCCTGGTAGTGGTACTCGCAATTGGCTGCATTGACGGGATTCTCCGGTTTCGCGGGAAGGATCGCCCTTACATCAACTCCTCTCTTCGCCGCTGCAATGAGGCGTGCAACGATCCGGTTATCGGTGAAATATGGGTTGATGATGAAAAGATGGTCTTTTGCCTTGTCCATCGCGGAGAAATACGCTTCGGTCACCTGATGCTGTTGCCGCGGAACATTCAACTGGAGAGCCGCATGCGCGGTTCCCGCCCTTTCATCGGTGGGAAAATACCGGGAAACGAATTCGCGGAAATCGGAGGTTTGCATCCGGCCCCCATTGTAGAGGAAGTTGAGGATGAAGCTAGCCTGCATCTGCTTGACAACGTCCCCCCGGCACCTGACCATCATATCGTGCATTTCCGTCTTCATGTGCTTCTCGAAGGTGTACCCTCCGCAGTATCCGATTTTGCCGTCGATGATCACGTATTTCCTGTGGTCCCAATGGTAGAGGTCGAGGGCCTTTTCCCCCGTTCCCTCTTCCCATACCCGGCCATATCGGGAATAGAACAGCACTTCAACTCCCGCCTTCCTCATCTCCGAAAACATGATCTCCTCACCGTTTCCGTTCAGGAGGTATTCCGGCTTCTTGATCGCGTTTGCGAGCTTGACGGCGGGCATCATGCGGGCGCCGAAAAGGTCGATGACAAGCCGGACCTCGACCCCTTCCTTCGCCTTGCGGGAAAGAAGAGCTGCGATTTCCTGCCCCCATGGGTCGGCTTGCCATCCGAAAACCTGGAGGTGGACTGATTTTTGGGCTTTCTCAACATCGCTGAACAGTGCCGGCCAGAATTCCTCTCCGCCGACCTTGAGTTCGAGACTGTTGTTGCAGGTTGGCTTGAACCGGAGGCCCAGCTCGGCTTCCTCCACCTTGCGCCCGGTTCTGAGGACGCTCTCCAGGCGGTCGAGGTAACCGAACAACGGGAGGTTACCGGTTTCCTCGTCCTCGAGGAGTTCCTGGCTCCAGGTTGGGCAATTATCCGGTTTTCCTCTTGCCCTGTCCCGGACTGATGAAGACCAGGTGCGAACCCGCCCGAATCTTCCTCTTGCCGAGACGGTTTTCGGGTCATCGGGACCCTGGTTCAGCTTCAGCATACGGAATTTTTGAAAGGCCGATTTGGCTATGTCTTCCAAGAGATACCAATCCTGAGCAGAAGAAGCCTCGTCAGAACGGTGAAGATCGGAAAACCTGGAAATCTGGACAAAGCGGGCCATCAACTGCCGTTCTTCAGGATCCAACAGGGAGGCAATCTCGGAAAAATCTTTTTCTTCGGGGGCGGAAAGGAGCTCCCCATGAGCTTGCATGGCCAAGGCCGGGAAGCACACGACAAGGAACAAACCAACCATGAGGATAAACCTCTTCGACATTTTTTTCTCCCTTCCCGCATCTGGCTTCATACTTTGTTAAACGGGGAAGGATGGGGCTCCCGTTGAGCTTTCTGAAGGAAGGGGAAAGCGCCGAAAAATCACCGCCTTCACCTAACATCGAATCCCTTGAGTGCGACCCTGGCAGGATGAAGAGATGTTGCGATTCGCGAGGAGGGGCGATCCTGGTCCCACCGGTATCGGGTCTCCGCCCTATTCAAACGCCTGTATCTGGCTCCTGGTTTGCCGCCAGGGTGATCCTTCCAGTCCCCTTCAAGCCGGATTTCGCCATCGAGGGGCAACCAGGCATATCGTAGGAAAAAGCCCGTTCTCTTGAAATCGTTGCCGGGATTTTATCCTGAAAGAGCGAAGACCCGCATAGAAGCGGGTCTTAGGCCAGCTCCTGGAGAGGGACTTGAACCCCCGGCCCGCTGGTTAACAGCCAGCTGCTCTACCGACTGAGCTATCCAGGAAAGTAGAACGAGTATACCATACCCCAAACGGGGGTGCAATAGGGAATTTTACTTTTCCCGGGGATTGCGGTGCAGGGCCTCGAACCGATCGGCCTGATCGTAAAGTGCCTGGAGCGTGGCGGGAAGGGGTTCCCCGCCCCTCGTTTCGGGGGTTTGCGGAGGAAGAACGTTGAACAGGAAGGTCGCCAGCGCTTGGGCAGCACCGGGAAGACATCGGTCGGAAAACTTCTCGACCCGGGCGAGCCTTCGCAGCCAGACCCTGACCGATTCGTCGTCGGTGGGGGGCACGGCCCCGTCGAAGGCAACCAGAAGGTCGGTGGTGCTCCATTCGGCAGCTTTCCGGGTGAAGGTCATGGTGACCTCGTAGAACTCCTCGACCTGCTTGATCTCGCAAGAGTTTTTGATTGGAACGATCCAGTCGGCGTCGAAGACGTCAACATTCTTGGAGATGGGTTCCTTCCAGTCCTGGATGGGAATGTAGGCCTTCAAGCCATAGACGTTGGAAGGGAAGCCATACTGGTCCTTGATGAAATAAACCGATTTGATCGGGACCCCGTAGGTGTCACAGGCATGAAAACGCTTCTTGATATCGGGCAGAACCAGATCGCGCTTGTACACCTGTTGGTTTTCGACCGACTGGAACTCCTCGTAAACACTGTCATAACCCTGGGCCCTGGCCCTGATACAGATGAATTTTCCGCTCAACCAGCAGCTCACCTTTGCGTCAAGGATCGGGACCATCGCGGAACTCCGTACCTCGATATCGACGAGGTAGGGCCCCGCGGTATAGGGAATCGCGAAGGCGGACCCACAGAAAAGCAGCATGGCAATAATGCTTAACAGCTTCTTCATACTCTTATGCTCCATGCTTCTATCATGTCGGTTTTGGGCGCTTCCTGACAAGGTACAAAAGCCCATTCCGAAAAACGGCGTCAAAGAAGCATCAGGAGCGGATGCGCGGAGTTACCATTTTTGAAACGATGGAAATCCGTGACATGAAATATGCGCGGCAAAGAAGGGGAAAACAACCGCGGAAAAATCAGGGTTCCTGGATCTTTTCGACCTTGAAAGGCTTAATTACGCTGGTTTTTCCACTCTTCTTGTCGGTCTGGGTCCATCCGCCGTCGATGGCGGTCTCGAGATTCCTGGGGTCGGTTTTCGATGGATCATAGGTGATGTGGGCCCTTGCCTCGGGAGCGAAGGCATCCATCGCCGCGACTCCGGGATCCTTTTTGAGGATGTTTCCCAGAGACATGGCAGTTCCACGGCATCTAAGTCCCTTGATGATCAGATCCACGGTGGCGAACTTCACGTCCGATTTCATCGCGGGGAATTCCAGGGTCAGGGTCGGGAGCGGGATTCGGAAGGCGAAGAAGAAACCCAGACCCATCGTCAACAAAACCGCCACCGGAACCCATTTCTTCCTGAGGTGCACGAACCCC
>CAYRYU010000061.1:4506-38157 GCA_964428355.1 uncultured bacterium
CATCGTCAACAAAACCGCCACCGGAACCCATTTCTTCCTGAGGTGCACGAACCCCCGCCCCTGCGGGAGCCCGTCGCTTGTCTTTTGGGGGTCCGTGCCCTTTTTCGGAGACCTCTCGTCTGCAGAAGAACCTGCTGCCGGTGCGGGGTGCGTCCCATATCCGACTCCGAGAACGATGCACCTTTTCGGGCAGGAATCGACGCAAACCAGACATTGTGTGCAGTCGGGGGACCAGACCCGTTTTACGTCCATCACGGGGATTTCCTGAGGGCACAGCTTGCTGCATTGGCCGCAGGAAACGCAGTCCTTTTCCCGAATCACGGGGGAAATCGGTGAAAGAAGCTTCGTGATCCCAAGGAAAGCGCCGAAGGGGCACAAGACCCTGCACCAGAAAAACGGGATGAAAAGGCAGAGAAGCCCTACCCCGAGCATGAACCACTTCGACCAGGCGGCAACTTCGTGCTCCTGCCCGGATATGACAACGTAGTATGGGCAAAAACCCCGGAAAATCAGGTCCTGGATTTTGTAGGTATAGAAAAGGACAAAACCCGCAACGATGTACCGTCCGAAACCGATGACCTTCCCGGCCCCATTCCAGAAACCGGCGATCATCGTTCCCGCCGTTTTCCCGGACTCCCTGAGGAATTCGACCATGGTCCCCACCGGGCAGACCCATGAGCAGAACATACGCCCGAAGAGAATGGTTCCGATTGCCACCGCGACGAAAAGGATCAGGTTGATCCCGGAAGTGGCGCACAGGAAAGCGTGGTTGTTCAGGTAGAAGATGATCGATTCCCAGGCCCCTCCGGGGCAATAAGATTCCACATGGGCTTTCGTCAGCCCAAGAAGGTTACGGAGGGTCAGCAGAACCGCGAGTGAAAAGAAAAACAGTTGCATTCCGGTTCGTGTTTTTTGCATTCCGGAATGATACCACAATTCGAAAAACGTGTGGAGTTGCTTTCCGAAACCCGATTATTTAAACTGCTCTTTGATGACGGTCGATGACCAGCTCTCCGAACTTGTCCAGGAGCTCGAAACCCTCATCGAGTTCGATGGGGAGTATCTTTCGCACCAGACCGCGCTTTTTCTTCTGGGGCAGACATCCCAGCTACCGGACGAACTCACCATCGTTTCCCCACGCCGACGCCGGAACCGACAGGTTGGCTCGCGTCCGCTGGTGTTCGTCTTCCACTCCCCCGACCGGATCAAGCCCGTCCAGGCGGCGGCTTTCGGCAAGGTCACGCTGACCGTTTCCACTCTCGAGAAAACCCTCGTCGACCTGCTTCTCGACATGGACCGCGCGCCCGACCTCAAAACCCTTGCAGCCCTCTTCGCCAGGATCCCGTACAAACCCGTCTCACTCCTGCAGCTCGCGAAGCAGACCTCGGATACCGTCCTGAAAAGGGCCGCGTGGTTCATGGGTTGGGCTGGAAGGGCGACCTCCAACGAGATTCCCTTCGGTTCGTTCAAGCGCACCCCCATCAAGCTCGACCCGAGGGACGAAGGCGGGCAGATCTGGGATGGAAGATTCTTCGCCAAGCTCCCGGCTTTCCTTTTCGAGATACCCCCAGATCCGGGGCCGGGTGATTTCGACAAGGAAGTCCTTGAATGGATGGAGTTGCGCAGTCACCCTTCGTTGTTAGGGCCAATGAAAGAAGAGGGATATCTCCCTCTGAGAGGTGACAATTCTCCACCGGCGGTGAAGTGGCTCAATGAAAATTTCGGCCGCAACTTCCTCAGGATGTCTCCAGAGGAGATCGAAAAGGTCCTCCTTGGCAATATCGAGGTATCGGTCGAAAGCGACAAGCGGACCTTCCCCATCATGTTCAGCAGATGGCTCCTTGATCATCCCGAAACGATGGAAGCCCGGCGGGAGGAAATCCTGGCCTGGATCCGCGCCAACCTCTACTCCGCAGCCCTCCGGTCATTGGAGGGAGCCCTCTTTTACGGGAACCGGTTCGGTCTTCACGAGGAAGTCATCGCGAGCCTTGCAAAGAACGGGTACAAGCTTTTTACCGCGGGGAGGTTCCGGCTCATCAACAATCTCTGCATGGAATACCTGGACTCGCAGTTTCCCCTCCCCCATTACATCTACGTCGTTGCAGCGAGATCGTTGGCCAGGGAAGACCGGTTCGAGGAAAGCATCGAAGTCATCGACCGCGGGAAACTCCGCTTCGAGGCGATGGAGAAAGCCGAGCTCGAATGCGGGGAGCTCGCCTATGCGGCGGGAAACGTTTTCAGGATGATGAACCGCATCAACGAAGCCATGTCCGAGCTGTTCCTTGCCCGCGAGTATTTCTCGTCCGCCAAGGACCACGTCCGGCTCGCGACCGCCGACTGCAGCCTGGGGAACATCTACTTTGCCCGCGGCCAGACCCGGGAAGCCCGAACCCACTATCTGTCCGCGCTTTCCGTCATGCGAAGCCTCGGGATCAAGGATTCGCAGGCATCGATTTTGGGAAACATCGGCCTCGTGGAATACTCGTCGGGCAAGTTCAGGCATGCGCAACAGTATCTTTCCAAGGCCGTCGCCCTGCACAAAATGCTCGGAAACGCCTGGAACGAATCGGTTGCCTCGATCTCGCTGGGAAAGGTGCTGCTCTCGATGGGCCAGTTCTCGCGGGCGATGAAGATCCTCAAGGAATCGCACCACCTGAGGGTGCTCCAGAAGCACGAGAGCGGGATATTCGAAACAGCCGCGCTGATGGGCTGGATTTGCGACATGCTCGGGAAATCCGCCGCCGCCAAGGCCTGGTGGGACATGGTTCCCCCAATGGACAAAACCCAGATCGAACCCCGGGCCAAGTTCGTCATCATGGGGTTGCAGGCCATGACGGCGCTTTTCAACTGTCGGTTCGCCGATGCCATGACGCTGTACGGGAACCTCTTCAATTTCAGCATGAGAGGGGAAGATTCGAAGAAGATCGAAGCCGGCGATTCGCTTCACGGGCTGGGAGTCTCACAAGCCCTTGCCGGGAACCCCGCCGCGCCGATCTCCCTGGGCGAAGCACTCGAACATTTCAAGGAGAATCCCCTCAAATCACAGGTCTTCCTGTTGAAGATCTTCGTGACGTTGTACTTTCCCGAGAAGTTTCCGAAGTTTTCCATCCCCGAGCTGGTCGAACATTACCTGGAGATACAGGCTTTCGACCCCTTCTGGGGACTGTACGCCCAGAAGCTTCTGGAAACCCGACTTCCGGAAGCGGTCCAGTTCCTCGAGTTCCACCTCCGGAAAACTCCCCCGTCGATGCTCCAGCTCATGTTGACACGTATCCCGGCGCTGAAGGCCGTCATCCGAAAGCTCGAGACGCGGAAAAACAGGACAGCGGACATCTTCACCCACCTAGTCAGCGGAACACCCCACCAGATAGGTCTCGAGGAGTACCGCGAGTGGCGGAAGGCCTACCCGCCGAACTCCTTCGTTTTCGACGGCCCGGCGGGAATCGTCGCTTTCAAATCGAACATCGCATTCCTCAAACCCGGATCGATCCCGCACGGGATACTCAACCAGCTTTTCACCGCCTTTCCCCACGCGGTCGACGTGGACGCGTTGTACAGGGCAGTCTGGGGAACCGAGTTCGATCCCGAATGCGATCCTGGCGCTTTCAAGAGTTCGACCCAGCGGCTCCAGAAGATCCTTCGGTCGGTGTCGCCTTCGGTCAGGCTGAAGCGGAGGCGAACCCGCTCCCAGCACGGGGGAATCGTACTCAACCTCTCCTGCCGCTGGGAAGCCATCCTCTGAATCCCCTTGCCCGGGATGCCACCGAGGCACCGAGTCGCCGAGCCTTGGACCTTCAACTGAGTGCCTGAACCTCGGAGCCTCCGTGGCTCGGTGGCTTGCCCGGGTTGGTCCCTGCTCCATTCTCCCATTTAGCCGCATAATTCATGTTACGGATTCCCGCCGACGCGACCCCTTACCCCTGTAGCCAAAAGCTTTGACGGGGAGCGAATTTGCACCTGTTCCCCTTCTTGTGGGCTTACGATGCGGTTGTTATACTGAATGCAGGTGATTCTCCATAAGTCCAAAAGCAAGGAGTAGCGAGAATGTTTCGAAAGTTTGCAGTCCTTTTCCTGGTTTTGCTGTCGGTTTCATCGGCTTGCGCGTTTGACGGGATCACCCCCGAACACAAGCTGTTCAACCTGCAGACCCAGATTTTTACCCTGGTCAACCACTATTGGGCTTGTACCGAGCTGTTGATCAAGTTCGCCCAGGATCCCTCCGACGCCAACTTCGACGAGTATTCGAAGGCGGTCGAGATCCAGAAGAAACTGAACATCGATCTGGGCAAGGGGATTCTGGTTTCCCTCGAGCGGACCCGCGAAAACATCGAGTTTCTGAGCGAGATCTACAAATCCCTCGAACCCAACGCCCGCCAGGCACTCTACCCTTCCCTCGGGTTCCTTCGCACCGAGCTTCTCCAGCTCGACAAGGCTCCCCTGACCGAAGCCGAGTTCCGCGAATATTTCCCCGGCTACGGCTACACCGAACCCGGGTACAAATATCGGAAGGGCCGCGAAGTCGAGCGCGAGTTCAAGGGAACCACCTGGCAGTCCGAAGAGCATTCCATCACCTCCACCTGGAACGTCGAGCTCACCATCAGCATCGACCTGCTCGACATCCTCCGGAAACTGCTCTCCAACGGGACCATCAAGAACCTGAAGGAAGGCCCCCATTTCGAGCAGAACGTTAACGGACAGCCCATGATCTGCCTGAAGGTTTCCTTCCAGCTGATCAAAGCGATCGTCACCAAGACCAACCGGAAGTTCGACGTGAACAAAGTATGGTTCGAGCTCCTCCGTGCCAAGATCAGCGGCTGGTCCACCGGCCCCTACGAAGTCTGCGGGAAAACCTACGAAATCCTCCAGGAACCCACCGGGGAGGAAGTCGTTACCGGAATCACGGAATAGTCCCGATAGATTTAGAGAGTATTGAAAGGGGATCCCATGAGCAAGGCAAGGGCAAAGTCCTCCGGAATCGTCCGGGTTGCCCTGGTTCTGGTGACACTGGTTTTCAGCGTTGCGGTATCTCAAGCCGAAACTGCGCCCGGAAGCGGAATCGTCCGCCTCCGGGCGCTTTCCCTCGACGAAAGGGTCGATGCCCAGGCTGTCGCGGCCATCGTTGAAAATCTGCCTGCCAGGGACCGGGGTCTTGGGGCGGTCAAGGAAGAAGGAAACGCCGTCGTCCGTGGCCTGTTGAACGCCCTGGGCGGTCGTGGAACCGATGTCTTCCCATTCTGGGCGGGCCGTGGAGTCATCGTCGGGCTGACCGACGAGCAGACGGCGGAACTCTCAAAAGAGTTTCCTTCGATCCAGGTCGAAACCCTCCCTGAATCCCTGGTTTCCGCTGAGCCACAAATCCTCGGCGAAGCCAAAACCGGTCAGGGAACCCCCTGCGCCGGTCCGGTCGACCAGACATGGAACCTCGTCATGTCGGGTGCCTACGCACTTGCAAAAGACCGGAATCTCACCGGGGAAGGAACCATTCTGGGCGTCCTTGGCCCCGATCTCCCCTTCAACCATCCGGCACTCGGCAACCGGATTACCTTCCACAAGAATTTCGGCCTTCCCCCCGCGTTTTCCGAATCCAACAACGGTCTCGATGACCTGCGGCTTATCCACCCACTCGGAATCGCCGGTGGCGATCAGCCGAAGGTTTTCTGCGGGGTGGCTCCCAAGGTCGAATTCGCACTCGCCCAGATCCAGAAGGGAAAGGTTCCCACCGACCAATTCCTCCAGGGAATCCAATGGCTCCTCGAGCCCGGCATGGAAAAGCGGCCCGTCGCCGTCCTGATCTGCGTGGATTTCACGGTCCCCGCACCCAAGATCGTCCGGCAGGCTCTTCAGGGAATGCGGAACGCGGGAATTCTCCCGATTGTCCCAGCCGGGAACATCTCGGAACGGATCACGGGAATGGCCGCGCTTCCAGAATGCCTGACCGTCGGCGCACTTGACCAGTGGAAGAAGCGGGCCTTGTTCTCGGGAAAAGGTCCCGTGATCGTCGACCAGGTTCAGTACACCAAACCCGACCTCATGGAACCCGGCGTGGCGATCCTCGGGCCCGCTTATGACTCCTCGGCAAGATACCGGTTCGGCAGCGGCACTCTCCAGGCCGCCGCCCATTTCGCCGGAATCTGGGCACAGATGAAACAGGCCCGGCCCGACGACGATATCGACTCTATCCTCTACGCCCTGGCCACCACCACGGTCGACCTCGGCCCCACCGGAACGGACAACGAGACCGGGATGGGCATCGTCGACCCCAGTGCCGCTCTGTATTTCCTCGAAAATCCTCCTCCCGAGATTCCATCAGATACGGTCAGGTTCTGAGCAAAACCCGATATCCGGAAAAAATGAAAGCCGCCCGAAAGGGCGGTTTCGCTTTTGGCGGGAACCCCGATTTTTTCGGGGGGGGAGGGACGGCTACTTCTCGGCGGGTTTTGCGACCGAGGGGCCCACGACGCTGTTTCCGCCGCGGGCCTTTGATTCCCTGATGAGACGCTGGCAATCCTCGAGGAAATCATCGAGGCTCATGTTCATCTCGAATGAGCTGATCCCGAAGCTGGCGGTTACCTTGATTTCGTGGGCCTGATACATGATCTTGTTGGCTTCGATCATTCCACGAAGTTTTTCGGCGACCACCATCGTGCCCTGGAGGCTCGTATCGGGAAGGATGATGGCGAATTTTTCGCCTCCGATCCGGCAGGGGATGTCGTTGAACCGGATCAGTTTCTTCATCAGGTTGGCGGTCTTCTGGAGTACCAGGTCGCCCGCGTCGTCTCCGTAAGCTTTGTTGACCTCCCTGAACTTGTCCATGTCGAGCATGATGAGCGACATGGGGGATTTGGTCCTTCTCAGACGGGAGATCTCTTGAGCGAGCCGCATCTTCAGGTAGTGGCTGGTATAGAGGCGGGTCAACCCGTCGGTGATTCCGAGCTTGTACAGATTGGCATTCTTGAGTGCGATCCCGAGTTGGGAGCAGAGGAGTTGTGCAAGATGGAAATCACGCTCGGTCAGAGGTTGTCCGTCTGTGCGGTCGGTCAGGCTCACCAGGCCAAGTACTTCATCTTGGGAGACGATGGGAATCACGATGAAGGAGTTGGTGGCGTAGTTGTTCGCCCGGTGGAACTGGAACTTCCCCTCACGGGTGGAATCAGGGACGAACAGGGGTTCCATCTTCTGGACGACGTAGCGGGAAACGGGGGATGACCACAAATCCAATGTGTGCGGAAGCTGTCTTCCGGTCTGGCAGAGGGTATAGCGATTCTCGGAGGGGTCGAGGAGGGCCATCGAGAATTTCCCGATCTTCATGACCGAGAGGAAAATCCTTTCCACCGTAAAGGGGAGGTTTTCCATCTCGAGTTCCGAGGAGATGGTCTGGCTCGCTTCCCGGACCGCGTTCAGTTCGTGGACGCGCTCGTCGAGCTCAGTGTTGGCCAGCTTGAGCTGTTCCATCAGCCGGAAGGTATTGATGGCCGAGGAAATGTTCTTGGAAAGGGTGCTCAGGAGCTCCACGTCGTATGGTTCTTCCTCTTCGGCCCTGAAACGAGGCCCGAGGACGAGGAGTCCGAGGATTTCCAGATCGGCCCGGAGAAGGTAGATGAACTCGACTTCCTCTTTCGAGAAGGTCTGGGAGAAAGCGGGGAGGATCCGGTTGAGGATGGGGGTAACTTCGGGGGATTCCTGGACCGCGAACTCCTGGAGGTCGTTCTGGCTGACCTTGAAGTTGGGGAACTTCTCCCGCGCGCGAAGCTTGATGTCGACGATGCAGCTCAACGCCTCGCGGGTGGGTTCCAGAATGTAGATTGCTCCCCGTGAAACACCGAGGGTTCCAAGAAGTATGCGCAACATCGACCGGAGGCCCGTTTCGAGGTCCCGGTTCTGGCAGAGGAAGGAACTGAGATCTATGAAGCTGCCCAGGACATACTTGAGACGCTCGATACGTTTCTTTTCGCGAACCAGATCGGCGGACTCGGGCGGATCGATCTTCAGCCGCTTCTTCACCATCTTGATCAGGGTGCCAGACGGCGGGAAGGAGCTGATCTCGACCCCGTCCATGAGCTTTTCCATCAACATGAGGCCCCATCCGCGCTTGTTGGCCGATTTGAGCTTCTTCCTGATGTCGGGCTTCTCGACCACGGTCGGGTCGAAGCCCATCCCGAAATCACGGACCTGGATGGTCAGGTTGTCATCTTCGCCGGAGATGGTTGCGAAAACTTCGTTGGGGGTTTCGGGAGATCCTTTGCCTGCATGTTCCTTGGCGTTGATGATGGCTTCGATGAAAGCGAGGCGCATCTCATCGATGGACTCGGGAAGGAAATTCCACTTTTTGGCGAATCCGTCCAGGTATTCGCACGCTTCCAATTCCGAATCGCGGTCGTTCGCGATTTTCATGAAGATATGCTTGATCATCGAACCCACCCGAGTCCTCCTTGGAAACCTCTTGAAGAGGAAATATCCCGAACACCCGGAAACGGAATCCCCATTTTCCTGTTCATTTTATGATCCACGAATCATGCTGTCAAGTGAATTCCCCTCTTCACACTTCGGAAGATCCACGGTTTTCCCTTAATCTCCTCGATCCGGAAAAAATTCATCCAAAAAAAACAATCTACCGATAATACAGGGGTCGAAAAAAGACCGCGCCCGGAGTGTGGGCTCAATGGATCACAAAGTCACGGAGGTTCTCTATGGATGAAGTCCCGATCCCGAATGCCAATCCGGTAAAAATTGAAACTGGAACCACGGCAAAGCCCCCCGCGAAGAAACCTGCCGGGACCTTCAAGAACTTCTTTTTGATGATGCCGCTCGCGATCATCGTCCTCGTACAGGGGTTCGCATTCGGTCGCGCACTTGGGGAATACACCGTGTTTCCCTTATTCACGATCCAGAGCTACCTGATTCTCGGGGCTCTGCTGGTCATGACCCTGATCGTTCAGATCTTCATGAGATCGATCATCTATTCGACGGTTTTCGGGTTCCTCCTACTGTGCGGAATCTTCCAGGCATGGTTTGGGGATTTCTGGACCCCGGTCCTGGAGAACTTCAAAGAGGTTCTCGCCATCATGAAGAGCGCCTGGAGCAAGAAGGACATCCCCTACCCCATCCTGATGGTCACAATAATGGTTGTCAGCACGGGGGTGGTGACCTTCCTCAATTTCTTCCTCTCTCTCGTCGTGAAATACTTTTTCGAGATCGTTTTCGGAACCGATTGGAGCGACGGAAGGAAGGCGGGATTCGCCTCGGCAATCGTTTTCCTCCTCCTGCTCCACGGAGGTTTCTCCCTCTATTCGGGAAAGCTGGGGAATCCCGCGGCGGCCTGGTGGTCACAAAGGGACGTCTACAAGCCTGTAGAGGAGTTCATCGCCAGGATTCCCAGCGCCTGTCAGTTTTCGGATTTCTACGTCTGGAACTACGATCCCCGCGGGATGACGGGATTCGATTCCCAGAAGGGGAACCTCATCCGGAACAAGGAGATCGCGGCGAAATTGCTGACTCCAACCTTCACCCCAACAGACCTGCCCTTCGTCCCGGGAAAGGATGGAATCACCTGCCTTGACAAGGATCTGCTGACCGAAATCTGGAAATGCCCCTACCCTGAAAAACTCCCCGACTTCCAGGTTCCGCCCGAGGACGATGGGACCGACATCGGGGTGCCAATCCTTCTCAGGACGGATGTTTCGCCCAACTACATCCTGGCCCTTTTCGACTACGGTTTCTGGGGTGCAATCCTCCGGCAAAGCGGAAAAATCGCCTGGATCAAGTCGGTTGATTTCCCGACCAAGCTGAACCGGTATTTCGCGGAGGAGTTCATCAGGTCGGAGTACGTCGTCGGACTCAAGGCCACGATCCCCCAAAAGGCCTCAGGAACGGCCAAGACCGAGGCGGTCGAAGGGGAGGTCCTCGTTGTGAGCTGCAACAACGCCAAGCTCGTTGCCCTCGACTGCGCCACGGGAGAACAGCTCTGGACCTACAACCACCCCGAAACGAAGTTTGGGGGGAAAGGCCAGCGGGCCCTTTTGAGCGCTCACGAGGGCAAAATCGTTGCGGCCTACCCGTCCGGATACCTTGTAGTCTTCGACCCCGTCAAGGGAACCCGGCTCCAGGAGACAAGCGGAGTGGGCTCCGGGGGAGGAGCGGGTTTCGTCGAGAAATCTCTGGGAGAGGCTTTGGGGAAGAAATCGGAGGGAAGCGGGGAAACCGGGTGGCATCCGATCACGGGAGCAGTGCTCGAAAAGGGAGTCGCGCGGTTCGTCACTTCCGAGGGGAACTTCGTCAAGGTCGAGATAGACGGGGGAAAGATACTGGCCAGGGAAAAGATCATCGAAAGCCGGATTCCCTTGATGCCCTACGGGCTGAACGTCCAGGAGGGTTTCTTCGCGAACAGGGACAAGCTTTTCCATTGGGTGGAAAAGAAGAATGAGATGCAGGTCGTCATGACCTTTCCCCGACATGTCTTCGCGACCAACCCCGTTTTCGAGGGGGAACTCGGTTTCGTCGGCACTCAGGACGGTTGGGTGATCTGTTTCCACAAGGACAGTCACGATGAGAAGTACCGGTTTTTCACCGGGGGAGAGCTCTGCGAGGATTCGCTGGCGGTCTTCCGTCAGGGTGTTCTAGTCCGCACCCGTTCCGGATCGCTCTTCTGCCTGAAGAAAACCTGGGATTGACGAATACGGCTTTCCAAGGGAACCGGGAGTTTACCGGAATCAGGTTCGGGCGCCCAACCCCTGAATCGTTTGGAGCGGGGGACCATGTTCTCAATCCCTCATCCACCCGGGCTTAAACCGTTCAATGATCCAGGGCAGGAGGATTTCGATTCCCTTCATGAGCTGGCGGGGCCGGAGATAGAATCGTCGATAGGCCATACGATAGGCAGCCCGGATGGCCTTCCCTGGCAGACCGGGAAGGTCCATTACAGGATGGGCGAGGTCAAATTCCTGCCACCGGGGGTTCTTGAGAAAACCGTTTCGCTCGGCCCAATCGAAAAGGACTGTTCCGGGAAAGGGGGTGGTTACGTTGAAAATGGCCAGCGGAATGCCCAACTGAAGGGAGTAATCGATTGTTTTGCGCATCCCGGAAAAGGTCTCCCCGGGATTCCCAATCATGAATGCTCCCCTAACATCCAGTCCTGCCTCTTTCGCCCAATTTGCCGCGCATTTGGCTTTCTCCACGGAAATCGACTTGTTCATCGCTTTCAGAATCTCGGGATCAGAACATTCGAACCCGAACATGATCTGGTGACATCCGGCACGGTTCATCAGCTTCAACAACCTCGGTTCGATCGTGTCCACGCGGGCGAAACACGACCAGCTGACTCGGAGCCCTTCCTGGAGGAGAAGATTGCATAGGTTTTCGACCCTTTTTCGGTCTGTGGTGAAAGTGTCGTCATAAAACGAGAACTCCCGGATTCCATACCGGAAGTGCAAATGCCTGACCTGCGATACGATTCCGGATGCTGAAAGGAAGCGGGTCCGGGGCCCGTGCATCTTCGAAAAGCAGAAATTGCAGCTTCCGGGACAACCGCGGGAGGTGATCAGTCCCAGGGAGGGGAAGTTCTTCGCAGCCCCCAGGGCGGATCTGTAAAGATCCATGGGAAGTTTGTGGAAAGCCGGAATGGGAAGGTCGTCCAAATCGACAAACTCATGGTCCTGGGGATTGACGACGATTTCGCCGGAAGGCGCCCGCCAGGTGAGGTTGGGGATTTCTCGAAAGGGGATCCCTTTGGAAACGAGCAGAAGCGCTTTCTCCCCTTCCCCGCGAACGACCATGTCGCAGACACCTGTCCGGACGAGTGATTCATGGAAAACGGTCGGGTGGGACCCACCAAGGATCAGGCGGGCGGAAGGGAGCGCTCTCCGAAACAATCCGCAGAGTCTTTCGACAGCGTCGATTTCGGAGGTCGTCGATCCGATGCCGATCAAACTCGTTCCGGGTTCTATCGCCTCCACGATTTCCTGGTCCTCCAGGTTCCGGGCAGCTGCGTCGACGATCTGCACTTCCACTCCCTCCCGCTCGAGGACAGCGGCAAGGATGGCAAGACCCAGAGGCGGGGTGACGGACATTATCCATCTCCAGATGTTGCCCCTGGAAAAAAGACGCCGGGGCTGGACCAGGACAACCTTCACGGATTTTTGACCCCCACCGCGACCAGAGAAAGCCCGTCCCAGGGAAGACCCCGATCCGCCAGCCGGAAAAACCAGACGAGGTGGTCGAACACTTTCATTTCAAGTCTTCCGAGCCTTGATTTGGGGAAAAGTCGAGCCTTCATCCACAGCAGGAGCCCGGGACGGTTGAAATCGAACATGCGCTCAACGGAAAACCCTGCCTTCGTAAGCTTTTCATGGAGGCCTTCAGGGTCATACCGGCGGAGGTTCCCCACTTCGAGATCGAGTGAGGAGAACATTCGCTGCCCCTGGGGAACCATGACAACGACCTTTCCGCCTGGCTCCAAGGCCTTGGCAATGTTTTGGAGGGCTTGCCCGTCGTCCTCGATATGCTCGAGAACGTTTCGGCAGACAACGGTGTCGAAGGTTCCCGCAAGGCCATCGAACTCTGCTGGATTGCTGATGTCCAGAGACCTGACGGAGATCCCCTCCCGGCGGGAAAAGCGGGAAACAAGAGTCTGCAGGTTGACGAGGTCGGGATCGCCAGCGACATATCGGTCCCGCGGAAGAAAGAGAGCGGAAAAGTTTCCGATCCCGGCGTTTATCTCAAGAACTCGGTGACCGAGGAGAGGGCGGATGGTGTCTGCCACCCACGCGCTGAAACGCGGGGCAAGACTCATGGTGAAGAAAGCTTCCTTCCCCGATTCGAGGTAGCAATCATCAATCAGCCAGTATTTCAGAATGTAGAAGATCGCCCAAACCCCGTCTTTCCAAGAGATCTTTTTGCCTTCCTCATAGGTCCTTCCCTGGTAGGAAATTGGGACCTCATACAATCGAAGCCGACGTTTTGCCACCTTGGCTGCAATCTCGGGCTCGAGGCCAAAACCATGGGCGCGGATCGGGATGGACTTCAGGATGGGGGCCTGGAAAACCTTGAAGCAGGTCTCCAGGTCGGTAAGCGTAAGGTCGGTGAAAAAGTTCGAAAGGGTCGTCAATGACTGGTTCAGGAGAGAATGCCAAAAATACAGAACCCGGCGGTATTCCGAAACAAGAAACCTGGACCCGAAAACCACGTCGGCAACCCCGTCCAGGATGGGCCGAAGGAGCCTGCGATAATCCGCGGGATCATACTCGAGATCGGCGTCCTGGAAAAGTATGATGTCCCCGTCTGCCCGGTTGATTCCCCGGTTGATGGCAGCCGCCTTTCCCTGATTGTTGGGGAGAAACTCAGCGCAGATTTCCTGGTGGACCTCGGAAAGCCGTTGCAGGGTTTCCCGGGAACCGTCGGTGGACCCATCGTCCACAATCACGATCTGCAGAGATGCGATTTCGGGGAGAAACCTCTGCTCCCGAACCCGTTCAACCAGCTTCTCCAGAGTGTGCCGTTCGTTGAAAACGGGAATGATGACCGAAAGCCGGGGCCGTTGGTCCGCTCCCATAAGATTCGCTCCCAACAGACGCTCCTCCAGCTTCCCGCTGCCAGTTTTGGTGGATTATAGCATCCGTCGGCCCCCGGGGGCAATGAGGGAGAAGTGCCCGGGAAGCCGCTGTCTACGCATCCCGTAGCCTTGTCTTCACTGGAATGAATGTGATACCTTGTCCCTGAACCTCTTCGGAGGCTCGCATCTGGGTTCGTCCTGGAAGGAGTAGAGCGATTCTTTCCCTCATCGATTCGTTGCTGGTACACAGGATCCGATGCAGCCTTGTCAATTTCGTTCCTCTTCATCCGTTCGTTTCCGATTGCCTCCTTCTTCTTTCGCTCGTGGTTTTTTTCGGTTCCCTGTTATGGTTCCGGATCAAGGGAGGGGGGGGAATCGCCTTCCGGAAATCCGTGGTGGTAACCTTCCTGATCGTTGGAACAACCGTTGGGGTTTTCTGTGATGCCGGGTGGAGCAGGAGGTTATGGAATGGCTGGAAAGAGTTTGGGCCCCTTTCCCCGGAGGAAAGAAGAATTCATTTCCATGGAGTGTACATGGCTTTTTTCGACTATCTTGCGGAAGCACTCGATGGGGATTACGAATTGTACACCTACTTTCCGAAGGAGTTCTTGAACCCAGGCCTGATCCAGCTTTGTCTCCTTCCCCATCGTAAGCGGGACCGGGCCCGGAACATCCTTGTCTATTTGCAGAAACAGGCGACGTCCGTACCGGAAGACCTTTCCATTTGGATGGGTGGCCCGGCGAATCCAGCTGCGGATATCGTTTTTCATATGGGTGGCAGGCTTTTCTGGTTACGGAGGCGTTGAATGTGGCTGGCAGTGGTTCAAGCGCTGTTCTTACCGACCATCCTGGGGTTCTTGATCGTCTCCCTGATTCTGGGCAAGGTTTCGAAATCGGGAGCCGGTGAGCGGGGGTTGCTTGGGTTTCCTGTCGGAATGGGCATCGTCACTCTCCAGATGTTCCTTCAGGGTATTTTTCGAATACCCTGGACATTCCCCACCGTGGTAGGACCGGTGTTGGTTGAAATCATCGCCCTCGGAGCCCTCGCCTGGAAAACTGGGGTTCTGGTTTTCCATGCCGACAATTCCGAAGACCCCACTTTGTGGAAAGACCATTGGGCTTCTCCGGGCCGCCGTTTCCTAACGACGGTGCTCAAAATCTGGTTGTTTGTGAAAATCGCGGGGGGGGTTCTCGAATCTTCACTTTTTCCGATCTTTGGCTGGGATTCGGTGGAAATCTGGACCGCGACCGCGAAGGCGTTTTTTCACTCGAAAGGCATGATGCTGGATGCCCCCGAGGCGGATTTCTTCGGTAGAGGGGTAATCAGTCGGGCTCTGGCGTATCCCCTTCTGAACCCCTTGTCTCAGATCTGGATGGCAGTCTTGAGGGGGGATTTCGATGAAACCGCGGTGAAGTTGTGGTCGCCTGTTTTCCTGGGGGTTACAGTTGGGATTCTCGGACGGTTTGGGATCAATCGCGTCGACCCCTTGAAAAGGGCTTGGGCTTGTTTCCTGTTCCTCAGCTCTCAATTGCTCATGATCCATTCCATCGAAGTCTACAGCGACCTCCCGCTAGGATGTTACTTTCTCCTTTCGATGTATTGTTCCTTCCAATTCATCGAAGGGCGCAAGGAATTCTTTCCCCTCGCGGGGCTGTTCATGGGGATATCCCTCTTCACCAAAGTCGAAGCCGTTCTCTTTGCCGTTCCAATGTTCGGTTCCCTGGTATTCCATATCTGGAGGAACGCCGTCGGGGGAAGCTTCCGGACCGACCTGGCGAAACTTTCGCTGCCACTCGCCTTCTGTCTTCCCTGGTTCGCCTTCAAACTCTGGTATGGAATCCCTTTCGGACAAGAAACGATCCACAGGGAATTCACTCCGCTCTTTCAGGCACCATGGATCATCATCAGAGCATTGACTTCGATGGGGAATTTCAACCTCTTCTTCCCCTTTTTCTTCGCCTGCCTCGCTGGGGGATGGATCGAACGAAAGTATCTTCCCCTGCTGATTCCGCTCCTGGTGCAGATGGTAAGCCTTTTCATCCTGGTTTCGGTGGTAAAGACATACACGATCCATCTCCCCACCGGGGATTTCATTTTCCGGAACCTGCTCACCTTTTTCCCGATGGTGTGCGCATTCGCGATGCTTTCCTTTTCGGAACCCGAAGCGGGGGGCGGTTGAACCCGGGTGGGGTTTGGATTGGCCTGGGAAAGGCCAGATCCGGTGTATTGCTCACCCCCATGTAAGGCGGTTTTGCTTCAATGGGGTGCGGAAACCTTCGGATGGGATATCGCAGGCCGAACCCGCCTACAGTATCATTCCCTCATCTCGTGGAACGGGTGGCCGGCTTTCTCCAGGGTTTCGAGCCTTTCGGTTTCGGCGAGGTCCGCAGCGACCATTTCCCTGACGAGGGTTTCCAGGTCGCATTTGGGGCTCCAGCCGAGCTTCTTCTTCGCCTTGGATGGATCGCCCAGGAGGAATTCGACCTCGGTGGGGCGGAAGAACTTCGGATCGACCTCCACGAGGGTCTTTCCCGTGGCTTTGTCGATCCCCTTTTCCTCGACCCCCGAGCCCTTGAACTCCAGTTCGATCCCGAGCTCTGAGAAGGCCATCCGGACGAAGTCACGGACGGTGGTGGTGACGCCGGTGGCGATCACGAAGTCATCGGGTTGGGGTTGCTGCAACATCAGGTACATCGCTTCGACGTAGTCCCTGGCGTGTCCCCAGTCGCGTTTGGAGTTCATGTTGCCGATCCGGAGGGTTTGCTGGCGCCCCTTCTTGATCCGGCATGCGGCGCGGGTGATCTTGCGCGTAACGAAGGTTTCGCCCCGGAAGGGGCTCTCGTGGTTGAAGAGGATCCCGTTGCAGGCGAACATCTTGTACGCTTCGCGATAATTCACTACGATCCAGTAGGCGTAGAGCTTTGCTGCGGCATAGGGGCTGCGGGGGTAGAAGGGCGTGGTTTCCTTCTGGGGGGTTTCCTGGACGAGGCCGAAAAGTTCGCTCGTCGAAGCCTGGTAGAACCTGACCTTCCGTTCGAGTTTCAGCGTCCGGATTGCCTCGAGAAGGCGCAAGACGCCTATACCGTCGGCATTGGCAGTGTATTCGGGGGTCTCGAAGCTGACCTGGACGTGGCTCTGGGCGGCCAGATTGTAGATCTCGTCAGGATTCACGTCTTGTACAATCCGGATCAGGTTGGTCGAATCGGTCATGTCGCCGTAATGCAGGTGGAAATCCTTTTCCCTTTCCGGGATTTCCCGGTACAGGTGCGCAATCCGGGCGGTGTTGAACAGGGAGGTCCGGCGGCGGAGACCGTGGACGACGTAACCCTTGGACAAAAGCGACTCCGCGAGATAAACGCCGTCCTGGCCAGTGATTCCCGTGATCAGAGCGACTTTTTTCGACATTGGTTCGACTCCTGTTTCATTGAGGATTCCGGGGAGTGGTCGGGAGAGCTCCCGGTTCATTCCTCCCGGCCGTAAACATCGTCCATACGGATGATGTCGTCTTCGCCAAGGTATTCCCCGTTTTGGACCTCGATCACCTCGAGGGGTACCTTCCCCGGGTTTTCAAGGCGGTGGGAGGTGCTCATCGGAACATAGGCGGATTCGTTTTCGTGGATGAAAATCGTCTTTTCGCCGACGGAGACCTTCGCTGTCCCCCGCACGACCACCCAGTGCTCCGATCTGTGGTGATGCATCTGGAGACTGAGCTTGCATTGTGGATCGACTACGATCCGCTTGATCTTGTAACGGGGCCCCTCTTCGAGGATCGTGTAGCTTCCCCAGGGGCGGAAGATGGTAAGGTGTTCGACCGCTTCACGCGCTTTCCGGGCCTTGAGCTCCTCGACGACCTGCTTGACCAGTTGGGTTTTTCCACGCTTGCTGACGAGGATCGCATCCTCCGTGTCCACGATCAGGCAGTCTTCGAGGCCTACCGCCGCGATCAGGCGCTTGCCGCCAAGGATGAGGGTCTTCTCGCTTTCGATCGAAACCACGTTTCCTTCGCAGTGGTTTCCCCGCTCGTCGGTCTTCTGGTCCTTGAACAGGGAGTCCCAGGAGCCGATGTCGTTCCAGAAGAGGGAAAGGGGCAGGGAAACGACCTTTTCGGATTTCTCCATGACTGAGAAATCGATCGAGATGCTGGGGATTTTTTCGAAATCCGCGGTGAATTCAGCGAAAGACCCTTCGAAAAAAGGAACAATTTCGGGAAAGTACCTGATGAGCTCGGAAAGCATCGTTCCGAGCGTGAAACAGAACATTCCAGAGTTCCAGAGATAGTTCCCCTCCTCGAGATAGGCCTGGGCAGTTTGGGAATCCGGTTTTTCGACGAACCGTTCGACCTTGACCACGGGCGTTTTCGCGCCCTTGGCCGCTTTCCCGCACTTGAGATAACCGTAACCGGTTTCCGGCCGCGTGGGTTTGATTCCGAAGGTTACTATGTTGCCTTCCCGGGCGGCTTCGATCGCGGTCCGGACGCTCTTCTGGAACTCCTCGACCGGCCCGATGGATTGGTCGGACGGGGTGACGAAAACCACCTCATCCTTGTTGCAACCGAGCTTCTCCATGCAGTATTTCATGCCGAAAGCGATCGCGGGAGCGGTGTTTCGTCCGCAGGGTTCCAACAGGACATGGGGGCAGTCCTCGAGTTCGCTCCTGACCAGGAACTTGTAGTCACGACCGGTGAGGATGAGATGGTCCTCCGGGCCCGCGAGGTTCCCGAACCGCTCCACTGTAAGTCTGAGGAGCGATTTTTCGTCGCGCAGCTTCAGGAACTGTTTTGGGAAAAACTGTCGGGAAAGGGGCCACAACCTAGTTCCGGAACCCCCGGCGAGAACGAGAACCTTCATTTCAGCCTACCCCCCTTTCAGTCGGACCTTGGAATCTCCAAATCCATGGGCTTTCAGCATTCTGGTTTGGATTCAGCGGGAATCGCAACCCCCGGGCATCGGATTATACCAGATTTCCCCGGGCTTGTCTTGTTCCGGCGATGCCGCGTCCAGGCGGCCGGGCGGCCCGGAGAGGGGGGGGAAAAGAGAAAGCGACCGGATAGCCGGTCGCCTACGATCAGTCCCCTTGTTGAAGGGAAACCGCTATTTCTGCGGGAGCGCTTCGACCTTCTTGAGCTTCTCAGGGGGGCAGTTCGGCCCCACGGTGAGGATCCGCTTCAACGAAACCTTGCGGGGGTCAATGGGAATGTAATCTTCATCTTTCTTTTCGTCCTGGGTCGGTTTGGTTGCGGAGGGGGGCGGGGCCTGCCTGTCGGTCGCGGCCTTCAGAGATGACGCACCCGCCTTCCTGACATCGTCGACGAGGATCTTCCGCTTTGCGGGGTCGGGCTCGGAAGCGATCTTCCTCATTTGTTCGAAGGTGGGGACGATGATGACCTTGCCCTCTCCGACGGTTCGGGGGTTGTCGACGCTGTTCACCTCCAGAAGGAACGGGTACAATGTGGGGTCCGAGTAGAATTTCTGGTTTAGATCCCATAACTTGTCGCCCGCCTTGAGGGTGTAGGTGTCCATGCCGAGGACCGGTTGGACGGAAACGAAGGGAATTGCCAGGGCACATACCAGGATCAACGTTCGAAACTTCATGACGAACCTCCTGCATTTTGTCGCGCTCGGGTCCAGTATTCCTCTTTCTTGTCCGCGAAATTCTTGAAGAACTTCGGGAAAAGAATTGCGCTCATGGTAACCCGGTTTTTCTGGCTGGAAACCCCGCGGTTGCCCTCTCCGAGTTCGTCATCGACCTCGATGACGACCTTCAGGAACTTGCTGGGTCCCATGGATTCTTCGGAAATCGAGAAGGATGCAACCTTGGCCGAACTCACGTTCCGTTCATCCTTGCCTTCGAGTTGCCTGGAAACGAGATTTGATGCGTATTTGTAGTGGACGGTATTCCTGATGCTCTGCTCCCGGATCGTGAAGGAAAAGTTGAGGGTGTCGGTCGTCCTCTCGAGCTTGTAAGGTGCGGCCGAATCCATGGGGGTGGCCGCTAGGCGGATATCGCGCTTGAGATACTCGAGAAGGATGCTCGCGGCCCGCAGGTTGTTCAGCTTCGTCTGGCTCTTGAAGAAGTTGGCGAATGTCCCGGAAAAGATTTTGTACAAGGTGCCGCTGACGAGTGTGACGAGCAGGCAGACCACGCAGATTTCCATGAGCGTGAAGGCGGACTTCCTTTTCTTCTCGTGTGGTTTCATCTTCTCAATCCATTACGATGGTCATCAGACAGACTTCGTCGTCGGGCGTGGGTTGCCCCTTCTTGGCAAAATTGATCTTGACCGTGACAAGGTAGTTGGGGACCGCGGGGTACGAGTTGAAGAGCTCCTTCAACCAGGGAATGATGTTCAAACTGATCTTTGCCTTCCCCTTGAACCGCTGGAGGGTCATGCTTCGTTCGTAACCCTCCTCGGGGACGGGGATCGCAAGGTTGGCATCGATCTTTTTCAGAGCGTCGGCGATCTCCTCTTCGGTCTTGAACTCCTTTACGTCGGGGCTTCCGAAGGCCTTGTCCAGTTCCTTGGCCTTCCGGTCGCGGATGAGGTTGATCAGATCGGAGGCGTAGTTGGTCGCCTTGATCTCCTTTTCGTTGCTTACCGTGCCCTTTTGTCCGAATCGGAAGAGGTTATAAATGGGGAGGAAAGAGAAGCTGACGAAAACGAGCGCAACCAGGATTTCAACCATCGAAAAACCGAAAGAACGGGGTCTCATTTCCCACCTTCCGGGGGGATGGAAATCGGGTCTTCCGAGAAGGGGTTTGGAGGATTGGTGGAAACGGCAGGTTCAACCTCGGGTTCGGAGGCGATGGTAATCGCCTGGGCGGGGCTTGCCGGCTGCGTAATGGACCCCGCTTCCGAAGCCTGGACCGGTGCGATGGATTCGGAGGCGACGGAAACCGCTTCCACGGGCAGCACGGGAGAGGAAGCTACGGTTTCGGAAGGGATCGTCACCCTTCCGCTAAGGAGCTTGACCGTCATTCCGGAGTGCATGGGCTGGGAAATCTCCTTTCCCTTGATTGTGGCCTTTCCTTTTATCAGAGTAACACAAATTCCGGAGAAACGGGACCCGGAAATTCTTGCACAAGCGCCTTCGAGAAGGATTTTGTCGGTTCCGGACCGGATTTCCAGGTTCCCTCCGGGGGGAAGGGCGATTTCGCCGTCTCCCGATTCCCAATTCAGGATCGTGGGTGAAATGGAAAACAGGCCTTTTCCCTGCCACTCTGCGAACCGAACGTCTCCCGGGGAGTCTGAAAACCCTATCGGCCCCTGGAACTGGGCGATGACCCCCGCAAGGATCTCTCTGTTCTTCCCGTCGAGGAAGGGTACTCCGCCCAGTTCCGCCCCGGAGCCAAGGCTGGAGATGGAGACAAGTTCCCCGTGATGGGGGGCGGGGGGAGTTGGCCGCCCCGGAGAGAGCAGGCTGAGGCATACCACTGCGACAAGGGCAAGGCCGAAACCCAGGGCGAGTTTCCATGCCATGCGGGTGCCCGATTTCGGGGGTTGGTCCGCGGGGAAAGGCTTCAGATTCTCGAGTTGGATCCGTCGGAGGACCTTCTCGCCAAGGCGGATGCCTCCGACCGTGGCCTGGAAGACCTCCCGGACCTGCTTTTCCGATTCATGGATCTCGTGTTGGGCCATCCTGCACGATGGGCACCCGGAAAGATGCTGCCGGAAATCGGCGGCCTCCTTTGGAGAGAGGTCGCCATCAAGAAAACGGTTCAGCAGTTCTTCCCGATCACATGGCATCGGCGGTCTTCCTTTTCTCCCGCATGGCTTTGCGGGCCTTGAAAATCCGGTTCTTTACCGTCTGGACAGGAACCTCGAGAATATCCGCGATCTCCTCGTAGGAGAGCTCCTGGAGAACCCTCAACAAGAGAGGCACCCGCAGGTCTTCGGGAAGCTGGAGCATGTCGAGGAACGTCCGGCGGAATTCTTCCTGTGACTGGACCTGCTTTTCGGGATCTTTCCCGGGGAAATCGGAGGATTTTCTGAGCAGGACATCGTTGAGCAGCGTATCCGAAACGGTGACGGGCTGGTTTTTCCGGTAGCGGTCCACGACGAGATTTTTCGCGATCTTCAGGAGCCAGGCGGAGAAGCGCCTCGTCCGGTCGAAGGAGCCGAGGTGGCAGAACGCTTTCAGGAAGGCGTCCTGAGCGATGTCTTCCACCTCCTGCAGGCTTCGGACCTGCGGAAGGAGGAAACTGAACATGAGCCGCTCGTATTTCTCGACAAGAATTCCGAACAAGTGGGTTTCCCCCCCCAGAATCCGGGTGACGACTTCCCCGTCGTATCTTGGATCTTCCGTCATCTTACTCTACCGGGGAAAAGGCAAAAAGTTTTCGGAGAAGTGTAAATTTTCGGGAGAGAGGGGATCACTCTTCAATGACGATCTCGGTATCACGGGGACCCATCGCGATTCCATAGAAATCCCTGTTGGTGAAGTCTCGGCTCCCGGTCACCTCGCCCTGCCCGGGCTGGTCGCCGGATTCGAATCCCCATTCGATGATTCCGCCCTTTTCGACGAGAGTGTCGATCTTGTCGGCGGCCACTCCCCCGATGATATGGGTGGGGCGGTCGACGATGACCTCGCCGTCCTTGGTGGATGCGAAACAGACGAGGAAACCGTGAAACTGGGGATAGGCACTTCCGGAGGGGGCGGTTGAAAGCTTGATCTCGATCTTCTTGTTGGAAACCAGCGTCAGATAACCGAAGCAGTCAGGATTGGTGAGGGGGGAAGTCTTGTTGAGGACATAGGAGTTGTAGACCGGAGCCGAAATCGTGATCCGTCCATCGCAAAGGATGATGCCGCCCTTGACGATCTCGAGGGGCATGTCGATCTCCAGGTCGCTTTCGAAGGAAATGACCTGATCGAGTTCGACGAGGTTGTTTCCCTTCCTTTTTCCCTTTACGAACTCGTCGATGAAGAACTGGCACTGGCTGAGTTTCATGACCCCGCCGTTCGCTTCCTCCTTGGGGATCCTGTAGCTGACGCGCTTTTTCAGGTAATCCGAACGGGGATACAGCGCCGAGATCTGGCCTGTGTAATGAAGCTCGGGATCGTCGTTGAACTGGTAATCGGGAACGCAGACATTGTCGGGTTTGTCCCCGATGTAGTTGTTCTGGAAGACCGCGGCGGACCAGGGCACGCTGGGGTCGGTCGGCTGGGAGATGTTCTTGAGGCCGATCATGTATGGCTCGTAGTCCCTGAATTCGGGGGAAAGCTGACAGAGAGGGGGAGAATGGTTGGGATCACCCTTGCTGAACAGGTTGTGGGTCAAGCCCTGGGTGTTTTGATCGTCGAAAAGGTCATAAAGTTTGTTGAACAGGGGACCATATTCCGTGTCATACTTTCCCTGGATCTTGTTCGCCGCCCAAATCTGGAATTCATCGGTCCAGAAGTCGTTCAAGGCCTTTTGGTCATACATTTCGCGCAGGGGATAGAGTTTTTGTGGGAGCCCCAGGTAGATGGCGAAGGTTCTGACGTAGCGGCGCTTCACCGCGCCGAACACCAGGGTCGGGGTGCAGAGAGTGGGGGTTCCGAAGAGGTGAAGGGCGCTGCCCATAGATACCGACTCGCCTGAAAAAGAGCCTTCGTAGGAATCCACGGCTCCCTGGAAAAGGGGAAGACCGGTCCCGGGTGGGAACTTCAGGTTTTTCAAGCCGGTGTAATGCCCGTAATCGACGAAAACGAAAAGGACCTTCTGTCCGTTGGCAGCGCCCAGTTTGTTGTCGAGCCACTGGTTCCATTCGATGGGGTTCTGCCACCCCTGCGAGTTTGAATCGAAATAGAAGTGGAAGAACTCCCCGTATTCCTTCGATCCACCACCGGGATTGGCCCCTTTTGCGCCCGCGCAGACGTTCAGGATCAGGTACTTCCCCGTTTTGTTCCGGCCCGCGGAGTTGCCTTCCTCACCAAGGTAGATCCAGCCGTTCTGGAGGTAGGAGGACGCGTCCCGGACGATGTTCCCCGGGCGGGTGAGGGTGAAATCCAGGCCGGTCTGGCCGGGGCGGTCGTCCTTGATCCGCTTGTTGAAAAGGATCAGGGGCGGGTTCGAATCGGAGACCTTTCCGTCCTCGTCGATGTTGGCGATCCTGTTCACGGTGGAAGGGTTGAGCTTTGCGCCCTTGAGTGCGAAAAGGGTGAACTTGTGGAACGGCGGGGCAAGAAGACGCGGGATGAAGAACTCCTTCACGATCTTGCACTTCTTGGCGTAGGAATAACCCTTTTTGAAGGTGCAGGTGACGACGAACTCGAAACGGCCCGACCGCTCGAACGGCGAGGCTTCGAGATTCGGCATGAAGGGCGGGAAATTGGGGGGATCGAGGCTTACCGTGTATTCGACCTCGACCTTGAGATCGCCCCATTTCTTCTGGAAACTGTCGATGATGGCCTTGACAACGTCGAGGTTGACGATGGTGGAGGTGTAGTTCTTCTCGGTGATCACCCCGGTCGTGTTGTTGAAAACCGCGTCGATGATCTTTTTCCCGAAATCCTGGTCGCGGTCCTTGATGTCGCGTTCCAACTTCTTGACCGCGACCCGGCCGATCGCGGAGGCAAGTTGGTACAACCGCTCGTTGATCGATGCCCGGCTCGTGAGCGAGCTTTCATGCCGGACCCGGTTCACCAGCGCGGCGAAGATCAAGGTCACGAAAAACAGGCAGCCGACGACGACGACCAGAACCATTCCTTTGGGAATGGGGAAACCCCGCTTCACGACCTGTTCTTCCTCAGTTGCTGGATCAGCCGCAACACGCGGGTGTTGTTCGGGTCGAGATCGTTGGCGCGTTGCAGGTTTTCACGGGCCTTTTCGTAATCCCCCAGGGTCAGGTGGCAGAGCCCGAGATGGAACTGGACGGTGGGATTGAATGGATAGTCTTTCGCGGCCTGGGTAAGGAAGTCGCGGGCGGCGACGCAGTCGCCCTCCTGTCCGTAGATCGCGCCCAGAACCACTTTCGCGGTTTTGGCATCCTCTGAGTCGGCGAAATCGTTGACCAGTGCAAGGAGCCTCTTTTTCGCCTCCTCGCGCTTCCCCAGAAGCACCATTACCTGTGCGAGTTCCAGCATCGCGTTGGTGTCGCCGGGGTCGATCTCGAGAGTGCGGGAATAATAGTTGAGGGCGCTCTCGAAATCGCCCTTGAGCCGGTAAGCGTCGGCCAGGTCGTTGTGCGCGTTGGAGTCGAGGGAATCGAGTTCGGTGGCCCTGCTGTATTCCCGGATCGCGTCCTCCAGCTTCCCCTGGTCGAAGTATGCGTCCGCGAGCCAGTTGTACAAAAGCGCCGTGGTTGGGGAAAGGCGGATCGCTTCCTTCAGGTTGAAGATCGATTCGGTCACGAGCCCCTTTTTCCCGAAGACGATCCCGAGGCCCGCAAAGGCCGGCGCGAACTGGGGATCATGCTCGAGTGCCTTGGAATAATAGAAGATTGCCTTGTCGAGAAGGCCCTTCTCGAAGTAGGCCATCCCGATCGCCGAGAGCGCGCTTGCCGAACTCCTGCCTTCCTTGAGGCACTTCTGTGCCTTTTTTATTATCTCGTCAGGATTCAGAATCATGCCCCAATTATATCACAGAGAAGACCAGGGGCAAGAGGGGTCAGCGATGGAGGAAACCGTACAGTTTCGCGAGGAGGGAATGCGAGCGGAGCCAGATCCCAAGGGCGAACCTTGCCAGACCGGCTTTCTTGACCGGGAAACGACGGATGTCGAATTCATCACAGCCCGGACACACGGGGCCGGTCCCGGTCCCCAGGGCTCCCGTGAAACCGGCTTCCTTCGCGAGGCTGCGGACTTCCGGGGTCGAGGCCCCCCAGGGCCAGCACAGGATTTTTTCTGAGTTTCCAGCCCCGAGGTTGGCCAGGGAATCTCTGAAATCTTCCAATACCCGCTTCCGGAAATCTTCCAATCTTTCGATCTCGAAGGCGCTTGCGGGCAAATCGGGTTTGTCGCCTGCGGAACCTCGTGAATGCCATCTCTCGAGCCCGATTTTGACCGCTTCGGGTTTGGGGCGCCAGGCCAGGTTCACCAGCCCAGCTCCACGGACGAAAACGGGCCATTCACCAGTCTCGAGCGCTCGCCTGTACGCCGAGACTATTCCCCAATGCGAATCGGTCGTGGGGAAAACCCCCGTTATCGTCCCACCCCTGAAAACCTGCTCGTGCCTGTGCCCGTGCGAATGGAACTCGAAGACACCCCTTGCCGCTGCAGCCTTCATTTCCTCGCCGGAAAGGAAATCCCCGAAGTCTCCGCGTCGGGCCGCGAGATGCGCCTCGTTGAAAGGCCTCGGGACCTCGGAAGGAGGTTGATCCGGGGGGCGAACGCAAGACGTGATTACGAAAATCGCGGCCCTCAACCCGAATTTCTCTAGGACCGGCCCCGCCTCGACAAGATTGTCGCGAAAACCGTCATCGAACGTTATTGCGACCGAACGTCGGGGAAGAAGCGCTTCTCCGCGGACATGGCGCATCAGTTCCCCCATCGAGACCGTCCGATATCCGTGCCGGTGGAGAAACTCCATCTGGGCCTGGAAATCCTGGAGGGGGATTCCAAGATGCATCGGGTCGGGAGAACCGATACGATGGTAATAAAGAACTGGAATCGAAACTGTCACGCGAATTTTCCCAGATAATGCGAATAGGCCGAAAGGGTGGCATCGATCATTTTTCCGATCGAGAAATGCTCCAAAGCCAGATTCCGCAAGCGGGTGCCCTCTATGGGCAGGGTCGGCTCGGAAGCCCGAAGGACCGCTTCGGAAAGAGCCTGGGAATCGCCCGGTGGGAAAAGACGCATCGGCACAAGTTTGGAAACTTCGCGGTTTGCGGGGATGTCAGATGCGATTACGGGAACGCCCATCAAAAGGGATTCCCTGACCGTTCCGGAAAACCCTTCTTCGAAGGAGGCGTTGAACGAGAACCGGGCCCGGGCGAACAACGCGGCGGGGTCCTCGCGGAAACCGAGGAGGTGGATTCGGGATCGTGCTTGCGAGCTCGAAACCCTCTGGGCAAGTCTTCCCTGATCGGTGCCCTTCCCGGCGATGACCAGTTGAAGATCGGGCATCGAAGGGCAGGCTTTCTCGAACGCATCGACGACAACGTGGTGCCCCTTGTTCTGGTGGTAGTTCGCTATCAGGAGGCAGAAGGGAAGCTGGTCGGGAAAAGGCAGAGGTTTTTCCAGCGAGAAAGACTGACCGGGGTCGAACGTTTCCGAATCGGTGGCCGAATGGACGACGGAAATCCTGTCACGGGGAACTCCGATTTCTTCCAGGCGGAGGGCAACGGCACTGCTGACGGCGATGAACCCCCGGACTGCGCGGGACCGGTATTTCACCTTGCTGAGAGGGTTGAAATCCGGCCGGAAAAGGACCCGTCGGGTAACCACGAGGCCCCGGAAACGTTCGAAAAGGGAAACGAGCAGCCATTGCGTGTGCGCCCAGGCCCGGTGCACATTCACGATGTCGGGCCGGAACTCCCGGAAATGTCTCCGGAGGTGGAGGAGGGATAGAGGGGAAATCTCCTTTCCGAAATCATGGGGAACCGTTCTGATTCCGGCTTTCTCGGCCTTTCGGGAAAGATCGCTTCCCTCCTGGCAGATGAGCAGGACTTCGTGCCCTCTCTGGATGAGGCCGCGACAAAGCAGGAAAGCCTGGTGCTGTCCGCCGCTCCAGGCCGATCCCTCGAGAGCTTGAATGATTCTCATGTCCCCAAATTACATTTTGCCCCGTTTTACGTCAAGCGGTGACGCCAATCCTTCCGCAAGGGATCGGCCACCGGGACACCAGGCCCCGGAGTCACGGCGCGGGAAACTGGGTGCCCGATGACGTAAAGATTCATCAAGAGTGTGATTTCGAGGGATGGTTCGTTGACCGGGGGGGCACGAAATGCTAATATCCTTCACGCTTTGCCCGGACCGGAAATTTTTGTCGGGGTTGCCGCCCTTCCGGCCCATACACCGGCTGCAAAAGAGGTTGGTCATGATGAATGAAAAGGGAAGACTGTCGGCGTGGACAGGATCGATAGGCGCTTGGGGCGCCCTTTTGCTCGTGGGAATGTTTCTCCTCGGGTGCGGTTCCGGTGGAGGCGGGGGAGCGGGCGCGGATGCCGCCATCGAACCTGTCATGGTTCCGGTCAAGTTCATGGAGGAGGGGAAGACCGGCTCGACCAAGGCCATATTCGCCTCCATCTCGGGATCCGGGGTTTCCAGCGGATGGTTGGAGAATGTTTCGGGGAAGATCGTCGACTCAGACCTCTCCCTGAACAATCTGAACGGAAAGTACGAAAGATTCAACGTTCCCGAAGGGGGTTTCATCGACGGGCAGTATATACTGAAATACACCGTTGGCGGGGAAACCAAGGAATACAAGCCTTCTCCCCTGACCTGGACCTCCATCCCGGAGTTCCAGACCCGGCCGAACCTTTCGTGGGATGCCCAGACGCATTACCTCACCGTCACGGCCCAGGCGCTTTCGGGAAGCAGAGTGCGATATTTCCTCCGATTGTACAACGATGATTCCCGTTACCTCATCCGGGAAACCACCCCGACCGAGGGCCTCCAGATCAGGGAATACGTTTCGAGCGGGGGCAACTACCGGATCATGGTCATTGCCGACGTCTACAACGGGTCGGGCCTCTCCTCGAAAGCGGTTTTCTGGTCCCAGGCGATGGCCCTCGACTGAGACAGAGGGCTTTGGAAGGTTGCCTCCCCTGTGGCCTCTCTCCCGTCTCCCCGAGTTCAGCGGGCAGGCTGCGTCCAGTACCAGGCGAAACGGAGTTCGTCCGAGATCGTGTAGTCGGCCGAGGTTTCCTCCGGGGTGGAGGCCGCTTCTTTCCCCTGCTCGAGAAATCGGGCGGGCCCCGTCTTTCCCTGGAACTGGAAGCCTCCCTTAACCGCTGCAAAACGGCTGAGAACCTCGTTGACCTTTGCAACCCCGATTCCGGAACCTGATCTGACCTCGAAATGGGGAGTCCGTATCGTCACCATTGCGGGGCAACCGGCAAGAAAACGGATTCCCATGAGGCCTCCGGAAACCTCGATTGTCGCAGAAGCCAGGAAGATCATGCGGGTTTCCTCCTTCACCCGGGCCTCGAACCAACCGGGGGCTTCCAGGACAGCTTGACCGTCCTCTCCCGTTTCGATGCCCTGCCCCGTCTCGAGCGTCAGGCCAGTGTCTGCGGTTTCCCCGACACCACCCCCAACCAACCTGAAAAGGGTTCCCTCGATTTTGCGAACGTGAATCCCTGGCTCCAAAGAGGCATTGCCCGGCTTACCTGCCCCAGCCGCTTCGGCGGAGGCTGGCGCGGCCGTTGAGGCGGGCGGAGCCGCGGGCGCCGCGGGCGGGAAGGTCGCCGGCGCGGCGGCGGCCGCAAGGAAAAACAGAACGGCGCAGAGGCGCAACGCCAAAGGCCCGCCCAGAAGGTCAGAGCTTCTGGAGCCGGAAGATGTGGATCGATCTCGTTTTCCCATCACCGACCGCGACGAGCCCGTCCGCCCTGACGGCAACACCCGTGGGAGTCCAGGGAACCGTGGGATCGGGAGAGCCGATGTTCAAAACCTGGCGTCCGGAGGGGTCGAAACGTGCGACCCGGTGGCCTTCCCCGTCGGATACCCATGGATATCCCCAACAGTCCACTTCGAGGTTGTTGGCGTCCTTGGTACCGGTCGAGAAACCCGCTCCGAACTTGCCTTCCTTGGAGAACCACTGGAGGCGGCCCGAATCCCCCTCGAGGATCCAGACCTTGTCCTGGTGGATATGGATCGAGGTGGGAGTGTCGAGGTATCCGGGGAGTTCACCTTTCCTCCCGAATCCGCTCCGGAACGTTCCATCTGTGGAAAACCTCATCACCCTGCAGTTCCCCCTGTCGACGACCCACAATTGGTTCCCGTCGATCTTGACCCCGTGCGGAAGATCGAGCTGCCCCATCTTCACTCCCCAGGTTCCGATGTCCCGGACAGGGTTCCCGAGGATGTCGAAGAAATGGACACAATGAACCGCAGTGTCGGGAACGAAGATCCCCTCACGGGAAACGTCCACATCGACCGGGAGGCTCAGGAACCCCAATCCCTTTCCCTTCTTCCCGAAAGCGGAGACGAACTGGCCCTCTTCAGAGAAGTTGAGAATTCGCCTGGTCTGGCTGTCGACGACCCAGAGGCTTCCCGAGGGTCCCCAGGTAATGCTTTTGGGCCATGAGATCGGATCGATGCTTCCGGGTTCGGAGATCGGAAAACGGCAGAGGTGTGTGCAGGTCGTATTGGGACCGGGATCGGGAATCGGAACTACGGGTTTGAGAATCACTACGGGCTTGACCGGGGGCTTGTCAGGCAATGGGGCCACTGTCGGGGAAGCCGGGGGCGGTTTCAAGGAAACCGGGGAGGTTGATGGAAGCGGCGGCCTGATCAGATCCGACTCATCGTCGGCGGGTGCATCCGCCAGCCATGCCGCTTCGGAAGAGATGTCGGGGGCGGTTTCCGAAGCACGGGGCTGGATCAGCGCGGTGGTTTGCGATGAAACTCCGGGCGTGTGAACCGGAACGCCGCCCGTGGAAACCGTCCGCGAAAACCTTGCACGGACAACCTCGACGGGTGCATCCCGACCCGCGAAACTCGCTGAAACCGCCAGCGAGATCTCCTCTTCCGCGCCCTGGAGGCGGGTCTTGGGAAAGCTCAACGCGAACCCGAATGGCCTGCCCTGAAAGCGGATTCCGTCCAGATCGCCCACCGGAGGGAGGTTCGGACCGAGCGGAAACCGGAAAAGGGGCTTCCCGGCCGAAGAGAAGACCATTTCGACATTGTCGAGCCCGATGACCTGGGCATCCTCGGTCGGCATCAGATCGGGATGGGGTTGCCAGGAAAGGTCGACCCGGATTTGCCCATCGTCTCCGGCGATTCCGAGTTTCAGCTCGGGAATCGTGGAAAAGCGGAAGGACCCCAGGGGCTGCTTTGAAACCGGGTGGAAGGCCTTGACCTGATAGACCGCCCCGTTCAGGAGGCGGGATGGAAGGAACCTGATCCCGTTACGGCCCGCGGGGAAACATCGGCCCGGGGCTTCCCGCTCCGTGCCGTCGATCCCGATGAAGGAAACCCGAAGGACGGTGTCGAGGCGCGTATCCAGCGGAATCTCGGTGCCCAATTGGACCTCGACCGGCTTGTACGGATCTGCGTAACCCTTCCCCGCAGGTTGAACAAGGACGGCATTCATAGTCCCAGAGGTGGATGGCGATGGAGGTGGAACCACCGCCGCCGGAGCGGTTGTGGAAGTCGCTGTAGGAGCCGGTGTAGGAACCGCTGTCGGGGCGGGCGGCGTGGGGACCGTCGTAACGGAAACCACGTCCGGGGTTGTCGTTGGGGGAGTAGGAGACGGAGAGACCGTTGGTGGTGGGACCGCGATCGTGATGGTGGGCGGCACGGAAGCTGCCTGAGGAGGAACGAGTACCAGGACCGGCGGAAGGCTTTCGGAGGCGTCCGCCTGGCCACCGACGTTGGTCGAAACGTTCGTCGGGACGTTCGACAAGGTCGCAGTGGCGCTGCCGCTTTCGGCCGTTCCCGCCGTCGGAGTTGCCTTGGCCGGAGGGGCGGCGACGAGGAGTTCTCCGCCGTCGATCACCTTGAGCTTGAAGCGGAGTTCCCCGCCCGAAGCGCCGGTGGCCGAAGTGACCTTGATCTCGTAGATTCCCGCTTCTGCCAGATCGAGGGACTTGATACCCTCGGAGTTCTTGAAACTGACGGAGGGGTCGGAGGTCAGGGAAACCTCCGTGACCCTCACGCCAGAATAGGGTTTTCCGAAAGCGTCCGAGATCTCGAAGGAGAGCTTTTTGGGTTTGTCGAGCAGCATGTAGTTCGAGATTTCCATCGTCTCGCTTCGGGAAGCGGGGAACAGGCCGCTGTAATCCAGTTGGACACCGGCAAGGGCGACCGCCACCCACATGCCGAAAAGAAGCGAAATCGCCGCTCGTTTCATGTCAAACCCCCTTCGATTACCGGACCCAGATGCTCCTGGGATAGAGGTTCCTCAGGGTGTTCCAGACCGTCTGGGCCTCGATGTAGTTCCTTTCCCGCTGGTAGAGGTCGGAAAGCAATGCCAGCGCGTGGTTGACCTTGGTGGGCCGCTCGGCTCCCGTCAGGAGCTTGATCAGAACGTCCACAGATTCGGTCGGGAAGCGGGAAGAGGCTCCCAGGGCACCCATGAAAAGGACATCCGCGGTCTTGACCGGCAGGTAGAGGGGGTAGATGATTTCTTCCAAAAGGATCCGGTCGCGGGCTTTGAGGGAACCTTCAACCTTCTGGAATTCGGAATAGGAAGCGTCCCGCTTGTCGGCCCCGAACAGAAAGAGCACCTGCATGGGAAGGTTCTTGAGCTTTGCTTCGCTTTTGAACTCGTTCATGAAATGCCCGAGGTCGGCCTTCCTACCCTGGATCAAGAGGCTGAGGGCCGTGAGTTCCTTGACTTCCTGGAGAGAAATCTCGGGGAGCCAGCCATTGTCATAGGGAAAGAGGGACTTCATCTGGCCCAGGGCCATGAGGTCGTCGGTCGTCTGCGGATCGGTGATCTTCCCGTTGGCGGTCCTGGCCAGAAGAGCCTCGAACTTTGCGGTTTCGGCATACATCGGAATCTCAGCCAAACGGTCGAGAAAAAGGCGCGCGGTGTCGGGATCACGCATCTCGTGCCGGTAGATGCAGCTCAGTTCCAGGATGGCCTTTCCGCGGAGGGAAGGGTCGCCTTCGGGGTAATCGGCGAGGAACCCGGAAAGTTTCTGCATTCTCTGAACCGGGGCAAGGAAATGGTAGGTGGTCCGCTGGGTGCCCATCCAACGGATGTCAATCCCGTGCACGGGGGGATTGACGGAATCCATTTTGACCATCCCGAGCATTTCTGCTTCGAGGGCCCCTTCGGAGAAATAGCCTTGTTCGACGGCTTTGCCCAGGGCTTCGGATGCGGAGAAACCATCCAGCTCACCCTTCCGGACCTTCTCGAGGTTCTTGTTGACGATCTCGGTACCTTTGGCGTATCGCTTCAGATCACGCTTGGTCTTTGTTCGGGGGAAACGGGAGTCGAGATCGGCAAGGAACTTTTCCGCGGTCCGGTATTTCTTGGCGGCGAGGAATGCCGAGAACTGGAGATACTCGAAAGAAGGTTTCCCGGCGTCGCTGACGAGAAGGGACGCATCGGTAAGGGCCTTCTCGCCATCTTCGAACCGGCCTTCCCAATAATCGAGGAAGGCTTTGCGGACCAGCACGTCCTTGCGGTGGATTCCCTTGGGGAACATCGAGAGGTAGGTATCGATCGCGACCTTGACCTCGGGGAACAGCGGTTGGACGAGGCATTTGGAGGCGATGGAAAGCGCACTTTCCCTGATCCAGGGCTTGAATTTTGGCTGCGTGAACTCCATCGCGCGCTGGAATGTCGCCTGGATGTCGGCGATAGCAGCGGGTTCCCGGTCGGAAAAGGAGGCAACCGACTTCGCGACCTGACGGTCGATCCTCTTCAATTCCGCCTGGGGGGACCCGAAGACCGATCCCGGAAGAAAGACGACAATGAGAAACCAGGCCAGAAAGCTCTTTTTCATATATCCCCCTTAGGTGTTTGGTTTTCGTTTTTGGGTCGTTCCACTATTTGCTTTTCCACTGCGGGCTTTTCAACGTTGGGTTTCACCGGATTCTGAATTTCGGAAGCGGGTTTTCCCTGGGTCCCCCGGTTTCCCTGGTTGGGCGGGTTCACTTGGGGCTGGGGCGGGCGACCGTCCCTGCCCCGCCGCCGACGGTGATTGCTCCTGGGACGGGATGGGTCGCCTTGGGATCCCCCCTGGCCTCCCTGGCCTCCCTGGCCGCCTTCCCGCGGACCCTGGGGACGGTTGTCCACGCGGGGCGGTCGGGGGCCTCCCTGGTTCTGCCGATCTCCAGGCCCCTGGCGCTTTGGGCCGTTCGGTTGGCCGGGCCGCCCGGGTTGGTTGGAGGAGTCACCGAAACGCTCGTCCCGATTTCTCGGGGCGGACGGGCCTCGATCATTGTGGGAGGCCGCACCCTCCGGGCGGTTCTGGGGGGCTTGCTCGCGGGCAGGCCTTTGTTCGCGAGAGGGTTGTTCGCGGGGGGAAGGCGCCGGGCTTCCTTCCGGAATTGCCTGGGCTCCCTGA
>CAYRYU010000061.1:38257-41406 GCA_964428355.1 uncultured bacterium
TTGTTCGCGGGGGGAAGGCGCCGGGCTTCCTTCCGGAATTGCCTGGGCTCCCTGAGCAGAGGAGGCAGGCCGCGCGGTTTCTTCTTTAGCTCCGGTTTCCGCCCCAGCAACAGCTCCTGGGACCGGGGCCCCGGTTTGTTGGGCGGAGGGAACAGGTCTGCGGTCGCCCGACCCGGGTTGCGGCGACCTTCCGTCGGATCTCTTCCGGTCGCGCCCGCCGCCGCCCTTCCGGGGTGCCTGGGACCGTCCGGCCTTTTCCGAGAAATCCCCGCCTTCGAGCATGATGCCCAGGGTGTCAAGGAGTTCCTCGCGACCCTGGCGGGTCTTGGAGGAAAAGGGTATCACCCGGTTGATCCTGAGGTCCTTCATGGTCTGACGCTGGGTCCGGAGAACGGCCTGGATGCCCAGTTTGTCCGATTTGTTGAGCACCAGGAGGAAGTTGATCTTCCGTTCTCGGAGCCAGAAGAACATCTGCTTGTCCAAGGTGGAAGGGGGATGTCGGATATCCATTATCTGGAGGATTCCCTTCAGGTTGGGGCACTTCTCGAAAAAATCGTCCATCATCTTCTGGATCTTTTCCCGTGTGACCTTCGATGCTTTCGAATAGCCGTAACCCGGAAGATCCACGATGTAGAATGCCTCGTTGATCAGATAAAAGTTGATGGTAAGCGTCTTCCCCGGAGTGGAGCTGGTTTTCGCCATCTCCCTTCTCTGGACGAGGGTGTTGATCAGCGAGGACTTTCCAACGTTACTCCGGCCCACGAATGCGATCACGGGGAGGTTGTCCGCGGGAAGAGACTCCGCACCCGTGACACAGGCCGTGAACATTGCAGCGGTGACTTTCATCGCCATCCTCAGACCCGCGATTTCTTTCCGCTTCGGCGCGATTTCCGGCCCTCGGGATATCCGTTGGGAAACTTGAGCGGCGAGGTCTTGGGTTCCCCGACCAGGGCGAGCGAAAGGATCTCGTCTGCGAACCGGACGTGGTGGAAGGTCATGGTTTTCCTGATCTCCTCGGGTATCTCCTCCAGGTCCTTCCGGTTCTCGTTGGAAAGGATGATATTGAAGATCCCGTTCCGGTGGGCGGCAAGGAGCTTCTCTTTGATCCCTCCGACGGGAAGGACCTTCCCCCTGAGTGTGATCTCCCCGGTCATGGCGAAATTCCTGTTGACGGGAACCTCGTTCAGCGCAGAGTAGATCGCGGTCGTGATGGCGATTCCCGCCGACGGTCCGTCCTTGGGGACTCCTCCCTCGGGGAAATGGATATGCAGATCGATCTTTTCGTAGTCGATCGGACGCATCCGGACCTTCGCTTCATGGCTCCGGAGATAGGAAAGACTTGCGTGTGCTGATTCCTTCATCACGTTGCCGAGAGATCCGGTCAGCATGATCTTTCCCCGGCCAGGCATTACGGCGACCTCGATCGGAAGTATGGTTCCCCCTACCTCGGTCCATGCGAGGCCTGTTACAACCCCGATTTCGTCGCTCTCTTCCTTTTTGTCCCCGAAGAAGGTGGGGACTCCCAGATACTGGGAAACCGCATCCGGAGTGATCTTTATGGGGTCGATAGGGATGACCGGCGGTTCTCTGGTCTCCTTGGAATCCTTGGATTCCTTGGAATCTTTCAATTCCCGGGAATCCCTGGCTTCCTTCGATTCCCTGGTCTCTTTCGATTCCTTGGTGCTCTTCACATCTTTTGCCTCGGTTTCTTCGGGCGGCTCCGCGCCTTTTTCAGCAGCCACGATCTTGCGGGCAACCTTCCGGCTTATGGATGCGATCTCGCGTTCGAGGTTCCGGACGCCTGCCTCACGGGTGTAGAACCGGATGATATGTCGGATGGAATCGTCCTGGAACTCGACCTCGTGCTTGTCGATGCCGTTCGATTCCTTCTGCTTGGGAACAAGATATCGCTTCGCGATCTCGAGCTTTTCCTCCTCCGTGTACCCGGGAAGGAACACGATCTCGAGGCGGTCCTTGAGTGCGGGTGGAATCGTGTGGGGCACGTTGGCCGTGGTGAGGAAAAGGACTTTCGAGAGGTCGAAGGGGGTGGCGATGAAGTGATCCGAAAAGGTGTGGTTCTGCTCAGGGTCGAGAACTTCCAGTAGGGCCGAGCTCGGGTCACCACGGAAGTCCATCCCCATTTTATCGATTTCGTCGAGAAGGATGACCGGATTTCGGGCCCCGGTATCACGAAGGGCCTGTATGATCCGGCCCGGCATCGCTCCGATGTAGGTCCGGCGGTGGCCGCGGATTTCAGCTTCGTCGCGCATTCCGCCAAGGGAGATGCGGGCGAACTTCCGGTTCAGTGACCTGGCGATCGACTTCCCGAGCGAGGTCTTGCCTACCCCGGGAGGGCCGATGAGGCAGAGGATGGGTCCCTTGATCGATTTCTTCAGTTTGCAGACGGCGAGGTATTCGAGGATCCGCTCTTTCACCTTCTTGAGCCCGTAATGGTCGTTCTCCAGGATCGCCTCGGACTTGTCGATGTCGATCCGGTCTTTCGTCGATTTCGACCAGGGGAGCGAGATCAGCCAGTCGATGTAGTTTCTGGAGACCGTTGCCTCGGCCGACCCGGGGGGCATCTTGGAAAGCTTGTTGAGCTCCTTTTCCGCCTTGGTCCGGGCTTCCTCCGGCATCTTTGCCTTCGCGATGGCTTCCTTGAGTTCGTCGATCTCCTCGACCCGTTCGTCTCCCTCGCCCAGTTCCTTCTGGATCGCCTTCATCTGCTCGCGGAGGTAATACTCCTTCTGGATCTGTTCCATTTGTTTCCGGACCTGGCCGCGGATCTTCTTTTCGACGACCATGATCTCGAGCTCGCGGTTGAGGATTCCCGCGATCTTCTCCAAACGGGCCTTCGGCTCGAAAGCCTGCAGGATCTCCTGCTTCTCCTCGATCTTGAGCGTGAGGTGCGCGGTAATGATGTCCGCGAGGCGTCCGGGTTCCTCGACGTTGTTGGCGATCATGATCACTTCGAGGGGGATCTTCTTGTTCAGTTTGACATACTGCTCGAAAAGGTTGATCACGTTGCGCATCAGGGCCTGGAGCTCGATCGTCTTTTCGTCCTTGACGATCACTTCGGCGACCTGGACCTCGAAGAACTCGTCGGAACGGACGAAATTCTGGATCTTCACGCGGGTGGTTCCCTCGAC
>CAYRYU010000062.1:0-32828 GCA_964428355.1 uncultured bacterium
TGATCGAAGCTGGGACCGTCCTCGTCCTGTTGGTTTATGGAACCTTCGAGGCGGCCACTCCAAGGTTCGAACATCTGAGAATCCCCTCGAACCTGGTCCCCGGGCCCGCCCCTTTCAGGATTGCCCTGATAACGGACCTCCATCTTGGAGTTCTCGAGAACCGCCGGAAGGTTGAGAGGGTCCTCCGTCTCGTGGAACAGGCGAAACCCGACCTGGTTCTTTCAGCGGGGGATCTCGTCGACGTGCTTTTCACGGATGGCCCGGAGATAGCCCGGCGATTCAGGGAAATCAGTCCCCCTTCGGGAAAGATCGCGGTCCTTGGCAACCACGAGTTCTTCGCGGGCCTTGAGGAAGCCGTCGAGTTTCACCGGTCGGCAGGATTCAAGCTGCTTCGGAACGAGACCGTTCAGGTCGGTTCGTTCCTGACCGTGGCCGGGATCGATGACCCCCATGGGAGAGGTCTGATGAACATGCCTCCAACAGACCCGCTCGAGGTGGTCAAGGGAATCGAACCGGGACGGTTCGCCATACTTCTTTCGCACCAACCGCTGCTGGGAAGCGGCACACGCGGCCTCTTCGACCTCCAGTTGTCAGGTCATACCCACGGAGGTCAGCTATTCCCCTTCGGGTTCGCCATCGCGGCCGAATACGGCTTTTTCCCGGGATTTCACATGCTGGACGACCGATCGAGTTTGTACATTTCCCGAGGCTCCGGCTCCTGGGGACCTCCGGTCAGGGTTTTTTCCCCACCCGAGGTGACGGTGATCGATCTGATCCCCGAAAAGCCCACCCCCGCCAACTGAACAAGCATCCGGAGAGCCACAGAGACCCGGAGACACAGAGAAGCTGTGAAGACATCGGACTATTTCATTCGCAACATTGAGAGGAGCAGCTCCTCCAGCTTCTCGTGGAAAAGAATCCCAAGAAATTCCCCGGCAATTTCACACCTTCAGAGGCTCACTCCGAAGCTCTTCTCGGTGTCTCCGCGTCTCGGTGGCCAGTTTCGAAAGATCTAGGCGGCGAGGGTCAGGAGGGGTTTGGTCGAGAACGGAGCGCGAAGGCCGGCCATGTTGTAGAGGCTCGTTCCCGCAGCCTGCTCCTGCTCCCGGGCTTTTTTCGCTTCCATCTCCAATTCCCGGGCCTTGAAATCGAGTTTCGCGTCGACCGCGGAAGGCGCCGAGATGGTTTGGCGAAGCCGGCGCAGTATCCGTGCTTCATCGGCAAGGTCTTCGGGATCCCGGGGGAATTCCGTTGCGGATGCGGAAACCCTTCCGTCAACTGCGTACTGCCTGCCGTCGGGACCGATCGTGTAGTCGAACTGGGGCACAACTCCCCCGACGCTTCCGGAGATGGTTTGAAGCTCCCGGACGAAACGGCGGATCATCCGGTCCATGTTCTGGAGCTCCTCGATCCGGTCCCGGTTGGTGAGTTCGACGATGTCCCTTATTCCGACGCGTTTTTCCGCGGGGACACCGGATGAGGAGGAAACCCCCGCTTCGGCGGAGAGGGGCTCAGTTCCCTCTCCCGGGACGGGCTTGAGGAAACCCTGGGAAACTCCGGAAAGCTGCATGGGTTTGTCTGCCTTTCAGTTCTTTCTCGTCTTTCTTGAAAATCCATCGGCAGGTTTCCCCTCACGGTTGAGATTTTCCCTGATCTTTCCCTGATAATTCCTTGAACACTGCCAGAAATCTTTGTTAGAATGGTCCTGCTTCCCTCGAGCCGTGAAAATCGAGCGAGTATGCAGAAGTCGGCTTCCCGGGAGCAGCCTGTCAGGTTCTGGCGTGGAGGATATCGTATAGAGAAGTGTACGCCAATCTGGAGTTGTAAAATCTGTTCGCGTTCACATTTTTGTTTCGTGAACAGGGTGGTCAAACCTTTTTTTCTCTCCAATATCGGTTCGTTTACCCCCTCCCAGACCCTACCTTCCTCCATCCCATCAAAGGGGTTTCCTTTTGCGGATGGGGAATTCGCCGTTCCGGCAAGGAGAGTTTCATCATGAATACCGCCAGGCTTTTCCTTCCAGTCCTTTTCCTGATCATGCTTTCCATTGTTCCCGTTCATTCAGGGCCGGCCATGGAGGATGGTGGCGGAGGAGGAGGATTCAGAGCAGGTGGAGGAGATCCAGAAACCACGACCGGAGTCGTGGATTCCGCTGCCGATCTCCAACGTGAGAAGATAGACATCAAGAACAGGCAAAGAAGCACCTCCACGACCACATCCACGTCAAAGGTTGTCGATTCGGTTTCGGATCTACAGAAAGAAAAGATCATGATCAAGAAAATGCAAAAGGATTCGTCGACTTGGACCACGACGACGATCGAAACGGCGACTGGTTCCCAGGGAACCCCGGACGGCTCGGAAGGCTCATCTCCGACAACCGCGGAGGACCTGAACGGCTCTTCCATTTTGGGAGACAATTCGGAGGAACTCGACACGGTCGGAGGAGGAAAAGCCGAGGGGGTAACCGGGGGAATCACTCTGAACATCGCGGAGCGAAACTCCAACAGGTTCATCCTGATCGGAAACGAGGATGAGGACGACCATGATGCCGATCCCGACAAAGCCTGGGCAATCGAAGGAGTCCCCTCCTGGTTCACCGAAAAATCGGACATTGGTGGGAACGATGACAGCATCGCAGCCGGCCTTGCCAAAGACAACGTCCCCGGCGATTCCTCCGGAAAATCCCTCCTGCTTGTCCTCGGAGATGGCGAAGGGAGGCGGGGCGGAGTCGACGCGAAGGAAAGCGCCGAGTTGAAAAGCATCTTCCCCAAATCGGAGATGGCACGCCTTTTCGGAAAGGGATGGCCCGAAGGCCAGGGGAAGACCATGGATACCTTTGAAAAATGGTTCGCCATGGTTAACAGGAAGTTCTACTGTATCCTGGGAATCAACGATAACAACCCCGGTCCATACGCCCGGTGTGCTGGCAACGTCATCGACGAGCATCCCGACTTTCTTGTCAAATGCGCTATCACGGGTGATCCCAACGCCCCAACTGCGGTCGAAGGGGAAGACCTCATAAAACCGGAGAACATCTCCATCGTTCCGGATTGTATCGGTAACACTGATGAATGCTATGAGAAACAGGTGCCGATGGTGCAAATCAAGGGAATCGACGTGAAGATTCCATTCGGCGCGGACGTGATCGTCCTTGGTGGAGGGCCGGGATGTTACGCGACCTCCGTTCGCGATGAGGAGGAGAAAGTCCTTTATCCGTTCTTCCGGAAAGTGTTTCATGTCTCTTCCCACAACGGCAACCGGGAATATACCGCCAAGGCACTCGAAGCTTTTCTCGAGGGAAAACGGGATTCATTCCAGATCAGTGGTATGGGAAATGTGGAGGCCGAAGCTCCGATCAACTCCGGGTCCGCTCAGGATGAGGGTGCGTCGGAGGTTTCTGCCGCTGGTTCAAGCGACCCAGCTCCGGTGGCCACCAAGTCCTCGTCCTCCGGGAAGAACGGAATCAACGGCCCGGGAATCCCCAAGGTCCTTCTCGATGGCCTTGCTGCAGCAAAGAAGACCAAGTGGTTCACTTCGCACAAGTGCCTCCAGTTCGCAGGGACCCTGGCTGCCAAAGCCGGCGCCCCTGCCGGAAAAGCCGATTCTTCCCAACCCCAGGAAGCATATCCCGCGAACAAGAGTTTGCGGGGCTACCAGATCAACCAACTCCCCAAAGCTGTGGAGGCGGGAACCCTCAAACCCGGAATGCTCATCCACGTGAAGATCCATTACGACAAGGACCCCGCCTATCACGTCGAAAACGACGCCCATCACTGGTTCGTTTACATGGGAAAGAACCCAAATGGGGTTCCCATGTTTGCGGACAACACCCATGACGGGAATTTGCAGACTGCGGACGAAGTCTACGCCAACATGAAAGGCTGGCAGAACTCCGAGGATTACGGTGACGAGAAATACGGCTACGTTCCCCGGGTTACCGCGGTCCACGATCCTTTCGCCAGTCAGCGCTGAAAGAAACCCTAACAGAGAATTCTGAGATTGGACTTCTGCCCACCCAATAAGGAGAAAACCGAGATGAAATCCAGATTGGTCGCCACCTCCCTGTTGTTCTTTTTCATTTTCGCCTCCCTTTCCATCCGGACGGCTTTTTCCACCGAGGGTGGAAAAGGATCCGTGGGAAGGACCCACAAAGATTCGGATTCCACATCGACGACGACCTCCGTCAGCACCGCCACTGCGACGAAAACCGGGAGTTCATCCTCGACCGGCCTGGGGGCAGGTGCCCGGAATTTCGAAAGAGAGGAACAGGAGCAGTACGAAGAGCGGAAAAAGGCGGAATCCTCTTCGACCTCCACCAGTGTCCCGGTTTCCCCTGGAGTGAACATGACCACGACCACGGTCAGCAAGCCAGTTTCCCCGGGAGTGAATGAAACAACCACGACCACGTCGTACACCACCGGCGCACCGGGAATGGCCCCGGGAAGTCCAGACTCCTCCACAAACGGGGCGGAATCGCTCAACGGGGTCTCGATCCTGGATGGGAACTCCGGAGAGCTGGACACCAGCTCGGGAGGAACTGCCGGCGCCGTCACCGACAAGATCCCGCTCAATATCGCCCTGCGCCGTGACAACAAGTTCATCCTGATCGGGAACGAGGACGAGAGCGACCACGATGCCGACACCGACCTGGCATGGCAGAGACCGGGAGTGGCTGCGTGGTTCGCGGAAAAGTCCGACCGGGGCGGCCATGACGACCCCGTCCAGGACGGGCTGGCGCGGGACAACGTCACAATCGATTCCACCGGCAATTCGCTTCTCCTGGTCCTCGGCGACGGCAAGGGAGGAGCCCTCGGAATGGGATGGCGCGGTGGGATCAAAGCCGACGAGGCGAAAGACCTGCAGGGGCTGTTCCCCAACTCGAAAATCGCCAGACTTTTCGGAACCGAGCAGGAAACCACCATGTCGACGTTCGACAAATGGTTCCAGATGGTGAACGGGAAATACTACTGCATCCTGGGCGTGAACGACGACCAGAAAGGGGCCTACTCGAAGTGCGCCGGCGACGTCATCGACGCGCACAAGGACATCCTCGTCAAATGTCTTCTCAGCGACCCAAACGATCCGAAGGCGGTCGAGGGTGAGGACGTGATCACGAAGGAAAACATCTCGATCATTCCAGACTGCCTGGGGAATGTCGATGAATCTCTTCAAATGCAGGTCCCGATGGTCAAGATCGGGGACACCGGCGTCCAGATTCCGTTCGGAGCCGACGTGATCGTCCTCGGCGGCGGTCCCGGATGCTACGCGACATCGGTCAGGGACGAGGAGGAAAAAGCACTCTATCCATATTTCCGCAAGGTATTCCACGTCGCCTCCCATGGCGGAACCCGCGAGCATACCGCCAAAGCCCTCGAAGATTTCCTGGCGGGATCGCGCGCGACCCACTATGTTTCAGCCGACGGAGGAAACTCCCAGGATCCCGGGTCCTCCGAGGATTCCAACTCCGATTCCGGATCCTCATCGACCGATGGTTCCTCCTCTTCCTCCTCGAGCGAATCGGACGGGTCTTCCTCAGGCGCGTCAACTTCCACGGAGACAAGCTCCTCTTCCTCGTCTTCCGCAACATCGTCATCGGGGTCGGGCACCTCCACGGGGAATTCCGCCTCGACTTCATCTGGGCAAACCACGGGGACATCGGGAACCACGGTTGCTGCCCCCGTCCAGACCGGCAATTTCAACGCCCAGGCGTTCCCGGGCTTCTACGACGCCCGGAACGACCGGACGAACTACTACAACATACCCAAGATCCTGAAGGACGTTCCGAACATGTGGGCCAAGTTTGGAGACCTGTTCAAGAAGGTCGGGGCGGCCATCGGAGTCGATCCCTACGCGCTTGCCGCATACTGCGTCTTCGAGAGCTACAACAGTGACAAGGGGAACTTCAACCCACGGATGCTCGACCCCCAGGGCGACATGGTCGCCGCAGGAATCGGTGGGACCCAGGCACAATATCTGAAGGGAACGAAAGTTCCGGGGCTGAGTGTCACCTACCCCCCCACTACCGAAGCGACCGCCACCTGCTTGAGGGACAATCCTGAGTATTCGCTGCGAAGCCTTGCCGCGGAGTTCAAGGAGAAGATCAAAACCTACGGGGATATCGCACGGGCATTTCCCATGGTCGCCTACCCCGCCTGGAAGAACAATCCCTCACGGTCGATCGGGGCATACGGGACGCAAGCGCAGTATGTCAGCCGGGCAAAGGCTTTCTACGATGCCTTCCGGGCGGCCGACGGGAACAGCTGACCACCGGCAAAGCCAGGAAGGAGCAGGGCACCCGCGGGAAAGAGGGATACCTAATCCTTTTTGCGCCCGGAAAGCCCCCTCGAATGTGGCTTTCCTCCCCCGCTCAGCCTTCGCGGACCTTCTTCAAAGCTGCCGGAAGATTCGCTTCCAGGGCGGCGCAGGAAGAAACCTCCGCAAGGGTGAGGACTTTGCTCAGGATCGGGGACGCACCGCAGATGACCAGGGATCCCAGAAAGTCCTCCTTGATTGCGATTCCCACTTTGAGGACGGAAGCCACTCCCGGGCTGTTCATCAGATTGCATCCCGCAAGGTCGAGAACGAATAGTTTCTTCCCCTGCTTGAGCCTTTCCATTGCCGAGGTTCGAAGGTTCACCCCGGTCGCCTCGTTGAAATACCCCGAGATCCTGAAAACCACGATCCCTTCGACTTCCTCGGCCTTTATCGTTCCCCCATCCATCTTTTCACCTCGTCTGGAATGTCATTTTGCCCACGTGGCCAGGATCGGGCCACCTGCCTCCGTGGCTGACCCCACGGTCAACCTTATCTTGACCGGATTCCCTACCGGGATTGTCGCATCGAAATCGGCAATGGGGAGAAGGAAAACCCTGCCATCGTCCCCGATGAATCTCCACCGGTTCTTTCCGAGATCGATCTTCTGGTACTTCCCCGAAACCTCGATCCCGCCTTCGACCTGACGCCCCATCGTGATGGGGGCACTGGAAACCGGGCCACGAGAGGAAAAGAAGACCATTGTCGAAAGTAGGGTCGCCGCGGCTGCGGCCAAACCGAACCCTACCGCTTTCTGGAAAATCTCCCGGGCCGACCCTTCATCCTCAAGGGGTTTCCCCGCATGCAGAACCCTGGCGGCATATGCGGGAGGGGGGGCTCGCAGCCGTTTGTTCTCCTTCTCCCAACGGGCGACAAGAGCGGCTTCCCTCTGGCCGGTTTCGGCGGGGGGAAGAACCCCAGCCTCGATCAGGACCTGTTCGCACCTGGCCCTGGCTTCTTTCGCTTCAGAGGAGGGTTTCTCCGGCAGGAGCCTCTCGAGTCTGAACAACTCCCAGAGGTTCCCCGGATCGGGGTTCGCCTCGAAAAGGATCAGGATCTCGTGGAAGGCCGCCTCCGAAAACGAGGTGGTGATGAAACCGGCGAGGGAAGCTCTCACGAGGGCGAAGTCGAAATGGATCAGGCAGGTGAGGGCGAGATGCCGTTCGCCTGGATCCCCGCGTTTCAGCATTGCGAAAACCGCTCCGGTCGCCTGTGCCGGGTCCTTTCCCTGGAGAAGGTTCAGCGCGGCCGCCCGAACCCGGGTCCGTGGATCCTTCAGGAACCTGCCGAGATGGGGCATCAGGGAATCGAAAGAGAAGCTCCCGAGATACTCGAGAGCCGGTTCCACGAGCTCGGGAGCCGGACTGCGGAGCAGGGGCCAGGCATCCTTCTCGAATCCCGGGATCCGGAGCCGATTGGCTGCGCGGAATCCGGCCGCAAGGAGGTTTGGAGGGCATTCTGTCGCCCCGAATATCCCCTTCAGGACCGGGACGATTTCCGCCTTCCGCTCCTCGGGCCAGAGGGCAAGCCTGGGAATCACGTCCCCATCCTTCGCCTTCTCCTCCGCCCTGGGAGAGACTCCCGGAGAGTCGCTTTCGATGGCCTCCTGAAGTTCGGCCGCGGCAGCCCGCTCCGGATCAGAAAGGGGCCATTTCCGTAAATCGGCAACAGTCTCGCGGAGGAAGGGCCGGCCTCCCTCGCGTCGCAGAAGCTGGACGATCTCGACGCGACGTCCGGGATCCGCTTCGATCCAGGTGCTGAGACACTGCCGTACCATTCTGCGGGCAACTTTCCGGTTCACCCACTCCCGAAGGCGGACCGCGTATTCCTGGAACCGGCCGCCCAGGATCCCCGAGATTTCGAGAGCTTTCCCGGCTTCGCGGATGGTCTGGTTGATCACCTCGCGCTTCCCGGGAGGTGACTGTTCGAGGATCTCCCACAGCCGGAACGGGGTCTCGGGGTCGGGGTTTATCTGGAAGAACAGGCAGACCTTCTCGGCGATCTCTACGTCGGGGGTCATCGCCAGCAACTGGAGGAGCGGGTCCTTGACCTTGTCGAACGGGAGGAAGATGGAGCACCGAAGGCCGGCAATACGTTCCTCCGGGCTTTCTGCGAGAAGAAGGTACCGGATGTGGTCCGCCGCCTCCTCGGGGTCGAAGTCCACGAGCGCTTCGATCCCGAACATCCGGAGACAGAGGTCGGGGGAAACCAGCAGTGAGGGGAGATGAACGCGCAATAGGGCCGGAAATCGGCGGAAAAGAACCTCCGCAGCCGCAAGACGAACCCCGGCCGACCTGGCCTGAAGTCGCTCCTCGAGCCAGCCCGTATCCGCTTCGGAAATCGCAGGTCCACAAGTCCTGATCAGTTGTGAAAGAATGGTCGGATTTCCCTCACTTTTCATCCATTCCTTCATTTTTTCCTGCGTGGGAGATGGAATCCGGGAACTCCTCAGCCCTTCAAGGAACTCGAGTTTCCGTTCCACCGGCTCCTCCGCGGGAATGGCTGTCGGAACCGAAGCGGGAGGAGGTTCCCTCAAACCCGATCCCGTTGTTTCGTCACGTTTCCTCAGCACGAACCCGATCAGCAAACGGCATTCTTCGTCCGCTTCCCGGGGAAGCTGCTTTCGGAAGGCTCCCAGACTCTGGTCCCCGACCCTGTGTTCCATTGCCCACTGGATGGCACCGAGGCGCAGGGAAAGGTCTGAAGACCTGATGTTTTCGATTATCTCAGCGTCGGTCATTCTCGGGAAATTCTACCACAGCAGGCGGTGGAGTTCAGTCTTCCGTCTTCTTCCCACCGGAACCATCCTTGGGAAGAGGAAGCACCCACCCCCCCTGCCCCATGTCCGTTCCCGGAATCTTGAAACAACGTGAAAGGACGAAGGGGTCCTTTCCTCCGGAGGGCGGGTTCTGCCCTGGGGGAACGGGGTTCTCGGCGCTGATCCGGACCCAAAGCCCCTCCGCCCCACCGTTCTCCCCCGCCCCGGGACCGGAGCCCGAAGCACCCTTCCGGGCAACCTGCCAGGCCTCGAAACCCACTTTCAGATCGACGCAGAAGGCCCTGAATTCAGCTTCCCCCGTCGCGCGCTCTACCTGCCTGATGACCCCGTTTGAAACAAGGTTGTAGGAGACCCTGGAAACTTCCAGCGTTCCCCCCTTGAATCCGTCCACTGCGTTGAAAACCAGCTGCGAAGAGCGGGCGGCTCCACCGGAGGCCGGGGTCTCGACACTGTAGGCGCGCTCCAGATCCGCCTCGATCCTGTCCATGAGAAGGGAAGCGCCCTGGATGTTTCCGAGCACGACGTTCCCCTGGTTCGCCACGTCCATGCTCTCTCGGAGCAGGCCGAACCCGGCCCCGAAGACCATCCCCGCGATCATTCCCCCGATGAGGACTTCGACCAGCGTCACGCCGCGACTTTTCAAAGGTTCATTCCCTCCGAAAGAAGGACCGGCACCTTGAGAGAGTTCTGGATCCCCTCGGAGGTCCAGGTGACCTCGAGGGTCAGGGTGCGGAATTTGAAGGGGACGGCTGGAACGGTGAACTCCCTGACTTCCCCCATGCGGAAAGTGAAACGTTTGAGGGTGTCGGTCTTCTGCCCGTCCCAGCCTTCGATCCAGGAAAAATCGGCCACATCCTTCATTTCAGACCAATCGGGAATCGCCTTGTCCTTGAAGTCCAGTCTCCGGAGGCTGTTCACGATGCTTTGGGCCATGTTCCGCGCCAGGACCTCCTCCCGGTTCTGCACCGTTCCCGATGCCCCCTGCGAGAACATCCGGAAAAGGGGAACGAGGATGACGCCCAGAGTCAGAATCGCGACGAGGACCTCCACGAAGGAGAAGCCTGTTTTCAAGCTTGGTTCAGGCCCAACAATCAACAGCCTCTTCTTCACCCGCGCAGGCCGGGAAATTCGCGTCATGACATTCCCCCCTATTCCCGGACCGGGATCGGGTTCGGAGCGAACGAGATCCCAAGCGTCTCTTCGTCAGGGATCCTTGGGGGCAGAGCGGCGAACCGGGGATTGTACACCAGGTTTGCCGCTTTCTGCTTGTTCTCCAGATCATACCGCTCGGTGGCAAGCCCACCCCGGATCGTCAGCCCTGTCCCGGCATCCTTGAAGGAAACCATCCCTTTGGCAGTTACGAGGCCCGCATCCACGGCGGTCGCCTGCCTGATATCGATGTCTCCCTGCCCCGTGACGACCTGGAAAGCCCAGGGATTCCCCGCGCCAGCGTTCTTCCCCGCTTCGACGGATTCCAGGTTCCCCCCGATTGTCCAGGAGCCCTTTTCCAGGAACAAACCTCCGTTGCTCAGGATCTTCGCCTCGGGAAGGGAAAGGTTGAGGGCCTTTTCGGAACCATCCGAGACGATTATCCAGCCGTTCGGGTCGAGGGACTTCCCCTTTTCGTCAGTTCTCAGGAGGCCCCGGCGGGTCAGTTCCTTTTCGAGGTCCCCGGGTTGGGAAAGCCGGATGTTCCACGCAGCCCGAACCTTTTGAACATCCATTCCTCCAAGGAGGTCTCCGATTCTTGGAAAGCCCTCCCCTCCTTTCGCTCCGGCTGGAGAAAGGCCTTTCAGCTCATCCGGAAGCTTCCTGGCCCCCTGAACCTCATCCCGGTCGGTGTCCGAAAGAGTCTGGGAGGACCCGACGATGACGTCCTTCAGTTTGTCCCCTCCCAAGGCCGCAAGAGGATCGGCCTGTAGATTGTCGCCCGCCATGAACCCGAGCGCCTGGTTGTAGGGAGCTCCCCTGACATCGCTGGCGAAGATGTCCCGGAAATGGTCAAGTTTATCCATTGGGGCGGGGGGATCCAGCTTGTAGTGGAATCTCAGTGCGGGGAGCGTTTCCAAGCCGACGGAGGCCCTTCGGTTCCACATGTTCTGCCAGGAAAACTCTCCCGACCCAGGGTACCTGAACAGCGCGGTCTTCGAACGGTCACTGGTCACCCGGTAGGCACTTACGCAAAGGATCTGCTTGAAAACCCTCCCGAAAACGATCGTTGGCGATTTGCATCCCTCGTTTCCCATCAAACGGAAAATGGAACTCTTCTTTCTTTCATTGTCCTTCCGGTGTTTGAAAAGGTCCCCCAGTTCCCAGACAATGTTCTTTTTCATGAGTGAATCGAACGCGACGTCGGCCATGCCCGTTTCCCAGCGTTCGAACTGGATCTTCCCGTCAAGCGGCGGGTCACACCATCGGGGGTCGGCGTAATCCTCCTCGCGCCAGACGAAGAATGGAACCTTGAAGATCTTTCCGTCACGCCTCTCGGGACGGGAATCCCTGTACAGGTGGAAGCCCTCGTTCTCGCGTGAACCTTCCAACAAGCCCATCGCGAGGTTGAGATCCAGGTCCCCGCCGCCCAGGTAAACCAGGCCGATCCTTTTGGAAAAGAAGGTGTCCCAGCGGATTCCGGAGGAAGGGATCTCGCCCGGGAACCTCATCCCGTTGTTGAGTACAAGAGGGAAGGGACTCTGCGTGACCTTTCCATCGATATCGTTCGAGACCAGGTTGTATCTGAGCGTATTGTCTCCTCCACCCCCGGCATCGTCGACGAAGAGAGTGAACTTCGAAAGGATGGGAACCGCCGTCAACGCAACCTTGACCGGAAGAAGGTAGCGGAACTCGTCGCTCTGGCCGCGAAACTCCGTTTCAACCCTGAGTCTGACGCAGCCGCTCTTTTCCCCCGGGAACTCCTTGCTCAACCCGGCGAAATCCTCCTTCTTCATCGAAACACAGGCTTTCCAGCTGAACTTTCCCTGGTTCTCCAGGACTTTTTCAAGCGACTCGAGTATCTTTTGGATCTCGGAATCTCCTGTTCCGGGTTTCCATTCCCTGTCACCGAAGCCCTGCATGGAAGAGAAGGGCTGGATGAGGTTTTCCGCGACCTTCCTCTCGACGTCTCCGGTTCCCCGGAGGCCGAACTGGAGGCGCTGCCTGACGAGATGAGCGACCGAATCGGCGAAGGTGCCGCTAAGGAATCGCCCCTCCTGCCGGTAGGACTGGGCTCTCCGGAAGATCATGTTTCGGCCGAAGTAGATACCCACGATCAGGAGCAGGAGGGAAACCGAAAGGATGAAGACCAGGACCGATCCCGACCGCGCCGCGAGCTGGGCTGACCGTTTCATTCGCCTTGTGGAACAGGAGGAAGGAAACTCCGGGTCCGGGTCCGCGGATCCAGGTTGCGCCCCTCCGGGCCCTGGGGAGGCGTGGAATTGGAAAGGACATTCGTAAGCTCCGAACGCCGCAGCCGGGCGAGTGTTCCTGCAACGTCGCCGAAGATATCGTCGTTCGGGGGAAGGGTCTCCTGAAGCCTCCGGAACTCCTCGAGGAGGGCTCGCGTCTCGTCCGAGGCTCCCCCATCGATCCTCATCACCCGGCAACCCTTTTCCACCAGCTTTTTCTCGGCGGCTTCGTCGACCCCTCCCTGCGCCTGAGGTCCTCCGACGATCAGAACGTCCGACCGTGGCGGAACAGCCTGGGACCCCTCCAGGTATGAACCCTCGACACGGCTCTCCCTGGCTATGTCCAGATCGGCATACCCCCCCACGATGAAAAGGCCGGTTCCAGCACAGGCCGGCGAAAAACCGAGGAGGATCGCCACCAGCAGAAACAACGACCTCTTCATCACCTTCCCCCCGGCTAGCTTTTCCCGAACATTATCTCCCAAGCTGCAGACCATGTCAAAATCAGAAAAGGCTCACGTCTGCGCGGTGGTGGGAAATTTGAACGGGTGACCGGCCAGAGGGAACTCGCCAAGCACGAACAGCGGGGAATCGTTGTCGGGGATGGCGCGTGCGCCTTTCAAACCCCACTCATCGGGGGGAAAGAAGCATTCGACCGTCCTGGTGTCCTCGTCGCGAACGATCCGGGGGAGAATTTTCGGGAGATCGAGGGAATCTTCGGTGATGATGTCGAAAATGCTCAGGCAGCCTTTAGATTCGATCGCGATAATCATCACCTTCTCTTTTTCGAGATACAGGAGGTTCTTGGGGAACACGTTTAGAAGGTGCCACCAGGTGATGAACGCGTGATCGCTCGCGCCGAAAAGGCCTGAAAGAGGCAGCCGCGATGTCAGCAAACCTGCAATCAGGTCGCAATCGGCAGAAGCGGAGAGGTCCAGGGACCGGGCGGCGAAAGCGGGACGCAGTTCCGGAACCTCGCGCCGGAAACGGTATTCCTGGACGGACCGGAAGCCGAACCTGGGATAGAAATCCTGGACCCGCTCGTTCGCGAAAAGGAAGAACAGGTCGGCCTGGTTACGGAACCGCTCGAGAACGAACTCCATGAGTTTCCGCGAAAGCCCCTTCCCCCGAAAATCCGGAACCGTCCCAACCGTGGCGAACTGGTATCCCCTTATCTCACGACCGCCCATGAGCAGTGCCATCTCCGTGATCGAGACGTTGGAAACCATCCGTTTCCCATCCATCAGACAAAACGGACGGTACCGGTCGTCCCAGAAACCGCGGCGGTGCCATTCCTCGAAATCCAGTCCTGGAAAGACCTCCTTCACGAAAGCGAAAAAGGCACTCCTCATAACCGGATCGTCCCGAAACGAGTGAAGGATCGAGCCCGTCATGTTCACTTTTCCCCCCCCTTGACCTCGAGTATGCAGGCGGTCACGTCATCTGACGGATCGGGCCGGAGAAGGGAGATCGTTTTCTCCAGTTCCCCTATGAAAGCTTGCGCCCCCAGGGTTTTGCGTTTCAGAAAGAACTCCCGGAGGAACGTTATCCCTTCCGCTTCTTCCCGGCCCTCTTCGAGGAGCTCGACCAGTCCGTCCGTGAAGAAAAGGATCCGGTCGCCCGGTCCAAGGTCGATCTCCCTGCCGGAATAATCGCTCTCCCTGAACAGCCCAAGAAGAGTCCCGGTCGATTCCAGCTCCTCGAGCGAGTTCGAAGAGGAACGGTAGAAAAGGGGGAAATCGTGGCCCGCGTTGGCGAAATGGAACTTCCTCTCGACCGGAGAGTAGAAACCAAGGAAGGCGCTGGAATTGAACCGGGACTCGGCACCGAGGTACTCCTTCAGCGAGATGTTGACCTCGCGCAAGACAACCGACGGCTCGGAAAAGTAGTCGACCTTCTCCTTGAAAAGGCAGTTCACGACCGCCATGACAAGAGCCGCCGGGATCCCCTTTCCGCAGACATCGCCGATGAGAAACCAGTGAAGACGATCTTCACAATGGGGGCAGTCGAGGGTCCGGCATTTCGACCTTCCGGTCCGGCATCCGTCCAGGAACCGGAAGAAATCCCCTCCGATGACGCGGGCGGATTTCCGGTACATCCCCACTTCGAGGCCCGGCCAGTCGGGGGCGGTCCGAGGGAAAACGCCGTCCTGGACGATCTTGGCAAGGGTCAGTTCGCGCTGGACCTGGGAATTCTGGGCTTCCAGCAAACGTGCCTTGCCCGCTATCTCGTCGTTGAGAAAATGGTTGCGAAGCGTGATTCCGAGCTGGTCGGAGATCACCTGGAGCTGGAGGAGGTCCTCATCCGTGATCGTCTCCCCGCTCGCGTGGCGGTCCACCGCAAGAAGCCCCAGGGACTCGCCTCCATGGGTGATGGGTGCCAGACCGAGAACGGAGGGACCGAGAAGGCCGGGAAAGGGATCGCCCCCCTCGCGGGCCGCAGGAGGACACTGGATCGAAGTCGCTTCCCCGCTTTCCATGGCCTTCCAGGCGAGGGACGTCCCTCCCGCGCGTTTCATGACGAGTTGCGCGCGGGTCTTTTCGTCGAGATTGACCGCGTGGACCGCTCTCAACACATCAGCGTCCGCATCCTTGAGGAACAGGATCGCGCGGTCGAAGCCCACGATCCGGATCACGGCATCGAGGATATGACCGAAGGGGCTGGTGGAATCGATCAACCGGATGTCGTCCAGGGTCTGGGAAAGGTGGTGGAATTCCCGCAGAAAATCGAGTTCGCGCCGGTACTGGAAATATTTCCGGATGGTGATCAGAAGGGCGGCCACGAGGAAGAATGCCGCGGCCTTCCAGGAAAGGGAGTCAGGAGAGCCGGTCAGGACGGCGCCCAGACTGAGCCCCCAGAAGAGCACGAACACGACCCAACGGGCCTGGCGGGCGGACTTCCAAACCTGCCTTGTCCGCTGGAATGCCGACCCGGACTTCATGAAAACCCGTCGAAGGGACCCAGGGTCCCGTCCTGGGGTGGGGCCGGAGGAGAATCATTCCATTCGGCGAGCCGCAGGAAGAGCTTCTTGGGGCTCTCCGCATCGATGATGAATCTCCGGTCCTTGTCCAGGAAGTTTTTCAACCGCTGCCTGATCTTGAAAAGGAGGTCCTTCGAAAAAACGCTCTTCAACTCGTAGCTGGCGATCAGGGGGGCGGAAAACCGCTTCCAGATATCTGAAAGGGACTGGGGCTTTCCCCGCTTCTTGAGATCGAAGTAGATCCTCTGGACCATGGATTCGAAAAGCTCCCCCCCGTTGAAAAGGAAGAAGAATGCCACCGGGGGCAGGAAACCGAAGTTGGAGACGATGGTTTTCGCCTTGCTGACCAGCCGCTCTCCCTCGGCCTGGAGGTTGACCACTTCGGTCCTCAGGATACGCATGAGCATCAGGTCGAAATCGCGCCGGGACAGGGTTTCGATCAGAGTCCTGTCGGAAGGGAAGAACTTCTGGAGGACGGGAATGACGGTCTCGAGCTTTTCCTGGCTCAGGAAGTGGATGTTGCGCTGATATGTCTCGGGGTTCTTCTTCTTCATTTCCCCGAGAATCTTCTCGAAATGCAGGATGAACTCGAATTTTGAATCGAACGGCATAGTCTTTCGAAAAAATAAATCTTTATTTATCTTATCGGAAGTTTGCAACCAAATCAACCAGAATTTTCCAGATTTCTCGGCAAAATAATCGATCTGATCGCGACTTTTGGACAGCCTGGAATTCTTGCCTTTGCCCTGAGGTAATGACATAATCGGGCGGATGAAAGATCCTCCGGTCCGGGTTAAACCTTGGTTCCTGGGAATTCTGCTCTTTGGAAGCGGAATGTGCGGGTTGATGTACCAGGTGGTCTGGTTTCACCAGTTCCGCCACGTTTTCGGCACCTCGACGGCCGCAACGGCAGCAGTGACCGCCATATTCATGATCGGACTGGGCCTGGGCGGGCTCGTCCTTCGGGATCGGGCTGAGCGGCATGGGAACGCCCTCGTTTTCTACGGACGCCTGGAAATCGGCGTCAGTGCATCAGCCGTGGCAACCCTCATTCTGGTCCCGCTCGCGAACCGGGTCTATCTGGGGATGGGCGGTTCCTTCGGGCTTGGTCCCGCCGCAGGCAACGGGATCCGGATCTTGCTGGCCGCCATCGTTCTGGGACTCCCGACCTTATTGATGGGGGCGACACTTCCCGCCGCAGTCAAGGCGGGGGAGGACCCCGAAGATGACGGACGAAGCCGGTCCGCCTTCCTTTACGGAGCGAACGCCCTAGGCGGGCTGGCAGGGGTTGCCGCAAGCGCTTTCTTTTGCATGGAATCCCTGGGGGCGGCAAGAACCCTTGCGGTAGCCGCGGGAATCAACCTTATGGTCGGGTTGTCCGCACTTTGTCTATCCCGAGAGACCGGTGTCCGTCGAGACGTCAATTTCCCGGAATCCCCGGAATCACGTCCGGATGACATGAGCCCAAGCATGGGGCGAATGCTGCCGAAGAGCCAGGACGAACCGCAGGATGCGGCAGTGTCGGGCCAGGGCCACGGATGGCCCGTCCTAGGCCCGACGGGCGAACTCCTCGAGGACACTTCCATTCCATCGGGCCGGTTTCCCCCCGTGGCGGCATTCACGACGGGGATGACTTTCTTCCTCATGGAAATGGTCTGGTACCGGCTGTTGTCTCCGTTGCTCGGAGGGACCGTCTACACCTTCGCCATCACCCTGATCGCCATCCTGGCAGGTATCGGGGCGGGAGGATTGTTCTTTTCCCTGCGATCGCCCCGGTCTGTTCCGACCTATGGAGGCTTTGCAGCGGTATGCGCCCTTGGAGTGGTCGGATCGGCCTTTCCCTGGTGGCTGGGGGACCGACTGGTTGAACTGGCAGGTTTGATCCAGTCTCTGGGAAGCCTGGGGTTCGGGGGCCGGGTGATGGAATGGCTTGTGATAGCTTTCGTCACGGTATTCCCCGCCGCCTTCTTCGCCGGGCTCCAGTTCCCCTGGCTGATTTCCTTGATGGGAAGGGGCGACATGAACGTTGCCCGGCACACCGGAGCACTCTATGCGGCCAACACCCTCGGTGCGGTGACGGGGTCGCTGGCAGGGGGGTTTGGCCTTATCCCCGTGCTTTCGGCGCCTGGTTGCTGGGTTGCGGCCGCCACCGCACTGGGCATCCTCGCCCTTGCGGCTGCATTTCAAGGTCGCCGGGATGGACGCGCGCCGGGAAACATCGTGATCTGCCTGGGCTCCCTCATTCTAGGCTACGCCATGTTCAACTCCGGGGGCCCGTCCCCCGCCTGGAGACACGGCGGGGTGGGAGCCAGCCGCGCCAAACTGCTCGGGCGCTCCCGCAACGAGATCAAGGAGTGGTTCTCCAAGGTGAGGCGCGGAATCGTCTGGGAAGCTGACGGAATCGAGTTCGGCATCGGTTTGTACCAGTCGCATGGGATCAGCCTCGTAACGAATGGGAAGAGCGATGGAAACTCCATCGTGGATGCCAGCACACAGATCAGCCTCGGCCTGGTGGGAGCCGCGCTTCATGCCGCACCCCGAACCGCCTTCGTCCTGGGCCTTGGAACGGGCTGCACGGCGGGGTGGTTGGCGGACCTTCCGGGCATCGAGCGGGTGGATGTTGTTGAGCTGGAACCTCGCGTCCTCGAGATGGCCTCGCGTTGCGCGGCGATCAACCGGGGGGTCCTTGACAACCCCAGGGTCCGCCTGATGTTGGGAGACGGGCGGGAGTATCTTCTGACCACCGACCGGACATATGACCTTATCGTTTCGGAGCCTTCCAACCCCTTTCGGGCAGGCATGGCCAGCCTTTTCACGCGCGAATTCTTCCGCGCGGCCGGCTCCCGGCTGGCCCCCGGGGGAATCTTCTGCCAATGGGTCCAGACCTACGAAATCGCACCCCGAAGCCTCGGGGCAATCTATGCCACCCTGGGAACGGAGTTCCCCTGCATCGAAACCTGGCGCACCAGCGATGGTGATCTGCTGCTGCTCTGCTCCTATTCGCCCATAAGGCATTCCATCGAAGCCGTCCGCGAACGAACGGCAGTAGGGGCTTTGGCGGAGGGCCTCTGGACAGCGTGGCGAGGCATCGGCCCCGAGGGGTTCTATACCGGGTTCATGGCAAATGATGCATTCGCCGCCGACCTTGTCGGGGCTTTCCCTGCATCCGGCCGAATCAACACGGACGACCGCCCCTTCCTGGAGTACGAGTTCGCGAAAACGCTGGGGGCGGGAAAGCTGTTCGACACGAACGGTTTGTCGAGCCTGGCGGTTTCCCGGGATCAACATCGACCCAAGGGCCTTGGGAACGCCGTCTTCTGGGAGGACGTTCGCGAGGCTTCCCTCCTGCGAACCACCTTCGAGGGTCACGAATGGGACGAAGGCCCGACAACCGCGGGGGACGCGGGGGATGCGGAAAAGGCGTTCAAGACCCGCGTCGCCGCCCACAAGCTGTATCAGGACTCGAACATGTCCGGATTCCTCCGGCTCTGGGAAACCCAGCCGCGCGCGCCCCGCCATCCTCTCGAAACCCTCATGGTTGCCGAAGCGATGGCGGCGGAGGGGCGGGAGGGCGCAATTGACCACGTCGCCAGCGCCTCCCGCTTCTTCCCCTGTGAGAGCAGGTTCCTTCGGGCGGTCATTCACTTCCAGAAGCAGGAGTTCACCCAGGCCGCGACCGAGCTTGTCAAGACGTTCGAGGCTTACAGGGGCACCGTCGCCCCATTCCTTCCGCCCTTCCTTCGGGCCATTAACCTGGCCGCGGTTCTTGCCGCCCTGGACGAAAGCCAACGCATGCCGCTCTTCGAGTCCCTCCGGGATCCTTTTCCTCTCGGTTTCCAGGAAAGCACCCGGCGGGAAGTGCGACTGATGATCGCAATGAAGATCGGTTTCGCCAAGGCCGCCCAGGTTCTCGCCGATTTCGAACCGAACGTTCCGTGGAGGGAAAACATACTGAAATTCCGCCTCGACTGTTACCGGAGCCTCAGTGACCCCCGTTTGGACGCGGCCAGGGAGGACCTGGAAACGTTCAGGGAAAACGCCCCACCACCCCTGGCCCAACTCTTCGCAGCCCCTGGGAACCTGGCAGCAACATCCGCTCCAGGGTTGGAGCCGGGCCTTTCCCGTCACGAAAACTAGCATCCGGTCTTGCTTGCCGCCCTCCCCACAACGGGGCGGTTGCAGGTTTTTCTTGAAATGTGTTTCCCTGCAAGCTAACCTTGAAACCGGAAAAAAAGTCGATCCCGTTCCGCACGAGAAACATCCGCCTCCGCCCCGTGGGGGGCGCGGCGACCGGAGAAACCGAACCATGAATCGTGAGTATGTGACCATTCCAAGCCTCCGCCTGCAACAGAACCTGGAGATGCTCGTGTTCGGGCACTCCGGAAAGCCCATCCTCGTCTTCCCATCCTCGGAGGGAAGGTTCTTCGATTATGAGAACTTCGGGATGATTGCCACCATCGCCCCTTTCATCGAGGCGGGCAAGATCCACGTCTTCTGTGTTGACGGACGCGACTGGGAATCCTGGTATGCCCACGCCCACCCAGCAGAGAAAGCCAGTCGGGCGAATGTTTTCGACAGGGCTATTGTCGACGAGGTGGTCCCCTTCATCCGGGCCCGCGGCCACGACGAGGCGGGGATCCTCACACACGGTTGCAGCTTCGGGGCCTTTCACGCAGCCACCTTCTACCTTCGGCACCCGGAAGTTTTCGACTGCGGAATCGCCCTGAGCGGAAATTACAGCATCCGCTTCACAGTGGGGGACTTCGTGAACGAGGATGTCTACTTCAACGATCCCCTTATGTTTATGGCGAACCTGCAGGATCCGGACATCCTGGCCCGGCTTCGCCGGGGAATTCTGATCATGTGCGCAGGCCAGGGCCCCTGGGAGGAATGGACCGACGAAGCCCGGGCCCTGGCGGGCCACCTCGCCTCGCGGGAGCTTCCCCACATCCTCGACCTCTGGGGCACTGACGTGGCACACGACTGGCCCTGGTGGAAGAAGCAGATCATCCATTTCCTGTGCAAACTCGACCGTGCGGGCACCCTGAAGTCGAATCACCGGTTCGACGAACGCGAAGCGGGCCGTTTTTGCCGCGACTTCCACTCGATCTGATCACGATTCCGCCCTGATAGCCCGAATCACCGATCTTGCCCGACCCTGAAGGCTAGGGCAGGGTTGTCGTTCCCGGAAATGACACCCCGACCTTGAGTTGCGTATAAGGCTGCCTTCGGAGCCGCCCTCCCGACGATGGTATAATCTTCTTTCGGGATATTCACCGGAGAGGACATTTTGAGGGAGCAAGAGACCGATGAAGGCACGAACGGTTTTCATCATCGCGACTATCCTTTTTGTTTCGCTCGTTCCCGGGTGCGGGGGCGGGGGTGGAGGAGGAGAGGTAGGCACGGGCGGGAACCCGGTTGGGCCTGCTGATTCCGGCCTGGCCACCCTCAGGGGAACCGTCACTCTCGATTCGCTCCCAATCGCCAACGCCGGGGTCTTTCTCGTGAAGCCGTCGAGGGCTTTCCAGGCAGGGCTGGTTAACCTGAGCGGTGCGATGCGCTCGGCCATGGGTTCCGCGGAACAGGCGAATTCATCGGTCGCGGTCCAGGCCTGGGACCACCGGACGACAACCGATCCGGCAGGCATGTTCACCTTCTCCGAAATCCCGATTGGGGAATACACGCTCATGGCCATGCGTGACCAGGCCCACCAGGTGGTCCGCACGAATGTCGTGGTCGGAGCGGTGAGTCAGGTAGACGTCCAGCTGACCCCGACGGGTTCGATCACGGGGACGGTTGCCATATCCGGAGAAACCTTCCTCGGAAGCATCATCGTTTATCTCGAAGGCACCTCCTATGTCGCGGTTACCGATTCGACCGGGCATTTCACGATCAGCAACGTCCCCGCCGGAACCTTCCGGATTCAGGCACAGAAGGGAGGCATGATTTCGGCATTCCAGACAGTGACAGTACAACCCGGGACCGTGAACGCCCTTCCCGGAATCGTCCTCGATCCCATCAACCTCCCGAACACGGCGAAGCTCTCGGGCACCATCCGGAAAAGTCTTCTCAAATACGGCGACAAGGACCATTCGGGAATCTTCGTCGCCCTCAACGGGACCACCTACATTTCTTTCACCAACGCCGAGGGACAGTTCCGGTTCACGAACGTGGCCCCGGGCCAGTATCAGGTCACGATAGCGGTCTCGGATTACGTCCCGGTCGACGGAACTCCAGACCCGCTGGCAGTCGATCTGGCTGCCAACGGGGATGTTACCTTGCCCACCATCCTCATCCGTCCAAAGGTTCTCACGGGCCGACTGAGCGGAAGGGTCATCCTTCCCCCCGGGGCATCGGCCGATTCGATGCGATTCATCAGTGCCCGGCTTGCCACGACGACCTTCCAGGATGTCACGACGACGGTGGAAGGCGACCTTTCCTTCGCATTCAAGGATGTTCCCTACGGTTCCTACAATCTCGATTTTCCGGGCGGTAGATTTCTTCCAGCCTCCCCCACCCCTCTCGTGATAACGGTGGATTCCCCGGAAAGGCAGATCGGGGGGTTCGGACTCGTTCCCGCCCCTTCCTCCGCGGTCCAGGTCGTGGGTTCCTTGACCTCTCCCCTTCCCACGGAGCTGCTCACGGCGGTCCTGAAGCCCGAAAGCGCCTCCGCGCGGGTCCACGAAACCCCTGTGGGAAGCGAGTTCAGGTTCCCCGACGTCGGTCCCGGAAGCTACTCCCTGGTGCTGAAAGCGGGATCGGGTTATCAGATCAGGCCCGCAGCCCGAACGTCCTTCTCGCTGGACGGCCGGACCGACCCGGTCAAGCTTTGTTCAGTACTTGGATTTCCGCAGGGAATTCCGTTCTACCGCCCCTCGATAGCAACCGCGACATATCTCGAGGGGTGGGTCGATATCACCGGCGCCGACCTCGCATCGGAGGGGGCGGTTTTCCTCCTGGACGGAGTCATCTACCCCATGTCCCAGGTCGTTGGGGGAAGCCGGCTTTCGACTTTCGTAGGGCCCTTGACCTCGGGGAAACATGCAATCCAGGTAAAAAATCCCGACGGTGCGTTCACTGATCCAGCGGCCGCGCTGGCCGTTCCGGAAATCCCGAAGGGGAAGGTGACCGGTCGGGTCGAGGCAATCTATCCCTCAGGAGAGGTCGAACTGGGCGCGGTAACGGTCCGTCTCGTTTCTCCGTCACTCCCTTCGCAATTCTCGTCGGTCACGACCGGCGGGGAGTTTTGGTTTCCCCAGGTGATTTTCGGCTCGTACACGCTGGAAATCCTTGCCAACGGCTGGAACCCAGCTTCGGCAACTCCGATCCGGATTTCCGTCGCGACATCTTCCGTGAATCTGGGCCTTTTCCGCCTCCTTCCGGCACCAGGTGGTCTGATAGACGTGATCGGCTCGATGTCGACCCCATTGCCCGGTGTCCAGTTCGAGATCACCATGACCGAAACCGGGGGTAGGAGGGGCGTCTATACCTCTTTCGTCGCGCTCAATGGGGAGTTCCGGCTGACCGACCTTCCGCCGGGGTCCTTTTCGATCGGGTTGCGGTCGAACCAGGGAGGATACCAGCTCCGGCCCACGGAAATCGTCTCCCTTTTCCCTGATGAAGCCTTCGTCCAGGCCAACCAGAGGTTGGGGCAGTCGGGCGGGCTTCAGTGGTACCGGCCGGCGATCGCATCTGCCGGGTTCGAAAACGGTTCGATATGGGTTCAGGGCTCCGACCTCCAGGGAAGCTCGACCATCCTGATGGCGAACTCGGTTCCCTATCGTGCCCATGCCGATTCCACGGCCACTTCAGCGGTCTTCGACGTGGGGAGCCTCCCCGCGGGGCGGATCCAGGTGCAGGCGAAGAATCCCGACGGTGCTTTCAGCGATCCGGATTTCTTCATCGAGATACCTGAGCAGCAGAAGGGAATGCTTTTCGGAAACGTCGTCCGAATGCCTGTTTCGGGGAAGCCCCTCACCGGTAACATCTCGGTGAGGCTCTCCTCTCCTACCCAGGCGGGGTTGTTGACCGTCGCGGATTCCAACGGCAACTTCTCGTTCACCCAGGCTCCGTTGGGAAACTACACCCTCGATTTTTACTCCCAGGGTTATGCCGCCGCATCGGCTGCTCCGATTCTCGTTCAGTTCAGAAACCCGTCCCAGAACGCTGGAGATTTCCAGATGGTACCCATCCCCACGGGGCTTGTGGAAGTCATCGGCTCGCTCAGTTCCCCTCTTTCGGACCGGAACCTCGAGATCCTGCTCAAACAGGAGGGGGGAGCCGGGAAGCTCTTTTCGAGCTGGTCGAACCTCTCGGGCGAGTTCCGGTTCTCCGACGTTCCACCGGGGTCCTATTCGCTCCGCATCAAAGCGGGCGAGGGATTCCAGTTCCGCCCGGAGGCGCGGGCGATTTTTTCGGTCGGGACGGACGAAATCGTGGTCCTTCTCACCGACCGGCTCGGGATCCCCGAGGGCCTTCCCTTCTACCGCCCGGAAATCACCTACAAACTCATCGGCTGGGACGATTCACTTTACCTGAATGGAAGCGACTTCACCCCTCCGGATTGTCGGGTCCGGGTCGCGGGAGTCGATTATTCTCCCCTTCCGCAGGGGGCTGGCCCGGACTTCCTCCAGGTCCAGCTTCCCAAGCTTGGCCGAGGTCGCTATTCCCTTCAGGTGTTCAACGGGGACGGCAGCTTCACGGACCCGGAGAACAACTTCATCGAAAAGGAAGGCCGGGACGTAAAGGGCTATCTTGGACTTCCACTGGACAACAGTATCAAGAAGGTCGCGCTTCAGGAGGTCGGTTGGTGGCCTTCGCAGGTCACCGATGTGGCGAGCAACGGGATGTTCCTGTTCACCGATGTTCCGGTGGGGACCTACCAGATGACCCTCCTCGAGGAAACCGGTTTCCAGTTCCGGAGCCAGGCAAGGCAGGTCTTTTCGGTCACCGCGTCGGATACCGAGATCAACCTCAATGCAAGCTTCAGCCTCGTTTCGGGGCTCCCGGTCTACCAACCCCGGATTTACGCCGCGACCTACACAGGCGGGGTTTGCGAAATCCAGGGCACCGACTTCGGAGGTTCACAGTCGATAGTCATCTTCGAGGGAGATGGAGGAGACTACCATTTCATCCCTCGTGACGATTCTGATGATGCGATCCTCTTCGTCGAGATCCAACGGTTCTTCCCCGGGATCTATAGAATGAAGATCCGGAATCCGGATGAAGCATGTTCCCCGGTCTATCCCTTCGAGATCCCCCTTCCCGCACCCGTGGTAAAATCGATCAGATCCACCGAGAATTCTGTGACGGTATCCTGGGAACCGGTCCCCTCGGCCACCTTTTACCGGATCGTAGCTCCCCCTTTGGCCTGGGTTTCCGACATCACCGATACGGAGTTCACCTTCGTAGGGTTGTCACCCAATTCATCGTATACGGCAACGATAATGGGCCTCAACCGTGACCAGTTATCGAACGAAATCCTTTCTCTCACTCTCACCACCAGGAACCGCCCGTTTTCCGAGCCCAAGATCGCCACGACCTCGGTCGCCCTTCCCACGGACCCCGCAACCCGTATCGAAGGCCGCACCAACGGCGGTGACCTGTTCGTGAGAACGACGGTTGAAGCTTCACCTTTTCCGACGGTGATCAGTTCCTTCGACCTTGTGGACGATTCCCAGGCCATATCCTTTGCGACCGACTCCCGATTGGTTACCTCGATAACCCAGGTGGAATCCTCTTTCTTCCTCGCGACCATTGACGGCTGGGGGACCGGAACCATCCAGGCTTTTCCGCGAGCGGGACCAAGCGTGGATTTCCTCAACCCCGTCGAATCGTATGTCTTTCCGAATCCCCTCGATCAATTGCATTTCGAAGCGGAAGATTGGGGAGACGGCGCAAACCAGCTTTTCGCATTTTCCCGGAATTCGGGAACCCCAGCTTCCACGACGCTTGCGAACTTTTCGCAGGATCTCGCCCCGGGGAATGCAACCGACACGACCTCGAGGGTGAATTCCGGAGACAGGCTCCTTGCACCGACCATTGTAGATGAGTTCGTGGTCGAAGGAAGCTCCCTTCACGTGATTCCTTTTTGGGGTTCGCTCGATACCACCATCTCCTTTGGCTCCGAAATCATGGATCTTGACGTTTCGGAATACGCCCAATGGACTACGGAAGACCTTTTCGTCCTGACGGCGGATGGGATGCTGCGAAGACGACTGTATTCGACCCGGTTTGAAACCGGTTACGCGGTTTTCGCTTCCAACTCGGTTGCGATCCAGGTCGACGACCAGGGACGCCCATGGGTCTTCCAGTTTGACCCGGTCTCCGGGAGTGCCTGCCTGCAGAGATATTCCGGGTTCCTCACGCTCGAGAGAACCCTAGAGCTGCCGGTAGGAAAGTTCCAGCTACCCGTCCCCAACCTGGGAAAACGGGACAGGATAATGCTGTTTGACCACACCTTCAAACAGATCATCCTCCTGCTGAAGGAGAAGGCGACCGGGAATCTTGCCATAATAAAAGTGGACCCGGGCCCCTGAGGGCACGAGTCCACTTCGGTCCTGCCGAAAAATCAGAACATCTGGTCGGTCAGGGTGACGCCGCGATCCACGGTTGAGCGGAGACCGTATTTCAGCTCCGTGTTCACGTTGATCCAGATGTTGCTTCCGGGGTTGAGGGTATATGAGGTGCTCCGGAGTGCCGCTTCAGCGGAAAGCGTGTCGATGTTCCGGATCTCGCTTTGGAGAACGCGCTGGTCTCCCAATTCGTTGGTTCCCCCGACATGGATGTAGTATTTCCGGAACAAAACGGGGTCACCAGCCCATTTCTGCCAGCTGAGGTTGATCTTTCCTGAGCCGACAGTCATCTGGCCGTCCATTGCGCCGAAACCCTCCGGGATGTGCGAAAGGACCAGATCGAAGGTCTGGGTGGTTCCGTCCTTGAAATAAACCTTGATCTTGTACTGATCGCCATTCGTGTGAGTAACCGAACCCAGGGGCCAGCCATCGGGGCCGGGATAATGGCATCTGACCTTGTTTTGCAGGTTCAGGGCGAAAAATGTCCAGGTATCCGAATCGGCCAGAGCGGGGTCATTGGTGAGCGTCGCGATGCCGGCGATGTTCTTCCCCGTCAACTCGACCTTTTCGACAGGATATGCGTCGGTATGCCGAACGTCCACATCGAATCCGGTGGTGAAGACATCCCCGGTGGGCTGCTTGTTCCGGCGGAAGACGAGGTTGAAGTTCAGTTCCTTGATCTTGATCCGGGTCCCCAGAAACCGCCATTTTCCATCCGCGAACTTCCTGATGGAAAGGGGGAAGAAGTTGTCGGGGCTCAAACTTGCCCCCTGGAAAACCGTGAAATCCGCGTTGGGGGTGAAGCCATCCTCGAAACCGCTGATCGTCTCGGGGGCTCCACCTTCCCTCAGGATGGTTCCGACGGGGGCGACGCGATAGGTCAGATCGTCGACCTTTCTGTGTTCGAGCGTTCCCTCGAAACCCGTGATCGGCAGATCTGAACCCTCCCGGGGCTGCCTCAACCCAAGAATCTGGTTGATCTTGTTCGCACCGTCAGCAAGATACGAATCCGCCAGTACATCCGAGAATGACGCGATCTGGGCATCAGTGATTGTCAAACCCTTCTCATGATCGAGGATCGTGTAGAAGAAGATCGCGCAGGCGGAGGCGATCCTCTCATCGTCGGTCACATCCCTCGCGACGGGTATCGCAAGAGAGCCGGTCTCGATGGGCTTTTCGACCACATCCGTCCAGGTCAGCGTTTCCGTTCCAACAACGGGTTTGAGGGTTCCCGCCTTCAGAAGGTCGATGACGGAGGATGCGGTGTTGGTGGTTTCATTGGCACCGGACAGGGCCGCCTGGAACATCTTCCGGGTTAGGTTGTATTTCTCGGTGGTTTCGTCAAGAATCTCCTTCCGAAGCTCGTTGAACTCGATCGAGACCTGGGTGACCCTCTTGACCAGATCCTCCGGAGTCGCGACGCTGAGGGTCGAGGAGTTCTTGGCGAAAGCGGCCGCCACCTGTGTGAAAGCCGTCGTCAGGTGGTCGCAGGTAATGTTCTGGAGGTCTGTTCCGGCGAGATCCGTGATGAGATTCTGGATCTCCAGATCTCCCTTGTGTGCTTCGATATAGAAACCGCTTGCCCCTGCGAGGTTGGAGACCGTGCCGGTGTACTGCCCATTTCCGTTGTCGGTCAACGTTATCACGCTTCCGTCCGACAAAGTGAGCTTGACCACGGCACCGGTCACCGTTGAAGTGGGAACAGCCTCCGCAAGGATCCGTCCATCGACCGAGCGAACCGAAACGTTGGGGGCATTGGTGGGTTTTCGGAGGGTGATAGTGACGGTGGCGACCGGCGGCGCTTCGAGGCCGAACCGGATCCGGTCGAGAACCTTTTGATACACGGTGTCCAGCAGGGTATCGATGCCGAAAGTCGATGAGGCGATCCTCGCGGCGATTCCCCAGGAGAGCTTAGGGAAAAGGGTCGGAGACTGGGAAAGACTTGCAACGATGTTGGCCGTGATGTCAGGAAGAAGCTTCGAGCCCCGGGGTGCGATATCCATGACCGTTTCCAGGTCGGCCCTGAGATCGACGGCACCCTGAAACTCGGAATAGCCACCCTTCTTCCCGCCGTTGATCGTCAGGCTTGCAACCGCGGTCAGGGCGGGGATGTTCTCGAACGTCACCGTTGCTACACCGTTTTCGACCGGGGCAGCCTTCGAAAGCACCGTAGTCTTTTGGAGGAAGTTTCCGAAGTTGAGAAGGGTTATCGACACCGAAACGCTCGGACTTGCAATCTCCAGGGGAAGAATGAGGCCCGAAACGTTTCCCGATGCACGTTCCGGAGGAAGGACGAACCGGAAACTCAACCGGGGAACCACCCCATTTTGAGCTCCCAACTGGGTTCCCGAAACGGGAACCACATCGGAGCCACCCCCTTGTTGCCAAAAGCAACCTGGAAGGGAAAGAAGAAGGCCTACACAGAGCAATAACAGAGCGACGCAATTCTTCATCGAAGGACCTCCGGAAGTTCAAATCAAGTGACCTTTCAGAGTATCACCAAACAGCCTTTGAGTCAAAGGCTGGCGGCTCACGAAACTCGCAGATCCTCTTCCAAAGCGAAGCCCCTGGGGGCACACCACGTGCCGACCAGGCCCCGCAAGCCAGGTAAGCCCCAGGAAGCCGAATCTCCAGCCGAAGCATGGAACCAGGGGGAATTGTGGGCGGATTTTTGCTGTTTCGGGCCGGATTTTGGGCACTCGCAACCAGTCCAGGGCACCGGATTTTGCCGAATGGCCCCGGAGTTGCGCCCACAGGGCGAGTTTGCACCATTCATCTTCCCCCAGGCCGGCCCTGGTACCAAAAATGCAAATCACCCAGCAAGAATCTGAAGTTTGGGGGGATTGAACAATGTCGCGGATAACAACCCGGAACCTGGCGGTTCTGTTTTTCTTGATTATCGCAATCCAGCCGGCTTTTTCGGCTTCATTTTCGGCCATTCGTCTTGACCCTCGGGCCGCCCCGCAGGGTTTCGAAAACGGCCGACGGTACGACATCGCCTACCTCGCCTCCAAGGGCGACCAGATCGTTCCCGTTGATCCCGATCCCGAGGAAAAGAAGGCCAACGCTGACCTGATCCTCGCTTCGATCGTCCGCGAACTGATGAACCGGGAGTTCGCCGAAAAAGGGTCCAAAGCCGAGGTCATCCAAGTCCAACCGGCTTCCGCCTCCGAAATCCTGACCCTGACCACGGTGACAAAAGCCCCGGGAATCCCCGCCTGGAGCCCAGAGAACCAGGCAACACTTGCCACCTGGCTAGAAAACGGCAAAGATTCCCTGGAACTGTATCTGATGTTCGTCCGGGTCGAAACCCCGGGGTTCGTCCTCGAACAGACGGTTCCCCTGATCATCCGTCCCAAGGTCTGCCCCGGGCAGCGCGATATGTTGACCCTTTTCTTCGTGACGACGCAGAAAGTGGTTCCCTAAGTCGCTCCCTGAACCTGAGCCACCCCGAACGAGCAGGATGGAGATACCCCGTCCGGCTCGTTCATTTTTCGCTTCTTCACAGGCGGGCCGAGATCTGGTACATTCGGAAACGTGAAATTCCGCTTCGTCATCCCGATAATTTTCCTTTTTCCGGCCCTTCTGGCATTCTTTGGGGGAAATGTGGCATCCGCCCTCGATTGCCCCAACTGCCCTGCAAAGGACCTTCCCGACCTTGCGATGCTCTGCCCTGAATGCGGCAAGGACCTGCACCGGGTTGAGTCGAAGATCAAGGCCAGGTCCACGGCTTCCCTGTTTATCGAGATCGCCTACCTGGGCCGGAACCAGGATCGGCTTCCGGAGTACGGAAAGGTCTTCCTCAACAGGAAATACAGGGGAAACATCGAGATCGCCGAAAGGAAGCCGTCCCAACACGTCCAGGTTCAGCTTCCGAGTGAAACACGGATGGAGCATACCGCCCTTTACCGTTTCGAGCTCAGGAACCTCGACGAGGGGCTCGTCCGCCTGGACATCGAAATGCTGTTTCCACGTTGTTTCGGCCTCCGGAGAAGCCTGCGCCGGCTCGTTTTCCCAAGGATCCTGCTGAAAACCGGGGAAAAGACGGTCGTTCGGCATTCGTTCGATTCGGTCCACAACTTTTCGAGAGCCGCTCCCGCCAGCGAGGCGGTCCGCCTGGGCGAATGGCAGCTGTTCACGGCGACCGGGGTCGCCGGAATCGAGACTCCGGTAATGAAGTGAGCTGGCCGGCTCAACGTTTCTCCCCTCCCCGCCGATATCCAATAGTGAACCCTAAGAGAAAACAGGGAGGCAAACCATGTCCGCAAATTCGCGATGGTTGATCATTCTGGTCATATTCAGCATCTTCAGCATTTTCGTTTTCCCCTCGACCTCATACGCAGGGACATCATGGCTGAAATACTTCAGGAAGGACACCCTGCTCAACACCAACCTCAGGTCCTACATCGGCCACGGAGACCGGCTGTTCGTGGGGACGAACGGTGACGGAATCGTTGTCTATACCGGTACCGAAACGAAGAACTACACGTCGAAGAACACGAACTCCTGCCCCGAAAAGCATGACGGGTTGATCTGCGATGCGATCACGGTCCTGGCGATCGACGAAAAGAACGGCCGTATCTGGGTCGGAACGGGGGAGGGCCTCTGCTCATGCGACCTGGAGATGACCGATTGGCAGAGATTCACGAGCAAGGATGGCCTTCCGAACGATGTCATCCGCGATATCGCGGTCGATGAAAAGGGCGTGATCTGGGTTGGGACCCCATCCGGAATCGCCCGTTTCGATGGGGAAACCTGGACCAGTTTCACGTCCCAGAACGGGTTGTTCGAGGACAGTGTCCACGGAATCCGTATCCAGGGTGACGAGGTCTGGGTCGCCACGGTCGGAGGAAGCGTGAGCAGATTCAAGGACGGAGCCTGGAAGACTTTCGTCCATAACTGAAACCGAAAACCGTGCATCAAGAAGCGCGTTCAAAAACTCCCCGGCGATGCCGGGGTTTTCTTTTTCCCCTTCACCTCCTTTTTCTTCTTTGCCTGTGGTTGCCAGGCTTCGGCCAGGTTCCGGACGCAGTCTCGCCCGCGCCGGGGGCCTCCACTCCCGGCAACCGGCTCGAGATCGTTGCCGTCGGGGACATCATGGTCCACGAATCCCAGCTGAAGGCTCACTGGGATGGGAAAGCCGAGGCCTACCTCTTCGACGATGATTTCCGGTTCGTCCATCCTCATCTCCGGCCCGCCGACCTGACGATCGGGAACTTCGAAACCACTCTGGCAGGACCTTCGCGGAAATACTCAGGGTATCCCTTCTTCAACACCCCCGACACACTCGTTCCCGCTTTGGCCAGCGCCGGTTTCGACGTCCTTCTGACAGCCAACAACCATTCGCTCGACACTGGAATCTCGGGACTGATCCGGACGGCCCAGGTCGTCCCTGCGGGGGGAATCCGAATCGTGGGAACCCGGGAAAAGCAGGGCCTGGAAGGCATTCTGGTTCAAGATTTCAACGGGGTTCGGGTCGGAATCACGGGTTATTCTTATGAAACCGCGATGCATGGAAAATCCCGGACCCTAAACGGCTCCACCCTCCCCGCAAGCGCGGGTCCCCTGCTCGATTCATTTCGGCCATACGATCTGGAGGCCGATCTCCCCGGAATGGAGGAACGCGTCCGCCTGATGCGCGCAAAGGGGGCGGAATTGGTGGTATTCTTCTTCCATTGGGGTGACGAATACGGGAAGTCCCCGCTCCCCTATCAGCGGGAACTTGCCCGGAGACTGGCTTCCGCAGGCGCAGACATCATTTTCGGCAGCCACCCCCATGTCCTGCAGACCGTGGAAATGCTTGCCCCGGAGCCGGGACGCCAGACGTTGGTGGCCTATTCCCTCGGAAACTTCCTGTCGAACCAGCGGTACGAGTTTCTCCAGAGGCGCGATACCGAAGACGGTCTCATCCTGAAAGTGACGGTTGAACGGGACGGGCCGGGAAAACCGTGGCGTTTCGTCAGGGTCGGGGCGGTCCCGACCTGGGTTTTCCGCTTCCGGAACCGTTTCGGGAAATGGTTCTACCGCATCCTCCCGCTTCCCGAAGCGCTTTCTGACCCAGCCTATTTCGGGGCGGACGACCCGAAAGACCTCTGGAGAGTGAAAAACTCCTGGGAACAATCCTCGAAGGTCCTGGCGAAGTGCTCCGGAACGGTTTCCATAGAAAAGCCCTTGCCGCTGGAGCTGTTCGAGCCCGCCCCGGAACGCGCACCCGCCCGGTGAACCGGCTGGTTTACAGGAGACCCATTTCCTTTCGGGGGTCGATCGTTGGAATCGAATTCCGCAACTGACCGGGTTCCCGGATCTTTCCCAGATCTTTCATGGAAAAAGGTCGCCGGAAGGCATCTTCCTCCGCGGTCAAGGTCCACTCACGCTTCTCGACGGCCCCACCACCGCACTGGAGGTATGCCACGACCTGGTATTGGGACCCCTTTTTCAACTCCTTCTTGAGGGAAAGGCGGAGGGTTTCCCTCAACCCCGCCTTCACGGAACGGGTTCCGGAAACTGTCGAGGAAGAAACCTCTTTGTCGCCCTCGAAAACCTTTACCAGAACGGAGAATCGTTTGATGCAGTCGGGGGTGGGATTCTTCACCGTCAGGCGGACTTCCCGGGGAAGGACCCGGCATTCCTCGCATGAAAGCTGGAGCCGGTCGGCGAAGGCCAGGTTGAAGAACACGGAAACCAGGCAAAGGCTGATTCCGGTCAAAGCGATCATTCGGTTCATGGCTTTTCCCCTCCTTGGGATTTTTTCTTCCTTACAATTTGTATCGGCATTTTTCCCC
>CAYRYU010000062.1:32928-41256 GCA_964428355.1 uncultured bacterium
TTTTCCCCTCCTTGGGATTTTTTCTTCCTTACAATTTGTATCGGCATTTTTCCCCGGTTCCATTAGCCCGCTGGCGGGGAAAGCCACAGAGGCCGAGACCGCAAAAACGTGCGAAAAAATCAACACTGATTCTCCCCAACCCGGTCCGTGTCCATCCGTGAAAATCCGTGGCAAGACCATTCTTTGGCGATTTTTTCACGGCTTCAGATAAATGCCGAGAGGAAGCGAAACTCCCCTTCTTGGGGACGCCGGAATACGGTGACCTGATTTACCGGGGGTGCAGGGCGGAGGCGAGGAAGCCTCCGAAGAGTTTCAGGGAAAAGGTGTCGGAATTGACCGTCTCCTCGGGATGCCACTGGACCCCGATGCAGACCTTCCCTCCCTTCGATTCGATCGCCTCGATGGAACCATCGGACGTCGTCGCCACGACCCTGAACCCCTTCGGAACCCTGTTTACCGCCTGATGGTGGAAGGAGTTGGTGAACAGTTCCGCTGTTCCCAGCCATTCCCGAAGGATGGAGCCGGACTTCACGGAAACCTTGTGACTTGGCGACCAACGCGGCGCGGCCTGGGTGTGTTGGATCCGGGAGATCCCCACGATGTCCTGGTGCACCGACCCACCCATCGCGATCGCGACGACCTGCGCCCCGCGGCAGATCCCCAAGGTCGGAACACCGCGCGAGAAGGCTTCCCTGGCGAGAGCAAGCTCGAACTCGTCCCGGAAAGGGTTGACGAGCCCAAGGGCCGGGATCGGGTCCTCACCCTGGAAACGAGGGTGAACGTCTTCCCCGCCAGGCAGGAGTATCCCATCGACCAGGTCGAGGTATCTTCCCAACTCCGTTTCAGGGCAGGGAGGAAGGAGAATCACCGCGGCTCCGGCTTTCTGGAGAGCCTGATAGTATTTCCGGGTGCAGTATGTGCGGATCTTCATCTGCTCGTCGCGGATCGCCACGTCTCCATAAGCCATTCCGATGAGGGGTTTGGTGCGGGTCATGAGTAGTGCGCCTTTCTTCCGGGATCGAAAACGTCCCGCAACTCGTCGCCCAGGATGTTGAAGAGGACCACCACCAGGGCAATGCAGAGGCCCGGATAGAGCGACAGGCCGGGTGAATCCTTGAGGTAGTTCTTGCCCATCGAGACCATCCCTCCCCACGTTGGCAGGGAGGGGTCGACCCCGAGCCCCAGGAAGCTGAGACTTGCCTCGGCAAGGATGGCCGTTGCCATTCCCATGGCGAAAATGACCATGACGAGGGGAAGACAGTTGGGCAGCAGATGGGTGAGGATGATCCGCAGGTGACCGGCCCCGATGGTCCGGGCCGCGGTAACGAACTCGGCCGCGCGCAGTTCGAGCGCTGAACTGCGGATGATCCGGGCGGTTTCCGCCCATCCCGAAACGGCGATGGCGAGGATGACCGTGAACAGCCCATGGCCCATGAACATCGAGATGGCAATGGCAAGCAGAAGGCTCGGAAATGCCAGAAACATATCCACGAGTCTCATCAGCAGCCAGTCGGTCCAACCGCCGAAGTATCCCGCCGCAAGCCCAACCAAAAGGCCCGCCAGGAGGGCGAACAACCGCGCCCCGAGCCCGATTCCAAGGCTGAGGCGGGTTCCGTGGACGAGCCGGGAGAAGACGCACTGTCCCAGCTCGTCGCAACCGAGGGGGAAACCCTCGGGATGACTCAGACGACGCACCGGATCGCTTTCCATAGGGTCGTGAGGGGCGATCCACGGCGCGAAGATGGCCACCACCAGCAGCACGCCGATGATGACCAGGCAAACCTTCCCGATTGGAGTCACCTGTTTCATCTGGGTCAGGATCATTCGGCCGCCCCCAGCATTTCATCACGAACCTTCGGGTTGACCCACGCGTACAAAAGGTCTACCACGAGATTGACCATAACGAAGATGAAGGCGGAAAAGAGAACCACGCCCTGGATTACCGGGTAATCCCTCTTCAGGATGGCATCCATCGCGAAACGGCCGAGCCCGGGGACGTCGAAGATGGTCTCGACTATTACAGACCCGCTCAGGAAGCTGGAAAAGTCCAACCCCACCACGGTGATGATCGGAACAAGGGCATTCATCAACGCATGCCGGAAAAGAATCCGCCCGGTGTGAAGGCCCTTGGCACGGGCGGTGCGGATGTACTCCTGGTTGAGAACCTCGATGAGGCTGGACCTGACGATCCTGGCCAGGAAAGCCCCGGATCTCACCCCAAGGGTGAAGGCGGGAAGAACAAGCGGCCAGAGGCTTCCCCCGGTCCGGAAGGCCGAAGTCGGGAACCATTTCAGCCGCGAAGCAAGGATGTCCAGGAGTATCAAGCCGGTCAGGAAGATGGGAACGCTGATTCCGGCGACGGAGAATGCCGTGCAGATCCGGTCCGGGATGCGCCTGTGGAAGATCGCTCCCGCTATCCCGGCCACTAGGCCGATCAGGATGGAAAAGGCAAGCGCCATCAGGGACAATTTGAGGGTGTAGGGGAACTTTTCGACGATCGACTCCATCACGGGTTTCTCGGAAATGGCCGATCTGCCGAGGTCTCCGGAAGCGACCTTTCCGAGATACGAGACGAAGCGGACAGGCAGGGAGCGGTCCAGCCCCATCTCGGTGCGCATCCTGTCTATGGTCTCGGGGGAAGCTCGCGGTCCGGCAAGTGTTTCGGCAGGATCCCCCGGGATCAGGTAAAGCAGAACGAATGTCACGAGCAGGATTCCGAGAATGACCGGGATCGTCCCCAGAACCCGCCGGATGGTGTACTCGGTCATCTGGTTGCCCGGGGGCGGGGTTTCATTCCTTCATCCTCGTTGTCAGGCCCTTGTCGAAGGCAAAGAGAGCGGAGAACCCGATGCTGTCGACCTTCGGACCGATCAGGTAGCTCTCGCAGCAATGCCACAGATAGAGCCACGGGGCTTCATCCGCGATCATGCGGTTGAGCTTGTCGTATGCCTGGCTCCTGAGAGCCGGGTCCTGGATGCGGACCGCTTCCTGGATCATCTTGTCAACGTTTTCGTTCTTGAAACGCGCGCGATTCCCGCCAGATCCCCAGTTCTTCGAATGGAAGACCGGGAAGAGGAAGTTCTCGCCATCAGGGTAGTCGCCGAACCAGCTCAGGTAGAAGGAAGGAGCTTCACCCTTGTCGATCGCGTCCTTGAGGGCGCTCCATTCCATCGGTTTGAGGTTCACGACCACCCCGAATTTCTTGAGTTCTCCCTGGATCAGCCTGGTGATCTCGAATGCCGCCTGGGAAGATTTCTGGAAGAGATCGAACTTCAGGGGTTTCTGGGTCGTGAACCCCGCTTCCTTCAGCAGGGAAAGGCCCGCAGCGGGATCGCAGGAATACCCCTTGAACTCCTCTGAAAAACCGAGAATCCCCGGGGGGATGCTTCCCTTTGCGGACACTCCTCGTCCCTTGTAAATGGATTTCAGGATGGTTTCGCGGTCCAGGAGCAGGTTGAGGGCTTTCCTGACCCGGACATCGTTGAAGGGAGGCTTCTGGTTGTTGAAACCCAGGTAGAAGACGTTCATTGCCGGAACGTTGAACACCCGGTTCTCGTTTTCCTTCTTCGCGCTGAACCGGTCGTAGTTGGAGGGGGAAAGCTGGAGTATGTCCAGGTTCCCTGATTCGAACTCCATCTCCGCTTTTAGACTTTCTGGGATGATCCTGAGCTCCATTTCCGAGATCTGGGGCTTTTCTCCGAAGTAGAGCGGATTCTCGGAAAGAAGCAGATAGCTGTCGCGCTCCCGCTCGATGATCTTGAAGGGCCCCGTTCCGAACGGTTTCTCGAAAAACGCTTTTTCCGACATGAGTTTTTCGCACCCCGAGGGCAGGATGAAGCAGGCAGGCATGGTAAGAAGACACAGGAAGGGGGCGAAAGGCTCCGAGAGCCTGATCTTGACGGTCGAAGGGTCGGGAGCCGAGATCCCGGTCAGGATCGAGGACTTTCCTTCCATCCGTTCGCGGGCGCCCTGGACCTTTTCGAGAACCCAGGTTCTCGGGGACCGGGTCTTCGGGTCGAGGACCCGATCGAACGAAAACACGACATCGCGTGAGGTGAACTCCTGTCCGTTGTGGAAAATGACCCCTTTCCGGAGGTGAAAGGTATATTCGAGGCCGTCGGAGGAGATTTCCCATGACTCTGCGAGACAGGGAACGAGGTTCATCTTCTGATCGTATGTGACCAACCCGTCGAAGATCTTGGCCTGGACGCTCCCCTCGTTGACATCGACTCCCCGTGCGGGATCGAGATTGGAGGGTTCACTGGTCAGATACCCATGGAACATTTCCCGGGGCCGGGTTGCACGGTTCGTCCCCGCCTGGCCGGCGAGGATCCCGGCAACCGCGATGATGAGGGAAAGCGCGGCAGTCCAAAGAAGTTTTCGCTTCATGTTCGCCATCCTTAGTCTGAATTCTCTTCCCTATCCATCGGACGTTCCGGCCAAATGGTTTAACCCGGTCGGACCCTAGCGGCCCTGGTTCGCGTCCGAGGGGGTGAAAAAAGCGATCTCTACTCCGTGCCCTCCCACGGTCGCCACCGCAACCGAGGGGATCGGACCGTCGCGGGGCCGGGTTGCGCTTCCCGGGTTCACGAAGGTGATCCGGCCTTCCACGAAGACATCCCGTGCATGCGTGTGACCAAAAACCCCGGCGATGCAGTCATGCCCGACGTGGCGGCGGACTTCCTCGATCCGGTGGGCAAGAACGATCTTCCCCACCCCCACGTCGATTACCCTGAAGACCGGGAGGTCGTCGGACCAGCCGTCGGTGTTTCCGCGGACGGCGTAAACCGGAGCGATCGGAACAAGCTTCTCCAGAACATCCGGGGCGATAATATCCCCAGCATGGAGTATCATCCGGGCTCCGGTGAAGGCTGCGGTGATCCATGGCGGGGCTTCCCATTCGTAATCTTCGGGAATATGGGTGTCGGAAATCAGACCGATCTTCAACGGAAACCTCACCAGATCTTGGGACCCCTTTCCTGGCAGGGAGAATTCCCTTGACAAGGGTATGTATTCTTAATACATTTCATCGACAAAGCTCCTTACGGTTTTGAGAGGGGCCAGGAATTCGCCGCGGGAGGGCCTCGTCATGGATATGGAGATTTTCCAGAAACGGGTCATGGCCTCGTTCATCGATTGCGTAATGGTCGGGGCGGTGGTTTTCATCCTTCAGTTTCCGTGCTTTTTGATTCTTCCGAGGTTCCTGGCCAGCATCTGCGCGATCGTCGTCAACTTCATCGGAGCAGGGTTGATACTCCTGAAAGACGGCCCCTACAAAGTCGCTTTCCTCGACCGGCAAAGTATCGGCAAGAAACAGATGTATCTCCGGGTAACGAAGGATGACGGGGAAACCTCGATCACGTGGGCCGAGTCAATTTCGCGGAATATTCCTTTCGCGATTCCGTTCGTGTTAGGAAGCCTTTCCTTCGCAGTCAGCATGATCCCTTTCATCGGGTGGCTCCTGCTTCCTTTCGTCGGGCTCGGGTCTTTGGTTTCGATAGCATTCATCGGTTTCGAAACCTTCCTGATGTACAAGGATCCCCAAGGCAAGCGGTGGGGTGACCGCCGCGCCGGCACCATCGTCGCCCCGGGGGAGTTCACCTCCTGAGCTGAACTTAAAGCCCCCAGCTGCCGGAAAATCACCGATTCAAGAGCCCCCCTGCCTCGGGGCTTTCTTTTTCGCGTGGAAGGAAGTCCGGGCGAAATTTTCCAAGGCAGTTGACAACCTCGAGGGGTACCATTAGTTTGATGGTCGTTTCAGGGATTTCAGGGGCAATCATTTTTCGAAACCGGTTCTGGTTGCGTTCTCGGTTGTCCCTATCCTAAATGAGAATCACCCACTCCAAGCTACAAGTCGGTGGGAAGTTTTTGGGGGCAATGGATTGTTTGAACAGCCGATCGAAGGAGCGAGAAGCGTGAAGAAAGAGATAATGGTTCTTCTCATCATCGCATTGTTGGGAGCCTGCAGCGACCTGCTTGCGCAGGGGTCTTCGGTTCTCGAGCAGGCCAAAAAGAGGGCCGCGGAAAGGGCAAACCTCACCCGCGCGGTTGATGTGACCGAAAGGGCTGGTTCCATCCGCATCGCGGTTCTTCCTTTCAAGACCTCGAGCGGACTTCCCTGTTGGTGGGAAGGGACCTTCGACCCAGGCCGGGCCATCTCCGACATGGTCACCTCCTGCCTCATGAAATCGAGCCGTTTCATCGTCTTCGACCGGAACAACCTCCAGACGATCCTGACCGAGCAGAACCTCAGCACGACTGGAATGATCACGGCGGAAACGGCCGTTCAAATCGGACGGCTGGCGGGAGTTCAGTTCCTGGTGACAGGTTCCCTGGTCGAGTTCACCAGGGCAAGCTCAGGAGGCGGTGGAGTCAAGATCCCGACCTCATTTGGGGATATCGGGGGGGGAGGTTCCAAGACGAAAGTCCGCACGACCGTCGAGGTCCAGATGATCGACGTCACCACTGGGCTGGTCGCCGCTTCCGTCAGTGCCAGGGACCAGACTTCCGTGGGGGGCTCGGAAATCTCGGTTTCGATCAAAGGATACAGCGCCACGACCGGCCGGGAAGAGTTCGCCAGCTCGGGCCTGGGAAAGTCCATGAGCAGGGTCGCCCAGAAACTGGCCCAGGGACTCGAAACCGCCGAGATCAAGATGATCGAGCCACCCCCACCAATCGAGGGCTACGTCATGGGCGTCGAGGGGGACCAGGTGATCCTCAACATCGGAAGCCGCGACGGCGTCCTGCAGGGAATGGTTTTCGGAATCGCCCGTGTCAAGGAAATGGTCGATCCCGTTTCAGGTCAGATGAAAAATGTGAACATGCCCCTCTGCGAGGTGAAGATAATCTCCGTCCAGGCTGACGCCTGCATCGGAACGGCACCGGGCGCGGGCTCCAAGGGCATCCAACCCAGGGATTCAGCGGTTCGGAAGTAAGTTCCCGAAGCCATCCGGATGCGCTCTTTCCCCATCTGCGGGAAGAAGGGAACAAATTCACCGCAGGCGGAGAAAATCCTGTTGAGGCGGTCACAACCTCCAGAAAAAGTGCGTTATGATTCTTGTGGAAGGCAACTCGAGGGCGGGAAGGGGGAGATGGCATGACTGGCGAAAAGCGCTTGCCTGATGGCACGGCCAACGGAATGGCCAGGAACGGTGAACCCACACCCATCCCCGAGTCCTCGTCCGGAGGCGCTCCTCAATTGACGATGTTTTCCGACATGGAGCTCCTGGGGTTCACCGACCTCGGAGAGGGCCGCTGGGAGATCGATCCCATCACAAACCTGGAGATATCGAGTTTCATCGCGAAATTCGCTTGCGGCATCCTCTTCGCGGGAGCGGTCCTTCTGCATGATCTTCCGCGCCCGATCCCGTTGATTGTCGGGGCGCTGGCGATGATCGCATTCGCAATCTCCCGAATCATGTGCACAGTGGACGAGCGGATAATCATCGATTCGAAACGCTCGATGCTCAGCTGGCGAACTCTTTTTTGGGGATTGTCTTTCGAAACCGTCATTGCAAAGCCCCAGGACGTTGTCTCGATAACGACCATGAGCCAGCTCCGAGCCCAGATTCCCCGGGAGCGGATGGAGAGAATGACCGCTTTCCTGAACATTCTTGAAAATCAAAAGGATGCGCAGCTCCATGCCTTGGGAGGAAAAGCCCCCGCAAGAGTCCCGGAATCCCGCGAACCTCTTTGGGACTATGCCCCGGTAGCCGTTCTGACCGACGGTCGGGTGGTAACCCTGATGGAGCCCATTCCGCTCGGGTTGCCCGTTTGCAACCGCCGTGCGGAGATCATCGCCGGAATGTTGGGGTGCGCCTTTGTGCCGGGAAAACCGGAAAGCACGCTCGTGGTGAATCGAACCGGCCTGATGGGGCTCGTTTCGATCAGTCATCAGAACGGGGGAGCCGTCACCCGACCCACTCTGGATCCGCTCTGGAAGTCCTTGGTATGGGCAGGTATCGGAGTGGCCGCCGTCGTCCTCTGGGTCCATCTGATTTCCCAAACCGCTCCGACGGGCTCGGAAGCCCCTTCGAAGGCACCTCTTGCCGAAGCCGGGCCGGGCATGGAGGGCTGGAAACCCGAACGAGGCAGCCTTCATCCCCCCACCCCCGCCTCCTCCCCCGCCCGGTAACCATCTGACAATCGTCCGAGTCCAAAAGAGGACTCGAGGAACTGACATTCTCCCCACGAAGCTGTCCATCGGCTTTCAGCGCCGGGTGGGGCACGAGCCCCAGGACGGGGCGAATGTGGCCGAAAAGCCAGGATGGCGCAGTCCTTGAGGGGACCCGGCCCAATATTTCGGATTCAGGCAAAACCCGGTGCGAT
>CAYRYU010000063.1:0-14924 GCA_964428355.1 uncultured bacterium
GTTTGCGAAGCGCCATCCGGGCTGCAAACGCCCACTTCCCGCATCGTGCGGGTCGAACCTAGGGAGCGGGGGATTCGAGGGACTTCAAGGCTTCCTCCCGCGTGGGGAAGATGTCGACCAGGCGCGAAAACTTCATCAACCGGAGAATTGTGGCGACCGCTTTTGCCGGAGAGCAGATATGCAGCGTCCCCCCGTGGACTTTGACCTCCCGTTGGAGGAAGATGATGGCCCCGATCCCGGTGCTGTCCATGAATTCGACCATCCCAAGATCCAGAAGGAGCCGCTTCGGAGTTCCCAGACCGCTTTTCACCGATTCCCTGAACGACGGGGCGTTTCCCGCATCAAGCCTCTTGCAGTTCATTTCGAAAATGGTAACGTCATCCGAAACGATGGTTTTGAACATCCCCTACCCTTCCTCGACCTTCCCCGAACCCGGGATTTTGGTCAACGCGACCCGCTGGGTCCTTTCGCCAAGGGTATCATAAACCACGCTCGTAACCGCCTGGTTGATGATCGAAAGCCCGAACCCACCTTCCCTCTTCCCGTCGAGAACGATCTCCCCGATTGGGGGCGGGACGAAAGGCTCCCCCTCGTAAAGGAGCCAGACCTCGGCCCTGTCATGAAAAGACCAGACCTGCACCCGGACCAGCCCTTCCGGCCGCCCCTTGAATGCATGGAGGATGATGTTCGCCGCAGCCTCATCCACCGCGAGCACGAGCTCATTGGTCTCCTCTTCGGAAAAGCCAGGCCCCGCGCCGCTCCCGAGCTGTTCGAGAACGAAATCCCTGATCTTGGCAAGGTTGTCGGGGTGTGAAGGGAAATCGGCCTCCGAGCAGGAGGATGCCCCTCCTCCCGAGGTCCCGGAACCGATTTTCACCACGATGCAGGTCAGATCGTCATCGAACCTGCCCGCTCTCGAGAAGTCCGTTACCGCCTGCCGGAGCCGGCCAACGATCCTGTCGGCGGGATGGAGGTGATTGGCCCTCACGGTCTTCTCGATGTTTTCGAGTCCGAACATCACCCCTTCGGGGTTCGCGGCTTCGGTCAAGCCGTCGGAATAGAATACGAGGATGTCACCTTCTTCGAGGGGAACGGTACTCTGGGAATAGGTTTCCCCTTCGAAGAAGCCGAGGGGAACGTTTTCACCCTCGAGATACTCGACAATTCCGGACTTCGGTCGGAAGAGGAGCGTCTTGGTGTGGCCGCAATCGACGAAATGAAGGGACCGGTTCACCAGATCGAACCTTGCGAAAGTCAGGGTGATGAAAAGGTTCAACGACAAAAGCTGGGCCGTCAGCTGGGCGTGGACCTGGTTGGCAAGGTCGGAGGGAGCGGGGAGCTGCCCCCCTCGGTCCGACCTGCTGAGCTGCGCCAACGATCTTAGAAAGGCACTCTTCGTTCCGGCTCCGACGAGGGCAGCAGGAAGACCCTTTCCCATGACGTCTCCGATAATCACGTCGAAGCACCTCGGATCGTGGAAGAGGAAATCGCAGAAATCCCCGTCGATTCCGCAGGAAGGGATGGTCAGAGAAGCGATCTCCGCTCCAACCACGCCCTTGGGGGGCTGGCCGATGAGCAGCGCTTGCTGGATCTTCCCCGCTATCACGACCTCCTTTTCGCGGGCCTCCTGGATCGCCCTGGCGGCTTCCTTCTGAGGGGTGATATCCGAGACGATCGCATCTATTCGGGTGGGAGCCCCCGAAACGCTGTAGGCATACCACAGGCGCACGTTCAACCATCGGACCTGGCTGTCCTTTCTCAGGATCCGGAACTGAAACTCGGCGTCGCCTGATTCCTCCACGGTTTTTCTCCAGCCCGCAACCTTGGGCCGATCCTCGGGATGGGCCAGATCGAACCATAAACCGGGATTGGAAAGAAGGTCGACGGCGGTTTCCCCCAGAATCCTTTCGCAGGCGGGGTTGAAAAACAGCAACTGATCGGTCTGGGCATCCAAAGCCCAGACCCCGTCTTCGAGGGAGAGAAGGATGCCGTTCAGCCTCTCCTGGCTTTCGGCCTGGAAGATCTCCAGCTTCCTTCGCTCGAGGGTGCCTCCGATGATGTCCCCCAGTAGACGGAGAGCGGAAAAATCCGCAGAAGAAACCGGAACGCCCCGAGGAAGCCGGAAACCGGCAAACCCCTCCGGAAGGGTCCCCGAAACGAAGGTAACGACCAGCAGCTGCGAATCCAGGCTCTTCAAGAAAGAAGCCCCGTCCGCACCCAACTCCGGGTCTGGGGAATCGGGGTCCAGAAGGATGGGTTCATTCCTGGAAAGAACAGCGAAGAAACCCGGAAGGTCACCGATCGAAAACCGGTCGGGAAAACGGCCGCCGGAAGCAGGATTCCCGGCTTCGGACCACGATTCTCGGCATTGAAAGCCACTTTCAGCCGAAACGAGACGATACAGTTTTCCCTCGGATGCTCCAAGAGCGGAGCCGAGGGGTTCCAGCATCCCCCCCAGCGCTTCCTCGAGCCCTTCGGCGTCCATCCGGAACGACCCGCCGGTCAACCTGGCGACTATCTGGAAGAGGTTTTCCCCGCTTCCGCTTTCATTTCGCACCATGTTCCAACTCTATCACGCCCTGCCTGGACGAACAAACCGTGCCGGCCCCAAATCCGGAAAACTCCCGGACCCCGAATCCTCTTCCGCGAATCCCTGTCTCTCATGCGGATTTTCGCGCCGGGTGAGGTCACCCGGCCTACAACCCACGCGTGGTCCCCCTGTAGGCCCGGTGACCTCACCGGGCGAAATGGGCATCAGATACGATCGCGATTCTTGGGGGAGTGGTCGAACTAGGCAAAAGGGGCGTCCGGGTGTAGAATGCTGTCCGACAACGCTGGAGGACCGTCATGCCTGGAATGGAAACCATCGCCAAAAGGCTCCGGGATCTGCCCATCCTGAATATCGAAGCTTTCCGCCTGATACAGTATTGTTCCTCTCCTGCCCCTTCGATGGCCACGCTCGAGGGAATGGTGAAAACCAACCCGAATCTCAGCGGACAGATCATGCGCCTCGCCAACTCCGCCTCACTGAAACGGTTGAAGCCGACCGAGGTCCTCTCGGACGCGCTGGTACTTCTGGGAATGGACACGCTGAAAAAGATCTTCGTCCAGAACTTCTACGGAAGCCTTGGCCAGCTTCTGCAGACCCAATCGTCCGAGCTCAGCCACGGGAAGAACTGCGCGATCCTCTCCGAGTTCGTCGCCCGGTCCGCGGGAATGGACCCTGTCGAATCCAGCAAGGTGTTCATGGGGGGCCTGTTGCACGACATTGGGAAGCTGTTTTTGGCATTCGTCTTCCCCGCCCAGTTCGATTCGGCCCGGAAAATGAGCCGTCTCGAACAGAAAAAATCCTTCGAAGCCGAGATGAAGGTTTTCGGCTTCACCCATCAGGACGTGGGGGAGATGATCTGCGCCACCTGGAACTTCCCCGACTATCTTGGAGCGATAGTGAAATCCCACCACGTCGTTTCGGAAGGGCCGCTTCACCCTCTGGGGGTCCCGGTTTTCATCGCAAACGGCTTCCTCAACGAGAGTGACCGTGCACCCTTCCAACCTTTCGAGGAGAGACTGAAGGCCTTGTTTTCATCGCGCCGGCGGTCCCTGGAATGGACCGATTTCCGCGAGGAGTTCAGGAAGGCCCTTCGGGCAACCTCCTGATTTTCCCGGGAAGATTCCGTGAAACCGCGGACGGGTTAGAGCCTGGCCCCGCAAAACTTGCAGAACTGGGCGTCGTGGTCGTGCCCTTCGGCAGAACAGGCGGGACAACACTGGTTGCTGATCGGTTTTTCATCCCATCGGGATCCACGGGTCATTTCGGCCGTGACGATTCCGGTGGGCACTGCGATAACGGCGTAACCCAGAATCATTACGAGGCTCGCGAAGAACTGCCCCAGGGGGGTCCTGGGAGTGATGTCCCCGAAACCGACCGTTGTCAGGGTGACGATCGCCCAGTAGATGCTTACGGGAATGTTGGTAAACCCGTTTTGGGACCCCTCTATGACATACATCACCGAACCGATGATGGTTACCATTGCGGCAATGGCCATCAGGAAAACCGTGATTTTGGGTTGGCTGGCAACCAGCGCACGGCGCAATACCTCGGCTTCCTTGAGATACTGGGCAAGCTTCAGGATGCGGAAGATCCGCAACAGTCGAAGGGTCCGCAGTGCCAACATGACGTGAGCGCCGGGAATCAGAACCTCCAGAAAGGAGGGAGCGATGGCGAGCAGATCGATGATTCCAAACCAACTGACAACATAACGCCAGGGATGGATGACACAGAGCAGTCGCATCACATACTCCACCGTGAACAGGATAGTGAACGCCCACTCTCCCCAACGAAGGGTCGCGCCATGGGATGCTTCCATCGAGGGAAGGCTTCCCAGCATGACCAATACGACACTGGCAATGATGCTGAAAATCAAGATCAGGTCGAACCGCTTGCCGGCTGGAGTGTCCGACTCGAAGATGATCTCGTGCCAATTCTTGCGCCAGCCGGTCAGGGCTTCACTTTTCCCGGATGAGTCCATTTTCACCCTCCAACTCGTTTCAGGGAGGTTTTATCCGAAGAATGACGCCAGGCGGGAAAAGATCCCGCCGGCCCGCGGAGTTTCGACCTTCTTGTCGAGGAGAACATTGACCAGCCCCAGGACATCCTGGACATAGGGGGATTGTGGATCCACAACGGCGAGGGGTTTCCCCGCCATCTCGGCCTTGAGATGGAAGTCCTTCCCGAAGCGGACCCGGATCACCGGCCGCTCTAGGATATTCTGGAACTTCTCCACGAACGGGCCCGAATCGTCGAGCGACATTCCCATCACCCCGAACATTCGTTCGGGAGTATAGTTCAGGGAAGCGAACAGCCCCTTCAAACGCTTCGTCCTTTCCAGGAAACCCATGTCGGGAGTCCCGATGAGGCAGAACCTGTCCGCTTCGTCCCACAGGAGAAGCGTCTGCTCATCGATGTAACACTTGCTCTCGACAACGATGTACCGGTACGACTTCAGCAGTTCCGCCAGGATTCTCCTGAGAGCTTCACGGTTGATGAGGTCGGAGTCCTGCGGCATGGGAGGGCCCCAAAGGAAATCCACCCCGAATAGTGGGTGCTGGTATTTCCTGATGACCTTCATCGTGAGCTCGCGCTCACCCTGGATCAGCTGCCCGATGTTGGGAACCGGCGTCGATCCGGCGAGCAGCGCGGCATTCCCCAGTTGGAAATCCCCGTCCAGAAAGGCTACGGACTCCTTCGTCTGCTGCGCGAGAACGATGGCGGTATTGATTGCGAGAGTGGTTCGGCCGCCTCCATCACGGGGGCCATAGAACAGGAACAACGAACCCCTGGATTTGGGCTCGTCAAGGACTTCCCGGTAACTCCGGCTGATTTCGAGGAGGATTTTCGTCCCCCCGGCCGGGGACTTTGCAATGATCTTTTCCAGATCGGTCTGGTAGAGGGCTTGCAGGGTCCCCGATTCCAGGCAGACCGCCGAGAACTGGTGGACGTTTTTTTCACCCAGGAGGGCTTCCTCCCCGAAAAATTCGCCCGATTTCACGACAGAGACGGTGTCCTCGACCTCCCGGAGCCCTTCCTGCCGCTTTTGTGACAGCCTGACGGAGCCCACTTCGACGAAATACATCGCGTGGGCAGGTTCCATCTGGGTGAAAATGGCCTTCCCCTGCTCCATGTTGACGGGAACCAGATACTCGCGGAGAAGCTGCCGGTGTTCCGCTTCGAGCCTCTTGAGGAAAAACATCCCTTCCTCCTCTACTTTGCTGTCCCGAGGGCTGTTTCCCTGTCGGGATGGAGGGGAATGAAGCGCTGGAGGTTGACCAGTTTGAAGATCTTCTTGACGTTATCCTGGCATCCGAAGATCGCGAGTTTTCGCTTCTGGGGCCGCAAAACGCCGAACAACTGGATCAGCGCCCCCACGCCGGTACTGTTGATGTAGGTGAGTGCCGAAAAGTCGAGAAGGATCAATTCGGGAGGGCCTCCCGGAGCTTTTCCCGCAAGAAAAGCCTCGATCTCGGATATCAAGCCCGGATCGAACGAACCCGGGAAAACCCCTACCAGAAAGTTTCCGCCATCCTGAAGAGCCATGGAAATCCCTCCATTCTTCGAATCGTGTCATTCTAATGGAAACCCTCCCCCACCCGCAACAGGCAGCGAGATTCCCCGGCAAGGCGGACGCACTCTTCCCGAGAAGGATAGTGGTATACTTTGTCGGATCCACATTCCACCGCGGGAGAAAAGGTTACGAAATCGCGTCAATGGCTTTTGTCCGATCGTCCGGGTTGCATCCGGTTCGATGACGATTCGCCCAGGGAGGACCGGAACATCGGGATCCTGAACATCGGGCTGGGTCTGATTCTTTTCGGGGCGTACGGTTGCGAGCCGAAGCATCACCACCACCAGAATCCGCTCCACAGGGATTTCAAGCTCCTGTTGGCCTTCGGCGGTCTGCTGGGGATGGTCTTCTCTTTCTGGCTCCGGGGAAAACGGCCGATCTGGCAGTTTCTCGCCGGGCTGGTGGTGATCGCCCTTTTCGGCTGGGCGGGGAACCTCTATCTGGTCCACGGTCCTTCCGCGATCCCGGTCGAGTTCTTCTTCCCGCTCCTGGTCGAGCTGGGCCTTGCCGTAGCAGTGTTCGGAGCGTTCCATCTCTTGATGACGGACGATTACCTGGTAATCGATTCCAACCGGGGAAAGGTTTTCCAGCATTCCCAGTTCATGTTCCTGAAGGACGAAAAACTCCAGTGCGAAGCCTCAAAGATTCGTCAGATCGAGGTTATTGAGCGCACCGTGACCCACAAGGGAAACACGACGGTCTACTTCCGTCTGGGGATCACGCTTCCCCATGAGAAGCCCCGTCTCGCGGTCTACGAGGTGAATGCAGGGAGTCCGGGAAGTCTCAAGTGGTCCTCCGACCTCGAGGATGTCATCGACCTTGCCGTTGCCATAGCCTCCGCGAGCGGAAAGAAAGTCACATATCCCGCCTCCTTCCCCAGCCAGCACCGCAAGCAACCGGCGGGAAGCCCACTGGCAACCACTTCAGCGGTCGAGGAATCCCCCCAGGATGGGGCATTATGAAGAATCCGGGACGCCGGAACCTCGCTGTAAATGAACCGGTCAGCGGGTGGAGAGCTCGTTGTCGATCAGGCGGATGTTGGTGTTGGCGATCTCGGCCGACTTCACGCTGGTCAGCTTGGAAGCCGCCAGTTCGTTGAGCCTCTGGGAGAACTCGTATCCGCGGAAGTCCTCGTCTTCCTTCCCCATTGCGATGCCCGTTCCGTCGGCTCCGCCGTTCTTACCCCCGCCGAGGATCTCACGGAGGTCGGCTTTGTCGTAGTATTCGCGGATTTTCCTCTCCCGCTCGATCAAGGGATTGACGCGGGCGTTGTAATCCGCATCGGACTCCCCTGACAACCTTTCCTTCGCCGCTGTCATCTCCTCGCCGAAGTAGTCCATCCGCGTGCCGAGCGATTCGGGCCGCTGAGTGTTCGGGTTTTTCCTGAGCTGCTTTTCGTAATCCTGCATCGTCTTGTTGTTGGCTATCTTGATGGTCCGGTCCTGGATCCGCCATTTGAGGGCCAGAAGCCTGAGCTCCCGGTCTTTCTCGTCGGTTCCCCGGGTCCCGTAGACCCGGTCGAGATATCGGTCGTGAAGTCTACCCTCGATTTCCTTGCATGATTGCACCGCGCCGGTGAGGGTGCTCTGGTCGTTGGAGGAACGGACCCTTCCTGCAAGATCCTGGAGTTGCTTGAGGGTGGATTTTTCGCCTCCGGTTATCCCGCTCCAGGTGTCCCCCGCCCAGGTGCCGAAGCTTCGGCTGGGCGTGAGATCAGCCACGGACTGGTTGATCCGGCCTATGTTCTCCCGGAGCTTGGACAGGTTTTCGGACTGGATCTGCCTCAGGTCGCGAAGGTCGTCGGTTTCGAGCTTCTTGAGATCTTCTGGTTTCAGCTCGGTTCCGGTCTCGAACATCGAGAATTCCCGACCGTCGCCGGCCACGACGATCTTGTCAGAGGACATGCTCGCCAGATCGAAGTTCGACCGGTACCCCGGATTGATAGCGTGGTAGAACTGGTCCCGCATCACGGCCGAGGTTCGTTCGATGTGGACCTCCTCGACCCTGCTCCCGGGAACGCCCCTCTTGCCCACGATCGTTATGTCCACCCTGGCCCCCTTCGCGCTCTCGGCGGCGTTGGTGACGTCGGGCAGCGACTCGGTGGACGAACCGGGAACGAGTTCGAGGGCCTCGATCGAGAAGGAGAGGAGCCTTGTCTTGGGGATCCCCGCGCCGTTCGGGGTGCTCTGGTTCAGTGCGGTCCGGGTCAGGGTGGGTCGGTTGAAATCGTAGACGACCCTTTCGGTCGACTGGGCAGAGGCCTTCCCCTCCTGGGTTTCGATGTAACGGTCGAGGGTTACCTTCCGGATGGTCTTCCTGTCGTCGGAATCAGCGATCTCGACCTGGACCGTTCCCGCCTTCGAGGATTTGAGGTCATTGGAGATCGTCTCGCCGACGCGACGGACCTCCTGCTGCAGGGCCTGCCGCGTCATCGAACGTGACATCTCGAAGGACGACTGGCTCCAGATCTTGTAGACCACACCGGCAATCAGGGTGAACAGGAAGACCGCGATCACCATCTCCACGAGAGTGACGGCGCGGGTTGCCCGCCGGGTTCTTTCCATGTTCTTCCTCCTCAATGTGCGGCGGGATTGTACAAGGCGTTTCCCGCCCGGATGATCCGCTCGGGATGTTCGTTAGCCCCGTCGCGGACGCTTCCGAGATCCTTCCACCTGATCTCGGCCCCGAACCAGATCTCCTTGATCTGGTTGAGATCGTTTTTCTGGAGCCTCAAGGTCGTCGAGCAGACGAAATCCTTGAGGGACTCGCGGTTGACATCCCGGAACTCCTCGATGCTCTTCAGAGTCCGGGGGAAGAATTTCTCGGCGATCTCGGTCTCGGTTCCGTCGGGAAATTCCTTGTACGTTTTCTCGTATTCCGCCATAGGAACGTGCTTGCACTCCTCGACCAGCTCCTGGAGAAGGCGGGTGGCTTTGGAAACGGAGCCGCTCTTCACGGTCTGGGTCGAACCCAGGCTGATGAGCTTCATGATCACGACGAATGCCACGACGATCACGAAAGCCGCGGTGAGGATCTCGACCAGGGTGACTCCGGCCGCCCCGCGCCACGTCGCAAAGGAGATCGGCCGGTTGGGAACGGTTCGCGAGGTCATTTCAGAAACTCCTCCAGGATGTCCAGATCGGGCCGAGGCTGACGTGATACCGGTGGGGATCGAACTTCCCCCGCTCGGGATGCAGGGACCCGAGGGAAGTCCTGACCCGGGACGAGACGTAGTCGATCACGGTGGTTCCCTGCATGGCGGACTTCGTGAAATCGTTGGTGACGAGGTTTCCGATCACGTGGAGGGAACTGGTCCTGGGCAGGAAGATCCCCTTGTCGGTGTAGAGCGACCCCTCGAAGTTGTAGAACTTCAACCCGCCCGGCTTCGATGACTGGGAGTAGACGATTCCGCCCTCGCGCGCCATGAGCGAGAAGACGGTCTTCTCGCGCACCCCGGTTTTCTCGTCCGTGTAGTCGATCGCGCGAAAGCTGGAGGAAAGGAAGATGTTCCCTGAACAGACGATCATCCCGCGCCCGATGATGTTGAGGGTGTCGGTTGCGGTTTCGGTCCCGTCGGCAGCCCGGATGACGGGCTTGAAAGGTTTCTCCCTCGAGCCGAGAGAACCCGCGATGTAGGTTACCCCGTCGAGCATGAAGGCCGCTTCCCCATTCGGGAGGGTGACCAGACGGTTCTTCAGGTCGTTCTCGAAATCCTGGCCCGACGCGTAGAACCATGCCGCCTTCTTCGCGTATTGTTCCGTCGTGTACAGGTTGGGTGTCCAGTTGTCGGGGTCCTCCGGATCGTATTCCCGCATCGAGTCGACGATCTCGCCGCTCACGGGGTTGAACGACCGGAGGGGAAGGAAATTGTAACCGTATTTGTTGACGACCTTACCTGTGTACCAGATAGGCACGGGTATGGGTGGAAGGCGGAACGGGGGAAACGGGATGGGAATCATGTCCATCGGATTGAGGCCCACGATACACATCTTCCACTGGCGGAACATCTTGGCGACCTTTCCCTCGATCTCCTTGGTGAGCGTGGGATGCATCGAACCGGCCCCGAAGAGGTGAGTGGACCCGCGGTACCAGATGGGATAGGGCATGGTGTAGATCTTCCATTCCGTTCCGAAATACGGCATCTCCCATGTCTGGAAACAGTCGTTGAGGCTCAGGAAGCTCGTGTAGTTGGAGATCCCGAGGTTGTTGACCGCGCCCTCCACCAGGGGCTTGACCGCCAGTGTCATGACCAGCTCCATCGGGCTGCACGAAAGGAAGGCGACATTGGGGATGAAGTTCAGCTTGCTCAGCCACTCGAACCTGCCCTGGTTCCGCTGGAACCACTCGTTGTATTTCGCCTGGGCCTTCGAGATGAAGCGGCCGTCGACATCCCTGGGGTGCTTGGAGGGGTCGAACTTCCGCTTGCCCGGTTCCGGCTTGTCGGTCTGCCTCTTCTCCTCGGCAACGGACTTCTTGTTCTGCTCCTCCTGGCCGATGTGGAACACCCCGGTGCTCTCGAACGTCCGCCTGGTCTGGATCACCGTGTGCCGCGGATCGTCGGGGCTCTTCTTCTTCCTTCCGCGAACCGGAATTCTCTGCCGCTCGACACGTGTGATGACCGAGGTTTCCCCGCCCATCATCGCGAGGTCGGTCGCGGCATTCAGGACCATCAACGCGTCCATTCCCCGGATGAGGCTCTTGAAAACGTTGTCTTCGGGATCGATCGGGGAAGTGGTCGCGGAAAACGGGTCTCCGACGAGGGTGGAGGTGACCGTGATCGGCATCCCGTCTTCACCGTTCGCGAAATTCACCCGGACCAGCCCCGGAATCTCGGGTGCAGGCTTGTCGGGATCCTCGGCGGCCCCCGTGACCACTCTGACCGCAGCGTCCTTGAACTTTGTGAAAACCCCGCTCAGGTCCAGGTTGTTGACGTAGAGATCCCCGCCCGCCCTGTCCAGCTGGATGTCCTTGTTGAACGTGTTCTCGATGAAAAGACTGTACATCGGCGCGGGAGGCTCGATATCGGAGACCCTGAACTCCTTCGTCCCCTCGATCCTCCGCGTGGTGACGTGCCCGTCCTGCGTCGTGATCGATGCTTCACAACTGATCTTTATCTCGCCGTATTTCTCGAGGTACTTCCCGTATGCGTCGTCGCCCGTGGGCTCGGCGGTGATGACACCTTTGGGCCAGAGGTCCCCCACCTTCAACGGAAACTGCAGATGGTCCAGCGTCACTGCGAGCGGGTAGACGGGGGGTGTCCGCCCCGGGGCGATCAGCTTGTTGAAAAGGAGATCCGCATAGAAGTCCAGGGAGAGGATCTTGCTTATGTATCCCTCGCCCGCGCTCTTGTCGGGGGCGACGTACCGGTCGAGGAACCGGTCCAGGCCGATCGCGGTCACACCGGTGGTAAAGACCGTGTCGACCATGGAGGTCAGGTTGATGTTGAAGAGGCGGATCTTGCCCACGACGGGAAGCCGCACCTCGACGGGAAAATTGAAGTCGAGGAGCTTCATGTCTGGGGGAAACTGGAGGAAAAAGCTGCAATATCCGTTTCCATCGAGGAAATACTTCACGTCATCCCTGATCGACCATGGGGCCTCGACTCCAGGGACCTTGAAATCGTTCTCCCTGCCGGGAGCGATCCGGTAGGCTTTTTCTATCTTCACGTTGACGACGGCGTCCCACTCCTTGGCGGCTCCCTGGGTCATGAACCCGACGAGTTTGTCCAGTTCGTCCTCTCCTTCGGGTTTCAAGCGAAGGTGGGGTTTCCCGTAAATGAACTCGCGTTGCCCCGTGAAATCGAGCTCGTCATCCTTCCCAAGACTTCCCGTCGTTCCGGCCCCCGCCGCTGACGCGAGCTTCCTGGGCAACCGCAGAAGTACCGCGAACGACTCGGGTTTCCCCTTCTCGGGATCGAGATTCTGGGAGTCCTTGAGATCCTCGTAAAGAAGTCTCAAAGTCCGTTCGATTGCGGCCTCGGCAAGACACTGCGCTTGCAGCCCGCGGAGGGAAAGCCCCGTCTGCCGGCCCTGATCGATCGTGGTGCTCATGAAATAGGCGGAAGCGAAGAACAGGACTCCTAGAACGGCAATAACGATGAAAAGGGCGACCCCGTCCCTCGACCTCTGCTTCACATTCATCCGTCAGCCTCCCGTTCAGTCGGTGGGCAGGGGAAGAGCCCCCGCGTGCCTTCGCAGGCCGTCGGCCAGGGCATCCCGTCCGGGGGCGGGTTTTCCGCCGGCGGAAGCGGGAATCAACCCGGCAAGTTCCGGTTTTCCGATGTTCTCTTCCAGGACTTTCAGCATCTCGAAGGCTCCCCGAACGTTCTTCATGTATTCCTCCCCAAGTCCGAAAGGCAGTTTCCCGACCGAAGAAACGTAGGCCCTGAAAGTCTGCTCGTATTCCTTCAACTTCCCCTGCCTGAAGAAGAGATCGCATAGCGAGGAAAAGACAAGCACCCGGAGGAAAGCGTTGTCCGGGTCGGATTTCAGTGCATCCATCAGGAGAGTTTCGGCCTGGTTGAACTCCCCGCGCTGGGAAGCCGCGACCCCTTCGGAAAGGAACATGTTCTGGTTCGCGTCGAAAACCATCTTTTCCTGCGGCGTCATCCCCGGGATTTCGAACGGCTTGGCGGCATCCTGCCGGATTTCCTTCTCCGCGAGCTGGAGTTCCCCGGTGATGGCTGAGAAAGAAGTTCCGGGAGCCCCTGCTGAGGTGACCGGAGCCTTCGCGCCAATGGTGTTCCAACTCATGACCCGGGTTGATTGGGGGCCCCTCCTGAGATTTGCCACCGTCGCGGGGTCGATCGAGTAAGACTCCTCGCCAGTCGAGAAAAGGAGGAAAACGTAAACGACCGGAAGGAGCAGCAGGAAGACCGCGACAGCGAGTGTCCGCGGATCCTGGCTCCGGATCTCCCGCCAGATCGCGATAACCGCCTCCTCGATCCGTTCGGGAAAGGACTCCTCACCCTTTCCGGACCGGACATTCTCGATAGCGTAGGCGGGGAGGGTTCCTGCCTGGCGCGCTTCCTCGCGCTTGACGATCTTCTCGAAGACCTTTTCCCGTTGCTCGAGCTCTTCGGGAATCACCCTGCCGAGCCTGATAAGAAGCTCACGGCATCTCTCCCTTGCACCCTTCACCTGTTCGGCCTCTTTTCCGGAAAACGCCTTTTCCATCCGGAAAAGGGTGAACAGGTTTTCGGGATCAGGGTTGGCCTGGAACAGCATAAGGACTGGGGCGAGGAACCGTCGCGCCGGAGTGCGCATCATGAGGTCGGCGAGAGGTTCCCGGAGGAGGTGGAAGTCGAACCTCACCAGGCATTGCATCGCCATCCGGTCGGTGATCCCCTCCCCCGACCTGAGAAGGGCCATGAGCGAGGAAACCGCCTGTCGGGAATCATGACGGCTCATCAAGGAAAGGGCTTGCGTCCGGACCTGGGGATCGGAAGATTTCATGAACATCCCGAGCAGGGGAAAGACCTTTTCGGGATCGAGCTCTCCGAGATACTCCATTCCCGCCCTGATCAGGGTTGGCTCGGTCCCGTTGCAGAAAGCAACCGCCGTTTCGGCGAACTCCGTGATCCGGAAACGGAGAGCGGTCCGGAGAGCGGCGGCACGGACGACGGGCGGAACCGTTTCGTCATGAACCTGGTTTTCGATGCAAGGGACCGCATCCGTCTGTTCCAGGGCGGGCCAGGAATTGAACTTCCGGACCCGCTCCTCGGGAGAAAGGGACTTGAAATCGGACAGCGAAACGGCCCTCGATTCGGGAGGGGGAGTGACGTCGGAAGCGAGAATCTCGGTGATCCTCTCCTTGGCAGCTTCCGGAATCTGCCATTTCAGGGCATCATTGAAAGTGGAACGGATTTTGGGATCCTGGAGGCGCACCAGGAGCTGGGTTTCGGCGACACCATCCCTTTCCTCCGGAGAGGCCGAAAGAAGGGGAAGATACTCCTGGACCAGCTTCCTGGCAGCTCTCTGGGACGTCCAGGTATCCAGCTTCCTCCGGAAATCCGCAAAATCCTCTCCGAGAACTCCCGATTTCTCGATCAGCTCGATCGAACGCTGGAACAGCGGTTTCAACAGCGCGGATTTTTCCGGGGAGGAGTCTTCGAGGATTTCGTAAAGGCGATAAGGGATCTCGGGGTCGGCTTTCCGAAGGAGGAGCATCCCGGCTTTCCCGATGAGCGCGAGATCTGTCTCGACAGAAAAAAAGTCCAGGAGCAAAGACTCGTAGAGCCCGCTATCGAGATGGAGGCAGGTCCAGATGGCCGTCCGGCGCATCAACGCGTCTTGATCGCGAAACATGGCTTCGAGGTGGAAGAACATCTCGTTGGGGTCGATTTTCGCCAGGGCCCGAATCCCGAGAGATTTCAGGAGAGGATCGGAAGAACTCAGAAGGCGCGGAAGCTCCCCCACGAGCTTCTGGGGATCGATTCCGATCAATGCCTCGATGGCCGAGAGCCTGACGCTCAGATGGTTGGATTGGAGAAAGGGGACCAGCCGTTCGACTTCCGCGGGCGGAAGAACCCGGGCAACCCAACCGAGAAGCTCACCGGCGATATAGGGATGCGGCTCCCCCTTCAATGCCCCGAGAGCCCGCTCGGCCAGATCGGAGGACGGGGAAGCCTCAAGCCGCCGGAGAAAGCGGAGTCGTTCGAGTGGCCTGGCTTTCCGGTAGGTTTCGGTGAAACCACCCTCCGCGGGGCTTTCCGGTCCACCCGAAGCGTCGGAGGTTTCGGCTGCCCTCGAGGAGGCATCCCTTGCAAGTGTCAGTACCAGGCGACATTCGTCGTCGGTCTCC
>CAYRYU010000063.1:15024-16460 GCA_964428355.1 uncultured bacterium
CGAGGAGGCATCCCTTGCAAGTGTCAGTACCAGGCGACATTCGTCGTCGGTCTCCCTGTCCAGTCTTTTTCCGAGTTCCTCCTGGAGCGAGCTGGGGAGGGGTGACCCGACCGCGAATCCGAGGAAGAACAGGCGAAAAGAAGCATGGGGAGCAGAAAAGCCTTCCCCGATCTCCCTTTCGGAGAAAAATTCCCGGATCACTTCGGTTTCCAACTTCCCGTCCTTTCCCCCAATCGGAGTAACCACGCGGATTCCATTCTAACATTATTCCGAGGACAACAAGGCTCCCCCACGACAATTGAGGGGGTTCAATAGAGATACGCCGGGGGGACCCGGTTGGTTCGGGAAAAGGCGCGTTGCGGGAAGAGGCCTACAATCCGCTGGGAAGATCGAGAAAGGTGTGTTGAAGCCCGAAGCGCGAGGCAAGTGCCTCGCCGATGGCTCTCACCCCGAAAACCTCGGTGGAATAATGACCCGCCGCCACGAGGTGGATTCCGCGTTCCCGGCAGGGTTCCACCGCCTGGTGGACCACTTCCCCGGTCAAAAGGCAATCTATCTTTCCCTCGGTCACGAGAGGGTCGGAAATGGAGTCCCAGCCTCCGCCGGAAACGATCCCGATGGAGCGGACCCGGGCTCCGCCAAACGGAAGGTGGTGGATGACCCTTCCGATCTTCTCTCCGACGAGCCCCAGGAAAGCTTCGACACCCAGCGATTCCGGAAGGTTCCCGGCCACTCCGATCTTCTGGTTGAGGAAATCCCCGAAGGGGACTACCTCGCAAAGCCCGAGGGCCGAAGCCAGAAGATGGTTGTTCCCGAATTCGCGGTGCGAATCGAGTGGCAGATGAAGGGCATAGAGGTTGATTCCGCCGCGACACAGGAGCTGGACGATCTCGCGGGAAAACCGGTCGATCCGCTTCCACTCCCTTCCCTTCCAGAAAAGCCCATGGTGGACGATTGCGAAATCCGCTTTCTGCTTGATCGCTTCCCTCAGGAAGGTCGCTGAGGCATCCACGCCCGTAACGATCTTCGATATCTCGGGTTTCCCTTCGAACTGGAGCCCGTTGTAGGAAACATCCGGAGCGACCGAGGTCTGGAAGGTCTCTTCAAGTGCGGCAAGGATCTTCGCGCGGTTCATCTGGCAACCTCCCTGGGTCTCGCTTTTAGGGGAAGAACATGAAGAGCACAGTGGAAACCCAGTCTCCCCGATTCCGTCACGACCAGGCGCTTCCGGACAGGAGTCCTGGCATCATCAACTGTCAGGATGGTCTTTCCCTCCGCCTTGAGGGCCGTCAGTTCGGCGATCGCACGTGCGCTCGTCCAAGAGCGGGTGACGCGCCCCGCGGGGCCGGACCAGAGTCCGGTGACCACCCATCCATCCAGGATTTTCCTGAGGCGGAGGTTCCGGGCGAAGTCCAGTTCGTCCAGGAGGAACACCT
>CAYRYU010000063.1:16560-24746 GCA_964428355.1 uncultured bacterium
ATTCAGCCATGCCAGGGGCCTTTTCCCCTGGTTCCGCATCCCCGTCACTTCGGAAGCGCTGTAATCGTCAGGATCGAGAAGGATGAAACCGGGGGAAAAAGGAAGGGGACATTCCTCCCCCGCACGCTCCAGGAAGATGTTCCAGGAATCGGATGAGTGCGACCGGAAAGGGATCCCGAAAATGAACCCGATCACGAGCGCAAGGACAACGGCCCGGGGGGTTCCCGGGCGCCCGACCAGGATCATTCCTTGCTTTCCGCCCCCATCAGGAGATTGTCGAGCTGCTTGTTGACGAACCGGAACTTCCCGGCAAGGAGCTTGAGAAGTTGCATCAGAAGCTTCATTCCAAAGACCGGATCCTGTTTCTTGATGACTTCGAAATGCTCGTAGGGAAAGGCCCCGATCTGGGCTTCCCCGATCGCGCTTGCGCTTGCCATGCGCCCCTTCTGGTCTGCGAAGGCAACTTCGCCGAAGATTTCGTTCTTGCCGATCGTCAGGGCGAAACTCCCTCCACGGGGGAAATTCCGGAACACTCTCACCTCCCCGGAAAAAATGAAAAGCAGAGAGGAATTGGGATTATGCTCGCCGAGGATGCACTCCCCGTCCTTGTATGTCTTGACTTCGAGAAAAGCCGCCAGCTGACGCAATTCCTGGATCTTGAACTCGCTCAACATCGGGAAATCACCAAGTTTTTCGACGATCATGTCGCTCCCTCCGGCTTGAATGTTTTTCTATGAAAGACGGACCGATTATATCACATAAACCAGGAGTCCGAGATCAAACCCGAAGGTGTCCCCACGAGGGCACATAGGGAAGCCGGCTATCGCATGGGAACCAGGAATAGCCACAGAGCGCACAGAGGTCACAGAGCAAGGTCCAGGTCTTTCTCAGTGTAAGGAGTGATATAATGGCCTCCTGGGAAAGGTGGAAGGAACGATGGGCATGGATTTTCCGCGGATGGTCCGGATCCGGCAACAGTTCGACCCGGGGTCGATCTGCAACGTTTCGGCGGCTGTTCGCCGCGCGCTGGAGTCGGCCCTTCCCCGCCCGCCCGCTCATGGAAAGCGGGTAGCAATAACTGCCGGGAGCCGGGGAATCACCGACATCGTTCCCATTCTCAAAGAGGTCATCGGTTTCTTTCTCAGTAGCGGGGGGAAACCGTTTTTGTTTCCGGCCATGGGAAGCCATGGGAGCGGGACTTCAGAGGGACAGAGGAAACTGCTCGAAGGATTCGGGATCACGGAAGAGAAGATGGGGGTTCCGATCCTTTCCGAGATAGAGCCTGTCAGGATCGGGGAGGCGGCCTGCGGTCTCCCGGTCTTTGCGGACAGGTTCGCAGCAGAGGCCGATCACATCGTCGTGGTCAACCGGATCAAGCCCCACACGAAGTTCAAGGCTCCCATTGAAAGCGGCCTGATGAAGATGATGGCGATCGGGATGGGGAAACGGCGGGGGGCGGAAATGTATCACAAGGCCGCCGTGGGGCTTTCCATGCACAGGATCATCATGGAAGCCGCCGCTGTAGTGCTTGCGAAACTTCCCATCCTGTGCGGACTCGGGATCGTTGAAAACGGGTATGACCGGACCGCCGTGGTCAAGGCTGCCCCCCCATCGGGGATCGAGGATATGGAGAAGCGGCTTCTCCGAAAGGCCAAAAAGCTGCTCCCGAAACTTCCTTTCGATGAGATCGATGTCCTGATCGTGGACCGGATCGGGAAGGATATCAGCGGGATCGGAATGGATCCCAACATCACCGGGCGGAACCGCGACATTCTCGGGGTGTTCCCCCACCCCACCCGCGTGAAGCGCATCTTCGTCCGGGATCTTTCCCCCGGCACCCATGGAAACGCAGTAGGCATAGGCCTCGCCGACCTGACCACCAGGCGGGCGGTTGAAAAGATTGATTACAAAGCCACCTACACGAACTGCCTCACCGCGATCAGCCTTGAAAAGGCCGCTGTTCCGATGCACTTCGATTCGGACCGGGAAGCCCTAACCGCAGCTCTCGGGTCGATCGGCCTGACGTCTCCCCGCGAGAGCCGGGTGGTCCGGATTCTCGACACGCTGCATCTCGCGGAGGTTGAAGTGTCAGAATCATTCATTCCCGAGGCACTGAACCGACCCGACCTCACCATCGTGGGTTCTCCCTCCGAGATGGTTTTCGACGACTCGGAAAACCTCCCGGACTCGTTTCAGTCAGGAAAGCCCGGATGTCCGTGAACCTTTTCCTTGTACTGCTTCTTATCGTGGTCGCATGGAAGGTTTTCACCCTGTTCCTTTTCCCGAAGATCCTTTCCCGGTGGTTCACGCTCCACAACCGCCAGAAAGCGGAGGACGGCTTCGTCGCCGTCGCCGATCAATCCCACCTCCTGGGCTGCGAGGGAACCGCAGCGACCGATCTCAAGCCTTCCGGCAAGGCCTCGCTGAAAGGAGACAAGCTCGACGTGGTGTCGAAGGCGGGTTTCATCCCCCGCGGAACGGCCGTGAAGGTCGTCGAAGTCAGGTGCGGCACCCTTTTCGTGGAAATCTCCTCCGGCATGGAAACTCCCTGACGGGCTTGACTACCGGGGAAATCTCCAGAATGGGTCTTCTGGTAAGCCGGCCCGGTCTGGGCAACCCCTTCAGAGGTAACCCTTGGGGTTTTTCGACTGCCAGCGCCAGGAATCGACGCACATTTCCTCGATGCCCCTGCGGGCCTTCCAGCCCAGTTCCTTCTCCGCCTTGGAAGGATCGGAAAAACAGGCCGGGATGTCACCGGGGCGGCGGGGAGTGATCTTGTATGGGATCTTCCTTCCGGAGGCCTTCTCGAAAGCCGCCACCACCTCCATGACGCTGTAACCCCGGCCTGTTCCGAGGTTGAATGTCACCACGCCGGGCTTCCTGCGAAGGGCGTCCAGGGCCTTCAGATGGCCCTCCGCCAGGTCGGTCACGTGGATGTAATCACGAATTCCCGTTCCGTCAGGGGTGGGATAGTCGTTGCCGAAAACCGAAAGCTCGGACCGGGTCCCGATCGCGACCTGCGTAATGAAGGGCATCAGGTTGTTGGGGATCCCGTTCGGGTCCTCCCCGATTCTTCCGGAAAAGTGGGCTCCGACCGGGTTGAAATACCGCAGGAGAGCTATGTTCCAGGCCGGTTTCGACGCCCCCAGATCCCGGAGGATTTTTTCGACGAAAAGTTTCGACCAACCGTATGGATTCGTCGGCTTCAACTCGGCATCTTCGGGGATGGGAACCGATCTGGGATCACCATAGACGGTTGCGGAGGAGCTGAAGACCAGATTCCCCACCCCGAACCGCTCCATGACCCGGCAGAGCGAAACCGTTCCGCCCACGTTGTTGTCGTAGTATTCCAGCGGGAGGGCGCACGACTCACCCACCGCCTTCAGACCGGCGAAATGGATGACCGAGGTGAACCGGTGCTCCTCGAAAACCCTCGCCAGCGCATCGGAATCCCTGATGTCGACCCGGTGGAAGGGGAACTCTTTCCCGCTGATCGACCTGATCCGTTCCAAAACGGCTTCCTTGCTGTTCCGGAGGTTGTCCACCACCACGATTGCGGACCCGGCTCCGAGCAACTCGACACACGTGTGGCTCCCGATATACCCCGCCCCACCGGTCACGAGAATCTTGTCCATCGCAGAACCCCCTAATTCCTGTCATCGAGCGTGATGAAATACCCATTGGAGATGTTCATCTGGAGACTGGACGAGGTCGAAGTGAAATCCACGCTGACCCGGGCCCGCCTTCCCGGCTCCTGCGTATCGAAGTTGATCTGGTCGGAAAGGAGGTTCCCGAAATAGGCCCACTGCATCGTGCTTCCCAACGTCGGGTCGACCGGAATCCAGCCTTTCCCCTTGAAATAAACCTCGCACCATGCGTGACCGATGTTGGTTTCCTTGTTGAGGAACTCCGATTTGACCAGGAAACCGGTGGTCACCCGTGCCGGGGTCCCGCGCTTGAGGCAAAGGGAGGCAAGCAGGAGTGAGAACTCGGTGCAATCACAACTGTCGGGATTGGAAAGCGCCCACTCGACCGATTCATCCCGGAAATTCTCGGTATATTTCAAACCTGACCCGACCGCCAGAAAGGCGTTCTGGAGGAAGTTTCCAGGCATCGTCTTGAGTTCCCTGCCGATGGCTTCGACCATCGGGTGGTCCAGGCCCAGGCGCTCGTCATCCCGCAGTCTGTCGAGGGATGGCTCCGCTGAATTGAAGAATGGACCGCGGCTTCCAAGCCATGGTTGGGTGGAAATCGCGAAAGTCATCCTGAGCTGTATGAGGTTCGATTGGGGTTCGGTCGGCCCCGCGAATCGCATTCTCCCGTCATTGTCGGGACCGGTGGGGGCGACAGGTCCGGTCTCCCCACCACACGTGATGACGGCTTCCTCCAAAGCAACCTGCTGGTGCCCGGGAACATCCCCCGGAAGCCGGACGAGAAAATCCAGCTTCTTGATACACTGCCGATCCCCGACCTGGACGTTGACGGTTTCGACAAGCCGGTATCTGTGGGGAACAAGCGCGAAAAGGATTCGTTCGAGGCTCGGACGGTTGATTATCCCGGGGAACCGCTGCAAGGTTCCTTCTGTGAACTCCCTCAGTCCATCGAGCTGGCCGGCGTAAAACCGGGCCCGGATGTAGGCGTCATGCACGAACCCTTCCTTGTCGAGGGGAAGGGCCGAATTCAGCGACCTGATTGCCGTCGGATAATCCTTCTTTCCCAGGAGAAGCATCCCAAGCAGGTACATCGGGTAGGGATCATCCGCGATCAGATGGGCATTCTCCTTCAACAGGTCGATGGCGGCGTCGGGATATCCGCTCCGTTCCAGGGCCGATGCCAGTGCTACCGAGGTATTCGGGTCCTTCGGGCCCCGGCGGTGAGCTTCGAAGAAATATGGAAGGGATTCTTTCGGGCTCTTCAACAGATCGAGAAAGATCGTGCCCGCGGTGTAGGCGGCCTTATGGTCAGCGGGATCCATGGCCATGATTTTGCGGGCCGTCTCGATCGCTTCCCTGGGGCGCCCCCCCATCTTCTTCTGGGCAACCAGGAGATTGTTAAGAAAAGCGGTCTCGTTGGGATCCAGTTCCACAGCCTTGGAGAAATAGTCTGCCGCGCTGCGGAAATCCCCCCCGTTCATCGCTTCGACCCCGTTATTGTTCTCAGAAACTCCCTGGTTGTGCCGGTCGACATCGACCTCCGACCGGACAGGTGGCGGAGGAAGAGCGGGACCCTCCTGCGGGGGGGGCCGTGAGACGGCCTCGACGGGGAAAAACCTCTGGAGAAGACCGTTCGACCCCAAAGCCCCCGATGGGAATGCCAGGGCGGCAACCACTATGGCTGCGGGAAACCAGCGCGAAATGCCGATCCGAAAGTGGGGGATGATCACTTCAACTCGAGACGCTCCAGAAGTGTTGCGAACTGTTCCTTGGATGGTTTCGTGAATTGTACCGTTTTCCCGTCAAAAGGGAAATAGGGGAAAAGCCCTAGGGCTTCCGATCGGTCGCGGGACAGGAGGATCACTTCATGGTCCGGAAGATCAAGGCTGGGACGGTCCCCCGCGGCAAGGGGCTTGGGCTGGGGTCCCGAAAGGTCCAGGAATTCCCCTTTGGTTTTGATCACCAGCTTGTTCTGGATGATACCCTTGACGGAAACAAGAAGTTGTGGAACCGCCTCGACGGCCTGGACCACGCTTTCCGACAAAGGTTCGGGAGGCTCGGCAAGGAACTGGGCCAACTCCTTCAAAACGACGAGGGGGTTCGGGTCGGATCCCCCGGAAAAGGCATGGGCGAGAGGAAAGGTGAAAAACGCGGTGTTCTTCTCCTGACCTTTCAAACCAAGGGAGATGTTGTGCAAAAACCGGACGGCATTCGGGCCTCCAAGATGAGCGTTCAGGCAATCCTTCACGACCTGGTCGATTTTGGGGTTCCGCGTCGAAAAGAAAAGGTACGACTGCAGGAAGGAAAGGTTCAGAAACGCCAACAAAGCCTCGAAGAGGCTTTTCAAACCTGAAAGGTGTGCCTCTGCAGGCGCGGGTTCGTAAAGCCTCGAAAAGGGGGCGGTCAGGAACATCGGATATCTCGAAAGGATCGAATCCACGAACTGGGTTTTCCCGATCTGGATCGGAGGCCCGCCTTCGGCCTTCGAAACGGGAGCGGGAGTCGGAGCTGTCGGAACCGCCGCAGCCGGGGGAGGAGGTTCCGATGCAGCCGGCGGCGACGGAGCAGGAGCTTGGGGAGAAGGAGGGGGCGCTGCGGGAGCGACCTTCGGGGTTGGGGCTTCCGCTTTCGGCATCATGGGGGGCCTTGCCCCGGGGAGAATCGGGACCGGCTGGGGGGAAGGGGGAACAGCGCCCGTCGCGGGGGGAGCAGAGACCGGAGCTGAAGGTGGAACCGCTGAGGCGGCCGCTTGGGCAGCTTTTCCTGGAACGGGGCTCGCAGCCACAGGGGCAGCGGCCGCTCCGCTTTGAGCGGGGGGAGAATGAGGGGCGTCGGGGGCGGGAGAAGCGGTCTGCCCGGCGACGGCCTGTGGAAGAGGGTTTGCAGGAGCGGCGGGTACGGGCGGGGAGGCGACGGGCGATGGCGGGGAGACCGCCGGCTGCACCGGAGAAACAAGAGCGGAACCAGGCTCCAGAGGCCCCGGGGCTTGAGGAGCAGCTTCCGGAACAGGGGGCGGGGAAACTTCATGGGCCGGGGGACTCCCTTCCGCGTTCGAGGCGGGTTGGCCACCCTCCTGGCTCTCGGAAACGGGGCTTTTGGCCATCTTTCCCTTGAGCGAAATGACACGCTCCCCCTTCGCTTTTTGGGCAACCTGTGGAGAACCCGCGGATGCACCCGCGGGTTGCGACCCGGCGGGTTGCGACCCGGCGGGATGCAACCCGGCGGATTGTGCGCCGACGGGTTGTACCGCGGCTGGCACCCCTTGAGAGGCAGCCGTCCCTGAAGGAATCACGTGGACCTGACCCTTCGCAACAGGGATGGTGGGGTTGATTGGAAAAGGCTTGGCAGGCTTGTTTGGAGGGGGGGGGGATTTCACCTTCTCCTTCGCCCGGCCCTCTTCCTGCTGCCGCTTTTCCTCTTCGGCCTTCTTCTTGTCCTCGGCTTCCTTGCGTATGCGCGCTTCCTCGGCCAGTCTTTCCCTGACTGCCCTCATCCGGTCCATCCGGAGGACCGCTTCCCGAGCCTTCATCGATACGACAGGATAAGAGGATTCCTTTGCCTTCAACAGGATTTCCCTGAGATCGTCCTCGGCGATGGTGGGGAGGAAGGCCCCGATGTTCTCCTGGACCCACGGATCGGGGCTTCTCAAAGCCCGCTCCAGCAGCCCGGAAAACTCGCTCCTGGCCAGCTGGTTGATCGCCCGGAACGCCGCAACCGAAACCCCTTCGTCGGGATCGCAGGTGAGTACGAAAACGTGGGTGAAAAGCGTCGGATCCATTGCCCGGGTAGCGGGTTTGCACGCCATTTCCCTGATCTCGGGATCCGGGTGGCCCAGGCACCGGTCGAGAAACCTGATGGCGGTTTCGGGCGGTTTGGCGGGAAGTGCCTGGATGACCCGCTTGATGACTTCCCCGGTCGCGGCCGCTCCCACATAATGCCAAATCTGGGATGTGAAACGGAAGATCGGATCCGGTTTCCGAAGCAGACCGTCGATCTCCTCCTCGAGTTTCGGGTCCGAGGGAAGACCCTTGAGCGCGATGAAAACCTGCGCCGCCAGGACCGAAAGGGCTTCGTCTTTTTCCCGGCAGGCCATCATCTGGAGGCGTTCGAGGAGATCGTGCCTTTTCTGGGCGAATATCGAAAAAATCGCCTTCCGGCGACGCTCCGGATCAGGGTGCTCCAGATCCCTTTCCAGCGGATCAGCCATCTAGAACCCGCTCCTCCAAGTCAAAGAGGGATTGCCCTTCGAAAGCGTTCACCTACCCGGGGTTCACCAAAAAGGCACAAAGGACCCGAAGGACACAGAGGTGGAGAAGGTGTGAAATCCCGATTTCCCAGGAAACCTTTGTGATCTTGGTGTCCATCGTGCCTTTGTGGTGATCTTCCGTTGGAAATGTGATCGGTTCACGCCCGGTGGGCAGCTCCCCCCGCGCCAGAACTCGCCCCCTTCGAGGACGACCCTGACGAACCGGAGGAACCGGAAGAACTCCCGGTCCCCGACCCGGAACCTGATCCGGAACCTGATCCGGAACC
>CAYRYU010000063.1:24846-39593 GCA_964428355.1 uncultured bacterium
GCAGCTTCCGAAGTCGATTTGGGGGAATCACTCTCGCGTTTCTGGGCTTCGAGATACCCGGATGAGCGATAGTCCGTCGAGTAGAATCCGGAACCCTTGAAAATGACCGATGTGGCTGACAGAAGCTTCTTACCCGGCTCTCCACAGGTGGGGCAAGGCTGGGGTTCGGTGCACTTCATGGAATGGAATGCTTCGAATTTTGCTTCACAACGACCGCAAAAATAGGTGTATGTCGGCATCAGAATCCCTCCGGGACGTGGGCGAAATGCAATACCCTGTCGAAGTTTAGCACTCCCAAGGGCAGAGTGCTAAGAATTGAATTTACCACAGGAGCACTCAAGGTTCAAGTGCATTTTCCAATAAAAAGCGTCGTCTTTCCGGGTCCAGGACGGGGAAATAGCATTCGAGGACTGCGGCTGAAAGGGTTTCACGGGCAGAGGAATCGAACTCTCCCGCTTCGAGAATCTCCCGGACGACGGTTTCGACGTTCACGATGAGCTTTTCCGGGGCTTTGGGCACCGGGATCGTCCGGACCTGGGAAACCGTTACGTGGAAACTGAAATACCGCCCCCTGAACCAGGCATTCAGGATCGGGCTGTTCAGAAGGCCGGCAAGGAAAAGGAGCGAGTAGGGGGCTTGAACGCGGCCAATGAAAGAGAGGGAGTTTTTCGGAAAGAACCCGGACCGATCGTAGGCAGCCACCAGCCGAACCGGAAGCGCCTCGTTCCGGATGTTCTGATACAGGATCTTTTCCCCGCGAAAGATCTCGGGATCCCCCGCGTACGTTAGATGTTCCCCGTAGTCGAGGAATTTTCCTTCCCATTCGATGAAAAATGGGGAAACCTCCCTTCCGCGAAGGACCTTGACGTGGCGATCGGTTTCCTTTCGGGTGCTCACAAACCGGGAAACCGTGGTTCCGCGATTGGTCGACTCCTGGATACCGACCCCAACTGTCGCTATGCTTCCCAGTGGGACCGAAACACTCTCCATTTCATCGAATGCCGTGGTCAAGGCGGGGCCCGTCATCGCCTTTCGGACGCCCGTCACTTCCGTCAGATCGCGGGGAGAAATGGACCGATTGAGCTTCCAGCGGCCCTTGTCAGGGTCGAACCCGTCCCGGACCGCCACCTCGTTGACCCGATCGCGGCCTTTCTCGAGATGGAGGATCGTCCCCAGTACCCCCGGAGCTGAGGGGAAGAAGCGGGGCGGAAGAAGATACAGCGCCTTCGGGGAGTTCTCGAGGAAAAGGAAGCACCGGATCCTGGCGCACTGATGGTTTACCAGGTATGTGTGCGATGTGAGCATCAGCAGATGTCCGCCCTTCTCGAGGGCATTCACCGCCCCTTCGAGGAAGAAGGTGTAAAGGTCCTTTTCGCCCTCCGCCGTGGAATAGCGTGCTGCAAGGTTCGACCGGGTCGCGGGGGGAAGATTGACCCGGTAGGGAGGGTTCCCTATCACGATCCCGAATTTTTCCTCGGGTGGCTGGAGGAGAAAATCACGCCGATCGAGAACCGGCCAGCCTTTCCCAGGCATCACCTTTCGGAGACGGGCAAGGCAGATCAAAAGGGCCTCGGGGTCCAGATCGTATCCGTGGATGCGGCATCCCAACCCCGGGGAACTCCTTTTGCCTGGACAATCAGCGAGCCGCCGGGCGAGGGGGATGAGGAACCCGCCGTCCCCGCACGCCGGATCGAGAACCTTGGCATCTTCGAGAGCGTTTTCGAGGCCGGACTCCTTCAACAGGAGCCTTACAAAAGGTTCTGGGGTATAGAACTGCCCGGAACGACGTTTTGTGGCTCGCCCACGGGATTGGAGGTCGGGGACCGGCCCCTCCGGCGTATCTTTCACCGGGTATCGGGAATCGGGGACATCACCCGCCCATGCATACAAACCTTTCGGGACCCCAAGCCTTGCCAGGATCTCGAGAGGGGTTCCGCTCTCCGTCCCTCCGGTGGAAGGCGACATCCAGTCCGCGAACCAACGATGGAGTGAGATACCGCTATTCATCATGGGCGGGAAAGGAGCCACAACTCAGAAAAAGGGAGAAACCACCGGTCCGATCCATCGGCAACCTCTGTGGTTCTGTGTCCCTGTGGCAATCCTGCGATACTGCCGAAAAAGGCACAGGACCCCGGCTGACAATGGGCGATTCCGTCACCCGCGTTCAAGCCCGTTTCCGATCAGGAACCGACGGATGGGTTGTCCCGGCGCTTCTTCTCCTCGGCTTTCTTCCTCTTTTCGAGGAACTCGAGAAAGAACGCCAGGAATACCCCCAACATTCCGGCGGTGATCCCCGCCATGATCGTTATCAGGGCCCGCTTTGGCTTGGACTTCCGCTCCGGGGCGCGTGCCCGGTCGATGATCTCGAACTTGCTTCCTTCTTCGGTCTCGGTGATCTTCGCCATTTCGTATTGTTCTGTGAGGGTGGCGAAAACCTTTTCCTTCACCCTCAGCTCCCGCATCTTCCGTCCGAAATCGAGGGCAAGCGCCGGAACCTGGGCAACCTCTTTCTCCGCCTGCGCGATCTCCTTTTCGAGAGTCTGCTGTTTGGCCTGCTCCGCAACTTTCTGGCTCTCGATCTTGACGAGTTCGGGGAGGTTTCCCATGGCTTTGAGAAGGCTTTCATGCATGGTCAGAGAGATTTTTCCCTCAATCCTGCTGGCTTCGAGTTTCGCAAGCTTCTCGATGAGCGCACGCCCCTGTTCATCGACCGAGATGACCTTGTTCTGGTCCTGGAATGACTTGAAATCCAGCTCGGCGACTTCGAGCTCCTTTTTCACCTTCTCGAGCTGCCCCTCGATGAAAAGACGCTTCTGCTTTTCCGGGCCCTTTACATAGAACTGGAGCAGATCGACATAGGTATGGGCGATTTCGGCCGAAAGGCTTGCAGACCTTGTTTCAACCGAGATGGTTATTAGGCCATCTTTGTCTTTGCTGACCGACACCATGTTGTTGACGGTTTTCAGCACGTCGTCGAACTTCTGATCGGGATTCGGCGCATCCCCAACGATTACCGGATTGGTGGCGATGTTGAAACGGTTGATGATCTGGGTCGATAAGGTATCGCTCTTGAGATAGGTGACCAGATACTCCGCCGACCCACCGCCTCCGGCGAGCCCTCCCAGGCCGCCCATCAGACTTCCGAGAGCCGCTCCCAGGCCGAGCCCTCCGCCTTTGGTGTGAACGAAAATCGTGCTCTGCGCCTTGAAGAAGTTGGGCATGAAGAACCAGGAGTAGGCGGCGGTGCAGACCGCCACGATGAACGGAAAAACGAAAACGAGGCGCCAGGAACGCAGAAGGACCTTTCCGAGCTCGAAAAGGTCGATCTCGTCTTCCTCGAGCCCCATCATGATCTCGCGCTTGAGGAGCTCCTGCTTGATCTCCTTCTTCAGGGACTCGGTATCGAGATCGTTGGCGGGAACAGTCATTCCTCGATGATCTCCACGTTCGCACGCGGTAGGGTCAACCTCTCCCCGGTGGAAAGGAGTTCGACCTCGACTATGCGGACCTTCGCCTCTGTCGGGATCACGGTGGGCTTCTCGGGGAGAGAGACAACCTTGGCCACGGACCCGAACTTCGGCTGTCTGATGATCCGGATCAGGCTTCCCACGACCATTCCCCCAAGTTCCTTTCCATGCACTTCCTCGGAGGAGGCTCCGCTGATGGGAATGACGACCTCGGGGCGGATGACCCCCGCCCGGATCTGGGTCGCTCCGTTGATCGAGGTTTTCTTGCCTTCGCAGGAAACCAGGAGGTCATAGGTTTTCCGTGCCATCTGGATTTTCCCGAAACCTTCGGTCACGACGAGGGTGATTCCCTTGTCCTCGGTTCCGGTTATGGCAACGCCGAGGTCGTAACCCAGGAACTCCTTGAGATCCTGGGCATCGTATCCTCCGACCACGACACCCTTGATTCCCAATTCGACCGCCTTCTTGAGAGCCCCAGCGGTAACCAGGGAACCTCCGACGACGATCTTCCCGTGGTGATCCTTCGTCAGAACGTTTTCGTCGAGAACCTCTTCGGGGTTTTTCGAAACGATGCAAAGGGGCGCGGTCACCTCGCCGCCGATTCCGAAGATCCCCTGGATGAAGGTGGCCATCGTAGCGACGCTGATTCCCTCCTCGGGATAGACCTCATCGACCCATCCGTCGACATAACCGTGCACTTCGACCGGAATTGGAGGTTCGCGACAGATTCCGATCCCGGTGATTTCCGAGATGGTCTCGAGAACCCCCGAGATCGGTGCAAGAACCGGAGTCTTGAAAAAGCCCAGGAAGCCCGGGGACTCTGCAATCAGTTCCCCCTTCGCGATCTTGTCCCCCGCCTTCTTCTTGAGAAAATCGCCGATCTCCTTGGGCTCGACGCTGAGGAGATTCGCGATGTTCACGGGAGTGACATTGCCGGGAAGGAACGTCGAGGCGACGACCATTTCGGAGGTGACCTTATCGCCCTTCTTGACCTTGACCTCTCCCCGCATCGGAAGTTTCCGATCCTTGTGGAAGAGTGTTTTGGGGACTATTTTCAGCCCGGGAGTGTAAGCACTAGCCATAACCGGTTTCCTTTCTCCCCCTTTCCGGAGTCGAACGACCAATCAAGAGCGGAAATCCGCTCAGGGATACATGTTCAGAGTCTTGTTCCAGTTCTGGAGAAGCTTGATCCGCTCGGCCTTGTCATCGGGAATCGCGAGCGGGCGGCCACGGGTGTCGAAGATCAGCCCGACGACTCCGCCGTGGAGCTCGGCTTCCATGACCTGGCCGTGGCCGTCACCCATGTCGAAACCGTAAGCTGGTTTCAACCAGGCTTTGGCGGTGGCCCCTACGGGTAGTGGAACAAGGTTGAGCTCGCCGAACTTGAACTCCTTCTTTACCTCGCTTCCATCGGGCATACGGATCTTGGCTTCCAGAGCCGGCTGTCCCATCTTCCCGGTTCCGATGGGGGCGATGCAGGTGCCCAGGTAGATCAGGCAGTCACGGTCGAAAACGGAGAGGGCGGCATCCTGGTGCACCTTCGCAAGCACCCCCAGTTGGGGCATCATGAAGATGGAATCGACGGTAAGCTGTGTTACCCCTTCGGGCAGGAATGAGTCGATCATCATCATAGCGCTCTGCTGGCGCCGGGGGGCATGGGAAAGCACCCCGCCCGATCCGATGAGCATGTTCAGGTCCTTGAGGTTGACCAGGGTCTGGCCGGTCAGGGTCTGGTCGAAGACATCGCTGATGGTCCGTTCCTGCTGGATGCCTTTCAGGCCGACCGCAAGGGACTTGTGCTGGTCGAAGGAAAGGCGCAAAGCTTCACGGGCGCAGGCTTGCTCCACCATGAGTTCCTCGAGAAGGGAGGGGATCGTGGTGGGCCGGATCATCTTGTTCTTGACGCGATTCCGGAGGTCCCGCTCGTCCATGTCGAAGGGGACCCACCGCATGATGTTCTCCCAACCGGCCTCGGCAAAGACGTTGCTGATCGAGTAGCTCATGCCGTAGTTGGCGGAGACGGACTTGTTGTAGATCCCGCTGAAGACCGAAAAGATATCGGTGGTTGCCCCGCCGATGTCGACTCCGACGACGTTGATGTTCTTCCGCTTCGAGATGAGCTGCATGATGTCGCCCACCGCTCCCGGGGTCGGCATGATCTCGACGTCGGTCATCTTCATCAGGTTGGGGTATCCCGGAGCGTGGCTCATGACGTGTTCCAGGAACAGGTGCTGGATCTTGTGGCGGGCGGGATTCAGGTTCTCGCGCTCCAGGGTCGGGCGGAGGTTGTCGGAGAAGTCGAGGGCGACCTTTCCCTCGAGGCTCTTCTTGATCTGTTCGCGGGCATCCACGTTTCCCGCGTAGAGAACCGGGAGCTCGTAACCGATCCCGAGACGCGCTTTCGGGCTGGCTGCCGCGATGATGTCCCCGATCTCGACCACGTGGGAGGTGGTTCCTCCGTCCACGCCTCCTGAAAGGAGGATCATGTCGGGTCTCAGGTGCCTGATGCGCTGGATCTTCTGGTGGGGAAGACGCCCGTCGTTCGTCGCCATGACGTCCATGACGATTGCACCCGCCCCGAGAGCCGCCCGGGCGGCGGATTCGCCGGACATCGTCTTGACGACGCCCGCGACCATCATCTGGAGGCCACCACCGGCCGAGCTCGTGGAGACGTAGAGATCGACACCCTTCTCCCCCTGCCGAGGCTTGATCAGATGCTGGCCGTCCTCGGTCAGGATCGCCCGGCCGACAAGCTCCTGGACTTCGGAAACCGCGTTCAGCACACCCTTGGTGACATCCTCGACCGGGGCCTCGACCGTGGTGGGGGCTTCACCCCTGACTATCAGGCGGAAGACCCCGTCACGTTTTTCGATGAGGATGGCCTTGGTGGTGGTACTTCCGCAGTCCGTTGCGAGAATGCTTTCAATCTTGCTTGTGTCCACCTGGATCACCTTCCTTTAGTCCGTTTTTTTCGTATTCTTCGATAGCGACCAGCAGAGCTTCGATCTTCTTCCGGTCGCCCATCACGCAGGTCAGTTTCTCGACCTTCTGGGGATCGACGATGATATCGAGGAGAGGCCCGAATGCGACAAGGGAGCTGTAACCGAGAAAGGAAACCGGTTTCGCCATCTCGAGGGTCATGATCGCCGGAACCGATAGGTGCCGTTTGACGATTCCCCGGGCGCACTCGCCGATGAATGCGTTGATCTCCTCTTCGGAGAATTTCCCGGGCTCGGTCTCTTCCTTTGGGATGGTCCACATTCCCATGGGGTCAACCCTCTATATCCAACCCAGCCAGTCCTTCAGGAGGAACTCGAACCGCCCGATCAGGAGGGAGATACGACCCATGACGGTCGCTCCGAAGGAGGCTCCGAAGCTGATCATCAAAAACCAGATTCCGATCCGGGAGATGTTCCCGTAGACCGGACCCCGGTGTTCGGTGCTGAAGAAGAAGTAGAAGAGGCAGGCGATCGAACCGATCACCAGGACCCAGTTGGAGAACGTCCCGATGAAGTCCCCCTGAACGAAAAGGGGAACGATCGCTTTCTTGATCTGCGGGATCAGGGCGGCCTGGGTCGTGTAGACGATTGCCAAACCCGTGGAAATCCCCATGACGAACGCGAAGGTGAACCTGCTGACCCAGGCGTACTGCTGGCTCATCCGGAAGAACATCAGTATGCCCATCATCGCCGGGATCACAAGGATCCATTCCGGGTTGAGGAAGGTGCCTTCCCCGACGCCGAAGGACTGGGGGGCGACCTTTCCGAGAAGGTTCGGTTTCAATGCCTGGTGGAACTCGATCGTGGTGAAAAGGTACCCGGCTGACACTCCGACGAACAGGTGCTCGGCGAAACGGTAGAAGGGATTGTCCTTGTACAGGAAGCTGAAAACGGATAGGGTGATTATCGCTCCCATCCAGATTGTTAAGGATGTCGACATGGCTCTTCTCTCCTATGCTTTCTTCGCGGCCTTCGACTTCTCGACCAGGAAGGCGATATTCCCGACGATGATGAACAGCATGATCACGAGGTGGGCGATCGACTGCGGGGCCATCGCTTCCCGGGCCGGACCGCTATGGTTGATCAACGCCTCGTATTCGGCCGCCCCAGGGAGCCCTCCCAGCATTCCGATCAGCTGTTTCGTCTGGAGATAGGTGTAGAATTTCGGGATGTTCACCGAGGTGCAGGAGGTGGCCATCTGACGCTTGTGTTCGGAACCGAGGGAGATGAAGGTCTCGATCCCGCCCGTTCCAGCGGTGAAGCTGATGATGATCCCCACGTCCTTGAGGGTGAACTTGCTTCCGTCGGTTTTCTTGAAGATCTCCATGTTCGCGGTCGAGTTGCCGTCCTTGTCTATCGGGAAAGGTTTGAGGAAATCGTCGATCAACCCTTTGATGTGAACGATCAGTCCGGGCTTGTATCCCATGTTGACATAGTCGCGCCCCTTGACCAGCTCGACCTTGGGAAGCTCTGCCTTCCCGGCCGACTCCCCGGCCGCCTTCTCGTTCATGAAGATATGGGTCGCGCTCGCGAGAGCCACGTCAGCCATGTCTCCCCCGACCGGCCAGTTCGCGGCACAGATGGGCTTCACCCCACGCCTGAACATGTGCGCCAATATGGCCACCGCGGCGGGGCTCAACTCGGGCATCGAGGCGGGGTCATAATCGAACGAAAGATAGGCTCGAGTTCCAGGGGGAAGCTTCTCCACGAAGTCGAAAACGGACTGGACCGTCCGGCCCGGAGCCACGGGAAAGTTGAACTTGAACACCATCGGGAGAGCGACCGAAAGCGCGATGGCGATGAAAACGAATCGACGGTCGATGTCCTTGAGTTTGACGAGAAAATCCATCGTTCTTCCTCAACTTTCTCCGCCGAGGTAGGACCGCTCGACGCCAAGCAGAATCTTCAGTGACGCGGAAATATAACCCAGCGAAGCTCCGATGACGATTGCGCTCTGCGCCGCCGAACTCGGATAGGTCATGATCCATTCCTTCATCGCGGGGAAGTCGAGGAACCCGAGGAACACCTTGGCCAGAAGCGCGGTGAGAAGGTTTCCGATCGGGACGTTTCCGAGCATGACGATGAAGGCGGCACCCATGAGAAGGGCGGCTTCCTTCGATTTCACGCGGAAAGCCCGGAACGAGGCCGATGCGACGAAAAAGGCCAGCAGGGAGAACATCGTAGCCTGTGCCGCCTTGAACACGCCGTGGAAAAGGAACTGCTGCATTCCCGCGACGGTGGACATGAACCAGCCTTTAACCTTGTTGGTCTTGACCTTGTAATCGTTGCCCGCGGCATCCTTGACCAGGACGAGGGAAACGTATTCATAATACCGGACCCACTCCGTTCCGCTCGCGAGGTCGGTTCCGGGCGCGATCCTCTCCTTTTCGAGAAGGGTCGCGCTCTTGAAGTTCGCCCCTTCGGGGATCTTGTCTTCGATGTGGACGGTTCCGGTCGCGATGAGAGTTCCCTGGACGGTCACGGGAAGCCACTCACGCGTCTGATCCTTGTACATGTATAGCGAGGCTCCCTGTTGAAGGCGGGCGGGTGAGCCCTCGAACCCCTCGAGCATGCCAAGGGTCGCCATGGTGACGAAACCCAGAACGAGGACCAGGTTGTATCCCCAGCCCTCGACCTTTCTCTGGATCTTCATGATGTTCAGTCTCAGCAGGCTCACTCCACCGAGGACCATCGCGAAGACGAACATGATGCGCATCCATTCGGGCATCTCCCGGTCGAGCTTCTTCAGGAGCGGAAGGCCGGGACCCGCAAAAAAGCACAGGATCGTGATGATCCCCATGCAGAAAGTGATGATCAATGGTAACGTCCGTTTGAAAAATATCATTTGCTTTTCCTCGTCAGATGCTCAGGAATCCCATGTAGGCGTCCAGGATCCTTTTCAGCGCCGGAATGGCCTGCCCCCATTGGGTCTGGGAGACCGTGATGAGAACCGTCCCCACGAGGATCGCGGCGATGATGATGATCTTGCAGACATCAGACCCCTTCAGCGATCCGACTTCCTTGGGATTTCTGGAAAGGTATGCGGAGGCGGCGAAAAGCTCCTCACCGATCAGAGTGTAATCGCAGGCTGCGACGAAGAACGGGATCTGGTGGGCCTCGGCGGTTCCGGCGATCTGGATGGCCCCTACCGAGTTTCCCGTCTCTGCCAGAATGAGCGATTCGGCGAAGAAGACTCCCATGTAGAAGCATGCCGCAGGCTTTTCGCGCATCACGATTCCGCCCACGCCCGCAACGTACCCGAACTGGTCATCGGTCAGGTAGTTTATCCGGTCTGCGCGGAACGCATCCGGGCGGCCCTTCTCGATGTAGGACTGCTTCACCACTTCCTGGGCAACGGACATACAGAATGACCGGGCCATCGGGGCGAACAGCGGCGTGTCATACTCCGCTGTCTTTTTGGCGACTTGTCCCAGAATCGTGACCCCGGCGACGGTCTGGATGTCGTCCATGTCGTAGATCCCGGGGATGAAGAGGATGCCCTTTCCCATTTCGGTGGCGCGGCCGACCGCGTCATCGATGGCGGACAAACCGCTGATGCGGCGGATGAACATCTCCTTACCCTTCTGGGCACCAAGGGTGTAGTAGGTCACCAGGGTCAGGACGATGACGATAATGATCAGTATGGGAAGCCGTTCGGTATCGAAAACGACCTTTTCCTTGGCGGCCGCGGCCGCCGCATCCTCGCCCGAAGCCTCAGCGCTGGGGGCCGGCTGGCCCGAACCGCTCTGGTCGGGGGGGGCGGCAGTTTGCGCGGTACCCGCCGCCGAACCGGACGCGTTGGCAGAGGCGCTGGCGGAAACCTCCGCCTCGGCATTCACTGTCGCCGGGGGCGCCGAAGGTGCCGGGGTTCCCTGAGGTGTCGAAGGCGGCTGGCTGACCTCGGGCGGTTTGACTTCCGCCGCGGGAGCCGGTTGTGCGGGAGCCGGGTTCGCGGGGGGAAGGGCCAGTGCCCCGGGGCCGGTTTTCACGGGCTCGGGGGGGGTGGCAGGAGAAGCCGCATCGGAAGCGGCGGGAGCGACCGCGGTCGGGGAAGGGGCCGATCCGGCACCTGCATCTTGCCCAAAAGCGGGAATGAGGATTCCCAGTGCAAGATACAATGCGAGGAATACCAGCCGCTTCCCAGGAGGTAGCCAGGATTTGCTCATTAAAAGACCTCCGGAAAAGGTTTGGTTATCTACAGAAGAACCGATTATAACCGAGGGGTTGGGGGAAGTCAACGAACGCGTTCTCGCCCAAAAATCGCGATGGGTTTCAGGTTGCTTCGCCCCCAAAAAACCGCAACAAGACTCAAACGCTACTTCTCGGTACTATGGGGAAAATCAGCCAGGGGGGTGACGTTCTATGATTCGGTTTCTTTCAGGAAACGGTGTCCGGGATGGATTTCGATCATCGAACCCTCTCCCGGCCCCGTCTGCTTCTGCCCGGTCGGAACGGGCCTTTCCTGCAGGGTCCTTCCCTCCCTTATCTCCAGGGAAGCCGCAACGAGTTTCCGTGTGTAGGCATGTACAGGGTCACCCAACAGGCAGGTGGGTTCCAGCTCCTCGACGATCCTGCCACGGTACAGGACGAAAACACGGTCGCAGAACTGTCTCACGACCGCCACGTCGTGCGAGATGAAAAGGATGGCCAGATTCCGCTTCCTTTTCAGGGCAAGCAGGAGGTCGAGGATCTGCGCCTGAACCGAAACATCCAGCGCGGAAACGGCTTCATCCGCGATCAGGAGAGCCGGATCGGTGACCAGCGCACGGCTGATGCAAATCCGCTGCCGCTGTCCTCCGCTGAACTCGGCCGGGTAGCGTTCGAGCACGTCGGTTCCCAACCCGACATCCGAAAGGTTCCTTTCGAGGATCTCTTTCCTTTCAGTGCGGGAACCGATACCGTGAACGGCAAGTGGTTCGAGAAGGATGTCCCGGACCGTCATCCTCGGATCCAGGGAACCGAAAGGGTCCTGAAAGATCATCTGCATACGACGGAGCAACGCGAGCCTTTCGGATTCCGAAACATCGAACAGGGGCTTTCCCGAAAAGGTGGCGGATCCTGCGTCCCGGGGGTGGATTCCCATCAACACCCTCGCAAGGGTGGATTTTCCGGAACCACTTTCGCCCAGGAAACCGACGATCTCCCCCCTGCCGATATCGAAGGAAACGTCCCGCAGGGCCTGGACGAACCTGGGGGGACGGCCCAGCCACCAGTCGCGAAGACGGCCAAGCAGCGAACGCTCAACCGTGAAACGTTTGCAGAGTTTTTCGACCCTGAGCAGATCGTCCGCCATCAGGCAGCTCCGGTCCATGGATGGAAGCACCGGACCCACCGCCCCGGCTCGATCTCCCTTGGCTCAGGGCGGGTTTTCCGGCACTCATCATCAGCCTTGGTGCACCTGTCGGAGAACACGCAACCGGGGGGTTTCCTGTCGGGGGGAGGAAGGTGGCCCGGGATCGGGCGCGGTGCGACTTTCTCGGGGGAGAGTCGGGGCAGCGACTGGATGAGCGCTCTCGTGTACGGATGAAACGGCATCCCGAGAATTTCCCGGGCTCCCCCCCTTTCGAGAACCAGGCCCGAGTACATCACGGCCAGATCGTCCGCTACGGTCCGGATCACCCCAAGGTCGTGGCTGATGAACATCATTGCCCGCCCGTTCTTTACAACGCTCCCGCGCATCTCCGAAAGCAGCTGCAACTGAAGGCCGGCATCCAGGGCCGTCGTGGGTTCATCCGCGATCACGAGATCGGGATCGAGTGCAAGTGCCATTGCCAGCATTCCGCGTTGGCGCATTCCCCCGCTCAATTGATGAGGAAAAGACTCCAGGAACTTCTCCGGCTCCGAAAAACCGGCCCTTATGAGGGAGGCCAGAACCCCCTGCCGGACTTCCCCGGAGGGAGTCCCCGGTCGATGGGTCGAAATCATCTCTCCGATCTGCTCACGCAATGTGAGGAGGGGATTCATTGCCGTCATCGGTTCCTGGAAAACCATGGCGATCCGGTTCCCGCGCAGCGTTCTGAACCTGCTTTCCGCGAGGTCGCACAGATCGAGTCCGTCGAACACGAGTTTTCCCGCGCGTCCCGCGACGAGCTGGCACGGGACGAGGCCAAGAATGCTCAATCCAAGAATGGATTTTCCCGACCCGGACTCCCCGGCAATCCCAAGACAGCGCCCCCGCGCAATCTCGAGGGTGACGCCCTCGAGGACCGGCAGTTTTCTCCCGTCGCTACCCTGGAGCGTCAGCGAAAACCCATCGGCGCGAAAAAGGATTCCCCCCCCGCCTCCCGGCTGGGCAGACAGGTTCCCCGAATCCGGTGCCTGCTGGGAGGTCACGAACCGGCGGGAAGGGCCCCGGATGCATCCCCGGTCGTGGAAGCCGGCTGGTGGGGCGTTGCCGGGGCCACGGATCCGTCGGAGTCGGCCCCGACACCCTTCCTCCAGGAATCCGGGTTTTCGTCCCAGATCGGCCCTGAGGGGGCGGGGACCGAAAGGTCGGGGCCCATGACCGCGACATCAAAACTCTGGAAAAGGAAGAGGATCGGGCGCTCCTCCTTCAACCGCTCGCGCAGGATGTCCCGGCTTGCCGCCGGGGAAGCCGGCGGGGGAACCCGGTCAAGAGCATCCAGCGCTTGATCCGCAGCCGAGTCCGCCCAGCCCCCGAAGTTCAGCCTTTCCCCAACGCGGGGCGTCCCGGATGCCCCGGGACAAGATCCGCTGTGGAGGAGATTCGACCAGTTCCCCCAACCCGGGAAATACCCCCCCAGGATGAAGGAATCGAAATCCTTCGTTTCAAGCCGCCTCCCGATCATCTCCGACCAGGAAACGGTTTCGACCTTGGCGGAAATCCCGGCTTTCCCAAGCGCCTCCACGATCGAATTTCCGACGAGTTTCCTTCTGATATTCTCCTGGTTGACAAGAATCGACAGGACGAGCTCCTTCCCCTGGAACTCGAGCTTCCCATCGCCGTTGCCGTCCAATAAGCCCGCTTTCGCGAGAACCTCGCGGGCAGACCCCGGGTCGGCCACAGGCGGGGTGGCTGAACCCGGAACTACTCCGGGAGGACCGTCTATGGCGGTTCCCTCGAGCCCCGTGACCGCTTTGAGCTTTTGCCGGTCGATCAGGGAATCGATCGCTTTCCTGACTTCAGCCTTGTCGAACGGGGCCTTTCCCAGATTGAACCCGAGAAACATCGCCCCGGGGTTGGCATACCGGACGAACCGGAGGCCCGGGATCTTCATTTCGGCGAAGTTCTCCGAGATCTCCCCCGGACAGTTGATCCAGTCGAGTTTTCCGTTCCGGAAATCCCCTACCAGGTCATCCAGGGCCATATAACATCGGATCAGGATCCTGTTCCAGGGCTTGTTCGGGCCGTTTCCTTCCACGGAGGGCGCGGCTGCCGAAGCGGACGGACTTCCCACATCGGGGGTGCCGCTGCCCGGGTCGGCGGGATTCCATCTCTTGAGATCGATGAATGATCCCTTCTCCCATGCCGCCACGCGATACCGACCCAGGCCCACCGGTCTGTCGAAGAACAGTTTTTCGGGGGCGGTGGCCTGCTCCGGTTTCTCGGCGAGGAAGTCGGCATTCTCCAGGGAAAGGGATTTCCCCTCGAGCATATGAGGCGGGAGAAGTCCGATGCAAAGAAGCTCGAGATATTGTCGGGAGTTTCCGGCGAAAACGATCCGGGTCCGGCGTCCGCGGTCGAAAGAATCGACGCTCACGACGCCGGAGGCAAGGGCCGCGAACGGGGATTGGTTGCTCCCCTCGCCTGCGGCTTTGAGGGTGAACGCCAACGCGCGGGAATCGAAGGGGGAACCGTCGTGCCAGCGGAGGTTGTCCCGCCAGACGCCTTCGACCACAAGCCTCCCGTTTTCATCCATCGAGGAGGCCCACGTCGAAAAAAGGTCGGGAACGAAATCTCCCGAGGGGTCTTTCTTGAGGGGGGCTGCGAAGACGAGGTTCGAGATGAATGTTCCATGTTCGGCCAGGTGCAGGATCGGAGTGATCACGACGGGATCGCCGAACAGGCCTATTCGCAGAACGTCGGCCCGGGATCGTCCCAATTCGGCCTGGATCTCCTCGGAAAGGGGCTTCCCCTTCCGGCAACCGGATGCGGTAAGCAGGATCAGGAGACCGCAACAGACGAGCGCAAGGCACGAGCCCCAGGATGGGGCGAATGTGCCCGAAAAGCCAGGACGGCGCAGTCCTTGAGGGCACGAGCCCCAGGATGGGGCGAATGTGCCCGAAAAGCCAGGACGAACCGCAGGATGCGGCAGTGTCG
>CAYRYU010000064.1:0-5804 GCA_964428355.1 uncultured bacterium
GGAAAATCCGCGGCCGTTCCCATCCGCGGAAATCCGCGTCATCTGCGGAAGAACCCAAATCAGTTGGTGATCCGGATGTTGTCGAAAAGCGCGCTCTTGGCGCTTCCCCCGGAGCCGCCCCGGACGACGACGTCGAACCGGTCGACCCGGGCTTGCGGAATCCCGTCCTGGGTGTCGTTGAATTCCCTATTGACCGGGGCTGCGGGGGCGTTCTCCGTAACCACCTGCCCGTTGATCGATATCCTCGCCAGCTGGGTCTTGGAATCGATCTCCACCTTCACCTTGTACCAGGTATTTGCCTGACAGGTGCCGAGGCTCACCGGACGGTCGGTCCGGGCCCCCGCATACTTGATTCCCGGGGGCGAAAGACTGAACTGGATTCCGTTGTACAACTTTCCGTTGAAACCGTCACTCAACGGCCTGAACGCTCCAAACCCCATCTGGACGGTCGTATCGTTCCCCTGAAGCATCACATCGGCTTCGTAGGTCAGGCGATCCCCGACCGGGGTGACGGGAATCCCCTTCGCGCGCCCTCCCCCACCCTGGGTCTTCACGTTGAGGACGTTTTCGCCGGACGGGGCTTGTACAAGGCTTTCCGACTTGTCGGAAACCAGGTGGTCATCCCAACCGTTGGGTCCCCGGTTCGGAGGGGTCCCCGAGAAATCCTCGGCGAAGATGACATTCTCAGTCAGCACGGGAGGCGGAGAAAGGACCGGAACCTCATTGTTCACCACCCCGGGATCACCTTCGTCCATCCCCTGGCGGACAGGGCTATCCAGAACCTCCAGGATCTTGTCGAGCTTGTTGAGGGGTTTGACCCCGGACGACTTTTCGACCGAGATCTTCCGGTTGGTCTTCCGGTTCTCCAGGATCTTTTCTATATCCTTCGTTACCTGCCCGTAATCGGCCGGCAGGGATTTCTCGTCGGGGTCGACAGGGGCGAAAAGAAGGAGCATGGTACGACCTGCCGCATCCAGCAATGTCGGCGAATGCTGATATCTCCAGAAGTACTGGCGCCGGACCCTGGCGAACTTGACCATTATCCAGATATCTATCTGCTGGTACTTTCCGGGAGAATCCGTCACGAAAAGATCGTAATCCCCTCCCATGAACCCGGAGCGGTTCTCGAGGAAGGGGGCCTTCGCGAAGAATCTTTCCGCGAACGGTTTTGAACCGATACGGGCAAGAACCCTGGACTTGAGCGAATTCGCGATGGCGTGACATCTGACCACCTCGTCACAATGAGCGACCTGAGTCGCATACCCAGAGCTCATCGATTGCAGGAAAAATGCGAGAAAGGTCATTGCCACGAGGGCAAAGAGAATGAGCGGAAAAACGATCCCGGTCCGAAAATCCACCCTCATTTCTTTTCCTCTTTCGGCGGAAGCCGCCTCATGATCTCCATTGCCTGGGTGGCGGCCGGCAAGATGCCGTCTCGGATGGTTTGGGCATTCACCATGAGGGTGGGGAATCTCTCCATCAGAAGGGCGGGATTCCGGGAAAAAGACTCCTCCCTGAGATAAAGCCTCTCCAAAAAGGGGTTTCGTCCCTCGATCGCCTCCTTCTGGGAGGAGACGAATTTCTGATACGCCTCGACCGGAGCGGCTTTCAAGGAGACGAGCAACCGGTGGACCTCGAGGGATTTTCCCCGGGCAAGATCCTTTTCCCGTGCGCTGAGGGAAATCTCAAAACCGGGGTGAAGAAGCCATCCGAAAGCTTCACCCGCCCTCTGAACCCATGGGATGACCTCGGCCGCTTTTGCCCGGAAAACCTGCAACCCATGCGCGATGGGTGTCGGGTCGAGACCGTTCCAGGCTCCCTCGGCCCCCAGACGGTCGACTTCGGTGATGGAAGGAAGCATGGATAGCAGAACGTTGAAAAGAAGACTCGCTCCAACCTCGGTCCTCCTGGCGATCCGGAGCTGGACGGCAGCCAGTTCGGGAGAAGCCTTGTTCCCAAGCTCCTTCCGTTTGCGGTCCAGGTCCGTGATTTCCCTGGTGATTTCGGAGAGCGAGGCGATCAGGGACTGTCCCAGAACCGCCACTTTGCCGGCATTGAAAGCCAGATCACGATTCGCGTTCCTGGCTCCTACAGCTTCTTCGAATGTCTTTCCTTCAAGGTCGGGAAACAGGAGTTTCCGGATTTTTGCCTGGAGCAGGTTTTCGTCGATGAGTATCATGGTATCGATGGGACGCGGCCCCGTCGGACTCGGCACCTGCGTCGGAAGCTGGTAATACCTTTTCTGGCCATCCTTCTCAGACCAATTGAGAACGATTTCGGACATGCAGACATCCTGCTCCCAGTTTCCCCCTCCGGGCGGGGCGACGCGGGTTGCGGCCACCTGGACATGGAAGGGTTTCAACTGGGTGAAAATGCACCCGTCATCGGAGGCAATCCCCCCGTCGATGCTAGGTTGAATCTTTCGCCAGGGGGCTTTCTTGTCCTTCACGAAACGGAAATAGGAGGACTGGGCTTCGATCACCTGATCGTGGGACAGCATCTCGGGGAACTCCTCGCTCAGGTCAAGGATGCTGGCATTCATCTGGGCTTCGACCAGGAGATCGATCATCACCTTCTCCCCGAGATGAATTGCGGAGAAGGAGTTTGCGCTCATCTGCATGGCTTTTCCGCTTCCGCTGAGGAGCATGGTAAAGCCCCCCACGAGGGTTGCAAAAACCATGAGACCGATCAGGATCTCAACGAGTGTGAAAGCCCCCGGCCCATTGAGCACAGACCGCGACCCCGGGGCCAGACGAAGTACCATCGTCGCCTCCCAGACCGAAATAACCGGAAGATCAAGAGGACTTTGCGGTGAGCTCCTTCAACCCCTCGGCAACCGATCCGACCGATATTGCAGGGGGGATGACCATCGCCATTTTCAGGATGCAAAGTTGGATTTCCCTCAAACCGACCATTACCAGGATTCCGCTGAACTCGTCGTTCACCCGGCTGACAAGCCAGAGAAGCGAACTTGCCCCGGGGCTGTTGATTACCTTGCAGTTGGTGAAATCCAGTATCAGCCTGGCCTGGCCCCGCCTGAAATACTCCTCCGAGATGGATTCGACTTCGCTTCCAGTCTCCTCGGAAAAGTACCCGACGATGGAAATGATGGGAATACCCGATTCTTCACGGACATTGATCATGTGGGAAGACATATGACCTCGGTACTGGGTGACTTCGATTCCCATGATAACCAAAGGAAAAAGGCTTGGCAAGACCGGTTTTCCATACCAAGGCAGGTTCGGGAATTCCCATGTACACTGGCTCCGTTCCAATATGTCCGGGTTCTCATTCAACCTTCTCCACCCAAGTGACTACATACCACGTGTGACCGTCACGACTTCTGCGGAAAGGTTCCCCTCCCACCGTGTAGCGGCGGTTCTTTTCGAACTTGTACGAGTTCGGATTCCGGAGGACGAAGTGGAACTTCTGCTTCGAGGTCGTTTCGATCACGAACCCTCCTTCGGGAAGCCCTGTTTCGATCAGCGTTCCAACGACCGTGATCGGGCAGCCCTGGACCAGGGTGCCGCCGGCGATGGTCGAATCACCCGACCCCCGGAAAACATACCATCCGAAAAGAACCATGAGTCCTAATACCATTGTCAAGGCGGTTTTTCTGGGAAACTGCTCCGAAAGAAGGAATTCGATGACCGCAGCGAGAGTTTCCCCCGAGTATTCGTGCCCGGCAGTTTTCGGTGGGGGACGGACCTTTTCCAGTGCGTAGGCGGGCTTTTCCCGGGAAGGAGGAGGAGTGGGGGAATCCGCCTGGGGAGCGAACTCCTTCTCCTTCCGCTCGAGATCCTGGGGAGTGAGGGCTCCGGTATCGACCAGGATCCGTCCGCAATCCCTCCTGGCGCTGCGAAACAGGGTCCTGGTCTTGGGGGGAGCGGCCCTTTCCAATCGCTCCAAGGTGGCCAGATCTTCCCGATCAGGGTTTGCCCGGAACAGGTTCAAGCCGGTCTCCACCTGATCGGTGATCGAGTTTCCGGTCAGGAACATCACGAGGTCCGACCGAACCAGCGAGAAATCGAAATGGACCATCGTCATGAGGGCTTCGGTTTGTCGTGCGGGGTCCTTTTCCCTGAGCATGATCCGGAGGTGGTACAAAGCCCTTCCCGGGTCGTGCCTGATGAGGATCCTTATCGCCGCGGCCTTGACCTGCGGGGGGGATTTGACCAGGAACTTCCCCAGGAACAAAAGGACCCCCGCCGGCCGGGCTTTGGCCATGTAGTCCAGCGCAGCGTTGACCAGCATCGGGAAGTCCGATGAAAGCGCCTTTTCCGCAACCTCCACAAACTCGAGGCATTCGACCCGCAGGGCTGTCCGGAATGCGGTCGCCTTCAGAGCGGGAGAAGTGCTCTCCCCTTCGAGGATCCGGGAGAGGATCGGCTCAGCCCTTTCCCGATCCTGTTTCCTGAATGACGCCAACAGGGGAACCAGCTTGGTCTCATCCGCGGGATCGGGGGGATGAGCTCCATCCCTGGGGGGCGGTTCCAGTCCCCCCCCCGAAGGGCTTCCCTGGAGGATCTTCTCGACCCTGTGCTTCACCGCCGGGGGAAGGTCCCATTGCAGGATCCATTGGAGGGTTTCCCGGACCCGCGACTGGCCCAGGTTGGCCCTCAGTTCATTCTCCGCTTCCATTGCCGCTTCGGGATCCTGGCCGTAGAAACGGTTGACGCAGGGGCAGACGATCTGCCGGGCGGTGCGTTCGGCGATCCACTCTTCCAGCGACCGGCGAAAGCCTTCCATGTCTGGTACAACCCCCGAGTCTTCGAGGACCTGGCAAGCTCCCTCGAATATCTTCCGAAGGATCGGGGCCTTCTCCGGGGCGGCTTCCCCCATGATGGCGTACAGGTGTTTCGGAACCTTGGGATCGGGGTTGATCTCGAAAAGCCAGCCCGCCATCGTCAGCAGCCTGCGGTCCGTCTCGGTGGAAAGGAACGCGAGAAGGACGGGCTGGATCAGACCGAAGGGAAGGTGGATGCAATCCTGGATCGCGGCAAAGCGTGTATGGAAATCCCCGTTCGTAAGACAATCCTGAAGGTGCCTGACGGCTTCCTCGGTGTCGACCGCGGACAATCCCCGGATAGCAAGGGCCCGAAGACGAGGGTCGGAGGAGCCCAGGAGTTTCGGGAGGTGCGTGATCAGGGATTCGGGGGCCATCTTCACCAGTGTCTCGAGGCAAACAAGCTGGATCCCGAGGGGTTTCGAGTCGAGCCGGTTCAGCAGGACGGAGGACTTCTCCTTCGGCCAACACCTCGAGAAGACCTTGATCAGCGTCGCCTCGACAAGGGGAGAACACCCCCCCTCGAGAGCTTCGGGGGCAAGAACCGCCAATCTGCGGGTGGAAACGGCATCCAGACCACCGAGGATGGCTAGCCTTTCCGCATCGGTCCCGTTGGTGAAGATCCCGAGGAAGTTCTCCGGGGTGACCTCGGGTCCGACAGAGGCAGGTATCTCGCCCAGCCGCCGGCGCAATACATTCAGCGCATGCGCAACCACCGGGCGGCATTCCGGATCGGACTCGACCCGGGACAACTCGCTGACCGCGGTTAGGAGCGAGGGATCCGTTCCCTCCTGGATGATCTCGCTCAGCGCGAACAGCCGGACGGACCTGACCGGGCTCTTCAGGCTGTCGCAGAGGAACTCCTGGTATGCCATCGGATCGATCCCAACCTTTCAGCTCACCGGTTTATCCCGGTCGTGGAAGAAGCACCCGGATTGAAAAGGGATTCCCTGGAAGGGGGGCTCATGGGAACGGGCTCGGGAAGAGGGGCGCCGGCTTTCACCACCAACTGGTAGCC
>CAYRYU010000064.1:5904-7827 GCA_964428355.1 uncultured bacterium
TCATGGGAACGGGCTCGGGAAGAGGGGCGCCGGCTTTCACCACCAACTGGTAGCCGGGTTCGAGAGTCTTGCTCTGGCTTGCATGATCCGTGAAGCGGACCTTTCCCTGATCAAGGGAAAGGATGGTGGACTCCGAGGAAACCTGCTGAGCGAAGGTGGTTCCGAGCACGGCGGTGACGCCATGGGGGGTCTCCACGTTCACTTCGACCTTCTGTGCCTGGATCTTGAAGATCATGTTTCCCTCGTCTTGTTTTCCCAAAGAATTCCCGGCTTTAACCAGGAAAAGGGAATTTGACCGAAGCAGGAGCAGGCTGTCATCTCCGTACTTCACTTCCGCCGAACCATCATCTCCGGTCTTGATCGCCGCCCCCTCAGGAAGAGGGGTCTGGCCCTTTGCAGGCTCGAAAACGCTCTGGGTGGTTGCCTTGACCTGCACCTGCCCTTTGGGGTTCAACAGCATCGCAACAGGTTTCCCGGAATCGCATCCGGTGAGAAAAAGAGGAACGATGGTCCCGAAAACGAGCAGACCGCCCACGATGATCCGAATCGAACCTTTCATGCTGGTTTCCTCCTCAGGTGATTTTTTGTCTTCCGGAATCGAATGGAAGGACAGGTCCGAAAAAGTTCCCCCGGCGGAACCGCCCCCCCTCCGGGCGAAAAACATGCATGTCACTCCGTGGACGAAAGGTCAGGGCCCTTTGCGTCTGCGGGCAATGATCAGAATGGTAAGGTCATCCTCCAGAGGCCGCCCGTTGGTATGGCGGAGGATGTCCTCCATAAGAATCTCGAGGGGTTCGTCCCTCCGAAGATTGGGCATGACCTGGGAAAGGCTTCTCTTCCATTTTTCAAAACCATAGGGGTCGTCGTTCCAGTCAAGTGCTTCGATCACCCCATCGGTAAACAATACCAGGGTATCCCCCTCCTCGAGGTTCAATCCCTGGAGCCTCATCACGTTGACTTTTTTTGCCCCGATCGGATATGCCGGAAAGCCCACTTCCTGGATCGTTCCGTCGTTCTTGACCAGCATCGAGGGAAGATGCCCCGCAGACGTGATCGTGACCCTGTGTGACCCGGGCCTCAAGTCCCCCATGACGGCGGTCATGAGTTTCCGCCTGTGGAATACCCGGAACAGAACCGAGTTGATCCGTTTTCCGAACGCCTCGAGGGAAAGCTGGTCATCTTCGCAAAGGTTCGCCACGAGGGCCTTGATCATCGGAGTGACCATGGCCGCCCCAAAGCCGTGCCCGGTGACATCCGCCAGGATGAAGAGCATTCCTCCGTTTTCAACCGGAACGAAATCGTAGAAATCCCCTCCCACTGAAGAGCAGGGGAGGCTGAACCCGCGAACGGAATATTCCTCGGAAAACCAATCCCTTTCAGGGAAGAACATCTTCTGGATTCCGGCGGCCGCTTTTGCCTCGACCCGGATTGCCTCCTGGTCAAGATATCCCAGGAAGTCCATGAAGATGACGTTGAACGCGGAAAGGAACAGCCAGGCGGCGGAAAACGGGGCTCCGGGAACGTGGACGCATCCGACTTCGAGAAGCATCACCCAAAGCGCGAGGCTCATCACGAGACCGATCAGGGACCATGCGAAGGGGTGGGAGACCACCAAAGCTGTCAGGAGAAGCCCCAGGATCCCGCCCAGAAGCGATGAAACCAGGCGGACCTCCCAGGATTCGGCCGGAGTGACAGCCCTGTGCCGCAGAAGGGTGTCGAGGCTGGCGGCAAGAAGCCGGGAACCCGCGATCAGGCCGCGGGACGTGGGATGGTAATCGTGCAGGACGGGGGCATTTGCCCCGACCACTACTATCTTCCCACGAAGAAGGTCTGGAGGGATCCTTTCCTCCATGATGTCCAGGGCACTAATGATGGGGATCTCCCCACCGGAGTTGGCGAATGCGAGGAAACTCCTCGAGAGGC
>CAYRYU010000064.1:7927-39477 GCA_964428355.1 uncultured bacterium
ATGATGGGGATCTCCCCACCGGAGTTGGCGAATGCGAGGAAACTCCTCGAGAGGCCCCGACCATCGATTCCCGGGGCGCGTACGGATGGATCGAGAACCTCGCAGACCTGGAGTACGGCGCTTTTCAATCCCAGGTAAGGGTCTTCACACACGAAGGTCCTGATCGATCCGTCAGAATCGACCATTCCCCACACGAAACCCTCCATCGCTCCGTTGTCCCGGAAGATCTGGGAATTCCGGTAATGTTTTTTCTCCAGGCCGATCGGGGTCGATTTCTCCTCGACCAGGGAAACCAGGATCACGTTACCCATGTCCCGGATGGTCTTCGCGAAGGCTTGATCACCTTCCCCGGAGTCCTGGGTTTCCTCGTGCTGAAGCAGGAAATCCCATATCACGAAACGAGGGGACCCCCGGGAAAGGAGCTGAAGGAAATCGGCATATCGTTTCCGTTTCCATGGCCACCTCTCTGGTACTGCGGCGAGGGTTTCGGAATCGATGGCGACAAGGAGGATCGAAGGGTGCGGAGTCCGCCAGGACATCCCCAGATTCCGGGAGTGGTCGATCAGGAGGCGCTCCAGCTCGAGGGAGATGGGCGGAAAAACCGAGAATCCCAGCCAGACGAGGAGCGCGACAATGAAGAGAATGGAACGCCGCCTGCCCCCGAGGACCCCGCCCAGTTTCTGCCAAGTCAGCAGAAGCCTGGAAAAGGGGTTCTGGAAAACCTTCGAGAATGGTTCCATCGATTCTCTCCGCTCCAAAGGAACAATCCTGGGGGATCAGGGGTCCGCCCGACCGCCACCTGGCGCTAAAACATTCTACCAGCTTTCACGCACCTGGGCATGAAAAGATGTTTCCAGGGAAAGACCCTTTCCGGGGAAAGGGGAAAAAAAGACCCGCCCGAAATCCCTTGGGAAACGGACGGGTCAGGGTTTTGGGTCATTTGTCGTACTGATAGAGGTTGTACCGCTTCATCATGTCGCAGAGAAGCGATGTGTAGTTGGGATCTGTGGCGTAGCCCGCCTGGTGGATGGCAGAGGCGAACTTGTTGGCGTTGAGATTCGCCCCGGTGTATTTGAAGGCGGCGGCATACCGCTTGTTGTTCTTGAGGAAGTTCGCGTGATCGCACACGGATTCTTCCCAGGAGTTGTATTTCCGGAATTCACCCCACTCGTAGACGTGCTTTCCGTTGTAATACTCGTCGCACACGATGGTGACGCTTCCGGCAGGGCCTTTCCCCTTGATGGAGAAGAGGTTGTTCGCCTTGTAGGCCAGGTAGTTGCTGGCCCAGCCGCACTCCAGGGCAGCCTGCGCCATGGTTACCGAGCAGGGGACCCCGGTCTCCTTCATGCTCTTCTTGCACATGGGGGCGAGTTTCGCAAAAAAAGCCTCCGGAGTCATCTTCTCGCTCTCGATGTAGGGCGGCATCGAATTGGGGGTGACGAATCTCGAAGCGATGTATCCGGTCTTTCCATTGTACCGGACCTTGAGCCAGTCGCCCTCCCGGGACAAGATCTCGACGTTGCTCCACTGGACGGCGGTGGCGATCACGGTCCCATCGGGTGCCCACGCCCTGATCCTGACCCCGGACCCATTGACCGCACCCCCGCCGAGAGCCGGCTCCCGAACCGGGGCAGCAGGCCGCAGCTCGATCTGGTCGCTGGGATCATGCTGGTCGAGGAAGTCGGAAACGGACTGGGCGAACCCGAACGAGGCGAAACCCATGAAAGCCACGATGATGATTGCCGCTCGAAAGCCCTTGGTGGAAAAGTTGGTATTCATGCGAGAACCTCCTTCGAGATTTTCTTTTCTTTCTCATTCGAGGTTCTCCCCCCTGGAACGGAACGTGACTCAGGAACCCATCTGCATTTCGGTTTTCAACGATCTTCAGAAACATATTACCGGGGAATTCCGAAAGGTTACGCGAAATCGACATTTGTCCGTGAGCATCGGAAAGCCTCACCGGATCTTCCTTGTGGGGATCCTGACCGGGGGAAATTGTGGGAAAGGAAGATCAGAGTTCGTCGATGACTTCGAAATTCGAAAGGGGAATCTCCACCATCGACGCCTGTTCTTCGCCCTTGGAATCCTTCAGGGTGAAGCCGGAGAGGACGACTCCGGGGGAGACATTGGTGAAATAGATGTCCTTTACACCTTCCACAAGGATTCTCTTTTCTTTGGGGTCGGAACCTTTGTATTTGTCCGTGTATGAAACGAGGCGGAAGGGGCCCTCCTTCTTTCCGGTGGGGGATTCCAGGAAGACCACCTGGGTGAAATTGTTCATGTCCTTCACCACCAGGTAGGGCAGGGTTCCTCCCTCGAGAGGTTTCACGATCTCGGAAGCGTTGAAAAGGGATTCCAACAGACGGTCAGTGGCTTTACGGACCTCCATGTGCAGGGTCAGTTGGGCCGTGACCTTGGTGGAAATTTGCCTGGAATGCCTGAAATGCTGGACTGCCACCCCCAGGATCATCATAAGGATCATCGCCCCAACGATCAATTCGACCATGGTAAAAGCTCTCCCGCCGGCCGGGGAAATGGGGCAGCTGCGGAAATGCCGGGGAAATGCCTCTACGCGATATCTTGCGGAAACCTTCCCGTTTTCGAAATCAGAAAGGTCGGACATCGGGTTGGGCAACCGAAGTCGTTCCACCGCTGGAACTGGTGGTCGTCGTTCCAGGTGTGGTGCCAGGCGTGGTGCCGGACGAAGTCGCTTTTCCCCCTGCCCCCTTCACCCAGGGGATGTATTGGCTCGGGGGTTCGTATCCATCGCAACGATCGACGGACTTCCCATCTCCATCGAGAATGATGGTCGTGGGGTAGGTGTCCACCCCGTAATTGTCACAAGTTCCCGAATCTTTGGGGCCGTTGATCCGGACCAGGATGAAGTTGTCCTTGGCAATGGTCTTGAAATCCTCGGTCTCGAAAATCTCTTTCTTGATCTTCTTGCACCAGGAACATGTTTCGGAATCGAAATCGATCAGCACCTTCTTCCCGGAAGATTTCGCTTCCTGGATCGCCGAAGCGAGATCGGTTCCCCAGGTGACGTCGGTCTGGGCAGAAGCGGCGAAGCTGACACCAACGAAAAGCAGCACGCAAATCGTCAACAGTTTCATTTTCATGGGTTTCTCCTCGAGGATTCCCCTCTACTTTCATTCTACCGGAAAACCCGCCCATCCTCAACGAAAGGCGGACATCCGCTCCCACCGGGCGTTTCCCGGGGGCAGAAAAAGGGAGAACCGTCAGAAGAGGCTCAGGATGTTCGAAAAATCGTCGGTCCACGCGGGGAAGGGGGCATCCCCGCCAAGCGGTTGCCAGTCTTTCAGATCTTTCAGGAAGTCGAGGTTGGGGTGATCTTTCGACATCACCGCCCAATGGGAATTGGCACACCCCGTTTCGGCCACCTTTTCCTTGGAAAAAGCCCCGTCGAACTTTTGGAAGGCGGTTGCCCCCAGTTCCGCCGCAAGCTTTCCGACAAGAGGTGCAAGTTTCAGATGCCGGTTCGAGATGTGGAAGGCGAGAAATCCCCTGGGAGTGAGGCGGGAAAAATAAAGCGTCAGCGCTTCTTTCGTGAGAAGATTGACCGGGATGGCGTCGGAGCTATAGGCATCAAGAACCATCAGGTCGAAGGTTCTCTCGGGAAACCCCGCAAGAGTGAGCCGGCCATCGCCCAGAACGACATCCCATTTTCCCTTCGCCCCCGAAAGGAAGGTGAAGAACCTCGTGTCCCGCGCCAAACGGTCGACGGCTGGATCGATCTCGAAAAAGGTGAAGTTGCTGGAATCCCAGGAGTATGCGGCGAGGCACCCAACCCCAAGACCGATCACGCCGATGCGCATCGGCTCATTCCGATTCCTGAAGCCCTGAAGGATTTCCCCGATCGGGGAGGAATGGTGGTAATACATCAACGGATGGGGATTCTGCGGTTCATCGACCCTCTGGCATCCATGGATGGTATCGCCGTGGAAAAGCCGGTAGAATTTTCCTCCCACGTCGAGAACCACCCGTTTCACTCCGAAAAAGTTCCTTTCGGCGACGAATTCGCGGGTTCCATCGATTTTCTGTATCAGGATCAGGATCCCCAGAACCACCCCCAGGCCAAGACCGAAACGGAGGGGAAACCGCTGGAAACTGAAGCAGAACCCGGAAGTGATCACCAGGATCAAGAAAAATGCGACGCCGATGTTCGGGTTGACCCCGAAGGTCTTCAGGCCCAGAACGACCAGGAGGGCTCCCCCACCGAGGAAAAGCGGATGAAGAAGGTCCTGTTTCCGGATATGGAATCCCGGTCCCCCCGCGGGACTCGCCTCATCGGCTGGTTCCCCGGTCCGCCGGGGGAGGCAGAGGCACGCCAGAAGGATCGCGAGCGGATACTCGTGGACATCCGAGAATGAAACGGGGGCCAGGAAGGAGTTGAACATCCCGCCCAGCGCCCCCCCGACGGACATCAGGAGGTAATATTCCGTCAGGAGGTTCTTCGGAGGACGGAGGGATGCCAGTTTTCCGTGGCAGACCATGGCGGCGGCGAAGAAAAAACCCAGGTGAAGCGGCATTGCAAGCCAGAGAGGAAGGAACTCGTTCCGGTAGAAGGAGGGCATCAGCAAGATGGCAAGGTATGGGAAGGCCCGTTGGGCCCAAGAGGTTTCGCTCCACCTGGAGTTCGAGAAGACCAGGATGAAGGTTACCAGGTAGAGGGCAAGCGGGATGACCCAAAGGAGCGGAAACGATGCGACGTTCGTGCTCAAGTGCGTCGTCAACCCAAGCAAAAGTGAAGAGGGAACGAAGGAACAGAATAACCACCATGATCGCAACTTCCAGAGGTTGTCGGGGGGGGGCCCCGAAACACTCGCCTGCGGGAGCCGCAGGGGAGGGGAACCTTCTCCGCCTTCGGTGGCCTCCCTTTCTCGCGCGGGCTGGTCCCCTACCCTTCCGAGCCAGGCCGCGATCCCGGCGGAGAGCACGAGAACCGCAAGGGTCATGTAGGAAATGCAAAACAGGCTGGTCTGACCCGACAGGGTGAGCCTGGGCTCTACAAGAAGAGGATATCCCAGGAGTCCGATCAGGCTTCCGGCATTGCTGGCGGCGTACAGAAAATAGGGATCCTTCGCGTGCTCCGACCCGGTCAGTCCAAACCAGTGCTGGAGCAGGGGAGCGGTGGTGGAAAGAGCGAAGAACTGCCATCCCACGCTTCCCGCAAGATATCTGACCACCCAGAAAACCGGCGAATCTGCGAGATTCGACTGCTCGGGCACCGCCTGGGATATCGGAAAAAAGAACCAGCCCGCGGAAAGGACCGCGGCGTGGATCCAGGGGTGGAAACGGAACGGAACCCAGCGGGTCAGGCCGAAAGAGTAGAAGTATCCGGCCAGGAGAACGAGCTGGAAAAAAACCATGCAGGAGTTCCAGACCGCGGGGGTTCCCCCGAACCATGGCAGGATGATCTTCCCCATCATTGGTTGGATGAGGAACAGCAGATAAGCGCTCAGGAACATGGTCACGACGAAGACCGAAAGAAGGAGCCTCCCCGATGGACGACTCATTTTCCCTCCAATTTCAGGTTGAAGCCAAGATCGAGCTCAGACTCACCGAGACAGCGTTCATACTCGGCCCGGGTCAAGGGCCGGGGAAAGTTGAACGGGATGCCTCCAGGTCTCTCGTTGTAAAAGGGCCTGTTGCAGTCACCACAGCCTGAGGTACGGAAAACTTCGCCCGCCGCCGGCTCGCGGAAAAACGCTTGGAACTCGGGCGCGACACCAACCACACGCCCATCGCCAAACCGGATTCCGTCAAAACCCCCGACACCCCGCTCGAGAAGGTGTCGGGCGATCTGGATCCGTCGGTACATCCCCAGGTCGGGGGGCGACGCAGGAAGATGGGGAACCGGGCCGTTTTTTCCACCCTTGGCACGAGGGACCGGAGTGAAGGCGAAGAGGGCGATCATCCCCCCCGCCGAGATCAGGCCGGCCATGAGCCTGACGATAGTCTCCTCGGAGTCACCGAGCCCCACGATCAGATGGACCTCCACCCGCCGGGGAAAACGCTTCACCAGTGAAAAAAGACCGGGAAGGTCCGCGTCCCAGGCCCGTCCCTTGTGTAGCGAATAGGTTTCCGGAGAGGCAACATCCAGGCCGATTCCGACGTGGTCAACCTTGCCATCGAGAAAAACCGCGGCCAGCTCGACCTGGGCGGGGTGAAGGGTCACGCTCAGGGGCATTCCAACGGAACGCAGTGAGTCGACGAGATCGCGAAGAGCGCCCTCGGAATCCGGATTCCATCCGGTTTGAAGGCAAATCCGGGAAATCCGGCCTGGTTTGTTCCTGAGACACCTCAGCGTCTCCCCCAAGGGAAATTCCGGCCAGATGACCCTGGAAAGAAGGGCACTTCCCGATTCGCCTCCGGCACGGGGGCAGAAAGAGCATGAACCCCGGCAGCCGGGATCCCAGAGGAGGTAGGCGGTAGTCGGTGGGATTTCCTGGCGCGATGAGGCCAGCCCCAGTTCGATCGCGGTTCCCAGGCTTATCCTGATCGGTTCGGCGAAAACCGGCTCACCCACGAATATCCCCCCCGGGTCCACGCACGGATCCGCTGCGGTGGAAAGCACAGCATTCGGTGATCTCCCTGACGGGAATCCCATGATCCCGGAGGGTTCTTACGAGATTCCGGTCGGGAAGGACTATCGAACGGGCTCCGGCCGCCCATGCGAGAGCATCGAGAAAACCCCGGTACTCGCCGGAGGGGCGCATGCATCCCAGCGAAAGACGGCCCGGGAAACACCCCGCGGCCCGCCCGATCAGCCGGACGACTTCCACGAGAGGGGGTGGAGAACGCTTTTCGAACGGCGTTTTCGGCGTTGGCCGGAAGACGAGGAAGGTCAGCATCTCCGGGGGGTTCTCGAAAAGGAAGTCCAGGACCCGGTCCTCGCCGGATGTCTTCCCTCCGCGAAGACCGATGGTAAGATGGGGAATCACCCTGAAATGTTTCGCTAGGTCCAGGTAGTTTTTCCGTATCGTTTCGAAGGAGACGTCGATGCCCATCACTTCGCGCACTGTTTCGGAATCCCCGATGAGATCGTACGAGACGGTAACGTCCCTTCCCGCGAGAGGCAACAACCTTGCCGAGTCCTGGAAACCGACGTGAAGGTTCATCGGAAGATCGGGAGGAAGCTCGAGAAGCCTGGAAACATGCTCTCCGATGGGGACCCTGCCTTCAAAATCGCACCCACCGCTCACCAGGACCGATCTGAAAGCGCCGGGGGCAACCGTCCCCATCGAATCGAGACTCTTCATGCCTTTCAGATATCGTGCGGAACAGTGGGCGCAGGACAATGCGCAACGGTTGCCGGTACAGGAAACCGCAAGGGTTTCCCGCGACACGGCACGGAGGAGTTCCAGGGGCCCTGGGCCGATTTCGCGGGGCAGGAGCTCCCGGGCATTCTCCGGCAGCATCTCTCGCAGGCTTTGCAGAACCCGGCCCGGGGGGTTCAGGGTTGACAAGATCAGATCTCGTCGTCGGCGGAAACCCGGATTACCTCTTCGAGCGTGGTGACCCCGGTAGTGACCTTCAACAGGCCGTCCTGGCGCAAGGTCCGCATGCCCTGTTTGATGGCTTCGTTCTTGATCACGCTCGTGGCAGCCTTCTCGACGATGAGCTCCTTGGTCCGTTCATTGGGGATGAGAAGTTCGGTTACCGTTGTTCGGCCTCTGTACCCGGTTTTGTTGCATTTCTCGCACCCCTCCCCTCGATAGACCTTGGTCTTCCCGGCCTGGTAGAGAAGCCGGCTGTGCTTGATGACGGCGGGGGAAGGAACGAACTCCTGCTTGCATTCCGCGCAGATGGTCCGGATCAGGCGTTGCGCCATGACGCCGATTATCGAGCTCGCCACGAGGAAGGGCTCGACCCCCATGTCGATGAGCCGGGTCATCGCCCCGGCCGCATCGTTGGTATGCAGGGTCGAGAAGACGAGGTGGCCGGTGAGGGCGGCCCTGATTGCGACCTCGGCGGTATCGTAGTCGCGGATTTCCCCCACCATGATGACATCGGGATCCTGGCGAAGAATCGAACGCAGGCCCCCTCCGAAATCGAACCCGGCCTTGGGGTTGATCTGGCCCTGGTTGATACCCGGGAGCTGGTATTCGACGGGATCCTCGATGGTGACGATGTTGATGGTGGGGTCCTTGATCTTCTGCAGAGAGGCATACAGCGTCGAGGTCTTCCCGCTCCCGGTGGGGCCGGTGACGAGGATGATCCCGTTGGGCTTGGCGAGGAGACCGGAGAACTTTTCCAGTGTGTCATCGGGGAACCCCAGATCCTCGAGGCCGAACAGAACACGGCTCTTGTCGAGGATCCTCATGACGACCTTCTCTCCACGAAGGGTGGGATAGGTCGAAACGCGCAGATCGATCTCGCGGCCCTCGTGATTGAGCTTGATGCGGCCGTCCTGGGGGATGCGCTTCTCCGCGATGTCCAGTTCGGCCATGACCTTGCACCGCGAAAGCGTCGCCGCCTCCAGGCTCTTGGGGAGAGCCATGACCTCCTGAAGCATCCCGTCGATCCGGAACCTCGTCCGCATCACCTGGTCGTCGGGCTCGATATGGATGTCCGACGCCTTTTCCTTGATCGAGCGCATGATTATCAGGTTCACCAACTGTATGATGTTCGCCTGCTCCGCGGCGGAAAGGTCGATGACCATCCCGTCCTTGACCCCCACACCGGTTCCCTGGATCTTCTTCGCGAACTCCTGGAGATTGGGCGCTTTGGTGTCACCGAGGTTGACCCCACCGGCACCCGGGCCGGCGGGAATCCCAGCGGAGGAGGACCTGCCGCCGCCGCTGTAGAACTCGTCGAGCGCGGCCTGTATCTCGCTCATGGTCGAAACGAGAGGTTTCACCTTGGAAGCCGTCTGGTATTCGAGGTTGTCGATTACGAAACTGTCGAGCGGATCGACCATGGCAACGGTCAGGGCGCCTTTGACCCTGAGGAGCGCAATGCAGTGGTATTTCCGGGCGATGTTTTCGGGGATGAGGTGGACCACCTTGGGATCGATCACGTAGTTCCGAAGGTTTGCGTGGCTGAAGTTGAGCTTCGTGGTCAAAAATTCGAGAAGTTTCTGCTCGGTGAGGAATTCGAGCTTCAGCAGCGTGTAACCGAGTGTGTCGCTCGTTTTCCTCTGTTCCGAAAGGGCCGTCTTCAGCTGCTCCTCTGTCAGCAGCTTTTCAGCAACCAGGGACTCCCCGAGAAGTTTCTTTTCGATTCGGGCCATCGGTCTATCCTTTCATTACACCTTGGGGGGGGGGAACACCAACAAGCCCCCGATTTACGGAGTCTCATCTCGGCAAGGATACACCTTGAAGGGCAAAATTCCAATCCCCGAAACGGCGATGAATCGAGGTGAATGGGAGGGGGAAACGGGGGTCAGAGGTCGGACGAGATCCCGAGATTGGCCTCGAACTGCCTCTGGGCGTTGAGAACATACTCCACGATAGTCTTCTCGTGCTCGGGAGAAACGTTGTTGAACGAGATGATGCCCTCGAAGGTTTCCTTGGCCATGGCGTCCTCTTTCCCAACGGAGCGGCGGAGGCGGACGAGACGGCCCTGGATTCCCTGGACGAAAGCGCTTCCCAGCTGGAAGGTGAAGATGATGTACTTTCCCTGCTCGATATCCTCGTTGGTCTCCACCACGCAGCCGCCGGCTGAGAGGTTGGTGATCACGCCACGCATCTCGAAGTCGCCCTGGGAAAGGGTTCCATCGATGAGCTCCCCGGAAAGGAGAACCTTGAACTTGCAGGGGATACGAGTTTCGGTCCTGACGAAGGCGCGCTTGGTTGCACCCTCGACCTTGATGTTGAAGGGAACCAGGGCATTCTGGAAGACGTCCGAAAGGGTCCGGAGCTCTTTCGCCGAACTGCTCGTCTGATCGACGATGACGGTCTTGCCCAGGGCGGTGGAAGCGACATTCTGGATCTGCAGGGAAATCTGGTCCGTGATCTTGGAAATGGTGTTGACCTTCTGGTACATGATGTCGCTTGTCTGGCTCTGCCGCTCCGCCGATTCGCTGATATCCTTGATGATCTCGTTCAGCTTGAGGGCCGTATCGACCATCTTGCCGAGGCTGGAGTCGACGGCGTTGATGACGTCCATCCCTTCGTAAACCTTGTTGGTGTTGGACCGCATCATTTCGGCGGCATTCTCGGTTTTCTGAAGGATGTCGTTGATGAGGTTGTTGATCTTCTTGGAAGACTCGGCGGAGCCGCGCGCGAGCTTCCGGACTTCCTCTGCGACGACGGCAAAACCGCGACCCTGTTCGCCGGCACGGGCGGCTTCGATGGCGGCATTCAGCGCAAGCAGGTTGGTCTTCTCGGCGATGTTCGCGATTTCAGTGAGAATCGCCCCGATCTGCTTCGACCTGTCATTTAGGTCGTTCACGAGCTTTGCGGAGCCCTCGGTCAGCTCCTTGATCTTGACCATTTTGTCGACCGATTGCTTGACCGAATTCTGCGTTCCCTGGGCGATCTGGGCGACGCCCTGGCTGTCTTCCCGGGCGATGACGAGCTTGGAACTGATGTCCTTGCTGAGGCTGAAGCTGCTCTCGAGGGAGGAGATGGTTTCCCGAAGGTTGGCCGCGTTCTCCACCGCGTTTTTGTTGATCTGGTCGACTCTCTCGACGATCTCCTTGATGACCTGGGAGCTCGTCTGGGCAGTGGTGTCGAGGTCGGTCGAGGCTTCCTCGAGACGGAACGAGATCAGCAGAACCCGCTTGAGGATCGAAACGACGAGCTTGAACATCTGGTCGAAGATGTCGAGGTCGCGACCGAGGCCGCTCTTCGTTGTGGTGAAAGTCTTGCGGTGAAGGCCGATCTTCTCCTCGAGCTCGTTGAGGATCATATTGATCAGGCCCAGCACCAGTTCCCGGGCGAACCAGCCGATGATGGTGCCGAGGATGCCTCCCACGACGGCGGCCCCGACGAGGAAGTTTGCTTTCACGGTGGCGGCCTTCCCGAGGACGAGAATCGAAGCCCCGGCGAAAAGGCAGGTCCCGATGGCTCCGATTACGTAGGCAAAGACCCAGAGTTTATTGTGGGAATCCGGATCCTTGTTGATGATGATCGAGGAAAGCCCCATCCTTGTCCTTAGCGGCTCCGTTTCTGGTTGATTGGGACTGAATCATGCACTCGGGACGTCTCCCCGGCTGGTGTCCCCAGGCTCGGGTTCGGAATCGTCCGAAGTTTCCTCCTGGTCGGAGGGGGACTTGCGAGGATCGACCTTTTCCGGGTGCGTTTCTCTCTGGATCTTGTCCAGGATCCCGTTGACGAACTCGCAACTCCGTTCGGTGGAGAACTTCTTTGCCAGCTCGATTGCCTCGTTTATCGTCACGTTGACCGGGATCTCGGGGAAAAAAAGAAGTTCGGATGTGGCGAACCTGAGAATGCAACGGTCGAGGCTCGCCATACGTGAAAGGGACCAGTTATCGGCAAATTTCTGGATGATCTCGTCGATCCTTGTCCGGTGCTCCATCGTTCGGGAAATGAGGTCACGGGAGAATTCACCGATCTGTCGAACGTTCTCTGCCTTCTCGAGGATCTTCCCCTTGAGCGCCTGAACGACTCTTCCACTCTTCGAATTCTCCTGGGGAGCGGGAAGGGATACCGAAACGAAATCATCGAACGCTCTTTCGAACTCATCACTGGACCGGAAAAGCGGCTGGGAGAGGCCGGCGAATTCGGCGATCATGCGCTCGTCTTCGCCGGCCCCTTTTCCGCCGGAAGAAAGGGATCTAAGGAGATCCCGGGCGAAAGTCTCGAGAACGGGCTGGAGAAGCTCCGTCTGGATGACCTGGGCGAGGGCTTCCAGGGGATCCCCGCCGACGAGGTCTTCCTGATACAGAGCCTTCAGGGCCACCTCCCGAGACTTCCGCCTTTTGGTCGACACGGGCTTCTCAGGCCTCCGAAGCCTTGGCTTTCACGGGAGAGTGGTTCTGCTTCTTGAGTGCCTCTTCGCGCTGCTCGCGATACTTCAGGGCACCATGGGCGGCGGCGAGACGGGCGATGGGAACGCGGTAGGGGGAACAGCTGACGTAGTCGAGGCCGATCTTGTGGCAGAACATGACCGAATCAGGTTCTCCACCGTGCTCTCCGCAGATCCCGACCTTGAGGACGGGCCGGGTGGAGCGGCCGCGGTCGATGCCCCACTGCATGAGCTTGCCGACGCCTTCCTGGTCGATGCTCTGGAAGGGGTCGACCTTCAGGATCTTCTTATCGAGATACACGGGCAGGAACTTGTTGGCGTCGTCCCGGCTGTATCCGAAGGTCATCTGGGTGAGGTCGTTGGTGCCGAAACTGAAGAACTCGGCTTCGGTGGCGATCTGGTCGGCAACGATCGCGGCGCGAGGGATCTCGATCATCGTTCCGATAAGGTACTTGACCTTGACCCCGTATTTCTTCTGAGTGTCTTCGGCAACCCTGTAGATGGTGGCCTTTTCGGTCTTGAGTTCTTCGATCGTTCCGACCAGGGGCACCATCACCTCGGGATACACCTCGACGCCTTCCTTGGCCAGCTGGCATGCGGCCTCGAATATTGCCCGGGCCTGCATCTCCGTGATCTCGGGATAGGTGATGCCCAGGCGGCAGCCGCGGTGTCCGAGCATGGGATTCAGCTCATGCAGGGAGTTTACCTTCGACACGACCTTCTCGACGGGGATGTTCATCTCCTTCGCCATCTCGGCCTGGCTCTTTTCCTCGTTGGGAACGAACTCGTGGAGCGGGGGATCCAAAGTCCGGATGGTGACGGGATATCCAGCCATGGCTTTGAAGATCCCGTAGAAGTCGTCGGTCTGGTGCTTGAGAAGCTTCTCGAGAGCCTTCTTGCGGCCGGCGGTGTCGTCGGCGAGGATCATTTCGCGCATGGCCTTGATCCGGTCGCCTTCGAAGAACATGTGCTCGGTGCGGCAGAGGCCGATGCCCTGGGCTCCGAACTTGCGGGCAACGTTGGCATCCTTGGGGGTGTCGGCGTTGGTGCGGACATCGATCTGGCGGATCTCGTCGGCCCATTTCATGAGGGTTCCGAAGTTGCCGGTCATCTCGGGATTCACGGTGGGAACCTGGCCTGACATGACCTCACCGGTCGAGCCGTCGAGACTGATCCAGTCGCCTTCCTTGATGGTCTCCCCGCCGACGCTCATCACCTTCTTGGAGTAGTTGATGTCGAGCGCTCCGCAGCCCGCGACGCAGCATTTTCCCATACCGCGGGCGACGACGGCCGCGTGGCTGGTCATCCCGCCACGCTCGGTGAGGATTCCCTGGGCGACGTTCATTCCTCCGATATCTTCGGGGCTTGTTTCGATGCGGACCAGGATGACCTTTTCACCCCGGGCAGCCCAGCTCTCGGCATCGTCGGCGTGGAAGACCACGCGGCCGGTGCTTGCCCCTGGGGAGGCGGGAAGGCCCTTGGCCACGACCTTCTTCGTGCTCTTGGGGTCGAAAACCGGGTGGAGGAGCTGGTCGAGGTCGGTGGGTTTAACGCGCAGGATGGCGGTTTCCTTGCTGATAACGCCTTCGTTGACCATCTCCACCGCGATCCGGACGGCGGAAGCGGCGGTCCGTTTCCCGTTGCGGGTCTGGAGCATCCAGAGTTTCCCCTGCTGGATGGTGAACTCGATGTCCTGCATATCCTTGTAATGCTTCTCGAGTTTCTGATAGATCTCGCAAAGATCTTTGTACGCCGGGTTGAGGCTCTCCTCGAGAGCGGGATACTGTTTCTGGCGGGCGGACTCGTCGATGTTGTGGCTGGCGGCCCAGCGCTTGGATCCGGTGGTGGTGACCTGCTGGGGAGTCCGGATTCCGGCGACCACGTCTTCGCCCTGGGCGTTGATGAGATACTCGCCGAAGAAGATCTTTTCCCCGGTGGCCGGATCGCGGGTGAAGGCGACGCCGGTAGCGCAGTCATTTCCCATGTTGCCGAAAACCATTGCCTGCACGGTGACCGCGGTTCCCCATTCGTCGGGAATCCCGTTGAGTTTGCGGTAGGTGATGGCGCGCTGGTTCATCCAGGAACCGAAAACGGCATTGACCGCGCCCCAGAGCTGTTCCCAGGGATCGGTGGGGAACTCCTTGCCCTTCCGCTCCTTGACCATCTTCTTGAACCGGCTGGCGAGCTCCTTGAGATCTCCGGCGTTCAGCTCGGAGTCGCTCTTGACGCCCTTCTCCTTCTTGAGCTGGTGCATCACCACCTCGAAGGGGTCTTCCTCTTCCTTCGTTTCGGGTTTCATTCCAAGCACTACGTCGCCGTACATCTGGACGAAGCGACGGTAGGAATCCCAGCCGAAGCGTTCGTTGTTGGTCTTCTTGATTATCCCCTCGACGGTCTTCTCGTTCAGACCGAGGTTGAGGACGGTGTCCATCATCCCGGGCATCGAAGCCCTTGCACCGGAGCGGACGGAAACCAGAAGGGGGTTCTGGGGATCGCCAAAATGGGCGCCCATGATCTTCTCGATGCTCTTCATCGCTTCCCGAATCTGCTCGTCGAGTTCCGGGGGATAGTTTCGGTTGTTCTTGTAATAAACATCGCACATCTCGGTGGAAATGGTGAAACCCGCGGGAACGGGAACCCCCAGGTTGCTCATCTCGGCAAGATTGGCTCCCTTGCCGCCGAGAATGTCCTTCATGTCGGCGCGGCCGTCGGCCTTGCCTCCCCCGAAAGAATAGACGTACTTCTTCATTTTGGACGACTCCTTATTTTGTTGCGATCCATCAAGGGCGGATTCCCTTGCATCGGGGGGCAGTCTATCACACCCATTCCGCTAATTCAAGACCATCCTCCATAGAGAGAACCTCCCAGCGGAAGCTCATCCCGAAGTCACGGGGGACACCAAGCCCACAAAGAAGGAGAGGATATCACCTTCTTGGAGGTCCTCCGTGGTCTTTTGTGTCTTGTGTTATTCCTTACCGGACTCTCTCAACCCGCACTGTTTGTCGCAGGCTCAGGGCCGGATAAGCGGTCCCAGGGCCGAAAGTACCGGGACTCCGCACTTCTCGAGGCGGGTCCGGGAGTTGTGGCCGTTGGCCACGAGGATGCAATCGATCCCGATCTCCCTGGCGGTTTCGAAATCGTGCGTGGTGTCGCCGATCATGACGGTTCGAGCGGGATTGCCTCCCGTCTGGCCCAGCAGACGGCGGCCGAACTCGACCTTCCCCCACGCATAGTGGTCACCGCTTCCCTGGACCGCCTCGAAAAACGCGGTCAGTCCAAAGTGTTCGAGAACCTTGCGAAGGTTGTCCTCCTGAAGGGCGGAAAGAACGAACTGCCGCTTTCCAAGCTCTTTAACCCGGGACAGGACTTCCCTGGCACCATGGTGGAGCGAACACTCGAACATCTTCCGGCCGTACCCCCGGATGAACTCGGCCCCGACTTCCTCGAAGGATTCCCTTTCGAAATCGAAGCCCAGGGAGCGATAGTAGTTGACCACTGGGAACTCGAAGATCTCGAGGTAACGGTCGACGGAAGTCAGGGTCAGACCTCGCTTTGCAAGGCTGCCGTTGATGATCTCGACGCAGGTTACAAGGTCGTCGAGAAGGGTGCCGTTCCAGTCCCAGAAAATCTGGTCATACGCCCGAAGCATAATTCCTCCCGGAGAAGCAGGTTCAATTCAGATAGCATGATTCTGGATGCAATGTCCATTCCGGTTGCATTGGTCCGGAAGTTCTGGTAGATTTCTGTTCACCACACCACTGAAGGCGGGAATCGATGTACCTCGGACGTGTCATGGGAAGGGTGGTCTGTACCCGGAAAGATCCCCAGATGGAAGGACTGAAGCTGATCATCGTCACCGCCATCGACAGGAACGGCAAAGCGCTCGGAAAGCCCTTCGTGGCCTGCGATTCCATCGGAGCGGGGGCCGGCGAGACCGTTTTCCTGTGTGGTGGAAGCGAAGCCTCCCTTCCGTTCGTCAAATCCCGCCCCCCTTCCGATGCCACGATTCTGGGAATCATCGAGTCGATCGAGGGCGAAGGATGAACCTAGGCCGCGTGGTCAAGAAGGTCGTTTCCACCTTCAAGCACAAGGCTTTCCACGGAAAGCCCCTTTTGCTGGTCCAACCGCTCGACATGTCTTTTTCCGGCAAGGGGGCCGAGGTCCTCTGCATCGATTTCATGGGAGCCGGCATCGGCGAGACAGTCCTGATGATGAAGGAAGGCAGTTCGGTCCAGCAGATGCTCGGAAACAAGGATGCTCCGGCGGATGCCGCGATCGTGGGGATCGTGGACACGGTCACCTTCGAAGGGAAGACCGTCTTCCGCAAGAACGAACAAACGCAAGATCAACTTTGATTGGAGATTAGAACATGGACAAGATCGTCGAACAGATTGCCCGGGAGGTGATGCTGAAACTCAAGAGCCAGTCGTCCAACCGGGGGGGGGCATATTCCCCTCCGCAGGCACCTCCCAGCACGGGCGGCCGGGCAGCCGGTTCGAAGGTCGCAGTCCTGGTCACGGCGAATTTCAAGGTCGTGGAACAGGTCGTTTCCCAGATTGGCGCGTTCGTTCCCGCCGGCGGGAAGCTCATCGTCTCCGATTACCTGCTCGAGAACTTCGGCACACTGAAGGCCGAAAGAGGGGCCGACCTGGTGACCTCCCGCACCACTCCCGCCCATGAAGCCATCCGGGACGTCAGGGAGATCGTCATTCCGTCTCTTTCGATCAACACCATGTCCAAAGCGGCCAATCTGGTCGCGGACAGTTACGCGTCACAGATCATCTCGTTCGCAATCTGCGAGGGGATCCCGATCCAGGTTACCGACGAATCTCTTCTCGATGCCGGCCGGTATTTCCCCGCCGGGGTTGCCCGAAAAATCGACCAGTTCCGCCGTGAGCTCGAAGTCATGGGCGTCCGGTTCGAGCGAGGCCCGGTCCAGATGAAGCCGGAGCACAAATGCTCGATCTGTGCAGGTTCCGACAACTGCCGCACCTGCCAATCCGGCACCGCATCAACGGAAGCCCCGAACCCGGCCGCCCCCGGACCCGTAACCGCCGGACAAGGGAGTTGCCTGAAGGAGAATTGTCCCCGCACCTATGGGAGCTGTTCCTCCTCGTGCGAGGCATCCGTGAAAAAGGTTCTCCAGGCTGGAGCCGACAGGGTCGAGAAGGGCCATGACGCACCGATCCCGTCAGCCGAGCTCGCGAAGTACATCGATCACACACTCCTGAAGCCCACGGCCACGACCGCCGAGATCACGAAACTTTGCGAGGAAGCCCGGCAGCACGTTTTCGCTTCCGTCTGCGTCAACCCCGGTCAAGTCGGACTCGCAGCAAAGCTTCTTTCGGGAACCCCGGTGAAGGTATGCACGGTCGTGGGTTTTCCGCTTGGGGCGACTTCGACCTTCACGAAGGTTATGGAAACCCGTGACGCCATCGCGAACGGAGCGGGCGAGATCGACATGGTCATCAACGTCGGAGCGCTCAAGTCGAAGGACTACGAACTCGTCAAGAACGACATCGCCCGTGTCGTGGAAGCCGCGGGAGGCAAGATCGTCAAGGTGATCCTGGAAACGTCTCTCCTCAACGAGGAGGAAAAAATCAAGGGATGCGAACTTTCGAAGCAGGCGGGCGCAGACTTCGTCAAGACCTCCACCGGGTTCAGCACCGGCGGGGCCACGGCCGAGGACATCGCCCTGATGCGCAAAGTGGTCGGTCCCTCGATGGGCGTCAAAGCCAGCGGAGGGATTCGTGATCTTCCCACCGCAAGGCAGATGATCGCAGCAGGAGCCACGCGGATCGGGGCGAGCGCTTCGGTCGGAATCGTGAAAGGTGAGACGCACGCCGGGAAGGGATACTGATCAGCCCACGCACCCCGCCAGGGTGAATGTCCAGAACAGGCATACCAGGAAAAGCAGCCAGATCCGCTTAACCATCGTTTCGCGCCTCGCGGATGATGAGTGCGACCGTTGCCACTGTCAGGATCCAGAAGATTGCCATTCGTTTCCCTCTTTTCGGTGATTTCCCACCAAATCCATCGGCATTTTCGGGGAACCGGAAAAGGAAAAATTCCCCCGACCCGCACGATGGGGGAAGTGGGCGTTTGCAGCCCGGATGGCGCTTCGCAAACGACCCATCGGGGGCAAACCCTGTGGCGTTTGTGTGGGGTCTTTCGGGGGGGGGGGTTACCGACCGGGCAAGGCGGCTCCTGTTGGGGCGCTGGCTGGAACCGCCGCAGGAAGAGCCGGGGGAAGATTCGTGGGGGGCGATGAAAGGCCCGAAACCCCCGAGGAGATCAGGGCGGGCGGCAACTCCGTAGCGGCGGGGGAGGAGGTTGTTTCCCGGGAAACCGTACCCCCTCTGGTTTTCCCCGGGTTGGTTCTGGGTGTTGGGGCGGAAGCAGTTTCCGTTTCACTCGAGATCCGGTTTTCCCCAGACGCGACTGCCAGGGGCCCCGAATCACTGAAAAGAACGATTGTCGGAGAAGACACTCCTTCACTTCCGGAGGGAAGGTCGCCAGGGGAAGTGGCAACCCCCTCGGTCTCGGAGGCCAACTCCTCCGGAAACGAGGCGACTTCTTCGGTATCGGATGCCAGCTCCTCGGAATCGGATGCGTTTTCGTCGGCATCCTCTTCATCAGGCCCTTTTTTGGGCAACCGGGCAGGAGGCGGTGAACCGGGGGGGGATTTCCAACGCTCGTCAATTTCGCCGACCTCCCCGAGCGGACCATAAGCAGGGCAATCAAGCTGTTTTCCCGCGGTCATGGTCCGGATGTTGCGTTCGAGGTCTTTGACCCACCCCGCCCCCTTGGGAACCGCGCAGACGACATCCCCTTCGGGGTTCATCTCGAGAAGGGCTTCCCCCTTTTCCAGGGTAAGAAGACGGTCGCGGATGCGTATCGCCAGGTAGCCCTTTTCATCCTCATTCCTGAGCCGCACGCGGCCCTTGAGCAGACGCAGGGAAGCCTCGCCCTCGTCGACGACCACGATTCCCCCGGGAAAAACCTCGAGCGACCGGCTCGCGGTCGTGAAAAAGGCGGACGAGGCGAGCGCTTCCCGGTATCTGGTCTTCAAAACGATCATCGCACCCGGAAGGATCGGATCACCTTCGAGGGGGGAAACGAACCGGTACGAGCGGGCGGGTCTTATCTCGAGGAGATTCGCGGGAAAGGTTCCAACTTTCCATTCCAGGTTGACGGGGGCCGCTCCCACCGAAGTATGGAAATGGAAAAAAAACGCCAGAAGAGTGGCAAAGGAGCCAAGAAACACGGACCTCCCGAGGTGGCAAAACAGCCGGGGGGCGGAAAAGCAGCCACGGAGGTTTTGGGAGGTCATTCCGAAGCTATTTTCCTTTTCACTCTTCCTGGGGTTGGAGGTCATCCTCGGAATCCGGCTTTTCGGCACCCTGGGAGGCAAGGGATTCCTTGAGAACCTTCTTTTCGATCTCGAGAGCTTTGAGAGAGGACACGATCTCGAAAACCTGGTCCCGGATCGTCAGGACCTCGAAGTAGAGCATCGTTACCATCAGGACGATCCCGAGAAAGGAATAGAGATCCGTTTCCCTCGCCCGGATGTAAACCCACGTGAAGAAGAAAGTGGCGAAAAGGACGACGAAGATCCTTCTCCATCGCTCTTTTTGGAGATAGCGGGGGGAGAAGAAAGCGTCACGCCACTGTTTCGTCGCGATCAGACTACCTTCCAGGACCCAGAGGTGATCACGGATGATGAGCATCTCCAGGTAGGCCATCACCAACATCAGGATCGAACCGGAATAGAACAGGAACTCGCGTTTTCCCGGAGAAAAAAGGACGACCAGAACGAAGACGACGAACGCGAAAACCAGAGTCGCGAGCTTCTGCAGAAAATGATACTTGTCGAGCATCCTACCCCCCGAACGCTTCCTTGATAAGTTCGGGCTTTTCCTTCATGACCGTGAGAACCTCGGCTTCCATCTGGAAGGAATAGGAGGCGTTCCCTCCCCCCCATTCGGCTTTTTCTGGAACGATCTGGCTTCCCCTCTGGAAAGCCTGGAGGAGGGCCATCGCCTGGTTCATCGCGGATTGGGAAACCCGGAAATGGGCGAAGAGATCCATGATCTTCTCGAATTCCCCTGGAGTGACCGCCAGCTTCTCGAGTTTCTTTTTCAAAACTTCGGAGTCCCCGGATTTGCGGTGTTCGATGAACGCCTTGAGACATCCTTCGGCGCGGGTGGAATCGATCCGGCGCCCCATCCCTCCGAAGAGGAAGAAGCCGCAAAGGAAGCCTCCAACCCCGAAAAGAAGGAGAATGAAAATCCCTGAGAAACGTTGTCTCGAGGAAACCATGATGTATCCTACCATCCTGCAGAATCCCTGTCAAATTCGTTGACAAGGCGGGAGGCGGATGCTATGGTCAGTCAAGACCATTGGAAGAGGATGCCCGGGTACCAAATGGATAACAGGCCGAGTCGAAAAAAGATCCTGGTCCTGGACGATGAGGAACAGATCGTTTTCTTGCTGAGAACAATTCTCAATGTCTACGGGTACGATTGCATCGAGATGTTTTCCCCAAAGGAAATCCTTCCCACGATCTCCCGGGAAAAGCCCGATTTGATCCTTCTCGACATCGCAATGCCCGAAATCGACGGATACGAAGTCTGCCGGAACTTGAAGAATTCCCCGGAAACCAAGGGCATCCCGGTTGTGATGATCACGGCTCTGGCCCTCCAACAAGACAAAAAGACCGCCCTTGAAGCTGGAGCCGACGGGTTTATCCTGAAACCCTTCGACCCCCGCCTCGTGATTTCCGAAATCGAGCGACTCACCCGTCCCGTTGGTTAGTCCCCCAGAACCGCCCCAGGCAGAAGTATTGCCCCATCCCCCAGATCCCATCGAGGAAACGAGGGTCCCTACTCCCCTGGCTCCGGAATCGGCCGATGAAACCTTGGCAACCGTCGAGGAACCCGCTGGCGATTCCGCGGATGATTCCGCTGACGGACCCGAAGCCGGAGAAACCCCTGACAGGGAATGGGACCCCTCGTTCGTCAAAAGCTCCCTCCAGATCCTGCTCCTCATGTTCTTCACCACGGCATTCCTTTTCAGCGTGGCCACGATCTTCGGAAACCTCCTGCTCCAGAAATCCGGGATCTTCTTCCTGACAGCCGCGGCCTTCAAGAGCGCCATTCTGGGATTGTTCACCTCCCTCGCCTTCTTCATCTATCTCAGGTTCTATCCGGTCCTCTACCCTCTCCTCTCCCCCGACCGAGGCAACCTCCCGGACATCCACGGTGAGGAGAAAATCCGGATCCCCTTCCCCACCCCGTTGCAGACATTTTTCAACGTGCTTCTGGTCCTTTCGGGAAGCGGCCTCGTGGCGGGCGCAATCGGCTGGCTGGGCCGCGTAAGGGTTCTTCCCGATTGGGTAATGACCGACCTTTCCCTGATCTTCTTCTCGACCTTGATTCTCAGACTGCTGACCCGGAGCGAGTTCGAATTCTTCCCCCGGGAGCGGCGGATGACCTACAGATCTTCCCAGGTGGTGTTTTTCAGGGAAAAACACGTTTCCTTCGACGAAATCGCCGCGCTGGTCACCCGCGCGGATACAGTGGGCTGGCCTCTTCTCTTCCATTTGTACAAGTCGTTTTTCGTCGTCGACCTGGTCTTCCGGGACGGCAAATCGATCACCTGGTGCTACCTGAGCGCGGGCGGTAGAAACCTCCTCCAGGTCTTCGAGGATCGTTCCCGCCTTCTGGCACCGGTGGCGAAGATGTTGGAGTGCCCTTTCGTGACGGGACATTTCCTCAAAGGGGAGAGGTTCTCCGACTGGAAGGCGAACGTCGAAAGCCTCCTCGCGGACGCGAAAGACCGGGAAGCGCTCGAGATGACCCTCTGGCAAGCCCAGATGACGAGCCTCTCCTTCGATGCGATCAAGCCCGGGGTCATCAAGCTCGACCTCCCCACGATCTCCGAAAAAGCCGTCCTGGGAGTCCTGACGGTTTTCTTCGTCCTCTCGACATACTTCCTGATCGTCCAGGAATGGGAGCTCCTCCTCCAGAACCCGCGGATCTTCTACCTCCTGATTCTCGACACCGGTTCCGTCCTCGCGACCCTCCTCGGGCTCTGGACCTGGCTGATCGACGAGTACTACATCCTCGACCTGAACGAAGGAAAACTCAAGTTCCATTCCCGGATCCTCTTCTACACCAGGGAATGGGAGGTCATGCCTATTGACGCCATCGAGGATATCCGGATCTTTTTCCGGCACGATTTCTTCGCCGAGGACAGCAAGGAATACGGGGTTGCAATCGTCGGAACCGGGGTCGACGGAAAGGAAACCAGCGTCCTGGTCTCGGATTTCTCCTGGCTTCGCGGTATCGCCGAACTCAAAGCCCACGGGCTGAAAAAAATCCTGGGGTTCGATCTCCCCCGGCCTGGAAAGCCCTGACCGCGTGGTTCGCGCCAAATCCGCCCCGGGCCATCGGCATCGGGAAACGGTCCCGGCGGGAGTTTCCTACTTCTCGAGAAGTTTAACTTCCGAATCGACCAGTTCGTAGACCTTGTGGATCTGGTCCAGGTCCTGGAGGCAGGCGGTGACCTCCCGCTCCTCGCCCGAGGTCAGGGCCTGAAGGAGCTTCGTCCTCAGCAGCTTGATCGAGGCCGCCACGTTCTGTTTCTGGATCACGAACCTCTCCAGGAACACCACGATCTTCAGCACCCGTTCGAGGCTTTCCTCGAGATCCCGGAGACGTGCCACGTGCATCTTCTTGAGGTCGGGATCCGAAATCCTCTCGATATCCTGCCGGAGCGCACGAATCTTGACCTCGAGCTCTCCGGGGGGGTCGTCGATGACGACGGAAAGAGCTTTCCTGGCTTTGTCGCGGCTCTGGAACAAGGGTTTCAGCGCGGCGTCAACCTGCTTGAGGTAGTAGAGCTTCTTTTCCGAAGCCAGGATGTTGCGCAGCTTCTCGTATTCATCCCTCACTTCCTTCATTCCGAGCCATTTCTCATCCTCTTCCGGATTCAGGAAAAGGTAGGAGATCCCGCCCCCGCAGACAAGAGATATCAGGAAGGCCCCGAAACCGCTGAGTGCGAAAATCGGCGCGGAAACCGAAAGGATGTAGCATGACGATACGTAGAACCTCGCCCTCGGACAGTGCAGATCGAACTCATCCTTCAGAAGGTCGATCTTGACAGGTTCGCGCAACTCCAGGGCGGAGCTCTCCAACTGGAGCTGACGGGCGGAGCCGTCGATAGCTCCGCAATAGACGCACTTCCCGTTGATGATCTTGTGCGAAAACCGCATCCACCGTTCCCCCGACAGGCCCCCTATTTCTGGAACAATTTCACGGGACCCGTGTCCTTCTCGAGAGCGAGAAACTCGTCCGCGGAAATGTCGGTGTCCTGGACGGTCTTCCCGTCGGAACTGACGGTCAGCTTTTTTCCCGCTTCGAGCTTGATTTCTCTGGCTTCGGAGGTGACGGTGATGTTCCCCTCGACAAGGAAGACCGAGGAACTCTTGTCGGGAAAGACGTTCGCGATCAGCTGGGTTCCCCTGATGCCGAGGGTCGCGAAGGGGATCTTCACCTTGAACTCGCCCCCGATCTTGCCGAAAACCAACCGTGTCGAACCGTTGTGAAGGGTTATCGATTTCTCTGCGAATTCCGCTCCGGCTCCCGGCTTGAGGAAAAAGGAACAGTCGTCCAGGGCACCCTTAACCGTGAATACTCCCTGCGAAAGGTTCTGGACGAAATCCCCAGAAATGAGCGGATATCCTACCGGGGGTTGGAACTTGTACTCGGCCCCGGCCCGCTTCAGGTTGACCTGGACCGCTCCCCCGTCTGCGACCAGGAAAAGCTTTCCTGCGGTGGCTTCCGGGGGCCCCTTCCCCGCATCGGGCGCGGTGGTTGCGGTGCAACCAGCCACTCCAAGAACGACCAGGCAGCCTGCCAGGAAAAGGATCGTGGCGGAAAGCGGGACGGAAGGCCGCATCCGCTCGAGAATGGAATTCCGGTTCATGGTTTCAACCTCCTCGGGGATCCCCAAATATATCATACTATACGGATCTCGGTGTGTTTTTCCTGCCCAAAAGTCCAACCCGCCCTACACGGACATGCCTTCTGGAGGCTGGACGTTGCCGCAGGCCTTGGATCGTGATAGGGTTGAGCGCATGAAACGGGCCTTGGAGATTGTCCGGGACTGGTGCCGGGGGAAGAACTGGCTTCCACGCGGAGCGGTTCTTTTCTTCATGGTCTACGTCGGGCTTTCCCTCGCCACCGACCCGATGAAGGGGAGCATCTTCTCCCCGATCGATCTGGGAATCCACGAAACGGGGCACCTTCTGTTCGCGCCGCTGGGGCAGACGCTTCACATTGTGGGGGGAACCGCCGCCCAGCTCGCGGCGCCGGTCATCGTGGGGGGGCAATTGTTGATGCAGTCCGACTTTTTCGGCATCGCGTTCGCCGGAGTCTGGCTCGGGGTGAACCTCATCGATGTCTCGATCTACATGGACGATGCCCGGGCAAGGAAGCTGCCCCTGGTTTCGGTGGGGTTCCACAAGAACATCATACACGACTGGCACTACCTCCTGACGAAGGCAGGCCTTCTCGGATGGGACCGTTGGCTCGCATGGCTCGTCTGGGCGACAGGAACCGCGTTCATCTGGCTTTCGGTCGCGTTCGGCGCATGGATCTGCTGGACGATGGCAAACCTTCCGGAAAAAGCCGAATGACCGCGGAAACTTCCCCCAAAGCTACGTTTGCCCTGATCATCCTCATGTCTTCTCAGTTGATCACGGGGGGAACGTACATGGTCGCGAAAATCGCGCTTCGGGAGTTCGACCCGATCACACTCGGTCAGCTAAGGTTTCTCCTCGCCGGGATGGTTTTCGTTCCCCTGCTCTACCTCAGGGGGCAGTTGCGCATTCCCCATAAGGACGATTGGGGAATCTTCCTGCTGATGGCGGCCCTGGCGGTCCCGCTGAACCAGGGAAGTTTCCTGTATGGAATGCGCTACACGAGCGCGGGGCACGGGGCACTGCTCTACGCTTCGACCCCGATCATCATCCTTGTACTTGCCGCACTGACGCGCCAGGAAACGCTTTCCCGGGTCAAGGTTGCGGGCATCCTCATCGGATTTGCCGGGGTCACGACCGTCCTGCTGGAAAAAGGACTTGGCGGGGGCACGGACCCCCTCCGGGGAGATGCCCTTGTTGTGGTTGGGGTGCTGATGTGGGCCATCTACACCCTTTTCAGCAAACGGATGGTGGAAAGGTACCCCCCATTCATGATTACCGGCCTGGTTTTATCGCTCGGAGCGGTTCTCTTTCTTCCGTTCGGAATTCCTTCAGCCCTCCAGCAGGAGTTCGGCAAAATCTCCGTTCGCGCTTGGCTGGCTCTCTTCTACCTCGCATTCCTGACGTCCGTCGTTGCCTACTTCGTCTGGACCTGGAGCCTTGCCTACCTGGAGGCTTCGAAAGCCGCCGTCATCTCGAACCTTCAGCCGCTCGTCGCGGCAGTGCTGGGTTGGCTGGTGCTCGGGGAACCGATCACGTTGCAGTTCCTGGCCGGCGCGGCAATCGTTTTCTGCGGAGTCTGGTTCACCCAGCGGGGTTGATCACCTTCGCGAAGCCGCCCTGGGCCTTCCAGGCCGCCCGGCATTTCCACTTTTCATTCTCCGAATTATGCAACCGGTACCCTTCACCTTCCCATTTTTTCCCATTTCCGTATAATTAAGCTAGGAACTGGGATCAATATGTCCGGGGGGGTGGGCTTATTTTTTGTTCCCTTTTTTTGAGGCCGGGGAGAGGCTTTTCTTTTTTTCCTCATTTTCGCCACCTCTTTTTCCAGCCCTCTTTCTCGAGGAAAAAATCCGGGTTTACCCTCATGGAAGTCCTGGCGGGGGTTTCCATCATCGCGGTCCTTTCGAGCATCATACTTCCACAGATCGGGAGCCTCTACTCCGACGAGGTCGTTTCAGCCGAAGCGTTGAACCTCATCAACAACATCCGGGCGGCCCGTTACCGGGCGATCGAGGAACAAGCCCCCCATCGTGTCGTTTTTTCCGACGATTTCCTCACCTACCGGGTGCAGTCCTTCAAAGGTTTCGACCAGGGGGAAACGGTCACCCTCGACGACGACAAAGCCGATTCCGAGAAGTTCACCGACACCAACTGGCTCTCGATCATCGATGATTACGAGGCCGCACTCGATCCGAGCATCGAGGTCAAGGTAGATTCCTCCCTTCCCAAATGCGTATTCTGCTGGCCCGACGGCCGGCTTGTCACGCGAATCAACTCAGGAAGCCAGGTTTCCGAAACGAACGTGACCCCGATCCCGGAATGTTACATCATGCTCAGCAGCGGAAACGCAGGAATCCGAGTAGTCATCAACACCTATGGAGTCTACTCATCGGAATCCTTCGTGCCCGACTCCGATGCTTCCGACGACGACTCGAGGACCGAGATTTGGTGAACAGCAATCGGAGCAGCGCAGGTTTCAACGTTCGGCCTCCCAACGGAGGATCACCACAAAGACACGTTGAACACCAAGTTCACCAAGGTTTCCCAGGAAATCATGCTTCTCCTACTCTGTGTCCTTCGGGTCCTTTGTGCCTTTGTGGTGAACCCAGGGCAGGTGAACGCTTCCGGGCGGGGTTCTCGCTGGTGGAAATCGTGGTCGCGACCGCGGTGATGGGAATGATGATGCTTTCCTTCATGGGGATGATCCAATTCGGGGCCGAAACCTTCAACCTGGGAAAGACCAAGCTCGATTCCGTGAACTACGCCAGGATCGTGTTCGACCTTTTCAAGGAAGAGCTTTTTGCGGCGACAAACATCTACAAGGCCGCACCCACCGGCCTCTGGGGAACGGTCCCCGACGACACGCTCGTTGAAGACACTGCCGACAAGGAGACCACAACCCCTTTCTACATCCGGAAGATCACCAATACACTTGGAGGCTCGAAGCGGGCCTGTTTCAAAATCTACCTGGATTCGACGACCAACTGCCTCATCCGGGAAGTGTCCGGTTCCCTCGATGGAGGAACTCTGGTCACGAACCCATCGACTTCGACGGAATTCTCCTCCAAGGTTTGGTCAAAGACGAGGCTTGCCCGTCATGTGAAGGCTTTCAAGATCACGCGCCTGACCCACCAGACAATGGAGGTGGCCCTCGAATTCGGAGAGGATACCGACGAAGACAACGTCCTCGACACCACCCTGAGCCAGCACCGGATGCTTCTCCTTGCCCCCCCAGTTGGCGGAGTGACCGGGTCCCGGTTCGGAAAAGGATGAAGAAAAGTATGAAAAGGGTTTCATGGTTCACTGAACGACCCGACCCGCACGATGCGGGAAGTGGGCGTTTGCAGCCACGGATGGCGCTTCGCAAACGACCCGACTTTCCAATGAACCGGAAAGGAACCGTGGCCGTGGCTGTGGCCATGGTCGTGCTCGGCATCCTTATGCTTTCCTCGCTCGCAATGACCAGAATGGTCCAGACCGAAAAGATCGTCCAGGGATCGGCCGACTGGTCCGACCGGGCACTGGATGCAGCCTTCAGTGGAACCCAATACGTCACCTCCTTTGCCCAGACCGGCCCGGCACTGTTCGCGACAACGGCGGCGAAGGCAAAGGAACGCCTTTATTTCACATTGACCCCATCAGACGTGAGCGCCCTCTGGGGTTCCATCTCCTCTTCCCAGAAGCCGGCGGGAGGCTCGTCGAATCTGGTCCAATCCGACTGGATGTACATCAACCAGGAACTGACCTACCTCGATGAAGACCTGTCGGATTCGAAGGAGGACGAGTACTATTTCCGGGCCGTCAGCTTCCCAAAGAACGACGGGTCCAACAACATCGACCCCGGTTACTACATGGTCAAATCCCAGGGAAAATTCCGGAACAAGGACGGAGGCTCGACGGTCATCAAGGATTTCAAATGCCAGATCATCGCCGAAGTGAAGATCACGGTGACCGCAACAATCCACCATTTCAAGGTCAACCGCTGGCGACGCATGGATTTCCAGGATGACACCAATTTCAACAAGTACACGTCCTATGATTGAGCGGTTTCGTCCGGGACCGGGTCAGAGGGAGTTGCGATCATGATTGGAAATCTTCCATCGCGAAAGATTGCCCCGTTGGGCAAACGAGGGTTCACGCTCGCGGAAGCTCTGGTACTAACTATCCTGGTCGGCTACTGCATGGTTCCGATCCTTGGGGTGATGAGCGATTCCGTGAGCCGGGTACAGGACTTCGACCATCGGGAGACCCTGCGGGTCCTCGCCCGTTCGCGGTTGAACGAGGGAATCTCACGCGTCTCCTACGACCGGAAGCCTTTCGACCTTTCGCTCACGTTCCACTACGTCTACACCGACCCTTCGGGGAACGAATTTTCCGCCGACTCGGACAGCCCACCCCATGTTTTTCTGGTAGATACCGGGGATTCCTTCGACGTCGACAAGATCAAGTACAGCTACAAGGTCGAGATGAGTTTCCAGGAACAGCTGGATCTGAACGACGATACGGCCGCACCCTCGGTAAACGTCTTGTACAAGCAGGGAACCGCCGGGCTCCGCGCGTTGGTCGCGAGGTCCACCTTCCTGAGCGTGGACGACCCCACCACGGCGACCATCGAGGGCAGGGAAAACAGCGACCCGAACGAGGACATCAGCGTTTCACTCATGTCCCTCGTGACCACCCCGGTTTCCCATCATCACCAGCGGGTCATCGTCTCCGACCCCGGGCAGATCGGCATCTATTCGCTGGACACCGAGTTTTTGAACCTGGTGAAAATCTACCGGACCTACACCGCCCTCTCCGATCTTCCCAACCAAACCACCCTTTCGGACAATGCCAACGACCCCTGGAGGCCCGCCCACCTGGCCATCCACCCTTCCGGGAACTGGCTCGCGGTCAAGATGAAGCAGAAGATCAAGCTGATCAACATCAACGAGGAATCGTCAGACAACGGGAAGAACTACGACGTCTTCGCCTTCACCGGGGGGGAAGCCGGTAATACCTTCCTCGAGGATCCCGGGGACAACGACCTTTTGAAGGAGGACGACCAGATCGTTTTCCGGCCCGACGGGAAATACTGTTTCGTCACCGGCCACAGCCCCTACAAACTCTACCGCTTCGAGGTGTCGCGGAACCTCTTCGATCCCACATGGGTACCAGACTCGAGCACTTTCAACACCCGGACCGAGGTTGCCCTCAACTATGATGAGGTGCGTGACATGACGGTGGGGGACGATGGACGGCTCTATCTCGCCAACGGCTCGGACCTGGTCTGGTTCTCTATGTTCAGGCCCCTGAGCGAGATGACCCACAACAGGATTTCCACCTTCGCCAACTCCGAGAGCTATACGAATTCAATCGACACGGTCAGCCTCGACCGTACCGGACGACGCGTTTTCCTGGGGTTCGACGATTCGACTGCGGCGAACCGGAGACTCATCTGGGTCCCCGCAGCCGCCCAGACAGATCTTCCGGCCATTCGCCATGTCGAGACATCGACCACCTTCACCGATTATTCGAAAATGAGCGTCCCCGGCAACCGACAGATCCGCGACTCGATCGTCAGCCCGGACAACAAGTATTTCGGAATGGCGGCATACGGGGCGGACCGGTGTTACATGACCTCCAACCCCCCGGACATCACATTCTGGAAGGATGCCGATCCCTGCACCGGGAACCATTACCAGTCGATCGTCCACAACCCCAACATGCAAACCTTCATCGTCGACCAGGACTACGACGGAGTCGTTCACATGCTGAACGTGAAGGACATGGCGAACGGCATACTATCCTCGCCCCAGATGCCAAATACGACAGCGATCAAGTTCGGCGGAAGCGCCAACAACATCTGCGACGTTGCGGCCCGGGCCCCCGAGTACTTGTTGGTCGGGGTAAGCGACACTTCGGTGCACTCGGTCGAGTACATCGACACCCAGGCACGTACGAGGCTCCTCAAGTCGATCATCCTGTCCGCGGCCCCGACCCATCTGGCGATGAACGCGGCGGGAAGCAGGGTCAAGGTTACATTCGCCGGGGCGCGGTATACCTTTGACACGTTTTCATGCGAAGCCGCTCCGAGCGGAGAGCTCGCGGCCGACCAGAAGGCCGCTTACGACTTCATGACCGCCTATTCGATCGACGCGGACAAGGATTCGGCAACCGGGAAGGACGACTTCTTCGCCTGCGTCGGCGACCAGCTGACGGAAGGGCTTTTCACGACCCAATCCCCCATGTCCGGGATCAACGACACTCCTGACCATTGGATCGTCCTGGATATGCTCGCCATGAACAAAGGTGGATTTTTGGTATTGTACAAGCACGAAACGATCGGCGGGCTCAGGATGGTCAGGTGGTTTGGAAAATTCACCTACGGGCCAAGCACCGGGAAATACGCCCTTTTCGCCAATTTCGTGAGTTCGGCCCACAACTTCCCCCCCGAGTATGCCGGGAAAATGGCCATCAGCGCCGACGACGGACTGATCTCCTTCGTCAGTTTCTACGCCTCGGGTGACAACAAGGTTTCGGTCTACGATTTCCGTTCCCAGAACTTCGAGCACCAGACCGAGATGCCCGGCCTGATCTCCACCTACCACTCCAACGCCGCCGACCCCCTGAGCGACCCCGCCATCAAATTTTGCGACCAGGCTCCCACGACGCCTTCGGGGTTGGTAGGCTACTGGAAATTCGACGAAGGGACCTCGGGAACCACTGCCGATTCTTCCGGGAATGGGTACACCGGCACCATCAACGGAGCATCCTGGAACTCTTCCGGAAGATACGGAAACTGTCTTTCATTCGATGGATCAGACGATTATGTCAGCATCTCCGGGGGAACCAACCTTAACCTCAATGGGGACAATTTCACCATTGCAGCATGGCTCTACAGCTATCAGGACGATTCAGGCTACCATGGCTTCATCGGAAAGGAAGTGGGATCGAACCAGGACCGCTACCCCTGCATGTATGTAAACGGAAACACCAAGATACATGCAGGCTTTGGTGATGGCACCAACTGGAATTACTTTACAACGGGAGCCATTTTCAGTGAGAACTGCTGGCAGCACATTGCTTTCACTTTTGACGGAAGCACGATGCGTATTTATGCAAACGGGGTCGAAGCTTACACGTCCTCGGGTTGGTCCGGGCGTACACCGGTAAGTGGCTCCGCCTTGGAAATAGGTCGTTTGGACAACTACTTCAAAGGCAAGATTGACGAAGTCCAGGTTTTCAACTGCGCATTGGGTGCGACAGAGATCAAGAAACTGGCCGCGTCTGGCCAACCACTCCCGGGAGCCTTCACTGCCAACGAAACCTGGACGTACACGAAAGATTACCCGGGGAACATGTGGTTTCTGGACACCTGGGGAGTGCCCTTGAACGGGCTCGATCTGACCAAGGCGACCAGCTCGAAACGGTATTTCGGCTACTGGTCTCCTGGAAATCTGGCAGTGAAATATCTCGGACTCGGGATCAGGGACGGAGGCCGGATGTTCTACGACGGCACCCAGATTATGAACCAGGGTTTCGGAAGCGGAAACACGAACGTCGGGGCTCTTTCGGCCCAGACTCCCGATCTGTTCTCCACCCACAAGGTCCAGATAGA
>CAYRYU010000065.1:0-16050 GCA_964428355.1 uncultured bacterium
ATCGTCGGAATTCTCGCTTTTCTTGGCTGCTTTCTGGCTTCCCCAGCCATCGTCGGACTCTTTCCAGGGCAGGATATCCTTGCCCTTCTCCGCCTTTCGTTTCTGGGTCTCCTCCTTGCTCCCGCGGAGCAGTTTTTCCTGGTTCTCGCCCAAAGAAAGCTGGCTTTTGCAACCCTTGCGCGTGTCGATGTTCTTGCTGGCGGAGCGGGGGCAATCTCCACGGTACTTCTGGCAATCGAAGGACGGGGCGGCGCCGCGATCATAGCAGGTTTTCTCATTTCGACCGGGTTGAGGGCCCTTTTTCTGGTTTGGGCGGAAGGAAAGAGCTGGATGCCGGAGATGGGAATCTCGATCCGCGGACTGGGGGCATTTTTCCGCTTCGGGGCCTTCCAGACGGGTGAACGCCTGCTCCGCTTCATCTCACACAATCTGGACCAGCTCCTGATCGGGAGATTCCTCGGGGATGCCTCCCTCGGCCTCTATTCGATGGCCCAGAACGTTGTCAGCAAGCCCTTTGCCCCTGCGGTCGCCATCATCTCCAGGGTCCTGGTCCCATTCCTCTCGAGGATCCAGGATGACGATTCGGGCCTGAAAAGGAGTTACTTCGCTGTCCTGAGGATCCAGTCGATCATCTTCCTCCCTCTGTATACGGGAATTTTCGTTTCTGCTCCAGGTGTGGTCCCGATCCTCTTGGGCAAGCAATGGGTCGGGGCGGTTCCCATCATTCGCATCCTATCTCTTTTGGGAATTCTGACAACTCTTGGAAGTCCGCTGGGTTCCTTCCTGATCGCCAAAGGGCGATCCGATATCGGGTTCTACATGAATTTCCTTGGGTTTCTCTTTTTCCCGGCGGGAATCATGGTCGGATTCCGATTTGGCCTGACCGGCGTTGCTCTTGCCTTGCTGTTGAGCACTCTTCTGGTTATGGTTCCCCTCGATTTCATCGTTCGGAAGAAGGTTGGGGGAATGACGATCGGGGAGTTTTCCGGGACCCTTTTCCGGACCTCGGTCTGTACCATTGTTTTCAGCCTGTATCTGGAGGGTATCCTCCACCTCTACCAGGGAATTCAAGACGGCCTTTTCCTTGGACTACTTCTGGCAAGCGGATTGGGATTGTATGTGACTCTGATATTCCGCGCGGAAAAGGAGTTCCTGTTGAAAGGGTGGGAAATGGTTCGTGGTTCGTTTTGAACTGCGGAGTTCCGGTTTCACTCGGGTCCGATTGCATTCCCCCATGGGAAATGATAGGATTCGGCAATGCCCCACATTCCGGTTCTGAGCTGCCCTGGATGCGGGAATCCGCCCCCTTTCCAGGCTTCCTGCCTGTCCTCTCGCGAGTTCCATGTTTCCCGATGTGATTCCTGTGGATTGGGGTTTCTCGATCCCATGCTGGATGCTGAAGAATACCGGGTTTGGTACGAACGTCTCGGAGTGGAATACTTCCTGGATCCGGTGAAGCTGAGGGCCGACCATTGGAAGAACCGGTATGATCCCGAGATCAAGCTCGTATCGAGCCTTTTGCCTCTCCGGGGAAGGTCCCTCGATATCGGATGTGCAACCGGGGCCTTTCTGGTCCGGCTCAGGGAAACGGGACAGGAGGGTGAGGGAATCGAGCTCGCAGCTGCACCCGTCGAATGGGCCAGGAAGACTTTCGGTTTTTCCGTCAAGGCGGGCGACTTCTTTTCCGCCGATTTCGAGAAGGGTGCCTACAAGCTTGTTACCGCCTGGGGTACTCTGGAACATCTCGACAATCCCTCGAGGTTCCTGGGAAAATGCCGGGAGATTCTCGTCCCCGGTGGCTATATCGCCTGTTCGGTTCCCAATGTCCGGAGTCTTGCCCACCGTCTCCTGGGAAGCCGGTTCAGGATGGTGCATCCTTGCCATATCCTATACTTTCACGGCGAGTCCCTGGAGAGGATTCTCGCCCGAAACGGGTTCGAAATCGTGAAGAAGAAGATCGTCCGGTTCAACCCCCTGCCCCTTGTGCGTGATTTGTCCGGCATGAGGGATGAAGAGACTCCCGATGCCCTCCAGACCGTGGGCCAGATCTATCGGGTCAAGAATTCCCGACTCCTCCGTCCTCTCAGGTTGCTTCACAAGCTGGCGTTGAGATTGATCGAACCCCTTGGTCTGGGAGACGATCTTCTCGTCCTCGCCCGCATGAAGACCCGCAGGTCCGTTGATTGACATGGCATCCGCCCCGAATCTGAAATTCAGGTGTGGGGCCGGGTGACCTTCCCTTTCATGGAGATACTCGAATGAACAATCCCCTACGAAGCTCCGTCATCCTTTTCCTTGTTCTGCTCGTATTGCAGCATGCCGTGGTCTTAATGAGCATGGATGAGAAGTATGAAAGTCGCGCGGTGATCCAGATCCAGCCCCCGACTCCGGCCGAACAGTACAACGTGTGCAACGTGGAAACCATACGGGGTTTTCTGGAGCATTGGGACCTGGACGCGGATGTTCGGAGATCCTTCGGTCTGGAAGCCGAGAGTGGACCCTCGCAGAAACCCCTTGTTCCCAGGCGTTTCCAAGAAGCCGATCCCGTCAGCAACACCTTTGCATTCCGGTTCAGGCACTCTTCTCCCGAAACCGCCCAGAAGGTTGTGGCGGCATTTCTCGAGGGAATCGAGAACCGGTGGAGGGTTGAATCCGAAACCCGGTTACGCAATGTCCTATCCGAGGAGTTGAACTCCCTCGAACGGAACCTACCCATGCTGCAGAACCAGATCCGGGAGATGGCCCCCTCCCGGACCATGCTGGCTTCCTCGGCCAATGCGTGGGTGCCTGGAATGATCCCCGAGATTTCCATTTCGTATCCCAATCCCGAATTCGAGCAACTTGTCACGGAACGGAACCGGGCAGTTCGCCGCCTCGAGGAAATCCGCATCCTTCTGGCGAGGCCTGCTCTCAAGACCGACATCCCGGCAAGGTGGGCGGTTCTTGCCGGTCCGACGGTGGCCCAACGTCCTTTGTGGCCATCCCGAAAGGAAATGTCTGGCCTGGCATTGATCAACAGCCTTGTCTGGGCCGTGGCATTCTTCGCCTGGCGGCGGTTCTCAAACTGAATGGTCGATTCCGGAATTCTCAATCTGATTCCCTTCATGACCGTACTGGGTGTGGGCTGCCTTTTGGCGATCCTTTCGAGAAAAATGACCGGGATGTGGATCAATACGGTGACCGCGATGTTGGGCTCGTGGGTTCCCATGGCAGCAATCCTGGTCGGCAGATGGGTTGATTTCTTTCTTCCCGAAGTTTGGTTCTTCTTCTTGATCTGTTCCTCCGTTGCCGCCTTCATCCTTGGGGGGTGCCTTTTCCATCGCGTCGATCATCCGTGTCCGGTTCCGTGCTCTGTCGATCGTTCCCGGTTTGAAAAGGTCCTTCAGTGGACATGCATTCTTGGGGTGATCGGATTCCTCGGATACTCGCTCGCGGCGGTTCAACAAGTCGGATGGAGGGGCTACATCCTGCATCCGGACGTGCTCAGGGTGGTCATGACACGCGGGGCGTTTTCCGATCCCGCCAAACTGATCAACTACGCCAACATCGTTTTTCCGGTTCTGGTCGTCATTGGCAACGAATGTCTTGGAGGAATCGCCCGGAAATGGTGGATACTGGGGATCCTTTCGGCAGCCACCAATTTTCTGAGTACCGGGAGGACCAAGGTGATCTGGGTTCTGATCTGGGGAGCACTTGTGGTCATCATCTCGCGTGAAGGAAAGGATCTCAGGAAGACCCTGGTCGTGGCGGGGAGCGCATTGTTGCTTTCCCTGGCGGTTTTCGGGGGAATGGCTGTCTGGATGAGGAAGTATTTCACCGTCGTCGAGATCGCCCGGTACGCTCCCGATATTCCTGATGAAATGGGGCTAACCTACACCGCCCTCTATTACATCGGAGCCGGGTTGCCATATCTTCAAGAGGCCATGGAAACCGATATCGGGGGGGAGGGGTTTTTCCTGCCCAATCTGTTGACCCCGATTTACAAAACTCTCAATCTGATTAGCCCCGATGTTCCGGTCTGCTCGGAGATTTTGCCCACTCTTCCCACTCCAGCGGGGGCAAACACGGGAACCTGGTTGGTCCAGTTCTTCATGGATCTGGGAATCCCCGGCCTGATTTTCCTCCCATTGATCGTTGGAGCGTTCACTTCCTGGCTTCTTGCCAGGGGAGACTGGCCACGGAATCATCCGATGAGGTTGTACTTTGGGGGTCTGATGCTATATATCATCTGGATTGGCTTTCTTGCCAACAAGTTCATCTCCACCCCCACATGGATGTTCATCCTGTTGGGTTTTCCGGTTTTGAAGTGGGTCTGTGCGGGGAAGTTGGATGCCGCGGAAGGTTCAACCCCGGTGGGTCCCCGGGAACACTCTCCTGCGTGAGCCGAAGGAGAAGCGGAAGGTCAGACGGCCCGGCCGGGTGAGTCTTCGCCTTTGCGGATCTCGATCGCAAGGCGCAGGGACCTTCGCAGCGTGGAAAGCCATTTCTCTCTGGGCAGATGGGAGAAGATCTTCCACTCGTGGATCAGAAGGTTTGCCAGGGCGGGAAATGCCTTGGCCAGGTTTCCGCGGAGGCGCTTTGAACCAATCACGCCGGAAACGAGGCTTCGGAGCCTTGGAAGCAGTTCTTGAACGAATTCCTTCCGAATCCCGCCTGCCGACCCAACGAGATATGCGGCGGCGATGTAATCGACCAGTTGGGGTTTCGAGATCCCGACCGTGGGGAAAGCGGGACTGAACAGATCGAACCTGCTCCAGTCCGGGTTCGAAAGGTGCGGGTCGCAAGCGAGGGCTCTCTCCCACAACGTTGTCTTGGGGAGGGGTGAAACGAGGAAGAAGTTGTTGAGGTCCGCCCCAAGACGTTCAGCGAAACGTATGGTCCTTCTGACCATCGAATGCGTGGAAATGGGGAAACCCAACATGAAGTTTGCCCTGGTGGGGATTCCGACTTTCCGGGCAAGAGAGATGGCTTGTTCGGCCCTTTCGAGGGAAGTCTCTTTTCCGATGTAGGCCAATTCTGTCGGGTCGCCGGTCTCCACCCCGAAGATGATTCGCTCGCAGCCTGCGACCCTGGCTTTCTCCAGGACTTCCAGGTCGACCGCGTCGACGCGGGATTGGCATGTCCACCTCAACTTCGAGGCATCTCGGGAAACCAGAAGATCGCATAGGCGGAGGAAATTCCGGCGGTTGAGGAACAGATGGTCGTCGACGAAATAGATTCGTCCCTTTCCATAGGAATTCTCGAAGGCGCAGATTTCCCGGAAGACGTTTTCGGGTGACCGGAAGCGGACTTGGCGAGTGGAAACCCCCTTGTCGCAATAGATGCATCCGAAAGGGCATCCCCGGCTCGTGAGCACGCTACCGATACTGTACTTCCGAATGGGGAGCAGATGCCATGCGGGGAAGGGGATTCCGTCGAGGTCGCTCACGGGAGGCGCGGGGGGGGAAGATATCAGTCGGGATCCTTCGCGCCATGTCACTCCGGCGATCTCCGCGGGGGGCTTCCCCGCTGCCCAGGAATGGACGAGCTTGGGAAGTATCGCTTCCCCTTCCCCGCGGACGACCGCATCCGCTTCGAAGTCCAGAAGAGACTCTTCGGGGAAGGCCGTGGCATGGTGGCCTCCCAAAACGATTTTCAATCCCGGTTTGAGCTCCCGGCAAAGGTGGGAGACAACCCGCGCAGGGCCGACTGAAGAGGATCGGAACGAGATTCCAAGGATGTCAGGGTCGAGAGTCTTGAAAAAATCCCTGAAGTCGGATGGGGAGTAGGATTCGACCTCGAAATCCCTGATGGTCACGTTGAACCCATCCCTCTCGAGGACGGCGGCCAGATAAGCCACTCCAAGGGGCATCTCCAGGTTCTGCCATGAGTTGAACCGGATCGGGCAGTTCACGAGGAGGATCCTGAGTGACGGCGTCATGACTCGGGACAATGGTCAGTCGGGGGATCCGCCGGAAACCAACCTTCGGACGGCATCGACCCAGGTTGGCGCCCATTTCGACAAAGAATATTCCTGCTGGACCCTCTGAAGGCCGAAGGCCCCAAGGCGCTCGAGCAGGCCGGGGGTTTCGTGAAGCGCTTTGAACGCGTCTCTCCAATCCTTTTCAGACGAAACGAGCAAACCGCATCTTCCCGAGTCGAGGATGCGGCTGTTTGCGCGGCTCTTGGAGGCGATTGTCGCGACTCCGGCCGACATGTACTGCAGAAGCTTGAAACCACACTTCCCTTCGGAAAAAGGCTCATCGACAAGAGGCATGATCCCTACATCCAGCTGGGAGCAAAAATCCTTCTCGGCTTGGGATGTCCATCTCGAATGCGACTGGGGGAGAGTGGTCTTGAAAGGTTTCCCCGCCCCCATGCATCTCAACTCGATCGGGACTTCCCTCACGGACTCCAGGACCGGAAGAAACGATTCGAGATACCCTTTCGAGAGAGGGGCCCCGATCCAGCCCACCACCAGTTTTGCCGGATCCGTCCTTCCGGATCTCTTGCGATACTCGTCGGGGTTGAGAACCGTGGGAATGACCTTGACCCTTGGGTTGAACTTCCTGCTTTCCTCGGCAAGGAATTCATTCCCCGCATGGACCTCGAAAGCGTCCCTGATGAGGATCTCGAACTTCCGGCGAAGGAGGGGAAAAGGCCTGTACCAAACCTGGAAGGCATCATCGAAATCCATGATGTACCGCCGCCGTTTCAGGAACAGCCGCTCGAACTCACCCGGGAACCATGGGAACAGCTCCCTCTGGACAAGGATCGGAACTTTGGAAGGGAGTGTCCGAAGAAACCTCAGGCGGTGAACGAAATCGCCCGCCATTGTCCTGATGGGCCACCCGCTCCGGTGATACCTGAACCGGAGGTAATCCGAGCTGAACAGGGGGTGAACAAGGGCGGTCAATCCTGCCGGGGAAAGGTGGTGCAGGAATTGGAAGCACCGATAACGACTGCTCGCCCCAAGGCAGTGAAACCTTGGAAGAACCACCACGTCGAATTTGATTATCGGACCCCTCGAATCAGGAAGAAGTCGAGGCAAAGGATACCCCGGGGCCCTCCATTAGTCAAACACGGTGGGGCGCCCCAGGCGGGCGGAAGGACCGATCTCCGTTTCGACACCGGTTTGACACATGATTTTGGGAGTGGTATGGTAACTCGTCGGCGGCGGAAAGGGCTCTTTCATCGCTTCTGGCAGGGGTTTGATGGGGCAGTGGTTCGGGTTTTCGGAGCTTCCCCGGCCTCCCCGGAAGTCCGGGGCTTTCGATCCCAAGCTGCCCCTCAGAAGAATCGTACAGGGAGATCAAATCTGGATCCGAAGAAACTTGAAGCGCTTCGCGAGATTGCATTCGCCTGTCTTGCCGACGAGGGGGTGAAGGCCATCCCCCTCGAGGATCTCCAGAATGTCCGACTTCTCGGCTCTGGTGCGGTTCTCGACTCGGTGACCCTCGTGGCGTTCCTGGTCGGGTTCGAGGAACGTGTGAACGATCGGTTCCGGGCGGGAATTGTCCTGATGGATGAACGGGCCATGTCCCAGACCAGAAGCCCCTTCAGGAATCTCGAAGCGCTGTTGGGGTTTACCGCCCAGCTTCTCGAAAAGAATGGGGAAAAACCGACATGACCAGCAACCAGCGCGTGGCGCTGGTCACGGGTTCCCGAAAAGGCATCGGGAGATACCTGGTCGAACGGTTACTGGGTGCCGGGTTTTCGGTCCTGGGTTGCAGCCGGTCGGAGGCGCAACCGATTCCGGGCGCGGAAATCCTTCGTGCGGACGTTGGCCAGGAAGCTGATGTCCAGCGCATTTTCACCCATGTTCGACAACGGTTCGGCAAGCTCGATGTCCTCATCAACAATGCCGGTGTCGCTTCGATGAACCATGCACTCCTCACCCCGGCTTCGGCGGTAGAGGAGATTATGAGGACGAACTTCCTGGGAACCTTCATGGTCTCCCGTGAAGCCGCCAAATTGATGATGAAGGGCCGGGAGGGCAGGATCGTCAACGTTTCCACCATCGCCGTCCCGTTTGCGCTCGAGGGGGAAGCCGCCTATGCGGCTTCCAAAGGCGCGGTCGAAACATTGACGCGAGTACTGGCCCACGAACTCGGGCCCTACGGAATCACGGTGAACGCGGTCGGTCCGGCCCCCATTGCAACCGACCTGATTCGCGGGGTTCCTTCCGAAAAAATCGACCGGATCGTCGAACGGCTCGCGATCAAGCGACTGGGCACTCCCGAAGACGTTTTCCAGGTCGTGGATTTCCTGATCCATCCAAAAAGCGGTTTTGTGACCGGGCAAGTGATCTATCTCGGAGGCCCTTGATGTTGGAGTGGCTCTTCGAAAGATTCGAAGGCTGGGGCGGGAAAGAAGCCGTCGTTTGGCGGGAGACGGTAACGACTTTTCGGGATTTGCTGCATTCCGTGCAGGAGTGGAAACGGGAGTTCGCGGTTCGCGGAATCGGCCCCGGTACTGTCGCTTCTCTGGAGGACGACTTTTCCCCAGCCTCGGTGGCCCTCCTGCTCGCGATGGTCGACTCGCAGTTCGTTGCGGTTCCGCTCACCCCGACCTGGGAGCAGAGGAAACCCGAACTGCGGGAGATAGCTGAGGTGTCTGCGGTTTTCTCCCGCGATTCCCAGAAAGAATGGACCATTTCCCCTGTTCGTCGTGAAGGTACGCACCACGGACTCCTTCGGCAACTGGCGGCGAAGCACAATCCGGGTCTCGTTCTCTTCTCATCGGGAACCACCGGGCAACCCAAAGCCGCGCTTCACGACTTCGTTCCCCTGCTCGAGAAGTTCAGGAAACCCCGGCATTCGCTCCGGACAATCACTTTCCTTCTTCTAGACCACATCGGGGGCCTGAACACGCTTTTCTACGTTCTCGCGAATGGGGGGACGGCAGTGACGGTGGAGAGCCGGAACCCCGATGTGGTTTGTGCCGCCATCGAGAAGAATAGCGTCGAGCTTCTTCCCACCTCACCCACCTTTCTCAATCTTCTTCTGCTCTCCGAAGCCCACCTGAGATACGATTTGAGCTCACTCAGGCAGATTTCCTACGGGACTGAGCCCATGCCGGAGTCGACACTGAAACGGATTCACGCGGCTTTCCCTGCCGTGAAACTCCTTCAGACCTATGGCCTTTCGGAGGTCGGGATTCTCAGTTCCAGATCTAAATCGTCGGATTCGCTTTTCTTCAAAATCGGAGGGGAGGGGTTCGAGACCAGGGTCGTGGACGGAACCCTCCGGATCCGCGCCAGATCGTCGATGCTGGGCTTCCTGAACGCTCCGAGTCCGTTCGACGCAGAAGGCTGGCTCGATACGGGCGATCTGGTGGAGGTCGAGGGGGAGTATTTGCGCATCCTCGGCCGGCGCTCGGAGGTGATCAACGTTGGGGGCGAAAAGGTTCACCCCGCCGAAGTGGAGAGCGTGATAATGGAGATGAACGAGGTTGCCGATGCCAGCGTTCGGGGCGTTCCGAACCCGATAACGGGAAACATGGTGGTGGCTCGTATCAGGGCCACCGAGCCGATCGACTGTTGGGAACTCCGGAAAAGGGTACGCGATCACTGCAAGAAGCGGCTTGCCGCTTTCAAGGTTCCGGCAAAGGTCGAGCAGGTTTGTGAACCTCTTCATTCCGGTCGCTTCAAGAAAATGAGGCGTGCCGATGCCTGACCCGAACCGGAGGGAGACAAGGGGTGGCCCGGGGCCAATGAGTGGGCATCCCGGTATCCTGGTGGTTTCCCTGGACTTCGAGTTGCACTGGGGAATCCGCGATCATTCGAAGTTGGGCGACCCCTACACATCCAACCTGCTGGGTGTGAGATCCGTCGTTCCCGCGCTGTTGGAACTGTTTTCCGAATTCGGGATCGGTGCCACCTGGGCAACGGTCGGAATGTTGTTCGCGTCGACGCGCGCGGAATGGGAGCGGTTCAAACCCCTGGTTTTGCCTTCTTATCGGGACCCGCGACTCGATCCGTACCGGGAGAGGTTGGGGAAGGACGAGCGGGAAGATCCCTTCCACTTCGCCCCGTCCCTGATCGAGCGGATTCGCGCTACTCCGCGGCAGGAGATCGCCACTCACACCTTCTCGCATTTCTTCCAGGATGAACCAGGCGCAACACGGGAAGCCTTCGAGGCTGATCTCCGATCCGCAATCGCTATCGCCCGGGAACACGGGGTGGAGGTTCGATCACTGGTTTTTCCGCGTAATCAAAGGAACCCCCAATGGGATGAAGTTATAAGAGAGAAAGGAATCCGGTGTTTTAGGGGGAATCGTCCGGCGTGGCTATACAGATCCGGGAACAAACCGGGCGACTACAGACTGGTCAAAGCGATACGTTTTGCGGACGCCCATCTCCCTCTGTCGGGAAACGGCTCATTCGTCTTTGACCGCGGGTTCCTTCTCCCCGGGCTGGTAAACGTTCGTGAAAGCGCTTTCCTTCGGCCTGCGGAAATCTTCCATGGGCTGGGACAAGCGCTCCGCATTCAGAGACTCAAGTGCGGGATACGCGCGGCCGCAAGGACCGGAGGGGTTTTCCACCTGTGGTGGCATCCCCACCAGTTTGGTGGAAGGCTGACCGAGAACCTGGCTCAATTGCGTTCGGTTTTCGAAGAATTCTCCAGACAGCGCTCGGCGCGGGGAATGTTGTCGATGACCATGCTCGAGGCCTCCCAGGAGGCCATCAGTCGGGTGCGTGGCGAAGAGGGAATGCTTGGAACTCCGTCGCTTTGAGGATTCTCTCTGGCAACCCTTGCAGGAATTCCTGCAAAAATGCTATCCCCGGTCGAAGTTCAAAGCGGACTGGAACTACTTTGCGTGGCGTTTTCGGAATCGGCCAGAGGGTTCTTCCCTGGATTCCTATCTCCTGCTTCTCGAGGACGGGAAGGTGGCGGGTCAGGCAGGGGCGCTTCGAGACCGTCTTTGGATAGGTTCTCGGTGGCACGAGGTGGTGTGGATCGTCGATCTCATGGTTGCACCCGAACACCGGAACAGCCTTGGGGCGGCGCAACTGGTGATAGCGATGAAGAGGCTGAGCCCCGTGGTGCTTGTAACCGGGGCCGGTCCCCACCTCCGCAGGTTCTACGAGTCGTTGGGGTTCCGAAGGGTCTCAGTGAACCGAACCCTCTATCTGCCTCTCCACCCTGGAAAAATAGGGGGGAAACTGGGCCTGGGTTGGTGTAAATCGGGGTTGCTTTCCTTTGCCGATCGGGTTCTACCGGGTTTGTTTCGCCAGCTTGCCAATGTGAAAACGTGGGCATGGAGTTTCCGGGCGGTTGACTCAGGGGATCGGGTTTTGAGAAAACTCCTTAGCAGCCTGGAAGGGTGTATGGGAATAACCTCCCCCCGGTACCCGGCCACCCTGCGTTGGAAATATGAGGATCGCCCCTATGGCCGGCACGAGCTTGTTCTCGCCGAGGACCGCCGGGGAAGAGCTCGCGCATTCGGAGCTTTGCGGTGGTTCGACCGGAAAGGGGAGAATCGTTGGATAGATCTCGCAGACTTCCTGGTGGCACCAGGGGACAGAGCCTCTATCCGCGCGCTTGCCTGGGAAACCGTTCGGCGGGGGGGAATGGATGGGGCGGACTTCGTCAGGTTCCGGTGTCCCCGTTCCGTGAAGCGCGCCCTTGGGCGGTTTTGGCTCGACCGGACCAGAGAGTGCGTAGACGAGGTGTTCTTCTGGGCTCGTGACCCAGTATTGGGAGTGGAGTTTTCCCGTGGGCCGTTCCACCTGACCGGATCGGTCTCGGACAGGACAGATTTCGGGTCCGACGAGTGGGGGGAATGACATGGGCGGTCCCCCCCCCACTTCGTCGATCAAGTCAGTGGCTGTTTTCCAGGGACCAGGCGGGTTTTTCGTTCTGGGTCTGGGGGACGTCGAAAAGAGGGATTCCTTTCGAGATCGGGGCGTCGGAGATGTTCTTCAGGCCGATCTCGGACTTGATCGTTCCGTCCGCCATCATGAAGTTGGTGCCAGGCCGCTTCATCGTGACCGTGGTGGACCCGGTTCTGAGGATCACCACGCCGTTTTCGAGGGTCACCCGGGTCGAAGCGGGTTTCACTTCGACCAGGAAGCGGGTTCCGTTCAGGGTCACGCTCCCGGCCGGGGTCGTGATACGGTAACCTGGAGCTCCCGCCCGGAAATCGCAAAGGAGTTCGCCGGTCAGGAGGGTGGTTCCGGAGGCGGTGACCTGAAACTGGGACTGCGATCCGAGTTCGATCTTGTTTTCCGGGGTCTTGTAGAAAAGGAAGAGTTTTCCCACTCGCGGCACGTGGTAGATGGTTCCCATTTCCAGGCTTCCCGAGTCGGACAGCTTTTGCGTGGAGTCCCCCAGAATTTCCAATCTGCGTCCCGGGGGGGCGGACAGGGCGAAGGAATACTCCGGAACGTGGTGGGAAACCGCAGGGACGGTTCCCGGAACGACCCCGGGCTGTGAAACCACCGTTCCATTCCCTTGCGGGGGTGGACTGGCAGGGTGTGTGGCGAAAAACAGGATCGCGAGGATGAAAACCCCTATCCCTGCGACGACGAACTTCTGAAGGCGGACGAGCTCGGCGATCGCTCCGAAAAGGGATGCGGCCAGCTGCTGGCCTTTCGAAGCGGATCCCCCCCCCAAACGTCGCATCAGCCGGTCGACCTCGTCCTCGGTGGGAAGGTCGCTCTTTTCGACAGAATAGGACTTTTCGAGGTCGGAAAACAGGCGGGAATATTCCGCCAGTTCTTCACGACATGGCCGGCACTCCTTAAGATGCTTGTCGAAACGGATCCGTTCCGGCAGGATCATCTGCTGATCGAGATACGCCTGGTGATCGAACTTTTCCCTGCATTCCGATGATTCTTTCATGTGTTACCGCCCCCTTCGCCGAGAGAAGCCTGGGACTTTTTCGACAAATGACCCTTCAGGATGTCCCGGGCCCGATGGAGATGGACCTTGATCGTTCCGAGTGGTTCTTCCAGGATGACCGAGATCTCTTCGTAAGAGAACATCATTCCGTGTCTCAGGGCAAAAATCAGTTTGTACAAAACCGGGAGTTTTTCAAGGCACTCGTCCATCAGGAGCCGGCCGAGCACCTGCTCCGATGGCCCCGGACGGGAGGATTCGAGGTCGTTTTCCTCCAGGGGGACCAGGGTCAGGCGTTCCCCCGCTTTTCGAAAATGCTCCCCAACGAGATTGAACGCGATTTTCATCACCCATGGCCCCAGATCCCGGGAGGTGTCGAACTGGTCGAGCTTTTCGTAAACCCTGAGGAACGTTTCCTGGCAGAGGTCTTCGACGAGCTCAGGGTTTCGGACCACCTTGCGGATCAGACATTTCACACGTGCCCAGTAACGTTCGACGATAGGCCGAAAAGCCTCCCGTCGTCCTTTCCGGACCATGAGGATGAGCTCGTTTTCCCTTTCTCTGGGGAGTCCCGACATCTTTGGGGGAACCTTCCTGACTTTTCAAAGTACCGAATGACCGTCCTTCCGGGACGGTCTATTGACCACTTCCCGCAGTTCCGCTGGCCACCCCGGAAGTCCCGATGTCCGAAGCGGTTCTCTTCACCGCATCCGAGACCGAGGATATCACGGCTTTTGCTTTGGTTACGAACTTAGGGGGAAGCTGGGTCTTCCGGATCATGTCGGATGTTTCCTTGACCTTCTTCCCCTGCACGACGGGTTGTTTGTCGCCCGGTGTCTTGGGAACGAAATACTTGAAATCGACTATCTCGCCGTTCGCGCCGCGGACGGTGACCCGCTTTTCCTCGACCTTGGCGGCGGCCGGACCGGGTTTGTTTCCGTCACCCTTGGGGGAATCCTGGGAAAGGCCATCCACCGCGGCGCCGACAGTTCCCAGGAGGGAATCGGGGACTTCCCCGACCTCTCCGGGAACAGGAGTGACCGGTTTCTTGGTCTTCCGGAAGACCCTGCCGTTGCGCATGACGAGGCCCTCATACTTGTTGATGTCGGTTCGCTTGATGAACTCGTTCCTGACGAGGCGTTCGAGGTTCTTGGTCGTGATTTCCATGATCGGAGTTTCAGGGGGGCAGCGGTACTTGTTGAACCTGTCGATTGCCGACTGGAGCGACTCGGTTTCGGCGTCGGTTGTGTAGGTGGTATCGCTGACCGCAGTGACGCCGCCCATCGTCTCTTTGCCTCCGTTATTTGCGTTGGATGTCCCCGGAGCGGAAGAGGTTCCCTTGGTCGACTGGATTCCCATTGTGGATCCTTTGCCCGACCCGACGAGCTCCTTATCGGCCCCGGTCCCGGATATGGTCGGGGTCGGGGAGGCCGGACCTCCCGTCGCTCCCCCTGGGCCGGCGGAAACATTCGGAATGATCAGCAACAGGGCCAAGGCCTGGCAGAAGAAGAAACGGAGCATTTTTGGTCCTGGCATGGTCGGCACCTTCGCTTTCAATAGGAATCTTGCAGGGATTCGGAGGAATAGGCGGGAGAATCGCTCTTTACCTCGGTTGTCGGGGTTGCCACCTTTCCGGTTGCCCGCGTGTCGTCCTGGGGGTTGAAGACCTTGGGAGGAGGCGGTCCTTTGACGGAGCCTTGCGTTTTTCCAACGAATCTCGATATCGGGTTGATCTTTCTGGTTGCCGAGGCATTCCGTCTGGAATCCTGTTTTTCGAGGATCGCGTTGAAACGGTCGATCTCCGAACCGGCTTTCTTCGTCCAGGAGCTGGAAGGGTAGTTGGCGAGGAGATACTGGTAGATTTTCATTGCCTGTACCTGCCTGAAGTCTGCGAGCAGGGCTTTCAAAAGGAAATACAGTCCCTGGGCTTCGAGGAATGCCGAGGGGAGTTTCGAAACAGCATTCAGCCACTTTTTCCTGGTTTTCGAGGAAAGGCGGCCCAGGGAAGCTGGGGAGATCATCTGGCGGACCTTGCCCGCCTGAAGTGCGGCCTGGTTGGCCTGCACCGAAACGAACGTCGCGGCATCGCTCCAGAACGGATCAATCGGCGGAGGTTCCGAACCCCCCTGGCCGTTTTCGGAGGTTCGGCTTCCCGAGGTTCGGCTTTCCGAGGTTCCGGCTCCGGGGGTTCCGCCTCCCGAATTCCGGAGCTCCTTTCCGACTTTTTCGAGGATCCGCGTCTGGCCGTTCATCTCTGCCGAGAGGCCCCTGATGATCAGGTCGCGGGTATCCCGCGACTTCCCGGCGGTTGGATGGAGAGTCCCTTCCAGGGCGGCCAGGCCGCTCGCACCCTTGGTATCATCGGTGGCGAATATCGTGGCGTTTCCCTGATACCAGGCTTCGGGGCATCCTTTTACGGCCTCGGCTATCTTCGCCACCAACGGGTCGTTCTCCGAAGCTCCGCTTCGGCCGATGTTCGCTACGGCCTGTCCGAGAAGGTGGGTCTTGTAGTCTTCGAGTCCCGCGAGGGCGGGGTTCTGGGAAGCCTCGAGGAAAGCCGCGGCGGCAGCGGCGAAATCGCCGTCGTGCTCTGCTGCGAGTGCCTTCTCGATAGCCTCCATTCCCTGCGGCAGATCTGATCGGTCGTTGGAGTCACCGATGCTCTGGCCGGAATGGAGATCGGCTTCCTCCCCGGTGTCAGTTTCGACGAGGACATTGCCGTTGTCGACGTCGACCGAGCCGTCGGCGGAGGCGGAAAAGATCGTTCCCCGTACCGCTACGAGCGCGTGGGGAAGCTTGAATTTCAGGCCTTCGGGGGTGTTCCGGATGAAGGCTTTCACCGTTCCCCTGGTGAGGTAGATGCCGGCGAGGTCGATCCGGACTTCGCTTCCCGAGCGGAGAATAAGGGAACCGAACGGGAATGCGATCGTTCCCCAGCCTCTCTGGTCGGTTTTCAGGCGGGTCCCCGGGACGACCGTCAGGGATGCGTCCGGAACGGGGATCCAGTCTCCCGAGCGGTCGCAATAGCAGCCGGTCGGGGTGGCCTTGTAGAAAACCCCATCCGCGAATGCCATTCCGGGAAGTGAAACCAGAGCGAGCAGGGTCATCATGATCAGGTGGAGCCGGATTCGTTTCATAACTTTGCCCCCTGTGCCATCCTCGAGAACGAGATCTCATCAAAAAGATCCGGGAGCCGAAAAGGCCCTCCCGGATTCAGCCCCGGATC
>CAYRYU010000065.1:16150-27195 GCA_964428355.1 uncultured bacterium
TCTCATCAAAAAGATCCGGGAGCCGAAAAGGCCCTCCCGGATTCAGCCCCGGATCGTCCGGGGAGAAGGGCGGCGGGGTTGCCCGCCGCCCGATACGGACTCAGTAAGCGTCGTTGAGAGAATCGGCCTGGGTTCCGGATTCACCGGACTCGCCCGTGGTGGTGGAGCCGGACTGGCCAACGCCCTGGGTTGCGGAGGCGTTGTCCTCGACCGCGACCGAGACTTCGATTTCCTTCTTCTGGTCTTCGATCCGCTTGATCAGTTCCTGGATGTCGGTGATGTCGACTTTTCCGTCGCCATTGAGGTCGGCGATCTTGATCATGTACTTCGACCAGGCTTTCGGGTTCATCATGATCTTGGCGGCAGTGTAGACGTCCTCCTCGTCGAGGTGTCCGTTGCCGTCGAGGTCGCCGGGCTTGTTGTTGGGATCGACGGGGAAGGTCTTGCGATCACCGAAAACGGCTTCGGCGAGAAGGTTGTAGTCGGACCAGGTGATCGCTCCGTCTCCATCGAGGTCGGCGGCCTTGTCATAGGGGCGCTTGACCGGGGGCCAGATGCAGATGACTGCGATCTCGAGATACTTCCTCCGCATCGCATCGAGATCCGCGCGGTCGATCTTGCCGTCGCCGTTGATGTCGCCGAACTTGGCATCCATCTCCTTGAGGAACGCATCGATCTTGGCGTTTGTCCTGTCGATGACGTTGTGGGCATCGCGGATGACGGCGAACAGCTTGAGGAACTTGTCCTGCTCTGCCGGAGTCAGCTTGCTGAAGGTCTTGGTGTCCATGAAGCCCTTCTCGAGGTCGCCGAGGAGCTTGTCATGCTCGATCATGAGCTTGTCGACCTGGGCGTTGAGGTCCCGGAGTTCCTTCTTGTCGGCATCGGTCATGGGGTTCTTGGCCATGAGGCCCAGCATCTTGTTCTGGAGATCCATGATCTTCTTCTGGAGCTCGTTCATCTTGGTGAGGTTGGCTTCGAGGCCATCCCAGGAATACTTGAACTTTTCCGCGATCTCGATGAGACCCTTGGAAACGGCGGTATTGATCTTGTAAATCTGGTTGTTGACCTTGGCTGTGGCTTCCACCTTCTGCTGGATGTGCTCACGCTGCTTGGCGTTGAAGACGATTCCGGCGGCCCGGAACTTCTCGGTGTCCTTGGTGAAGGCGGTGGCGAGGTCGGTGAGTTCCTTGTTGAGGGGGGTGATCTTTTCGTTGATCGCCTTCATCGCGGCCTGGAACTTGGTCATCTCTTCCTGGGTGATGGATTTCTTGGAGAGCATATCCTTCACGAGCTTGTTCTTTTCCTGGACCAGGTCGAGGGTCTTCCTGCGGATCTCCAGCTTCTTGATGTGGTAATCCATCGATTTCTGGTAGAAGGTCTGCTGGTCATTCGCGTTCTGCTCATACCTGACGACCCTGTCGACGAGTCCGCTGGAGGGTTTCCATGCATAGTGGGCGCGGGTGGTGTTCGCGGCCTCGTTGTACTTTCCCTGCCTTGCTTCACAGTTGGCCTGCGTGTTGTATGCGCCGGGGCAGAACTCGTTGGTAACCTTGGGATACTTCTTTTCGATCCCGCGCAGCCAGCTGATGAAAGCGACGCATTGGGCCTCGGCCTGGGCATTCTTGCCTTCGGCCACGAGCTTGTGGATGCGTTCGTTCCAGTCCTTGGCGATTCCTGGGGCGTTGATCGCGGCATGGACCGCTCCGCACCAGAACGAGACAGCGAGAAAAACGCCTACGACAATCAGAACCCTCTTGGTCATTTTGGATCTCCTCCTTCATCTTCTTGAACGGACCGATCGGGAAGGAATTCCGATTATATCCCTGTTCTCTCTTCTTCCCTGCCCTTCATCCGTTCGGGTTGATACACTTCAATATTATGCAGTTTTTTCCTCTCGGGTTTCAAACATCGAATTTTTTCCGATTTTTTTCCTCCTCAGTCGTAATAGATGAAGTTCCAATCCGAGGCCGACATCTGGTTGGAAAGGAAGAAAGACGACATCTCCACGGCCTTTGTGGGAAACCTCGGGTCGTCGGAATCGATCTGGATCGATACCAGGACCTGGCTGGGTTTCGTGATGAAGCTCAGGATCCTCTGCTTCTTCCAGATTTGGAGGATACGGAAGGTCTTCATCCGCGGAACTCCGAACTCCCGGGATTTGGTCTCCCCCGAAGCGTTCACCGTGAACCGCTTCACAAACTTCTTTCCGTCGGGCATGGCCGACAATGACCAGGTGGTTGTTGCATTGCGGGAGCCGAATTTGATCGAATCCCCGAACGGGGGAGCCGACGGAAGGGAGTTCTCGTCGGGTTCCAGCGTGATCGAGGCCGCCCCAACCTCGATGAACTGGCAGGACATCAGGTCTTTCCGGAACTGGGAAAACAGCAGGCTCGCAGCTCTCGTCGATTCGAGGTTGTCCTGGCCCTTGATCGTGCTTTTCACTCCGAACTGGAAGAATGCGTTGACCCCAATCATCATCATTGCGCCGATCAACGCGACGATCAGTGCTTCCGCCATCGTGAAGCCGCGCCTGGCGGGGGTTCTCGAATCGGGCTGCCTTGCCATCTCAGTCTTCATTCCTTGAGGATAACCGAGAAACAGGCGCTGTGGCGCCCGGTCGGTTCGCTTGGGGAGACCTTCCATTTCAGGGTGATCTTGAAATCGTAGTAGTTCCCGGGGCCGAGGAGTGCGAATCCCGTGTCGTCCAGCTTGGAGACGGTCACCTTTCGCTCGTCGAAGTTCTGATCGAGGGGAGAGAGAAGGAAGCCGACGTTGGTATTGGGAATCTGGACCAGAACGGGCTGGCTCGAAACCTGGCTCATTGCAGTCTCGAGCTGGAGGTTGTTGAAAAGGCCCTCCACGGTCAGCGCGAGGTTCCCGCTCGTTGTGCGGGCTTCCGTGAGAATGTCGCCGAGGTTCGGGGCGAGGCGTTGGAGTTGCTCACTCATCTCCCCCGCGTAATGGACGGCCATCACCTCGTAGATGGAGGCGTTGCTTGCGCGGTTCGAAGAACTCAGAAGCGCGATCAACGGGCCCAGGGCGAGCGCGATGACGGTCAGCGCGACCAGGATCTCGACAAGGGACATTCCCGGCTTCTTCATCAATCCCCTCCCGTGATCGCCACTTCGCTGGCCTTGTCTTCCATCAGGAACACCCGGGAACTGGGATAGGTTTCTCCGCCGGGGTTGAAACGGGGATTATATTGTATCGTTCCTCCGTCCGTGAAATCTCCCATTGTGGTCCGTACCGTATCCGCCTGATACAATCCCATTTCCCAGATTGCCAGGCCTCCGAAAATCTGGAAACTCCGGATGGAGTTGGGGTGGGCCGAGAGGAGGCGGCCTCCTCCCGAGCCCCCGCCCGCCCCCGGGTTCAATGCCACGAGATAGGCATGGATCTGGGAACTCGTTCCGAGGTAAAGGTCCCCCTCGAGTGCAACGAGCGTGAAGAGATTGGCCGGGGCCCCGCCCGTGATTGGGCTTTCGACCGCCGAGGGAATCTCGATGTCTCCCTTCTCGACGATTATGATCAGGGGCCGGTCGAGATAGATTTTTCCGGGAAGGATCAGGCGGTCCCCTCCGCTGGAGGCGGAGCTCCGACGCTTGACGTAGAAGATCCCCGTCCGTTTCGGGATCCACCAGTTGCTTCCGCAGGGGTCCGACGAGGTCGATGGCCGGAAGAGGAAATCCCGGAACCTCGTGTTTTCCTGGGTCACGTTGGCGGAATCGGTCAGAAGGAGGAAATGGGAGATCCGGCCCAGGAGGTTGCTGTCGGTTATCCTGAAGCGGCAGAGGTCTCCATTGAAGAAGACATTGTCGGCGGGGTCACCGGGGTCGGTTTCCTGGAACTTGATTGTAACGGCCTCGAAAGGGTGGATTCCCTTGATTCCCGAAACCGGGTTGTTCATCGCCTGCCCGTTGGGGACAAAATACTGGTTCGTGATGGCCCCGAGAGCGGCGCTTCCGTCTTCCATCCGGGGATAGGGGAAACCGATCCCGGGGTATCTCATGAAGTCGAAAAGGCAGTTGAAGGCGACTCCAGCCTGGGGGGGAAGGTTTCCGGGATTCGGGACCGTATTGAGCGGCATCACCTTGGTGAAGCTGGTGTATCCAGCTTTGGGGTCTGGAACGGGAGGTTCCTTGAAAAGATCCTTGAGCAAAGGGCTCTGGGCCGGCGTGGCTTTGACATCGGGGACCTGGGCGGAAGGATTGTAGGAGGGTTCAGGGACTCCACGGATCGTCACTTTCCAGGCCGGGGTGGGGGACATGTTGTCCTTCAAAAAATAGAGCTTCAAAAAACCGGCGAGGACCGGTCCGATGACGAGGGTCCGGCTGGGGTTGAACCTGTCTCCGAATATATACAGCCAGCTCGAGGCCGACAGCCAGCGGTCATCGGGAAAAGGGCGGGGGGGGGTGGATGTCACGCCGGTCCAGAGGTTCCAGCCCGCCACGCCTTTCGATTCGTCCGCAATCCCGAGGCCGGGGTCGCGGGTGAAGAAACCCTGGAAGATCCCGCCCATCATGAAAGATGCCACTCCCGTGGTTCCGGGGAGGTCGAAATGTGCGGGGTCTTCGATCTGTTCGGGAGGTACAACCTCGCGCTTGATCGGATTTCCGCTGAGGCCGGGGGGGAGGGCGAAAAGGAAATGCCCTCCGGTGGTGTTGTCATACCCCGAGGGAAGCTTGAGGACGACAGGGCCGGTTCCGGGGTCGTGGCTGGGGCCAAGGAAGATCCAACCGCGGTTTCGGAGGTCCTTGAGGTCGTCGGGCGGGTCTCCGATCGTGAACGAATGTGTTCCATTTATCACCTTCAGGGGATTCGTGAACTTCCGGCCCGTCGGAGCGGGATATGGATGGGTGTAACCCCCATCGATGGTTCCGTTGTAGTTCATTCCCATGGAGTTGAATGAGTGAGCCCAGGGGGTATAGGGAACGAAAAGGGTGAATCGGGAAAAAGCCCCGGGAACCATGCTCACCACCCGGAACTGGCGTTTGATCATCGCTCTCTGCTTGACACCGTTGTACTCGACCGTGCAACTGATCGTGATCTCGCCGACCTTTTCGACCGGATCACGACCGGCCTGGAACTGGTCGGCGTCCGTGCTGGGAGCGATCTGCTGAATTTGTTCGAAAAGGATCTCCATTTTCAGGCATTTTGGCCCTTTTGGCGGAATGGTGGAGTAATCGATCAGGTAATCGAGCTGGGAAAGGAGGAGGTTGAAATCCTGGGCCATCTTTCGGCAGGTGGGATGGTTTTCGGGGAGGATGAACTGGTTCGTCGTCGGAATGCTGCTGAGGAGCATCGGAGCCGCGGTCTGGATGAGGGTGTTCAACTGCGATTTGATCTGCTCCGCGAAAAGCTGCAAGCCCGTCAAAGCCAGGATTCCAGCCACCTCGGTGATCATCTCGTGATGCGCCCTGATGTTTTGCTGGCGCACCATGCTGTTGTAGGAAAAAATGAAAACCGATAGCAGGATGGAAACCAGGACGACGATCCCCAATATCATCCCTCGCCTGGACATGGGTCTAGTTTACATTAACTCCGTACCCTTGGGAAGTGGAAAACGTTCGATTTGGAGAGGAGAATGACGGGAACACGACACCAAAAAATCGATGACAAGACGGCTTTCCGGATCTTCCGGAAACATGCCGCCTCGGAGCGTCGGTCTCCTGGCTCGAGGGGTGGTCAGGGCCAGATCTTCTCCATCATTCTCGGGAACGGGATCGTCTCGCGCACGTGGTGGAGGCCGCACAACCAGGCCACCGTCCGTTCTATCCCGAGGCCGAATCCGGCGTGGGGGACGGAACCGTAGCGGCGGACATCGAGGAACCACTTGAACGCTTCCTCGGGAAGCTTGTGCTCCGCGATCTTTTTCTGGATTGTCGCGAGGTCGTCCTCGCGTTGCCCTCCCCCGATGATCTCACCGTATCCTTCGGGGGCGATGACATCGACGCAAAGAGCGTATCTCGGATCCTGGGGGTCACCCTTCATGTAGAAGGCCTTCACCGCGGCGGGGTATCTGTGAACCATCACGGGCCGGTCGTAACCCATGCTGATCGCTGTCTCATCGGCCGCGCCAAGGTCGTCTCCCTCACCGCCCTTCAGGATGTCTTCCGAGAGCTTTTTCAACTCTTCGTCCTGGGAGGCGGCGAACTCGGCCTTCTTCTTCTTCAGATACTCCATGGCTTCGGCGTAATGGAGCCGCGGGAACGGCCGCTTCACCGCTTCCAGCTTCGGGATGTTCCTCTCGAGTTTCTCCAGATCGGGCCGGCAGTTCTTGACGACCTCCTGGACCACATACTCGAGGAACTCCTCGGCGAGAGCCATGTCGCCCTCGAGGTCCATGAAGGCGACCTCGGGTTCGACCATCCAGAATTCGGTGAGGTGGCGGCGGGTCTTGCTCTTCTCGGCCCGGAACGTCGGTCCGAAACAATAGACCTTTCCGAAGGCCATGCAGGTCGCTTCGCTGTAAAGCTGGCCGCTCTGGGAAAGAAAAGCCTTCTCTCCGAAATAGTCGGTTTCGAAGAGCGTGGTCGTGCCCTCGCAGGCGTTGGCGGTCAAAATCGGCGAATCGACCAGGATGAACCCGTTGTTGTTGAAAAAATCCCGGACCGCCTTGATAATGTGGTGGCGGATCCGGAGAATGGCATGCTGGCGGCCGGAGCGCAACCAGAGGTGCCGGTGCTCCATGAGATAGGCGACGCCGTGTTCCTTGGGCGTTATCGGGAAATCCTTGCTCGTGCCGATCACTTCGATATGCTTGAGGGACAACTCGAAACCGCCGGGGGAACGCTCGTCCTGCCGGACAACCCCTTTGATGGAAACGGAGGTTTCCTGGTCGATGGTATCGCAAAGGGCGAAGAGATCCTCAGGGACGTCTTTCTTGAAAGCCGTCACCTGGCAGATTCCGGTTCCGTCACGGATCAGGAGAAACCGCAACTTTCCAGAACTGCGGCGGTTGTAGCACCAGCCCTTGATCGTGACTTCGGTTCCAATGTTGTTCTTGAGATCGGAAATATAGGTGAAGCCGAGGTTCATTTTTTCCCCCTGTCGTCCAAGGATGGCGACGTGCCGGTTTTTCGCAACGATGGCGAAGTTTTTTCGGGCCTAATCGCTTTCGGGCTCGAACCATTCCCTGATTCGGGCAACCGATTTGATCACGTGAGTTTTCTGCTCCATTTCCAGGGTAAGGGAAGGGAGTTGCTCGCGGGTCCTGAGCCAGTTGATCAGAGGACCGAATTTGATGGTCCCGTCTCCGACGGCGATATGGTCGTCCTCGGTTCCAAGGTTGTCGTGAAGGTGGATTTCCAGGAGGTCAGGGCCGAGGGAATCGAGCCATTTCCCCATCGAAACCTGGGAAAAGAGGTTGAAATGGCCGACGTCGAAGCAGAACCCGACGGATTTCCCGCCCAGTACTTCGCGGATCGCGAGCAGGTCCTCCGGAGTCGAATCGAAAGTGTTCTCCATGGCGATCCTGAGCCCACGTGCTTCGGCGGCTGCAGCGACACGTTTCAGCGTTTCGCGCGCACGTTCCAGCCAGCCTCGGAAAGCCGGAGGAAGGGCCCGGGTTCCATGGCCGTGGTGGAGGACGACGTGGGGGCAGCCGAACCCCTTCGCCGTTTCGAGCGCCCAGACGGCCCTATCCTCTACCACCTTGCGTACGCGCGGGTCATGGGCCCCGAAGTTCAGGTCGAAGAAGGGCCCGTGGAGGAGGGGGGTGAAGTTCTTTTCCCGGGCGCGTTTCCCAAGGTCTGCGAGGGTTTCCGGCGTCAGGATGTCGATTTCCTCTCCCGAGAAGTAGAACTCAGGGTGCAGATCCTGGATGCCGAGGAATTCGAAATCCTCGGGGCGGGTGAATTTGAAGGCGAGATTGACGTGGATTTTGGGTTTCACGAATCTCTCGGGCTTACTTGCCCTCCTCCGGAATGGTGGCTTCATCGACGAGCATCACCGGGATATCGTCCTTGATCGGGTAGCGCCGGCGGCATTTTGTACAATTCAGGGTGTCCTTGTCCTCGTCGTGGACGATGTCGCCATGGCAAGCCGGGCAGGCCAGGATTTCCAGAAGTTCCTTCTTTATGGGCATGATTCCCTCCTCTGTGGAAAGCCGGAGAATTGCATCAGTATAGCCCTCCTCCCGACGAATTTCAAGGAGAACGGAACCCCGGAAAAGGAAATTCCCGCCGGAAAAAGTTCAACGGTTCGCGGGGGGAATCCGTTTTGGGAAGACGGAATCGCAAGATCTGGAATCCATCGGATCTTCTTGGAAAAAGGAGCATAGCATCATGGAAAAGTTCGCAAAGGTTCTTTCGAAGGGCATTCTCTTCCTGCTGATTTCCAGCACGGCCTTGACTTCGGGATTCGATTTTTCCCGCCATCCGGAACAACCTTATCCGACGGCCGGAATGGACGTTGGAGTTGTCATCGTTGGGGACGATTGCCCCAACCCTCCGGACGATTACCCCCCCGATCACGGTGATCCGGACGCCGGAAGCGACTCCGGTTCCGGCTATTGAGAATCCGGAGGGGAATTCGGATGAGGAACCCCAGAAGGAAAGGTCAGGCGATGTGGGAGTATTCCCTGATCATCGCCCTGATCGCGGTTCTGACCATTCTCGCTTTGACCACCCTGGCAAAGACGATTGGAAATTCGTTCAATGAAGGGATCACGGTGGAGATCGAGAAGACCGAGACGGCCATCAAGGATTCCAAAACGGCAGAGTGAGGAGAACCGGTCACGCCTTCCGGGCTCGAGGGTGCGCGCCCGTGGCTCAGTGCCGCGAGGTTTCCGAAGCCGGCGAGGCAACCTCCTGCGTTACTCCGAAAAAAGTGATTGCCGCACCCGATGGGTAACCATCCCCGGAGAGTGGTGTGTGCCTGATTTCCAGGAATTCGGGCTCTTCCCCCGCGCTGGAGGCCTGCAGGGAGAATCTGTCGAACCTCAGGATGCTTTCCTCGGCTGCAACCGAGGCTTGATTCCCGGTCGCGGGCGAAACTCCTTTGGTGGCCTTGTCCCCTGAAGGAAGAAGCGGTTCCCAGGGGCTTTCGGAACTCCGATAAATGATTCGGGCATGTGGAAACCCCTGGCGCACGGGGTCGGCCATGTATCCGATCAGTACGGCGTGGACCGCTTTCGTGGGGCGGGGTTCGAGGGGAAGCCTTGAAGAAAAGGTTGCCGCGAGAGGAATTGCGAGAACCGAGTTCCTGCCGGTGAACCTTCTGGGCCCCTCGAGCCAGAAAGGGATTTCACCGTCCAGGAGCCCATTCCCAAGAGTGGGAAAGGAGTCTCCACCTCCGAGGTCCCTTCCGAAGGGGTTTTCCCGGTAATCGGCATTCGCAACCGAAGAAAGATCGATGGGAAGGAACCGTTCCCCAAACTTTTCCCGGGGCGGGGAGGGTGGTTGGAAAGAGATCCGGAAAATTCCGTAGTACATTTCGAAGAACAATTCTTTGGCGAGGGAATCCCGGTCATGAACGGTGAAATGGGGGCGGTCCGGATTTGCCCGGATGATATCCAGCATCGAATTGTCGCAAAGAGTATCGGGGTGGAGGGCAAGATACTCCATTTTCAACGGCGGGATGAGGATTTCCCGATGCTGCTGCGCAAGGAGATCGCGGTACCAGGGAAGTTTCAACATGACCCTGGGGATGACTGCCACGTCCTTTCGCGCGTTTTTTCCGAGCCATTTCTGATACATCAGCGAGTTCGTCTTCGCATCCGTTTCAGAAAAAACTATCGCTCCAGGGGGCAGTTTCTGGAAAAGGATCTCACCAAACCGGAGGGGATAAAGCTCCTGTGAGAGATCGATCCGGGGAATCTTGGAGGTGACCGAACCGAAGAGAACCGCAAAGAGGAGGAAGGAAATCATTCCGGACAAGCGCGGACCACCCAATTTACCGGGTAGATCCAGGAGGATTCCGACCCCGGGTCCGATGAAAAGCCCGGTCAACAAGACCGGCACCAGGAAAAGGCCGTTGTAGTCGATTATCTGGTAGTTTGAAGCAAACCAGACTCCCGGGAACCAGAAGGCCGCCCAGACCAGGAACCCCTTTCCGTGGTCGGAACCTTTTCCCCGAAATCCTCCGAAGATGACCCGAAGGATTCCCAGGAGGATGAGAAGGCACCCGCCAGGCCCCCATTCACTTGCCAGGAGGGGGATGAACCTTTCCGAAAACCCGAAAAGGAACCCAGCCACGGAAAAGTGGGGGAGGCGGTCGCTGTATGCTCTTCCGGAAACGTGTTGGATGAGATCGGGAGCGCTCCTTATGTATTCCGAGTTTACCGGGCTCCTCCCCATCGCGAAAATCGGAAGAAGCGAATAAAGGCCGAGAACTGTTCCCGTGACCGCGGCCGCCGAGAACCTGAACCACCTTCTTCTGAAGAAAGACCGATCTGAAAGGAAGAGGCTGGATAGTATCCCGAGCCCGAGAAATGCAGAGGTGAGATGGACCCCCAGGTTCACTCCCCAGATCAGGCATCCCCGGAAAATCCAGCGGCCGCGGTCCGAAGCCGACTCCGCGGAGAACCCTCTTAGAAGCATCCAGAGCGTGGCGGTGCCCAGCATCGCGTTGAGCGAATAGACCTCGGTAATGATCGACTGCCTCCAATGGTTCTCACCCAGGACCAGGATCAGCCCCATGGCCCCTGGGAGCCAGGCGGGAAGGTTCCAGGAAGACCTCCGGTTCAGGATTCCGAGTGAGAGGGCAAGGAAAATTGCGCTCGAGGCTCCGGCGACCGCCGAGAGCAGGTTGGTCCTGAATGCGTAGTCCCCGAGCGGAATGAAACAAAACAGCCTTCCCAGGAGGACGAACACAGGATATCCGCTCGGATGCGGGACTCCAAGAAATGCCGCGGCGAGTGTCAGCTCTCCTCCGTCACCTCCCCAGTTCGACCAGGTAAGGCTCGGCCCCATGGTCGAGATGAAAAAGCCCAGAGATACGCCCCCCGCAAGCAATGCGAAACCCAGGTCTCCGGCAGGTTTTTCCTTGGACATCTGCGGGGTTTCCTAATCTCCGGTTCCCGGTCCCGGAAACCCTGGATATTC
>CAYRYU010000065.1:27295-35245 GCA_964428355.1 uncultured bacterium
GCCGCGGTTTCCCCGAAATCGAACCCTCCCAGGAACCTTGAAGGATGCTTCGCCATCAGGGCGAAAAGGGCTTTGCCCAGTTCGGTCTTCCGGTCCTGGGCGTCCAGGAGCTCCTCGTGGAGCCCGGAAAGGTCCAGGTAGAGGTTCGGATACTTCGAGAGGAGGTGCGCGAGAACCTGGGGAAAGACTGGGCGGAACGGCCGTGGGCCGAGGCCGCAGTGGGCGAGGATGAAAGCCGTGGCAGGGTTTTCCCGCAGGACCCGTTTCAGCGCCTGGTAATCCTCCCGGGTTCCACGTTCGGCGGGATTGACCGACCCGATCGTCCAGTGGAGAAGGACTGGCACCCGATACTCCGCCGCGAGCTGATAGATGACTCGCAGGACCGGGTGATCACCGGGAACCCTGCGTCCGTGACCGTTGATGAAGAGCTCGCCGATTCCCTTGAACTTCCCGGTCGCGAGCTGATTCTGGACGTAATCGATCGAATACTCCCGGTCGGGTTCGAATCCGCGAAGGAAAGCGACGAACCGGTCGGGGTCCTTCACGACCGCCTCGAGCACATGCCTGTCAGGTTCCTTCCAGACCAGGCCGGAAAGGGCCATCGTGTCGATCCTGTTTCGTTTCATGATCTCGATAAGGCCGGAAACGTCCTCCTGTCCCCGAAGGATGTGGGAGTGGAAATCCACGAACCTGAGCTCGGGAAGAAGCGGGCGTGAAGCCGGCCCCACCGCCGCCCGCGGGGAGACGGCGAGAGCCCTGGACAGGAAAATGACCATGAAGAGAGCCGCCGCGGCCATTGAAGGCGAAAACAGCCAAGGAAGCCGGTTTCTCCCAGGAAAACCAGTTCCCGTCATACCGAATCCTCCATAGGCCGATCCGCACCGTGAGGTGCATTGTCTTTATCCTTTCGGACGTTTTCAGGCGATTCGATAGGTAAAGAAATCCTGGAAAAGGATCACTTGAGGGCGAGTTCGATCTCTTTCGGGATATCCTGGAGGTTCAGGATGCGGGTTACCGCCCCCTGCTCGAGAGCGGCGCGGGGCATCCCGAAAACGACCGAACTTGCCCTGTCCTGGCCGATCGCGAGGCCGCCCACAAGCTTGATGTTCTTCAGGCCGCGGACTCCGTCCTCGCCCATGCCCGTGAGGATGATCCCCATGGTTTTTCGGCCGAAGTTTTCGGCGGCGGAGAAGAACACGTCGTTGATGCTCGGGGCGAACTTCAATTTCTCGACATCGTTGGAGGTGACCGAGAAATAATAGCGGTTGTCCATCCGTCGGGAAAAGCGGCTCTGGGAGTCTCCCGGGCAGATGTAGGCGACCGAACGCTGGAGGATCTCGCCGTCAACCGCCTCCTTCACCCGGAGATTGCACAAAAGGTTGAGGCGTTGCGCGAAAGCGCCGGTGAAAGATCTCGGCATGTGCTGGGCGATCACGATCGGAGCGGGAATGCTCGCGGGTAGTGCATTCAGGATGAACTGGATCGCCGGGGGCCCGCCGGTGGAGGCTCCGATCACGACCACCCAATCGATGTTGGTGTTGGGCTCCTTGATCCCGGAGGCCCTTTTGGGGCTTATCTGCAGGTTCGAAAGTCGCGGAACCCTGGGAACGCTTGCGGCGGCGGCGTGGATCTTGTTCAGAAGATCCTGTTTGAGGCTCAGGATATTTGTGGACAGCGTTGAACCGGGTTTGGCCAGGTAGTCGACCGCCCCCAGATCGAGGGAATCAAGGGTGACCTTCGCCCCCGCCTGGGTAAGGGAACTCACCATAACGACGGGAACCGGGTGGAGCCGCATGATCTCCTTCAACGCGTGGAGACCGTCCATGACCGGCATTTCCACATCCATGGTCACGACATCGGGCTTGACCCTCTGGACCTTCTCTATCGCCTCCTGGCCGTTCGAAGCCGACCCGGCGATCTCGAGGAACGGATCCTCCTTGAGCATCCGCTCGAGGGCGGTTCTCATGAAGGCGGAATCATCTACGATCAAGACCCTGATAGGGCGTGGCTGATTCATTCCCCGGGCTCCGTCGGATCGACCTTGCGGTAGGCATAGGCCCCCAGGCAGGAAACGAGCTCGAAGCCTTCGTGCGGGGGCGGCACCATTTCGCTCTCACCCAGGCAGAGTAGTCCCCCGGGGTTCAGAAGCTGATGGAAGGTATGAATCAAGTGGCCGCGGAAGCTTTCGTCGAAATAGATCAAAACGTTTCTGCAGAAGATGATATCGGACCCGCTTCGGGTTTTCAAGCTTTCCAGATCTTTTAGGTTGAGAAACTTGAACTGGACGATATTCTGCAGGCGAAGTTCGACCTGCCGGTCGGGAGGGACCGGAATGGCGAGCGGGGTTCCGAACTCCGACTCGAAATCAGCGGAGTGGCGGCGGAATGACCGCTCGCGGAACGACCCCTGCCGTGCTTTCTCGAGGTTCTTCATGTTGATGTCGGAACCGACGATCTCGAACAGGACGCCGGGATTCCGCCCGTGGAACCAGTCACAGATGTAGGCCAGGGAATATGCCTCCTCCCCGGTCGAGCAACCCGCGCTCCATATCTTGATCTGGTTGAGTCCTGCGGCCTTCTTCCGCGAAAAAATGGCTGGCAACGCCTCCTGGGCGAGGAACCGGAACTGGGAGGGGTTCCTGAAGAAGAAGCTTTCGCCGATGGTAACCCTCGCCATGAGTTCGTCCCGGATCCTTTCTCCGCTTGGGCTCTTGAGCAGGAGGAGATAATCGTCGAACTTCCGGATGTTGAGGGAGTTGATGTGTTGGACTATCCTTTCCCTGACCCCCTTTTCGGGGACCCGATGCAGGACGATCCCGGAGAACTCGTAGATGTAATCTTCCAGGTGCTGGAAGTTTCTGGGCGAGATTCCGATCATGGTTTGTGATACGGCTCCCCGAAAAGGATCGAGATTCCCCGGTAGAGCTGCTCCGCCAGGACGAGCATCGCGAGTTGATGGTTCAGCGTCATTGGTGAAAGGGCTATCGTCTCGGTCGCCCTCGATTTGAGCTTGCCGGAAAGGCCCTCTGCGGGGCCCAGCAGAAAGGAGATCCTGTTTGCGCCCCGGTTGAGGTGGTTTCGGAGCCAGCCGGCGAAGCCCTGCGAATCGAAGGTTCTTCCCCGTTCATCGAGGGCGATGGAGTGGTCGCCGGGTCCGAGCTTCTTTTCCATTTCCCCCTGGTCGCGACAGTTCAGGACCCTGACCTGAAGCCTGGACGAACATCGTCCGAGATATCCATCGATCAGCTCCCGATAGGGCTTTTCGGCGATCTTGCCCACCATGAGAATGTCCAGATGCATTCTGAAGATACCTTCGGTGGCCCGGGCGGATCCGAAGGGTCAGGCTCCTTCCATAGCGAAAAAATCGAACCGGCCCTGAATGGGCCTGACAGCAGGGGAAACGGATTTTCTCCGGGATCGGGTGGGGAAAGTGATCCTTGGCGTGGCCGTCTGGCGCTCTGCCGCGGTCAGGAGAGTGCCCGTCAGGTGGGGTATCAGGCGCATGGGAAGAATATTCGCAAGGGCGGTTTCCGGTGTGTTGGATTCCCGGCTCAGATGAACCAGTACAAGGTGGGAAAGGGGCTTCCGAAGGCGTGAAAGGACCGTCCGGACACCGGGATTGGACAGATGCCCGAGCGGTCCGGCGATCCGTTTCTTCAACCAATAGGGATACGGACACGCCGCCAGCATCTTCTCGTCATAGTTGCTCTCGAGGCACAGCAGGTCGCAATCGGTAAGGAAAGGCAGTATCTCCGAGGAGACATGCCCGAGGTCGGTGGCGATTCCCAGGACTGCGCCCCGGAACTCAAATCGGAGTCCAAGGGGTTCGGCGGCGTCGTGGGGAACCGCGAACGGCCAGACCCTCAGACCATCGGGCGAGGTTTCCTTGCCCGGGATCAGATGCACCGGTTCAGGCCCCTCGTAGCCGCGATCGCGCAGGGCCCTGGAGGTTCCGGGGGATGCGAAAATCGGGGCGCGGCACTTCTTCACGAGCTTTCCGAGCCCCTTGATGTGGTCATCATGTTCGTGGGTGATGAAGATCCCGTTGAGGTCTTCCAGGCTCAGTCCGTTTCCCCTGAGGCCCTCCTCGATCCGGCGAAGGCTCAACCCTGCGTCGAGAAGGAAACGAAGCCCCGAAAACTCGAGCAACGCGGAGTTCCCATCGCTCCCCGAGCCGAAAAACGTGAGGGATATCAAGCGGGATACCCGGAGGATCCGGGGTGGGTTCCGGCGGGGGATTGGCCTGGAAATGCGCCGTTTTCGCGGGGCGTAAACTCCCCGCGAAGTTTCCGGAAAGCCTTGGGAATGAGGGAGGCGACCTCGGAGACCGTCATGGCATCGGCTCCCAACTCCTTCCGGGCGAGCTCCCCCGCTTCGGCATGTAAAAAGACCCCGGTGACCGCGGCTTGCAGACCTCCCAGGCCTTGGGCCATGAGGCCTCCGATCAGACCGGCGAGGAGGTCTCCCGAACCGCCTTTGGCCATCCCCGAGTTGGGGCGGTTGGAGATGAAGATGTGGCCGGAGGGAGCGAAGATGAAAGTGGTTGCCGCCTTCAGGACCAGGACGCAGGGGAACCTCTTCACGTAGGCTCTTCCAATTTCGACGGTGTCTTCCTGGATCTGGGCGATCGTGCTTCCGCATAGCCGCGACATCTCTCCGATGTGCGGGGTAAGCACCAGGTCAGAGCCCCGTCCCGGGGTGATCCCCGAATCCTGCATCGCCAGGATGCCGTCGGCATCGAGGAGGAGAGGGCCAGGCCAATGGCTCATCAAAGTGGCAAGGGCAATTTTCCGGCCCGGGGAACGGCCCCAGCCGGGTCCGGCGACCACTGCGCGGTATAATCCCGAAAAGCCCCTGATCTCGTCTTCTCCGAAACTGAACCCTCCCTCCCGGTCGCCGAACCGCCGAAGGATGAGGTCGGGAAGGATCTCGCAGGAGATTTCCCTCGAAAGCGCAGCCGGAAGGCCGAGGGTAACGAGGCCGGTTCCGGACCGGAGCGCACCGTAGGATGCCAGGACTCCAGCGCCCTGGAAGTCGGTCGAGCCCGCCAGGATAAGAAGGTGGCCGAAAATTCCCTTGTGGGATTGCTCGGGTCGCGAAGGAAGGAGCGGGGAAACGTAGTCTTGCGTCAGGAGAGTTGCGGATCCCGGGACTGAGTCGTAGGAGGCGGGTGGAATCCCGATGTCGGCCACCCAAACTTCTCCGGAGTATTCGCTGCCGGGGGGAACGAAAAGCCCGATTTTCGGCGCACCGAGGGTGATCGTGATGTCGGCTTTGACCGTGGTCATGGAAGCCTTTCCGGTCGTTCCGCAAAGTCCGGAGGGGAGGTCCACCGAGATTCGGCGGGCACGGCAGGCGTTCAGGACCCGGACGATCTCCCGGGGAAATCCTTCGATCTGCCCTGAAAACCCGGTTCCGAAAATGGCGTCGATTGCGAAATCGCTGAACTCGAGCGATGCCCTGAACCTGTCGAGTTCGTCGAAACCCCTCAACGTTGAGCATTTGTACCCAGCCGCCTCGAGCATCTTGAAATTCGCGGAAGCGTCCGGGGAAAGCTCGCTGGGGTGGCAGGCGAGGTAGACATCGATGTTCACCCGGGAGTTGAAAAGATGTCTCGCGATGACGAGGCCGTCCCCGCCGTTGTTGCCGCGGCCGCAAACGATCGTGAAACGCTTTCCCCTCAACCCGCCCAGAGCCTTCTCGAGGGCGAACAGGATCTTGAGCCCTGCGTTTTCCATAAGAAGCAGGCTCGGTATCCCCATCTTCTCGATGGCATGCCGGTCGATCGATTTCATTTCGGCGGCGGTAACCAGGCGCATTTGCTTCCTCCAGGGTCGGATCGATGGATTATACCAGAGACCATTGGGGAAATAAATACTGAAAAGGGTGGCGGCAGATTCGCTCCTGGGAATTGAAATCCATTTCCCCCTTTTTTTCCCCCTTTTTCTTTTCGTTGACAAGCTTTTCTCGATCTGGGAGAATCGAAACATAGATGGACAGGTGTGAAGTGAGACCCTTGCCGTACAGTTTCGCACAAGAATATGGATGAACAACTCGCGGAAATACTGACGCTTTCGAAGAAACTGAATGCGTCGGACGTTCATCTGAAAACGAATTTCCCCCCGATCTTCCGGGTGGGGGGCAAGCTGACGATCTCCTCCGCTCTTCCGCTCACTGGGGCCCAATTGAAGAAGTTCCTCGATTCGACCGCGACCCAGAACATCCAGAAGCTTTTCGAGACCCGAAAAGATGTTGATTACTCGGTTTCCCTCCCCGGGGTGAGCAGGTTCCGCGTGAACTGTTTCCAGCAGCGGGGCGAACTGGCCTTCGTTTTCAGGCAGATCCCGTTCATGCTGCCCACGATCGCCACGGTCCAGCTCCAACCCCAGATCGTTGATCTCACCATGTATGAAGCCGGTCTGGTCCTCCTTTGCGGCCCGACAGGCTCCGGGAAAAGCACTACCATCGCGGCGTTGCTCGAAAACATCAATCTTTCGCAGAATCTGAGGATAATCACCCTCGAGGACCCGATCGAGTTCCTGTTCCGGGACGAAAAAAGCGAATTTTTGCAGAGGGAGTACCGGAAGGATTTCCTTTCCTTCCCGCAGGCTCTTCGGGCGGCCCTCCGTCAAGACCCCGACATCATCATGGTAGGTGAGATGCGCGAGATCGAGACCATCGAGCTCGCCCTGGTCGCGGCGGAAACCGGACACATGGTCATATCGACCCTCCATGCGAGCACTTCCGCCTCCGCAGTCGAGCGCATCCTTGGCGTCTTTCCCGCAGAGGCGCGCACCTTCATCCGGGAGCAGCTCGCATCGGTTCTCCTTGGAATCGTGGCGCAGGCATTGATTCCATCGAAGGATGACCCTGCCCAGCGTGTGGCCGCGCGCGAGATCCTCCTCAACAACCCCGCGATCGCGAACCTGATCCGGAGCGAAAAGCACGAGCAGATTCCGATGTTCCTGGAAGCCAGTCGCGAGTCGGGGATGATCTCGATGAATGCGTCACTCGAGCAGCTGGTTTCCCTCCACCGGATCACACCGGAAGAAGCTCTCCCCTACAGTCCCGATCCCGAGGCGTTGTACTCGATGTTCACCCGGAAAGGCATCATATGCACGAGTTCCTGAAGGACCTCGTGAAAAAGGCTCTCGACATGGGAGCCTACGATGTCCACCTGAAAGCCGCCTTCCCGCCGGTGTTTCGCATCGGGGGCCGGATCCAGAGGATCAACCTTCCCCCCGTTTCGCCCAAGGAACTCGAGAAGGTCGTTCTCGAGATCCTCGACAAGGAGAAGATCAGCATCTTCCGGAACCAGGGGCAGACCGACTTTTCCCTCGACCTCCCCGACCTCTGCCGGGTCCGGATGAACGTCTTCCTGCAGCGCAACTCGCTCGCGATCTCGATCCGTCTTGTACCACCGAAACTCCACGAACCCCAGGAACTCGGGTTCGCGATGGATACGGTCGATGCACTCAAGAAGATCAACCGGGGCCTGATTCTCGTGACCGGGGCCACCAACTCCGGCAAATCGACCACGGTCGCCGCCATCTTGAACATGATCGCCAAGAGCAGCGCGATTCATGCCATCACCATCGAAGATCCGATCGAGTATGTTTTTCCCAGGTATGAAAACTCCGTCATCAGCCAGAGACAGGTCGGCGATGACACTCCCGACTTTGGAACTGGCCTGACATCGTCGCTCCGCCAGGATCCGGACGTGATAGTCATCGGGGAGCTGCGGGACCAGGAGACCGTCGAAACCAGCCTCAAGGCAGCAGAGACCGGCCACCTCGTGTTCGGGACTCTCCACACCTCGAACGCGGTCCAGAGCCTTACCCGCCTGATAAACATCTTTCCCTCACACCAGCGGGAGGGGATCCGCTTCATGCTTTCCAGCAGCCTGAAGATGATCATTTCCCAGATTCTGATCCCCTGCACGGACCGGAAG
>CAYRYU010000065.1:35345-38655 GCA_964428355.1 uncultured bacterium
TTCGAGGAACTCAAGAAGGAATGCGCCGCACTGAAAGACAAACTCCGTCGCAGCGAAGGGGAACGGGACTCGGTCAGGGTCAAGCTGACCGAACAGATCGACCAGACCCACGCCATGGTGGGACGGTTGAAAGCCCTGGTGGGGTGTCTCGAAAGTGGTCAGGTTCTTCCCAGAGCCTGGGATCTCCTCGACAACTCGCTCGGAATAAAGAAAGGGGCTGTCCTCGTCCGCTCGAAAACCGGATGGAGCGTCACGCTTTCCAAGGGGTTTCCCGAGAACAGGGTTCCCGAAGTCCCCTTCGACGAGGAGTCCCTGATCAACCTCGTGGCCCGGGAAGGAATTCCCCTCAGCGTGGCGGACCTGAAAAAGACCGACGATCTCGCCTACATGGAACGGCGGGGAGTGATTTCCGACGTCCGGATCGCGTGCCCGGTGCGCATCAGGGACAAGGTCGAGGGAATCATCGTGATCTGTGCCTATTCCGGGAACATTTTCCAGGGAAATGACGATGTCGAGCTCGTACATGTCGTTTCGGGATTGCTGGGCCTCGTGACGACGAACGCCCTCATCCTCGAGGAGCGGAAGACCGCCCTGAACAAGCAGACCCAGGAGTTGGCCAAGGTCAAGAACCTCTTCTACCACATGGTCGCCCCGGAGATCATCCAGCACATCGAGTCCAATCCCGCGGGGTTGAAGCTCGGAGGCTCCGTCCAGAAGATAGCCATCCTTTTCGCCGACGTGCGTGGCTTCTCCAGGATCGCCGAAACGATCAATCCGGAAAGGGTCGTCGATCTTCTGAACCTCTATTTCGACCAGTTCACCGAGATCATTATGAAGAACAAGGGAACCATGGACAAGTTCCTGGGAGATGGGGCCATGGTCCTTTTCGGGACGCCCGTCCGGTTCGGGGATCCCGCCGATTCGGCGGTTAAAGCCGCGTTCGAGATCCAGACGATGGTCCAGGAGAACATGCGGAAATGGGTCGGCCAGGGAATCCCGGCTTTCTCGATCGGAATCGGAATCTCGTATGAGGACGTGGTCGTCGGCAACATCGGGTCGACGAAGTTGTCCAACTTCACCGCGGTCGGAAACGGGGTCAACCTGGCCTCCCGGCTGTGCGCGATGGCGCTCGGCGGGGAAATCCTCGCTACCGAGTCGTGTTTCAAGAACCTCAAGGCCTGGAAAGGGAAACACGAGGTTCGCAAGAACATCCCCATCCGCGGAAAGACCGAAACCATCTCGGTCTACGTCCTCCTTCCCGACTAGAAGCTCCCACCTTCCCAAAGTTGCCACCGAGACACCGAGTCACAGAGAAGGACCATAAGTTTTTCATCCCCATATGACCAATTCATAATGGGGGGCTCAGTGACTCGGTGTCTCCGTGGCAACCCTAAAGCATGTTGGAAAATAATGGGGGAAAGAAAAACTACTCATTGAGGGGCTCAACTCCCTGAGACTGGGAGTCGATAGGGAGGTAGAGAAAATATGAATATTCGTCATGCGCTACATCCTTTCCATTGACCCCGGATCCGAAAAATGCGGATATGCGATCGTGTTTTTCGACCTTCGTGCCGGTGAAAAAGGGGTCGTGTTCTTGAGCGAGGTTCACAGGCTTCTCCAGCGGCTTTGCGGCGATCCCCTTCCCGAAGCGATCGTTTTGGGTGGAGGAACCGGAGCAGGGGTGGTCGCCCGCCTGGTCGAGGATCTCGGCCTCGACGTACCGATCCGGATCGGTGATGAGAAGAACACCACCTACGAAGCCAGGGCAAGATACTTCGCGGACAACCCTCCCACCGGCATATGGCGGTTCGTTCCCCTCAGTCTCCAGCTTCCCGACCGTCCGATCGACGATTACGCCGCCCTCCTGATCGGTGAACGCTACCTCCTCCAAAACCACCTCACCGAGGAAAGGACCGGATGAAGCCACAGAGCCACGGAGACACCGAGCTATTGGAACTGGATGAAATCACCGAAAAAGTGATCGGTTGTGCCATTGAAGTCCATAGGGCGTTAGGCCCTGGGCTTCTCGAGCAGGTTTACGAAATGGCTCTTTGCAGGGAACTCGAACTCGGGAGGATCGCCTTCCGAAGGCAAATCGAGGTTCCCGTAACCTATAAAGGTGCCGACGTCGGGTCTTACCGTGTGGATATCCTGGTCGAGGAAAAGGTGATCTTGGAAATCAAGAGTGTAGAAAGGTTCGACAGGGTTTTCGAAGCACAGTTGTTAACCTACCTGAAAGTGACCGGGAAGAGAGTCGGACTTCTTATCAATTTCAATTCCCGGCTGTTGAAGGACGGAATCAGAAGGTTCATTTTGTGAGCCAAAGAAATGTACAAACCTTGTCGTCATCGGGTACCTCGGTGCCTCGGTGGCTCGGTGGCAATCCCCAGGGAAATTTTTTCTTGACTTTTGAAATGTCCTTTAATATACTCTCGCTCCGAGGTTTACGCCGAATTCATCATTCAGGTGCAACGGAAGGAGGTGACACCTGATTAGGTAGCCTGGACGATGAGGCCGAAATCTCACCGGGTAGGCTGGAAATGAGCAAGTTTCTGAAGGGTAGCTCCGAAACTGAAGGAAACGTGGAAACTTCAAGAGTAACGGGATACCAAAGAGGGAACAAGCGAATCGAAAGCCCCCAAACCAAAATCTCAAAACTCAACGAATACCTAAAAGGGGGAATTTAAATGAAACGAATCGCTCTAGTTCTCGCACTCGTGCTCACCACCGTCGTGGTCAGCGCCAATCCATTTTCCGACGTCCCGTTTTCCCACTGGGCGTATGATGCGGTCAACAAGCTCGCCGCCAAGGGGATCATCCAGGGTTACCCTGATGGCACCTACAAGGGCGAAAAGCACGTCACCCGCTACGCTCTGGCCATGATCGTCGCCAAGATGCTCGCCAATGTCGAGCAGATGCTCGAGAAGGGCATCGGCACGAATCTCGTCACCAAGTCCGACCTCCAGACCCTCGAGAAACTGACCGTCGAGTTCGCCGACGAGCTGGCTCTCCTTGGCGTCAAGGTCACGGCTCTCGAAGACGACATGCAGGTCGTTAAAGAAGACGTCTCCACCCTGAAGAAAGACGTCGAGGGCATCAAGGACTACATGGCGAAGGGCGGCATGGAGAAGGTCAAGCTCAGCGGCGATATGCTCGTCCGCCACAGCTCCCTCATCCACAATCGGGACTACAACGTTCTGACCGGAGTTCCCGGTGGCGTCATCGCCAACATCGGAAACGCCAACAACGTCCAGACCCAGACCCAGCTTCGGTTCCAGTTCAAGGCCATGATCGATGAGAACATCACCGC
>CAYRYU010000066.1:0-38622 GCA_964428355.1 uncultured bacterium
ATCTGGATCGTTCAGGGAATACGGATTCCTGCGGAAGCGAGAAAGCCCAAAAACTCTCTTTCGAAGCGTTGGGGGTCGCGGCGGTGAGCCTGGATGTGGCCCGAATCGGGGAAAACGAGCGCGGTGGCAAAGCTCGCGACCACCGTGAGCCGGGCGAAATTCTCGGGAGTGACCCTCGGGTCGAGGGCGTCGTGGATCAGCAGAAGAGGTCGGGGATGGATGGAGGCAATCTCCTCACTGGGCTTGTTGGGGTAGTAGAGCAGGCCGGAACGATACTCGGCATTCCAGAAGACGAGGTCGACCAGGAAGCAATCCGGAAGCGAGAGAAGGTGCTTCAAATCGTTTGCCGCGATGGTCCTCAACTCGGAGAACATGGACTCCAGGATGAAAGCCCCAATTCTGGGGAGACGGCGCCCCCCGTTTCCCAGAGTGGCGGCCCCCATCGAGCGGCCATATGCGGCCAGCGGGGTCGAGGTGGCGAGGAACCCCCGGTTTGTCGCTTCGGTCAGGATTGCATCGATATCTTCCCACTCCTCACGGCCGATGGAGGTGAATTCACCTTCGCTCTCACCGTGCGCGCGGAAATCCAGGAAGAAGATGTCGAAGCCGAGCGGTTGGAGGAAAGCGAAGACATCGGAAAGTTCGTGGTGATCGACCGCATGACCGTGGCAGAGCAGGAGCGCGGCCGCCCCTGGTTTCCCACGGTAGTACCACCCCTTGATCATCTGCCCCCGGGGGTTTCGGGCGGAAAACTCCGCAGTCGCCTTCTCCTGGATTCTTGCAGGTTGGGGTATGGTCGGACGCCTGATGATGAGATCCGTGAGGTAGCAGAGGAAGTTCCATGCCAGGACCGCCAATAAGAGCCAGACACCAATTGCCAGCGCCCGGAGGACCCTTTTCCTGCGCCCCGTTCCATTCCCCTCAACCATCGTCGCCCCTTTCGTTGGAAAAGTCCCTTTCGGGGAAAAAGGTCAGAACCAGCTTTTTACCCTGCACCCCTTCGATTCCGAAGCGACCGAGGTGTCGAGGTAGAAACCGTCCCCGAAGGGATCCGGGGGGATCTCCTTGAGAAGTCCCTTTTGTACCAACTCGTCGAGGTGGGACGGCCAGCGCCCGTGGGATGCCTGGAATTCGCTAACCTTCCCGTCGAGAAGGATGATGCATTTCAACCAATCGATGCGGGCCTGGATCGCCTCCCGGGTCCCACGATCCTTGACCGAATCGCCCAGGCCCTCGAAATACTTGAGCGCAGTCTCCGGCCTGTTGGCCTGGAAATACAGCAGGGCGAGGTTGGTTTTCAGGAAGGCGGGGGAATCGGGGAGCTCGGATGCATGGCGGAAATTCTCTGCCGCGTTGAGGTAGTCTTCCATTTGAAGGAAGACGATCCCGATCCAGTATGGAAAGCGCCATTCGGAAGGTGAGAGGGAAGCTGCCTCCCTCAGAAGGGCGATTCCGCGCGACATTTCCTGGTTGGTCTTCGGGACGACCACGCCTCCGAAGAATGCGGCGTCGGTCAATCTCGGATCGAGCTGGATGCTCGCCTGGAAAAGTGCCAACAGGAAATCGAGCTTCTCCGACGTCTTTTGCGCGGTCTCGAGAACTCCCTTCATGAAGAACATCTGGGCGAAAAGTGGACGGAAGGTTCCGCTCAGGCACTTTACGTAATCCGGTGAAGGGACGAAATGATGCGGGGTCCGTTCAACAGGAGGAAGGTAGAAAAGATGAAGGGAGATTCCAAGTTCGAGGGCAAGGGCAAAGAGCAAGACTCCGACAAGTCCCCCTGACCAGGGCCGACGGACACCTTGTTGGCTCTGGGACATCTTGTCTCAGTCCCCCTTTGCGGTGAATGCCCAGACCGAAAGGAGAAAAAGGACCGCCATGTAGGCGGGAACGTAAACCGAGATTTCGAAAAGATACGAGCCTGGAACGGCAAGCCCGTGGATCGCCTGATACTTCAGGTCGAGTTTGTCCGTCATCGGAAGGAGATGGTAGATCACACGGTAGAACCACTTCACCCATTCGATCTGAGAGGTGTTCATCACCGACAGTGAGTAATAGGACAACTCACAGGCAACATAGGAAAAAACGGTCACGAGCGAAGCCATTATCGGAGATTCGAAAAGGCAGGAGAAAAGCAGACAGAAGGCCGAAAGGATGCAGAGTTTGAGGAAAACCGAATATGCTCCGAGGAAAAAACTCCATGACAATGCGCCTTCAAAGAGGAGGAGCGCTCCTCCGAGCAGGGATGTGACTCCCAGATACATCGCGACGACCAGGCAGATTCCGGCCAGCTTTCCGAGAAGGTACTGGGATGGGGAAAAATAGGTCAGATAGATCGATCGCAGCCGACTATCACGCTCCTTGAAGAAACCGAAAACGAAACCGAAAACCACGAGGAGCAAGGAACTCAACTCCATGGCCGAAAGGCAGACCGTCCTCAGCACGACCCCGGTTTCTCCGATTGTCAGGACACGCAGCAGGAAAGTGATCGCGAGGAGGAAAGCGCAGAGGAGACCTGAAATCCAGAACGTCTGCGCCCGGATTCCCTGAAAGACCCCGATAGCGGCGATGGAAACGAGCTTACGCATGGTGATCCACCTCCTTCAGGAATCCATCCTCGAGGGAGGTGGTACTATGTTTCCCGAGGAACTCCGCCACAGGGCCGGCGAAACGGATTCCCCCGCGGTGCATGATGGCAACCCTGTGGCACAATTTCTCCATGTGAAAGAGGTTGTGGGAGGAGAATAGAATCGTCTTCCCCTGGCCGTGGAGCTCCCTGAGCCACTCGAGCATTTGCTGCTGGGCGATGGGATCGAGTCCCAGGGTGGGCTCGTCAAGCATCACGAATTCGGGATCCTTCAACAATGCGACTGCCAACCCAAGACGTTGGATCATCCCCCGGGAATAGTCTCCAATCCTCTTGGATGGGTCGAGACCCGTTTTTTCCAGAAGGCCCCGGACACGCTCGGAGGGGACCGAAATGGAAAAACCGAGAAGGCTGAGGAACTCCCGGCCGGTCAGTTCGCCGGGGGGGACGAAAAGTTCGGGGAGGTAACCGACCTTTTCATGGATGAAGTCGGAGGCAAGGGGCTTTCCCAAGAAAAGGATCTCTCCGGAGGAGATTTTCACCAGATTCAGGATCGACTTGAAAAGCGTGGTTTTTCCAGCGCCGTTCAACCCCAACAAGCCGAAGATCTCGCCCTTTTCGACCGAAAGTGAAAGGGCCTCGAAGGCAGGGACCTTGCCGTAGAATTTCGATATCTCGCGGACTTCCAGCAACTTTTCCGTCATGGCTCGAATGCCTCGTTCTTTGGTATCGAGTTGGTCCCCAAAAAATATAGCATAGACTTGCTTTTCGCAAGAACGAGAAAACCCTGAACCATCGCGGTTTTTCCCGAGATTGGGAAGGGCGGTTGCCAAAACGAGGTGTGTGGGATAAGAATACCCCTGGTCAAAGAAGAATCGCGAAAGGAAGAACCATGAGAAAATCCTGTCTCCTGCTTTGTGTCCTTGTCTTGGGGTTCATGTCCCCCGGAGTCTTTGCCGAAGTCGAAATCGAAGTCGGAGCGCGGCCCCCGGCCATCTCGGCATACGGCTGGCTGAACTCCAGCCCCATCTCCCTCGATGAACTGAAAGGGAAGGTCGTCGTCCTGGACTTCTGGGGAACTTGGTGTCCCCCCTGCTGGACGTGGGCTTCCCAATACGCCGAACTGGACAGGAAGTATGCAAAGAAGGGCCTTGTCCTTGTTTCCCTTACAAACGAGGACCTCGAGACTGCGAGTGAGTTCGCCGCGAAAAACGGGATGAGCTGGCCGCTTGGAGCGGGTTGTCCGAGTGGTGAGGAGTTCGGCGTGTCCGAGATTCCATTCGCGGTGGTGATCGGCCGGGATGGTCTCGTGGCATGGAGGGGACATCCCGATGCCGGCGTGGAGAAGGCAATCGAGGCCACTCTCGCCGGAGAAAGGGCAACCGACGAGGTTGCCGATGAAGATGGGGAGGAAACCTTTGCGAACCCCCGAAGACCGGGGTATTTCAATGCCAATGGCAGGGCCGTCCCCTTCTTCAACTTCTACACTGGGGATGATGGCGGGTACATCGCGGTCTACACCAGGGACAGCGAAAACACGGCCTACTCTGTCGGCGATGGAATCAATGTTGCCGGCCTGATCAGGGTCCGGGGGCGGTATGAAGGCCGGATCTTCATCCCACTCGGGTATCCGCCCTGCGATGACGAGACGAGGAACCCCTTCCTGTTGCGGCTGTGCGACACGTTTTTCCCTGCCCATAAAGGCCGGATGTGGACAGGAGGGGACACCGGAGGTTTCATCCTCGACTGAGACCGATCGCGGAAAAACCGTTCCGGGATCACCGGGGCGGGGGCCGGAAGAACCCCTCTCCCGAGGTCACGTTGCCCGGTGCCCGGCGGACAGGAATCTCCCGCTGGAGGTCGATCAGGCTGCTTCCCCCCGCCTTGACCGAAACCTTCAGGGATTCGGTTCCGATGAGTGAGAACGAAATATCGAAATTTCGGTGGACCGTCTTGTCGGAGAAGAATGAAAATGCTTTCTGATTCCCCCCTTCCGAGCGAAGGACCGTTCTCGATCCGGAATTCGCCGTGAAGGAGACTATGGATCGGGCTCCATTCTCCAGGGGGCCGTAAACGACGAACTCGGTGAATCGTCCCCCGCCCGGACCGCCACCGCCGGAACCTGTTCCGGCCGGGTCAGGTTGGATCGAGTGCGCCCCCGCGAGGTCGCGTTCGAGCTGGTCGCAAAGACTCAGGAAGCCGGTCTGGATGGAGGTGGCTGCGGCCTGTTCAGCTTGTTCCCTTCCCCCCCGCCGGAGCAGGAACATGAAAAGCGTCGAGATCATCCCGATGATGATTGCCGCCAGGAGAACCTCGATGAGGGTCATCCCCCTGCGTCCGATTGCGGTCGGGGTCATCCCGCGAACTCCCGGAATACGAATGACCGCATCCGGAGGCTCCTTTTTCCCAGGTCTTTCGAGACCCCTGGAATGCGGAACTCCGCCGTAAGGTCGATGACCTTGATCCGGCGGTCCTTTCCGAAGTCGATGTTAACCTGGACCGTGTATTCGACACGGCCCATGACGTGTGTGCGGCCGGCAATGGCCTGGGCGACCGGGTGTTCGTTGGAAAGCGCATCGAAACGCACCGACTGAAGTTTTCCCATGAGCGTGAGCAGGAGCGAGTTCGCCATGACCGAATCCCTGGCAGCGAGGGACATCATGCGAACCGAGGTGAAGTGCCTGAAAAGAGGGATGAAAAAGCAGGCGAGAACGAACAACGCGATCATCGCCTCGGTTATGGAAAACCCTGTCCGCCTTCGTCTTTTCAAGCTTCCCCCTTACTTGTCGACCACGAACTCCACCCGACGGTTTCGGGGCTTTGCCTCGGCATTGGCGTTGTCCTCGCGGGGGGCGGTTTCCCCGTATCCCATCGCTCGGAGACGCGCCGGATCGATCCCGCGTTCGATCAGCCATCTTTTTACGGCTTCGGCCCGTTCCACCGATATCCAGAAGTTGAAATCGGCCTCGCCCGAGTCATCCGTGTGTCCTTCGATGATAAGCTTCATGTCCATCTTCGATTGGAGAAGCCGGAGAACCCGGTCCAGGGATGGAATCGAAGTCGGTTCGATGTTTGCGCTGTTGATCGCGAAAGTGATTCCATAGACTGCAACCCTCCCCGTGGCGGTCAACTCGCCCATCGTGTCTCCCGGGAGAAAATTCGAGGGTGGGAGTTCCAGGCCGTCATGCTTGAAAACCTTGTTCCCTGACGTCTTGGGTTTTCCTCCCGTTTCGAAAGACTTCTGGACAGGCGCGGCCGCGGTTTCGTTGTTGGGGGACCGGGGAAGGAGTTTTTCCAAACCAGGGTCATCCTCTGCGGGCATCGGGGAAGTCAGGGTGGCGGGGAGTCCGGGCTGGGCATCAAGTTCGACCTCATGGCCCTCGAACCCGACCTTCACGGCGACTCCTTCTCCATACGCAGGAGGCATCGAAGGACCCCCAAAGAGGAACGCCGAAAGGGTCATAACGGCAAGCATTTGCGGCCAGGCTCCCGCCTTGAACGTTGGGGGGGGCGGCGCGACCGTCGTGCCCTCAAGGACTGCGCCATCCTGGCGTTTCGGGCACATTCGCCCCATCGTGGGGCTCGTCTCCGGCCTCCGGTTCATGGCGTTTCCTCCTTGGTCTCGAATACGAATTTGAGCTGTTCCTTCGTTGGGGAACTGAACCTGAAGGTCTTTGTGGCATTTCCGTAGCACCTCAGGATCGTGTTTTCGGCGGCCAGCTTGTAGGTGATCTCGGATACGGAACTCCCATGTCGCGTTTCCATGGTGCATCCGCCCGGAATTGCCCTGATGCGGAACGCTGATCTGGTATCGGTATGGAACTGTTCGAGGAAGAACCCCAGATCGGTGTAGTACGCGGCTGAAGCGCTGTCCCCTTCGGTCCGGTGGCCCGATTCGCGTTGGTATTTTAAGAAGACCGCCGCCAGGAGGGAAAGGATGGCGACCGCGACAATCAGTTCGGCAAGGCTCACCCCCCGCCGGTTTCCCGGGAATCGTTCAAGCACCTCATTGGGCCGTTCCAATGGTGACCTCCTCGTCCCCGGAGACCCGGAACCGGTAAAGGTTCATGTTGGCTGCAAGCGGATCAGCTTCGGGATTGAAGCGGATCTGCTTGGTTTTGTCTCCGATCATTCCCGGGAGGTTCATTCTGGCAGTTGCCAACCCCCCAAAGACCTTGAATCCGGATCCGGAAAACGAACCGTTCAGGCAGATCAGCTGGGCTTCGACCTCCTGGTCCGTGCCGATCTTGATGTTCCGGCTGGTGACCAGTGTCAGGACCTCCCCGTCGGCTGTGGAAACCCTGGAATTGATAACGATATCGCCGCTGGTGACGAGGACCCCTCCCGAGGTGACATTGACAGGCTCGTCGATGAGTATTCCGTCCCCTCCAGTGTGGATTATCCCCCCCACGTTGAGGACTCCGTCTTTCAGGTTTTCTGCCTTGAACCTGCCGAAATCACCGTAAACGGAGGTGAACTTGTTGAGAAAGGCCCTCGCATCGGCTTCCACCAGGGGCTTTTCGAAAGCGGTTTCCGTCGTCACGTTCCCATCCCTGGAGCGTTTCCGGTTGAAGACGATCCCTTTGCCCAGGCGGACGGAATCGCGAGTGATGGTGCCCGAAAGGAAGGGGACGTTCCTCAGATACGCCGCTTGCTGAAAGGGGTCACTGGAAGTGTCATACTCCTTGGGAACCGGGTCGGAGGCCGTTCCTTCTTCGGGGAGGAATTTCATGTAGACGAGACTGTCGAGGAAGGGGGCGGTGGCGATGTTCGTCATCACGGGCTCGTAGTCTTTCCATGCGTTGTCGAAAGCCCTATCCTCATCGCCGGGAGAAGGGAATGTGTCGCCCCTCGGGATTCGGAAAAGATCGCGGTAGACCTCGTAATCCCGGCCGTAGTCCCTTGGCTGCCCCGGTGGGCTTCGGAAAACGTCCTTGAACCGCTGTTTTCCCGCCACCCCGCCCCGGCCCTCTCCGTATCCGGGGATTCCCGCTTCGAAGAACTCGATGACCTGGGGAGGTCCGCCCGGGCGGGACTGATCCATTAGGGAAAGCCTGAGATTCATGGCCCTGAACCTGACGAACCTCATGTTGACAGGTCCGAAGACCATCGTTGGGCAGAACTCGGTTCCCGTTCCGAAAAGCCTGAGGATCGATGATTTTGGGGCTCTTCCCTCATCCTCGAAAAGGTATCTCACGTCGAGAAATCTCTGGGAAACGATGGTTCCGTTTCCGGAGAAGATCGTGTAATCCTTCTTGAACCCGTCGAACTTCTCGAAAAGGGCCGTGATCTGGTGGGGGGCGGGCTGTCTGGCAGGGTTGAGAAGAGTTCCCTGGAAGTCCCGGCTTTTGTCGTAAGGACCGAACCGCAGAAGCACCCGGTCATCGTAGACGCCGTCGGGGGTCGCTCCCGAGAGGTTGAGGTTCCATGGCTGCTTTTCGGCATCGGAGTTGAGGAAAATCCAACCGGAGGATTCGAAGCATTGGGCAAGGTCGGGGATTTTTCCCAAATCGAGCCGGGGCTGCACCACGTTCAAGGGAGCGGGAGAGTTGAAGATCTCGAGCGGCCTGACCATGGAACTGCCCCCGAGAGCGAGTTCGTAGGAACCCGCAGTGGTGTGGACAATCGAATTGACGTCGTCGTCATCGTGCCTTTCCCTCACGAAGAGGGTGAACTTCGCAAGCAGCGGGTGGACCATGAGGAATGTCTTGATTCCCTTTGTAATTGCGTATTTTCGGGAGATCTGGTTGATTGTGGCGATGGCTTCGACTTTCACTTTTCCGACCCTTTCCCTCGGGTCCGCGGGAAAACCACCGGAAGGGGCGAGCCTTCTCAACCCATCCAGTTCGACCCAGATCTCGAGGGTTCCGTCAACGGCCCTGGCCTGTTCCCTGAGGTTCGCCGGAATCTTGATGGAAAGCCTTGGGCTTTGGTTTGCCTGGTCGTCGAAAAGTTTCCGGTAGAAGTCAGGCGGGACATAATCCCTTTCCCAGTTTCTCTCGTCCATGCCCCCATGGGAGATGACGGTGACTCCCCATTTAGCCCCCGCTTCGGCCAGGCCGAGAGCCCTCGTCGCGTCGAGGAAGTGGTTGGCTCCCTGGACCTGGCTTCGGGAGAGGGTGTTGATCGCGAGGAAGAAGATCGACATGACCGCGAGGATTCCTATTACGGTGAACAACATGAAACCGCCCTTGAAGGAGTTCCGGAAAAGGCCGGGAGCAAAGGATGGCTTCCTCCCGGATCTGGAACCGGGGCAGTCGAAGGCTTTCATCTGGATTCAATTCTTTCCGAAGATTCCATCCGAACCACCTCCGTCCGGAGGAGGGTTCCCGGAGTCGTGGCCGTTCTCGGGCGGAACGGGAAAGACCGGGGATGGGGAGACCGTGGGAATGGGAGTTGTAACGGCGGCTCCCGATGAGGCAGAAACACCGAACGGGCCGGACGCGTCGGGTGGAACCAGTGCCGAAGAAACGGGAGTGAGATCCCCTGTGGGAGGGACGGAGAGGATCTCCCCTGCCCCAAGGATCTTTGACGTCCCCTTTGAAACGGATCGGGCCTCCACCCTCCCCGAAAAGACCTCAACCCTGGTTTCCCCCGTTTCCCTCACATCGACGAGGAAACGGGTTCCAAGGACACCCAGCGTCACGGAGGGTGTGCGGACGCTGAATGCAGTCCCCTTGCGGTTGACACTGACCTCGATCTTCCCCGACCCGATGACTATCCCGGCATCGGAAAAGTGGAAACCGGCGTCGCTGGCGGAGATATCGATATCGTTCGGAAGGTGCAACCCAGCCTTTCCCAGTGATGAAAGATTCTCCCCCGTCAGGTCGAAGGTGGTTCCGGGAGAGAGTTTCATGTCTTTGCCAAGAAGGAAGAAACCTTCGAGGACGGTGGCCCGGGAGACGTACAAGGAGGTTCCGGGAGTTCTCCCCGAGGGTGTCGGCTTCGAGCGTGCGAGAAAGGTGAAAACCATGAAACCGATCATAACGAAGGACAGTGCACCCACCAACCGGCCAAAAGAGAACCAGTCGGGGAGCGGGTCCTGGCCGGGGAAGCGTTCCCTTTGAGGGGGTTCGAGGCTGGGGGGGTGGATTTTTCGAAGGGATTCCTGAACGCGGGATTGCATGCCAGACTCGAACTTCCTGAAGGATTCCCAAATTCCCTGGCAGACCCGGCATCCGTCGAAATGAGCCTTTTCGCCGTCAGGAAGTTCCTCCGGAGTCCCGTCGGTGAGGAAATGCCTTTCGAGTTCCGTCTGTCGGGGGCACTTTTCAATCACGTTTCCGCCTCCTGACAACCAATACCTTCGGTTTTCCGGTTCCGGTTGAAAGTTTTTTCCCCACGTTCATCCTCATCAGTTCTCCGATGCCGGCACTTCTCCCCCGAATAGCTCCATCAGCCTCAAACGCGCATAGTACAGCTCGCTTTTCACCGTCCCAACCGGGATCGACAGCGTCTGGGCGATCTCGGCGCAGTTGAGGTCCCAGAAGTATCGCATGAAAACTATCTCCGCCTGCCTTTCCGGAAGCTTTCGGATCGTCTCTTCGGTGGAAATCTTCTGTACGATTTCCGGCTCGAACGAAGCTGTCGATTTTTCACGGGGTTCCGGGAGGATCTTTTTCCGGCCGGCGGAAACCACGTGGGAGATACCGATGTTCCTGCAGATTCCGAGCAGCCATGGTTTGAACGCCCTTTCGGGTTGGAAGGAATCCGCGCTCTTGAAAACCCTCAAAAAGGCTTCCTGGGTCAGGTCTTGGGCAGTTTCGTAATCGAGGCGGAACTGGGCCCGGAAAAAATGGACGCACAATCGGCCGTATTTCTCGGTCAGGAGCTGGAAACTCTTATCGCAACCATCCAGGATTTCCCGGACCAGTTGGCTGTCCGCGTCCATCAGTTATTCTTAGCGTACCCGCGAAAAAATGACCAGCGGCCCGGAAAGGGGGCAAAACGAGCAGGGATCATCGATTCCGCCAGATTTTCCGGATTCCGGTGAGGGGGTTTCCCACATCGAGAACATAAAGATTCCCGTCACCGCCCACACGGTAGGGAAAACCGCATCCGGGCCAGGAGGGAGGCTGGGGGGCCTTTTCCCTGAGAAACTCCTTTCCATCTTTGTCCATACCCACGATTTCGTTTCCTCCCGGACAGGCGATGAATAAGAAGAGGTTTCCCTCGGGACTGACCCCGATCGGGTAGATGAAAAGGATTCCTACCTTGCCGGAGACCTTGCCGAGGGTTCGAAGAGGCTTTCCCGAAGGATCGCAAATCTCGATCTTCCTCTCCCTCGACTGGCCCTCGAAAAGCACCCGGTAGATGGTTCCGTTCCTGTCGATGGCTAGTGTCGTGAAACCGGGAAGGACAGTGGAAACAATGCCGTCCGGTCCGAAAATGACGGTTTTGAGGCCCGCCAGATCCTCGATGAAGCTCCGCCCCTTGTCGTCGACCTGGAGGCGGTCGATCTGAAGGAATGCCCTGCCCATTCCGTAGGCGTTGAGGAGGGAGCGTGAATACTTCCCTTCCTTGTCGAATATGTGGACGGTTCGGTTGGAATGGTCCGCAACGTAGAGTGACCCGTCCCCCGACAGGCCGATATCCCCCGCCGAAACAGGCACGGCGAATCCGGCCTGGGATGCAACGGGAACGAGGTCTATCGGGGATCGCGGAGTGCCGGACGCCTGGGCGAAAAGGATCCTGAGATTGAGCGAATCGGCGATCAGGGCGCTCCCTTCGACGGGGATGCAGAAAGCGGCTGGTCCTGCCGTCACCTCCTGCGGTTTTCCCGGGAGAGTCTCCCATGCGAGGCTTTTCGAATCGTTACCCCGGTCGAAAGAAAAGACCTTGGTCCAGGGGTCCGCGAAGGCTCCGGCCGCCGAAAGCAGGAAAGAACACACGAGGACCGCCACGAGCACGCTTTTCATTCCCCTCATCATCTCCGTTCTTGTGGGTGCATTTCCATTTCGAAAACATGCAATTCCCTACATGATATTCTAACTTCGGTGGGATCGGAAAGAAAGACCCTCCCACAACTATACGGGTGAAAGCCAATCCGCAGATTTCGCGGACTGCGGCTGATAGAAAAGCCGATCGAATCAGCGCACAAAGGCGAAATCTGCGGATGGTTCTTCCGATACGTCATTCGGATGCCACTTTGCGGAAAGAACCCCCGAAAGCCTGGATCAGCCGGAGATTTTCTGGAGCATTTCTTCCATGTGCGGAAGGCGGAAGATTCCCCAGGGGGTGCGGTCTTTGTACCCGGGAGGAAGTGTCTGGATCCGGACTCCCGTGGTGCCTGGGTTCCCACAGACGAATGGTCCGCTTCTGGTGGTTGAGTGGGCGATCAAAGGGTTTCCGGCGGCATCGTAACCCATGAAAACCCCGATGTGGCCGCCAGTCCCAACGTTGTCTCCCATGACGCAGATGTCACCGGGCTTCAAAAGGTCCCTGGGGTCGGTCGGGGGGAAGGCGGTGGTGACGGGTTCACAGAATCCGCGGTAGTTGCCGCTCGGGGGATACCAGTCGTCCCTGCCGAATGCAGCCGGGATTCCGGAAAGCAGGGCAAGTTTCTGGTAGAACTGGCCCACGAAGCCCGAGCAGTCGGTTACCGCGGCAAACCCGTCGTTTCTCGTATGACCTTCACCGATCGCGTATTTCTGGTTTGCCTGGCAGAATTTCTCAACGATGTCGAAGATCGGCCGGTATCTTTCGTCGGCGTAACCGAAATCCGCGGGATTGAGGGTTCCAGGTTCCAGGCCTGGAACGGCGGCATAATCCGGACCCTTTGAGAAGTTGATGATCCTCGCGCTGTGGAGCTTCCGGTCTTCACCGAAGGTGGGGCCATGGTGAGGGGGTGTCTTCAGGACATCCTCTTTCCATTCACTTCCGTTCAGCCGATAGGTGTAAAGATCGATCTGGGAAGGCTTTCCGGGATCGGGCAGCTTCACCTTCAGGGTGTCGGTATCCCCGCCCTTGAAGAGGCGCGGTGCGTCTTCCAGAAGGGTCTGGACCTCCCAGGGTTCCCCGTTGCTCTTGACCCTTTTCCCTTCGGGATAGGCATAACTGCTCAGGTGGAAACCCACGGTATAGGGTTTCTTCACCGAGATTTTCACTTCGGCATCCCCCACCCAGGTGATGGAGAAATACTTGTTGTCGAATGTCTGGGGAAGCTGATCGACGCGGGTGAAACTGATTTCTTCGAGGGGAACCGGGATCGCCTGGGCTGAAGTCGCAGTATCGGACGCGTTTCCGTCGGCTTTGGAGCTCCGGACCCCGAAGACTCCGTCCCTTCCCTCCTGGCAATCGGCGGGCCAGGCAACAAGGACCAGGGAGAGGATCACGACGAGGGCAACCATCGATCGCTTCATGGGAGGTCCTCCTTAAACATCGGTTTCGGCCAAGAATACCAATGGGGTTGGTGGGAAGGTTGAAAAAAGAACTAGAGGAATTCCTTCCCTTCCATGACCCGCTGCTTGATGAACTCATACCGGTCGGGGAAAGCTTCCTTCATCTTTGCCCCGTTGGTCTGGTACTCTGCGACGGATTCCGCCATGTCCTCCGCATCCTTGGAGTTGCCGTATTGGGAAACGGATGGTGAAGCCTGCCGTCCGCCGGGCCAGAACTGGCCTTTCCATGCATCGAAAACGTCCTTGTGGCCGTCCTGGAAACAGTGGGTCATCTCGTGGACAAGGGTGTGGTTGAGATGCCTGAGGTTGCACGCAAGGTCGCAGATGTAGATGACGGGCTTTCCTATGATGATATACCCATAGACGTCCTTTTCCCCCTTCCACCCGTATTTCACACGGTGGATTTCCTTCGTGCATGTGATGAAGCTGCGGGGGAGTGTGTCGAGAACCCTCAGGGCCTCGCCGAGCTGGGCTTCGGTCCATTGGGAGTCGTCGTCCTTGATAAGGATTCCATACTTTGATTCGATCTCGGCCTTGAAGTTCGTCCCAAGTATCCGTGCGCTGTGAAGTTTCCGGTCTTCTCCGAAGTTCGGGCCGTGGTGTGGCGGGTTTTTCACCACGTCGGGAGCCCAGGAGCCATCCTTCAGCCGATAGGTATAGAGGTCAACCTGGACCGGCTCTCCACCCGAGGGAAGGTTGACCTTTAGGGTCCTGGTCTCCCCCCCGTTGAAAAGGAATTTCGCGTCCTCCTTGAAGATCTGGGTTTCCCAGGGTTGTCCGTCGCTCTGCACGACGGTTCCGGCGGGATAGGTGTAGAGGCTGAGATGGAAACCGATGCTGTAGCCTTCCTTGACCGAGATCTCCACTTCGCCGTCCCCCAGCCATTTTACCGTCAGAAGATCGCTCTGGAGTGTCCGGGGAGCTTTGTCGATGCGGGTGTAGTTGATTCCGGAGAGGGGAACCGGTTTCGATTGTGAAGCCAGGGTCGTCACCCCGGTCGCAGTCGCGCCGAAAATCCCGTCGCTTCCTTCCTGAGCCATGATTTTTCCCGTGAAAAGGAAAAGGGTCGCGAAAATGACCGCCAGGACCTTACCTGATGCGCTTTTCATTGCCATCCTCCTCGGGGAACCTCAATTCCCGGATGAAAACCAGGTTTCTCTCTTTCAATCAAGAATACCATCGCCGTACCAGATACGGTTGAAAAAAGTTGGGGAGCGGAAAAATCGGGTCTCGCTTCCCGGGTGTTTCAGTTTCCCGTTCCTGCGCCCTGGGAAGGACCTTCGAAAAAGCGGTCCTGCTCTGGGAAACGGGCGGTGATGGCGGAAACGGCGGCGAGATTGGGGTCCTTTTCCTTCATCCGGGACGGATCGTCGACCATCGACAGGTTCAGCCCAGCCCACCTGAACATGGCAGGCTGGACTCCGTCGCTGTAGTCACGCAGCCGGGTGAAGAAAGCCGTGAACCGGTCCTTCTTTACCGGGGAGTCGGGCAAGAGAAGGAGGAGTCTGTACAGGGCGATAACCTTGGTCTGGAAGAAGAACTGTTGCTTCTTGTCCTGCAACTGTACGAGAGGCTTTTCGAGCAGAGTCTCGAGATGGACTTTTGCCCAATAGAGGCTCGCGGAAAAGATCCGGAGCAGCCGCCGGTAGTTCGTCGCGCCGTTGGCGAGAAGACGTTTCTGCTTCCACAGGTAACCGAGGTTCTCAGGGTTGAAATCGGCCATAACCCTCTCGGCGTCCGGCTGGATCTCGCGGATGAAGCGAAAGGCTTCGCGGGCCAGGTCGTAGGTGTCGGATGCAAGGCGCTCGACGAGTCGCAGCGTTTCCAGGTTCGGTTGGTCGAGGTTGGCCGATCTGATCGCTATCTGGTCCTTTTCCAGGCTCTTGACGCGCTCGACGAGGAACGTCGATTCCATGAAGGCGTTCGTCAGCAGCTGAAGGCGTGCCCACGCCAGGATAGTTTCCTTGTTCCCCCCCTTTTCGGCGAGGACCTGGTCGATGTTCTTTCCCGGTTCGAGCAGGAGGGCGAGGACCGCCTCCCTTTCGACATCGGCCTGGGAAACGCTCAAGCCCGTTCCCCCGGCTTTTGGCGTGAGCGGGGCGAACAGCCAGGTCTCCGCCTGGTACTCCCCAAGGCCGATCCCGGCTTCCCACGAGAAGGTGACGTCGGCCTGGACGAGGTTCTGATCGACGGAGGCTGATGATCCCGGTTCCAGACGGCGGGCTTTGACCTGGAGTTTGAAATCCCTGACCTGATCGTACAGGGGCCCCCATTTCTTGCTTATCGCTCCGTCGGTGACGGGATCGATACGGCCCCAGGGCGGATTCCGATCCTCGATCGTGGAGAAAAAGACGGATTCACCGTCTCGTATTCCCGAAGGAGTATCGTTCCCGTTCTCGATTCCCAGGGTTTCCAGTCCCTGGGGGTTGACGGTCATCTCCTGGTAGCAGTCCTCGATGACTTTCTGCGTCAGGAGCAGGCCGGTGAAATGCTCGGCTCCGAACTCGAGTTCATTCCGGCTTCCCCTCAGGAAGTTGATGAACCCGGCCCCCAGGACACCCAGTATGAGGAGACCGATGATCACTTCGGGAAGGGTGGTTCCGCGGCCGCGTATCCAGGTCATTGCGGATTCCCCAGGTTCATGATTCCAACCCGCGTGATGAATTGAAAATCCTGTTTCTTGTTCGCAAGTATGAGATTCAACTGGATACTGTTGGGATCGAGACACGTGAAGGTTAGCCTGAGAACGGAATCTCCCAAAATCCTTTGGGAAGCGGGATCGAACTTGCCGGAGTAGTCGTTCCGATAGCTGACAATACGGAAAAGGTCCTTCTCGAAAGTCTCGGAGTGGGTCTTGTCGACGGTCTGGTAAACCGTCAGCATCCTGTTCGTTATGTCCTTGCAGACCAGGAAGGAAGTGGTTTCGCCGAGGTGGGGGCGGACGATCTCGGTTCCCTTTCGGACCTCCTGCATGAGTTCGTCGGCGATCCGGCGCGCTTCCATCTGGAGAACCAGGCGCTCCCCGACTGTCCTCTGGGCATTCCCCTGGACCTGTACGAAAAAATGGTATGCGGTTCCGCCCACGAGCGTCAGAAGGACCATGACCACGATCACCTCGACGAGCGTGGTGGCTCGGCGGTTCGGGATCCGGGGGTTCTCTTTCATTCGCCGAATGCGGGACTGCTGACCCGCACATAACCGCTGCCGTTGCTTCCGGACATTTCCGCAACCACGCGTTGCCCCTTTTTCACAGGGAAGGAATAGACGAGATCCTTTGCGGGATCGTAGTTGTTGGCTCCGCCGTAGCTGACGGGAACCACTGATGCGGTCTCCTCCCTCCCCTTGAAGAAGGCCGGACTGTAGCCGAAATCCTTCCTGATCCACGAAAAAACCGGCCGGTCTCCGAAAAGGACCTCCTTGCCGTCGGTATCGAAAACGCGGACGATGATCGAAGCGACGATCTGCTCGATCGCAAAGTTGTAGGGGCGGATGGAAATCTCGCCGTCCTGGTTGGCGAGCCGGACTTCCCGGCCCTGAGCGGTAATGTCCATGTCTCCCCCGGGTTTGACGACCTGGGGGGGGGAAGGCGGGTTTCCCGTGCCCGGAGCGGGGGACGTTCCGGTCGGGGTGTTTCCTGATTTTTCCCCTGTTACCGCGGCTTTGTCAGCGTCGTTGGCGAAGATCGCTGGAGCGGACCTGACGGGTGGGTCCTGGGTTCCGACGGGGGGGTCCGCGGGAGGCTCGCTTCCGGGGGGAGTGGCTCCCGTGATCCGGGTGATGTCGAAGACGTCCGAAGGACCGCTCAGGTCCTTGGTCATTTCGGTCGCCTTGGGCTGGTTGTCCTTGCGCTCCTGGAGAATCTCCTCGACCTTGGATGTGAAACCGGGAGGGTTTCCGGTGGGGAAATCCTTGTCGTCGAGATACGTGAAGACGAGCGGGTAGACCCGGTTCGTGATGTCGAGCAGGTCGTCAACCGCCTGGATGCGCCAGAAGAAGACCTGGCTGGAATCGAAGAGGCGGACCCGGATGTAGATGTCCACCTGCATGGGCCTGTTGGGGGCATCGAGGACGAAGGAATCGTAACTTCCGTCGAACAACGCCTGGCCGGTCTCGATAGCGGGGCCGGCCTTGAAGAATCTGTCGGGCCATGGCCGGGAGTGGAGCTTTGCCGTTATCCGGGAGAATGCCGCCACGGCGATATTGAACATGCCCTGCCGGACGTCGAGGTGCCTGAGTTCGGTCCTGTACCCTCGGTTCAGGGTCGATACCGAGTAGACGAAAAAGCCCAGGGCGATGATCCCCAATATTACCAGGGGAATCACCAGTCCCGACCGGAGGTTCCATGGGTTCATGAGTGGGGCATGCTCTCTCTTCAATTCGTGGACCATGATATCCGTTCCCTTCTTGGAGATCCAGGATTAGTTACGGTCCAAATACCCGGCGGGTTTGGAAAAATTGCGATTATCATCCAACCCCGGACAGATTTTGATTCGGAGAATGTGGGGATTGGGATGGGATGTTGGGCAGATATGGTAGAATGGGGATGAAATCGGGGGTGGTCGACCTGATCACCCGGGAAAGGAATCTGCCATGAACAAACGATTGGTGGTGGTCATCGTTCTCTGTCTCGCCGGAATCAGCGCCCCTGCGTGGGCTCTCTTCTGCCCCTATTGCGGGGTTCAGGCCGCCGATGATGCCAGGTTCTGCCAGAAGTGCGGGAAAGCGATCCCGGTGGTAAATTCAACGTCAGCGCCGGTGTCGGGAGCGGCAACCACCCCAACGGAAACGGGTTCCACTGAAACCCTGTCCGCTCCGCCTTCGCCAAGGGCCTTCCAGGTGACGAGCCACTATCTGAACATTGAAGGCCAGAGGTTGTCGAGGAACGGCCTGTTCTGGATCGCCGAGATCGTTGGGGAGCGGGCCAGGATCTGGTGCGTGAACGAGCCACCGGAATACGGAATGGTCATGGGCTGGGTTTCCTTTCCGGAACTCGAAAAACGAACCACCTGGAAGAGAGATGCTGCCTTCTACTGCATTGAACCGCCCCCGCCGACCGCGGAGATCGTGGTCGTCCACCAGAGGCCCTATTGGCGCCACTGGACTCCCCGGCCCTTCCTGTATCGTGGTCACCACGGGCGCGGCCATGGCCACCGTCACGGTGGATTCTGACCCTGGTTTTCCTGACCCCGTCAACCGGGCTCCGGCTCAATTCCCGGGACGGATTCCCAGCATCTGGCGAAGGTCCTGGACAGACCTCTGGAGCGTGATGATGTTCGCCTGAAGTTGCTGGGAATGCCTGGAGTTCTCCTCCGAAACCTCCGCGGTTTCCTGGACAGCATGGTTCAATTTGGACATCGTCTGTTCCGACTGCTCCAGGCCGGCAGTCTGCTCTTCCGAAGCCTTCTCGATTTCGCCCACCAGCATCGTCGCCTTCTTGAAATTCTCGTTGATTTCCTGGAACTCCTTCTGCGCCGTCTTTTCCAGTTCGAGTTCCTTCTGAACCATTTCGATCGAGGTGCCCAGGAGGGTGGCCGTGTTCTTTGACGCTTCCGCTGAGCGCCTCGCCAGGTTACGGACCTCGTCCGCCACCACGGCGAACCCCGCGCCCGCAGTTCCAGCCCGCGCCGCCTCGACGGCGGCGTTCAAGGCGAGAAGGTTCGTCTGGAAGGCAATCTCATCGATGGTCCTGATGATCTTGGCGGTTTCGTGGGTAGTTCCCATGGTCTGTTCCATGGCAATGGCCACCTCGGCCAATCTGGTGTTTGCGGCATCGAGGGCGACCGCGGTATCTATGATCACGGTCTTCATGAAATCGGAATTCTTGCTGTTTGCGCGGGTCATTTCCGAGATCTTCTGAAGGGAACCGGTCGTTTCCGCGATCTCGGCGGCCTGGTGGGTGGCGTTGCCCGAAAGTTTGGAGCTTGTCCTGAGGAGATCGTTGGACGTCTGGTTGATCTGGGAAACGCTGCGGGAAAGCGTTTCGTGAAGGAAGGAAAGCGGGGCGGCAATCGAACGGTAGAGAAGAACGGTGGCGAAAACCACCAGAAGGACGCCCCCCGCCAGAATGCAAAGGATGATAGCTGATCCCCGGGGGGCCCTTCCTCCGAACTCGGCGACGACGTTGGCCGTCGATTCATCGAGGAGCCGCTGGCAGTCCTGCCGGATTGCTTCCATATCGGCGGATAGTTGACGGTTCGACTCGACAAGAGCGAGAACCCTGGAACTCAGGCCTGAAGTCGAAGGGTCGGGAATCCGGTCGAGTTCCATATCCATGCTGGCGATTTGGGATAGATTTCCGCATAAGGATTGGAATTTGTCCCTGAAGGAAGCCAGTTTCGTGCCGAGCTGGTTGACCCATGCAGGGGAAACGGCGCCTCCCTCGTGACCAAGCACGCGCAACCGGTCATCGAGTGTTCCGGAATGCCTGGAAAAGGAATCGGCATGATTTTGGGCCTGGGAACGTTCGAAGGATCTCGCATCGGAAAGCATTTCGAGGAGCAAGCAGGAGATTTCCCTGGAAGATTCCCTGGTGGAAATGATTACGGACTGGTCGAGATATGACCGGTAGACGCGATATGCGGCGGCGGAAAGGAGGATTTCGACTATCGAGATCCCGAGAAAAAACCCGATAATGAGGGGAAAAATCCGTCGTGTCATTGAGATCCTTCCGCCAGACTTTTTCTTTTCGAATGAACCATACCATCAACCCGCGGTTTTTTTCAATCGCGAAAAACGAATCCGGACGTTGTCTCCACCGTTCCGTCTGCGTTCTGGAGCAATCTCGACGAAACCTTTTCTGGATCTGCCGCGGGGTTTGGGATCGGGGTTTCCGTTGCCAGCCGACCTCGTCGGGTGATAGCCTTGAACAAGGAAACCAGGCGCGAGGGAGGATTTTCCGTGGAGATCGTATTGGTAATCGTGGTTGTACTGGTAATCGGGGGAGTCGGTATCGTCGTCAACAATTATCTCGAAGCCAAGCGAACCGAGGCATGGAAGGCGGTGGGGAACCAGATCGGGTTCAGATTCAGGGAACTGGGGAGCGAAGTCCCTGGATTCTCGAACTTCAAACTGTATGGCAAGGGGCATTCCCGCCGGGTGTACAACCTTATCGAAGGAGAGTTCGAAGGTGACCGCACCGTGGTGTTCGATTACGATTACACTGTGACGAGCCACTATTACCACAAGGGTAGGCGTCGGACCCGGAACACTACGCACTATCAGACCCTCTGCGTCATCCACTCCAACGAGCTTTCGCTGTGCTCATTCTTCCTGCGGCCCGAGTATCTGGTTTACGATTTCCTAGGAAGCCTTTTCGGAGGGCAGGATTTCGATTTCAGCGAGGACCCAGAATTCTCGAAGTCCTTCGTTCTTCAGGGTGAGCATGAAGCGGAGGTTCGGGAGCTTTTCAACCCCAGGGTCAGGCGGGCTTTCCTGAAATTCAAGGGAGAGGAGATCCAGGTGGAGGGTCGGGGATCCGCCCTTCTTTTCAACCCCGGGAAAAGGATTCCTCCCGCGGATGCCAGGCTGCTGATCATGAAAGCCGTCAACGTCAAGAGGTCGCTTCTTCCCCCCGTGGAGAACGTCTGAAAATCAGATCAGTACAAGCTGGTCTCCGGCTTTCTTGAGACGTTCGGTGAGCATCACAATCATCTTCATGGCGAACCGGCGGTCTTCCCCCAGGATCTTCAGAAGCTGTCGTTCGGAGAGCACCAGAAGCCTGGTGAATGTCTTGGCCATTGCGGTGCCGGTGCGGGGGGATTTCTGAAGCAGGGCCATCTCGCCGAAGAATTGCCCCTCTCCGAGAGTGGCCAGGACGAAGATATCGCCGTTGGGGCGTCTTCGCCTGATCTCGACCGTTCCGTCGAGGATGATGTAGAAGTTCCCGGCGGATTCCCCTTCCCAGAAGATCACCTCGGTGGGCTCGAACTCGACGAGGTATCGCGCCCATTCAGGGTTCTGGTTCAGAAGATGCTCGCGCTTCTTCTTGGGAAGGTAGGGCTTCACAACCCGCATTTGCTTGGAGCTCATTTCGTTCTCCTGGGGTATCCTCTCTGTGCTTTCCTGGTTCGGAAGACCCCTCGCATCAATTCTGCTCGAACCTCCCCTTGCTGTCAAGACGTTCCTTCTCGAGGTCCCTTTGACGTCCCGCATCTTCCCCCGGTGTATCAGCGGTCGAGATGCAGGAAATCAAGATCTTCCGGTGTCAGCATTTTCGCCAGTTCCAGGGACTGGACCGTTCTCCTCAACTGTTCGACCGTTCGGGGGCCGATGATCATGAAATCGGTTCTGGGATGGGCGAGAACATAGGCGTTTGCCAACTGATCGAGCGTGTAGCTCGTTCCGTGCTTCCCGTTGAACCTCTTCCTGAACTCCTCTGCCCTTCTGAAGCGCCTCTCGTTTGCTTCGTGGAAAATGGCGTCGTGGACGTTCCTCCAGTAACGGTCCTGGGAGATTTTGAGTTGAAGGGCATTTTCGCGGGCGGTCTCCCAGCCCTTCGAGAAGATCGAGAACCCTCCGAGCGGTGAGTAGGTCATGAGCTTCACACCCTTCTGGAAATCCGGATCCATCATCTCCTCGTGTTTTACCTGGACTCCTCCGGAATGGATCGTTACAGGCCCCATTTCCAGGAGCGAAAAGTAGGGGCTGTTGCATACCGGGCCGACCAGTTCGGGATGATTCCCTGCAAGCTTGATGGCCTCCTCGACCCGGTGGGTTTCCCAGTTCGATACTCCCACCATGAGAAACTCCCTCTTGAGCATCGGATCCGAAAGGGCTTCGAATATCGTCCTTACAGGGGCTGGCGGTCGCTCCACCTTCCGGTAATCCCGGAAATCCGCATCATCGCGGTGCATGAGGTAGATGCAGATCTGACGGTCGAACTTTGCCCTGGATTTGCGAAGCTCCTGGGAGATGTTCGCCATCGTCTGTTGCCTGGTACCGGCAAGTCGGCTGTAATAGGTTCCCGGTCCCAGGTCTCGCGGAAAGCCGCCCTTGGTGATCACATACAGGTCGGATCTTCCCGTGGTCTTCAGCCAGTCAGCGAGGCGGGTCTCGATCGAGTCGGTGTAGATGGGGGCGGTGTCGAATGCGTTGATGCCGAGTCTCAGCGCTTCGTTCAGAACTTCGAGAGTCCTCGCGCCCGGTATTTTTCCAAGGTGGTCGGTTCCGAGGATCAGACGTGAGAGCTTCCGTGAAACTCCTGGTTTCTCAGAGATCTCGACGTATTCCATGGCCGGCAAGGTTTCCGGAGCGCCGGCGTAGAGGGTAAAAATGGAAAGGAAGAACGCGAGCAGCAAGACCGTTGGAACGATTCTCAAATTCTTCATGGGAAAATTCCACCTCGAGACCGTATCTGGTTTCTGGCATCGGCATGCAGCAAACCACGTGCCAGGATTTCCTGCCATCCCGCCGCAGCCTGTGAACGGGGCTTTAAGGTCGGAGGCCCGGAAAGGCGGTATTGGCATTGTGGAAAAACTGGACTTTGCCTGTTCACCTTTCGCGCAGTCGATTCGGGAACCAACCTCATGCAGGCGAGGGGGTCAGAATTTGAAGAGGTTTTCCAGTTCCTTGCCGAGTTTCTTGAGTTCCTTTCCGGGAGACTCCGTTGCTTTCGCAGGTTCGCTGGCAGCGGGGGTTTTGGGGGGCTCGGCCGTGGAAGGGCTCTTTTTCCTGCTCTTTTTCTTGAAGATCCCCCCCAGGCTTTTCAGAAGGTCGCCAGTCTCGTCGGCTTTCGCGGGAGCGGATGCATTCGATGCTTCGGGCGCTTTGGGCTTTCCCAGGATGGCATCTTGCAGGATTTTCTGGCCCGTCCGCTTCAGTCCAAGCTCGAGAAGCTTGCCGGGGCTGAATCCCGGGAAGGAGGGCTCGAGCAGGGTTCCCTTGACCTTCGTGGGAACGGTCACGGATGTCCCGTCGAGGGAGATTTCCCGGAGAACCTGGCTCTGATCGATGGCGGCTTTCGAAAAAGCCAAAGTCAGATTGCCGTTCAGCCGCGTGTCGAGCCCGACTTCGCCTTTGTAAAAAGCCTTTCCCACCGGCGCTACGAACGTGAGGTCCTCGGTGGTCATCATTCCCCGGCCGAGGAGGAAACTCCCGTCGACTCCGGTCAGGTTCCCCGAAGCAAACTGTTTCAGGTTCAGCGCGGAAAGAATCGGAGTGACCACCGGGGGGGCTTCGTACTTCCCGTTCACCATCTTCACGTTCCCCTTCCCGTTCCAGGACGACAACCCGGAAACATTTCCCGAAACCTGGAGTTCGCCATCGGCCGGTCCCGTTACAACGTGCTTTTGGCTCGTGTTCTCGGCGAGGAAGGATTCCACTCGAAGGCCGCTTCCGGTCGCGTGGAATTCGAACCCGATCGGGGTCTTCCCCGGATCGACGGAACCCTTCCCCTTGAGCGTTCCGCCGAAAACCTCCGCCTGCCCCTCCTGGAAAGAGAAGACATTCCCTGCGAGGCGGAAGCGGGATGAAAGATCCTTGTACGGAAATGAAAACGGGCTCTTGTCTGTTGCCGATATCGGAGCGGAAACGATCCCCGAGGGGATCCGAACCGAACCTTCCACATTGAGCTTTCGTGGAGGCCCCGAAATCATGCCGCTCGCCTCACCTTTTCCGGAAATGCGCAAGCTGTCTGCAGACAACAGGAAACCCGCAGTGTCAGTGAGATCGAAGTGTTTCACCGAGAAGGAAAGAGCCATCCGGAATGCCCCGAGATCTTCGACCTTGCCGGAAACCCGGGCCTCGGAAGTTCCCCACCGGCAGTCCAGTTTTTCCGTCCTCAGTCCGCGGTTGTCTAACTGAACCGCCCCCTGGACATGGGTGACAGGGCGTCCCAGGACAGGAAGGCTGATTTCCCCACCCTGGAACCTGGCGGTCCCGCTCAACTTGGGTTGAAAAGCCCTCCCCTGGGCTGAAAAGTCGATGTCGGAGGTTCCCGAAAACTCGAGTTGGGGGGGAATGGTGGGGAAAACCGCCTTCAAAGCGCTCAGGACCTGTGAAGTAGCGGCCTTCCGGATCGACCCCGAAAGGGCGATGACAGGATCGGCGACATTCCGAAGGGTTCCACTGGCCGAAAGGTTTCCGCCTGCGGAGACCGCGGTGAACTCCTTGATGGTCGCAACTCCTCGCTCCGCGCGGATCGATGCATGGACATCCTTCAGGGCGACCTTTTTCTCCCGGAAGGTGAAATCCTCCGCGGAGAGGCTGATATCGGCTGAGACCGCGGGATCCCGGAGTGGGCCTGAGATAACGAGGGTCATCGCAGCTTTTCCTGAAAGCGTCGTCCGATCACGGAATCCCGCCTTTCCCCCTGGGAGCGTGCGATGGAGAGCCGCAAGGTCGAGTATCGAAAGGGCTTTCATCAGGATCTGGGGTGTTTCCCCGGGCGAGATGGTTCCCGAAATGTGGATGGGGGTTTCCATCACCTTCAGGTCGGTATCCTCCACCAGGATTCGTCCGGTCCCGCTTCCGAGACCTTCGATCTTCATGCCCATCGAGCCAAGACTGACGGGGACATCGTTGTTCCCGATCGAGCCGTGAAGGCCGGCGACAAGCAGTTTCCCGTCGAGAACCCCGTCATGGGTGCTTCCGGTGAAGGTCAGGTCCCCCGAAAGATTCCGGATTTTCAGGCCTTTTGCCGGTGCGGTCAGGGTGGTTCCGCGAATTCTGATCCAAAGCCCGAGGGCGGGTGTGGCGGAAGCCTGAGGGGTGATGTCGAAGCCCGCTTCGGCGGTTCCTCCCTGAAAATCGACCAGGCGGGAGGAAGCGGGGAGGAAGGCTTCCCCGAGAGTCTGAAGGGCGGTCCAGGTCGTGGGGCCCAGGGTCGTGCTTCCCGAAGCCGGGACCAGGGTGTTGCCGCGGATCTCGAAGGACGACTTGAAGGGAAGTTCCGCGATGATCGCATTTTTCCTGGCCTGCGAAACCCGGGCGATTCCAGTCAGGCCGATTACAAGACCTTTTCCGTCAGGGGTCTTTTCGGCTTCGAGGGAAGGCAACCGGAGGGTGAAGTCCCTCGAAAGCCCTTCATCGGAAAGGTGCAGTTCCAGGCTCGACCCGCGTAGCTTCTGGAAGGGAAAGACCTCCGGCTGGATCGAACCGGGGGCGGGTGCGGGAACAGGAATGTCCCCAAGGACCAACGACCCGCTCGCGGAGCGCGTGAGCCTCCCCGAAAGTGATGCTATGGATATATCCTCCAGCACAAGGTTTCCCCCGATCAGGCTCATGAGATTGCAGGTGGCGGAAAGTTCCTGCGCTTCGGCCAGTGGGAGACGGGGCTGAGACGGATCGCCTATCTTTACCCCGATCAGTCGAGCGGTGGTGTAATCCAGTTTGAAATCGGCCACGGAAACCGGGACGCCGAGAAGCTCCGATATCTTGCGTTCTGCCTGCCCCTTCAGGCTGGTGTCGGCTGCCGCGGCGGGTGAAGCCGTGTTGCCCTGGCCCCGGGCCAATCCGCCGATGAGAATGAAGGAAAGAACGAGCCAGATGCTGACGCATCTTTTCGGCTCCGACCACACAATACCGTGCAGTTTCATGCCCCTCTCCTGACAGGACGAAGATACAGTGGACACTCTGGCACCTTGGTTGATGGACAGGAAGGGAAATCCACAGATTACGCAGATTGGCGCAGATTCCATCGGATTTCTACCATCTGCGGCACTCGCCGAAATCCGCGGAATGGGTTTCATCTTTCAAGGCGTTGGAGTTCCAGGCGGTATCGCCGATTTCCCAAACCGGGATACCCCGATGTATTATACTTCGAACGAGGCTTCGGAGCTTTCGGAATCATTTAGGCGGGAGTGCAAAAAGGATGAAAAGGCGGGAATTCCTGAAACTGGCATTGGCCGGGACGACCACGGTGGCGGCAGGTATGGGCGGGATTGGGCACCTTTCCCGGGCTTTTGCAGGGGAACCCGTTTTTCCCCCGGTTCCGGTCTTCCGAACCCTTGGCAGGACCGGGCTAAAGGTGACTGTCGTAAGTTTCGGGGCGATGCTGACTCCGGAAGCGGAAGTCATAGGCGCAGCCCTCGAGATGGGAGTGAACTACGTCGATACCGCGCGTGTCTACATGGATGGCCGGAACGAAGAGATCGTGGGAAAGGCGATCAAGGGACGCAGGGACAAGGTCTTCATCGCGACGAAAACCAGACCCCGGTCGGTGACGAAGGCGGAAATCATCGAGGACGTCGAGACAAGCCTTACAAAACTTGGAACCGACCATATCGACGTCATCCAGCTCCACAACCTCGACAACAAGAACAAGGAGCGGCTTTCCAACCCCGAGACCCGGGAAGCCCTGTTGGAGCTGCGAAAGCAGGGCAAGGTGAAGTTCTTCGGGGTCACCACCCATACTAACCAGGCGGACATCCTGGATGCCGTTGCGTCCGACCCCGACAAATTCTTCGATACCGCGCTGGTTTCGTACAACTTCCAGAACGGTTCCGAGGTCAAGGAGGCGATTGCCCGCGCGGCGAAAGCCGGAATCGGGATCATTGCCATGAAAACCCAGGCCGGCGGGTATTCCGAAGGAACCAAGGAAGGGATCACCCCCCACCAGGCCGCCCTGAAATGGGTTCTGCAGGATACGAACGTCGTGACCGCCATTCCCGGGATGAAAGACATGAGCATGCTGAAGGAAGACCTCTCTGTAATGGGGATGAAACTCACCTCCGCCGATACGAAAGCCCTGGAAAGCTATGGCCGGGCAATCCACGATACTTTCTGCACTCTCTGCGCGAAATGCGAACCCACCTGCCCGAGGAATGTCCCGATCAGCGTCATCAACAGGAGCCTCATGTACGCCCAGGGCTACCGGGAACTCGCCCTTGGACGCCAGACATACGGGGAAATCCCGATGACCCTTTCGGCGACGGCCTGCTCGGCTTGCGGGACCTGCGTTGCGCGGTGCGCACGGGGCCTCGACATCCCGAGAAAGATGCGGGAGGCGCGGGAACTTCTGGGATGATAAGGGACAGCGACGAAATGGGCCGTGCTCGCGGCGTGTGGTCCCTCAGGAAAGAACCGTTCCGCGCTCACCTCGCCGGGGTGGCTCTTGCTTTCCTGGTCTCGATCGCGGTCCTTTCCCCGGCGATGGCGGAAACTCCAACCACCCGCGGACAGAAGGCTGCGGTCGAAGAATCGCTCCTTCCAAAAGCAGGGTTCCTTCCCGGGTGGGAGCAGCAGGGGACTTCCGAAAGGTTCGACCCGGAAAACCTGTATGAGCACATCGACGGGGAGGCGGAACTCTATCTTCCCTACGGGTTCCAGTCTTTGACCTCGGCTCTCTTCGAATCCCAGGGGAAGGAGAAGACCGGGCTTTCCCTCGAGATCTTCCGTATGGGTTCACCCCTGGACGCTTTCGGAATCTATTCGAACTACCGGAGCCCGGAACGTCAGGCGGCCGGGATAGGAGCGGACGGTTACCTTTCCGAAACCCAACTCGTGTTCTGCCAGGAAAAGTACTTCGTCAGGATCACGGCTTCGGGCGGGAAGCCGGATCGGAACTCGTTCGTTGCAATGGGTGAAGCCCTCGCCCGGAACCTCCCCGGCCCTCCCGTCCTGCCGCCAGAACTGGGCTTGCTCGACTCTCCGGACGTGGCCTCCCGGACCCAGAGATATGTGGCGGAAAGCCTGCTCGGGTACAGGTTCTTTCCGAGAGGTCTGACAGGGGAAGGCGAGTACGGCGGAAAGCCCGTCAAGTTTTTCGTCGTGCTGGCGGGGTCCGCCGCGAGCGCTGCCGCGGTGCTTCGCGAATACACGGGGTATCTCGGATCGTCGGCGGGACTGTTCCGCGAAGAGTCAGGAAACGGGGGCCGGACATTGCTGGTTCGCGATCCCCTCTTTCGTGGAGTCGTTCTTCGGCAGATCGGAGCGAACCTCTTCGGAATCGCCAAACTCGGAACTGCAGAAGAGGGGCTCACGATGCTGGAAAAGTGGCTTTCCCGTCTTCCCCCTGGAACGGAGCGGGGTCCCTGAATCCCGTCCCGCAATCTCCGGTTTTCTGACCCGAACCGGGGGTCAGGACCCCGGCCCTGAGGCGATGCGGGTTCCAAGGTCGAATGCCTTTCGGCAGTCTTGCGGGAAGACATCGCGGCGCCGTGCGAGCTTTTTTCCGGGGTCGAACCGGGGCGCGTAGTAGGCGTCTTTAAGGAAGCAACCGGGGGGATTCACGACAGGCGGTTTCTGCCTCTACAGAAAAGCTTGATCTGGGACTTGGACAAGGCAGACTTCAAGAGTATAGACCTGTGGCTGTATCTCAGGCTCGGGGGGTGGTCTCACACGGGTGGGACCTATTCGAACACAATGGATCAGGTGCTGGCGCCCCGTGAGGAGATGTTCGGATACCATCTACCGGAGAAGACCGGGAAAGTTTTCTTCAAGGTTCACCGGTATCATTCCCCGGCGACGTGGGGGAAAGTCTGGCCGGCGGTACAGGCTTACCACGATGGAAGGCTGAAAGAGTAAGTCAGTTTTTGGGGGGGAACGCTGAGAGGAATTGTCCTGTATTTTTAACGGGGATTGGGAAGGGCCTTTTTACCTTTTGGGTCAGGAGATGGGCTTTGTGGAGGGAAAGAACAACGTCAGCGTTGGCTTTTTTGGCACCAGCCAATACGTGCGTATCCTTCGCAACAGTTATTATTTCCCACTTTGCTTTGTCATTTTCCGTGGGATCGGGAACAATCTTGATTTTGGCCAGTTTAACTTCGACAAGGAAGCGGAGAAGCTTACCCCGAGGGAATTTCCCGGCAATGTTGAATTGGGTCTCGCGCAAGACTTCCAGGGTAACGAAAAGTTTTACTTTTTTACCCTTGGCAAGCCGGAGGACTCTTGCCGACCCCCCAGAAGGGGAACCGATCGCGGCAATGAGAATTGAAGAGTCAATAAAAGCCCGAGGGGCGGCGGGATTCATTTTGAGAGGAGCTTGTCTATTCTCGCGGCCAGCTCTGGAGCCAAGGAATCTTCCTCAAGGAGAGCCTTTAACTCCTCGTCAGAATATTTCCTCAGTTTCTTTTTTTCCTGGGGGGTAAGAGGGCTCGTAAGTGCCTTAAGCACAGGGTCAAGGTTCTTTTCCTTTTTCTGCTTGAAAAGACGACATTTTTCCTGAAGCCAGGAAAGAATCATCTCGGTCATGGATTGCCCTGTTTCTGCAGCCAGGATTTTCAAGTCCCGGTGGGTGCTTTCGGGGATCCGCAAGACTAACTGCTTGGTCAGTTCCATAAAGCCCTCCGCATTTGCTGTCTAAATATAAATATAACTTTTTGTCTACGAAGTAAAGACATTTTTTTATTGCCTACAATGGCTCTGAATCAGAAATTCGCTTGTATCTGGCAATTTTATCATTGACGGGTGAGGAGAAAATCGCTATATTTTAAACATAGGGTTCGGCAGAAATCTGTCGAAGGAATTTTTGGATGGTCGGGCCGCCGTCCGCTTTTCGCGGGCGGCGGCTTTTTTGCTGACCGTTCCTAGGAAACGAAAACCAAAGGGTCCGGGAACCTTTCCCGGAGGGCTGCAGAAGGTCGGGCCGCCTCTGACATTTTCTTCGGAGGTTTGCCATGGAACCAGGAGAGAGATACGACCCCGTTGCGGAAACAAAGTCCAAATTGATTTTCGCGGCAATCGTCTTTGGCCGGATGCTTTTTGCCCGGTTTGTGTTGGGCATAGGTGCCTACTAATAGGCTTTGCCAGCGTCTTCGCGGGGAGAAGACAAAATCCCATTTGTGAAGGAGGCGTGTATGAAAGGCTTGCTTCTTGACGAAAGGAAAAGCCTACCAGAAAAGCTACTCCCATTTAATGCAAACGGAGAGGAACTTGTCCATGTTCGGAAGATCAAGGATTGCCTTAAGATTCTTCAGCGGGATATCGTGGATTTCATCATCATCCATGCTGATCTCTTGAAAAAACTTGGAACCAGGACTTGCACGAATTTTATGGAAGCGACATTCTACATTCCTACGGTTGTTATCGGACCCAAGGGACATTTGCTTGAGGATGCAAGGGAAATTCTGAAGAAAAGAATTTTGCTTCAGTTTTCAGGGGATAACCCGGAAGACATAAAGGCCGGTCTTGGAAAGGCTTTCCAGAAGAAGGAAGCCGCCGATGGCCTGCAAGCCTTAAGCTTTCGATTGCGGGTGTTGAACATTCTCGGTGTATAAGGGAGGAACCATGGAACGTCTGATGATCGTATCAAATCGTCTGCCTGTGACCATCAAGCATGAGAAGGGGCAGATACAGCTTGCCAGTTCCGCCGGTGGTCTGGCTACAGCCTTGAAAGGACCTCATCAAAATGGTGATTCGCTCTGGATCGGATGGCCTGGCGATGTCAGCAAGATTGAGGCAGATAAAAGAATCGAGCTCGAAAAAAAGTTTGAAGGAATGCGGGTAAGCCCTGTTAATTTGAGCGCAACGGATGTCCATCACTTCTATGAAGGATTTTCCAATGGGGTCCTTTGGCCGCTCTATCATTACCTGACAGACAAGGTCGAACGGGAGGCCTGGACCAACTGGAAAACATACGCCGAGGTAAACCGGAAATTCGCAAAGGCGATTATCGAAAAATATCGGGAAGGGGATCTCATCTGGGTTCACGACTATCAACTATCCTTGGTCCCCAAGCTTATTCGGGAGGAAGTTCCCGGGGCCAAAATCGGGTTTTTCCTTCACATTCCTTTTCCGTCTTCTGAGGTTTTCCGTATCCTCCCTTGGCGACGAGAAATTCTCGAGGGCATGATGGGCTCCGATTTGATCGGATTTCATACCTATTCATACGTTCGACACTTTACCCGGTCACTCATTCAGATAATGAACCTTGAAGCGGAAGACGGCAAGGTTGTTTTTAACGGCCGTCGGGTTCATCTCAACGTGTTTCCGATCGGAATCGATGTCAACCATTTTGAAACCTTGGCCAACGACCCGGAAGTAAAGGCCGAAGCTGAAAAGATTAGAACGGATAACCAGAACAAAAAAATCATCCTTGGAATCGACCGGTTGGATTATACCAAGGGTCTACCGCGAAGATTGATGGCAGTCGAGAGGCTTCTTGAGCGCGAGCCTGAATTGCGGGATAAGATAAAGTATGTTCAAGTAGTTGTTCCATCCAGAACCAAGGTCGAGTCTTATGCCAAATTGAGACGGGAAATGGATGAAATGGTAGGAAGGATCAACGCCAGTCATGGAAGCGTGGCAACCGTTCCAATTCACTATTTGTACCGCTCGGTATCGGAAAAGATCCTGGTCGCTCTTTACCAATCGGCCGATGTCATGCTGGTAACGCCTTTGAGAGACGGAATGAACCTGGTTGCCAAAGAATTTGTCTGCACCAGGATCCAGGATGACGGGGTTCTTATTCTGAGCGAGTTCGCGGGGGCCGCTGCGGAATTGATCGAGGCATTGATTTTGAATCCATACGATATCGATTCTTTTGCCATTCAGATAAAAAACGCCCTTTTCATGAACAAACACGAACAAAGATCACGAATGCAGGGACTTCGAAGTCGCGTAAGGGCGTTTGATGCCAATCTCTGGGCGGTCTCCTTCATCGATTGCCTAAAGGCCATCAAGGCAGACGAATACATTCACAAGGATAAGACGAAAGTGGAAGGATTGGTGAAAGGCATCGCCACGAGTTCAGAAATCACCCTGGTTCTCGATTATGACGGAACTTTGGTGCCGTTTGCCGACACACCAGAGTTGGCTTATCCCGATGCGGGACTGATAGAACTCCTCGAGCAATTGGGGAAGAACCCCAGAGTCAATTTGCACATTGTGAGTGGAAGAACCAAGGAAACCCTCGATAATTGGTTGGGGATGTTGCCCATCGGGCTTCATGCCGAACACGGTTTCTGGTCAAAACCTTCGGGAAAGGACCCCTGGCAACCCTTGCTTTTTGATGACTCAACCTGGAAAAAGAAGATCAAGCCCATTCTCGAAAGGGTTACCTGGGAGGCCCCTGGCTCCCTGGTCGAAGATAAGTCGGCGGGGATTGCCTGGCATTACAGAAGGGTTGAACCAGAGCTGGGAACACAACAAGCCCGGATTCTCACACAACGACTACAGGGCGTTATCGTGGGAATGCCGCTTGAAATTCTCGAGGGAGAAAAGGTCATCGAAGTCAGACGGAAAGGAATTCACAAAGGAATAGTCCTTGCCCGGATGTTCTTGAAGGAAGCCATTGAAGGAGCGGCTATTGTCGCTATTGGTGACGATCGGACGGATGAGGATATGTTTCAGTCTCTACCACCACAAGGAATTTCCATTCATATCGGCGGAGGAGAAACAAATGCAAAGCATCGATTGGCCGACGTTCACGAGTGCCGTCAATTTCTAAGGGAATTAACACGGGAAGTATCACGGAGGGCCTGAAACAGCCGGGGAACCACATATGACAAAAATCACTCAAAAACCGATAGAGACGGGAGATCCCTTATGGTTCAAGGATGCCGTCGTTTACGAGCTTCATGTCAAAACCTTTCTGGACTCCAACAACAACGGATTTGGAGACTTTCGGGGACTGACCAAAAAGCTGGATTATCTGGCCGATCTCGGAGTAACAACCGTTTGGTTGCTGCCTTTTTACCCGTCGCCGCTACGCGACGATGGATACGATATATCGAATTATGTCGATATCAACCCCAATTATGGGACCATGGATGATTTCCGGTTGTTCCTCGAAGAGGCGCATCGCCGGAACATCAAGACCATTACCGAGTTGGTCATCAACCATACTTCCGATCAGCACCCCTGGTTTCAGGAAGCCAGGAAGGCCCCCCCCGGATCTCCGGCCAGGGAATTCTACATCTGGAGCGAGACCGACAAAAAATTCCCCGAGAGCAGAGTCATATTCAAGGACACCGAGACGTCGAACTGGGCTTGGGACCCGGTGGCAAAAGCGTATTATTGGCATCGGTTCTTTTCCCATCAACCCGATCTGAATTACAACAACCCCGAATTGGTTCAGGCCGTTTTGAAGATCATGCGGTTTTGGCTGGACCTTGGTGTGGACGGGCTCCGGTTGGATGCAATTCCGTATTTGTGCGTACGAGAGGGAACCAACAACGAAAATCTCCCGGAGACCCACCAGGTCATCAAACAGCTTCGGGCCGAACTCGACAAGCATTATCAGAACCGGGTCTTCCTCGCCGAAGCCAATCAGTGGCCGGAGGATGTTCAGCATTACTTCGGGAACGGTGATGAATGCCATATGGCGTATCACTTTCCTCTCATGCCCCGCATGTTCATGTCGTTGGCCATGGAGGACCGTTACCCGGTTGTAGAAATCATGGAGCAAACTCCGGAGATCCCACCCAATTGCCAGTGGGCTATTTTTCTTCGAAATCACGATGAACTGACTTTGGAAATGGTCACCGACCGGGAACGGGATTACATGTACGGGGCTTATGCCAATGACCAAAGGGCCCGGTTAAACCTCGGGATCAGGCGGAGATTGGCACCCCTCCTGGAGAATGACCGGAGGCGGATTGAGTTGATGAACAGCCTTCTCTTTTCCATGCCCGGCACACCGATCATCTACTACGGTGACGAAATCGGCATGGGAGATAACCTCTATCTCGGGGATCGGAACGGGGTCCGGACCCCCATGCAGTGGAGCCCGGACCGAAACGCGGGATTCTCCACGGCAGACCCTGAATCGCTTTATCTCCCGCCGATCATGGATCCCATTTTCGGCTTCCAATCGACGAATGTCGAGGCACAACTTCGAAATTCTAGTTCCCTCCTAAATTGGATGAAGCGTATCATCGGGATCCGGAAGCGGTTCCAGGCTTTCAGCCGGGGAACCCTTGCGTTCATCAAACCAAGCAACCGGAAAATCCTTGTCTACGTCAGGACTTACCTGGAAGAGAAGATTCTCTGCGTGGTCAACCTCTCCAGATTCGCTCAAGCGGTCCGCCTCGATTTAAGCCATTTCAAGGGGCTTGCACCGGTTGAGCTATTCGGGAAAACGGCCTTTCCCCTCATTGATGGCCAACCTTATCAGCTTACGGTTCCCGGATATGGTTTTTTCTGGTTCCATCTTCAGGAGCCTCAGGTCCACACCATCCAGCATGAAGAAGTCGTCACGTTGGAAGAGAAGCCCGTCTTGGTCATTCCGGAAGGGTGGAACAGTCTGCAGGAACGGACAGAAGAAGGGAAGAGCCTTCCCGCACTTCAACCGGCAAGAGCCCGATTGGAAAAAATCATTCTTCCAGAGTTTCTCAATGCCCGACGCTGGTTTCCCGGCAATGAGGCAAGTCAAATCGGAATTCATCTGGCCGATTGCGGAATGTTTCAGGCGGATGGAGGGCAAAACTTTCTTCTCACCAAAACCAGCCTGAATCAGGAAAACCCCAAGGAATTTTTCCTTCCTCTTTCCATTATCTGGGAAAGTGGAATTCAAGATGCCGTTGCCCTAAGACGCTGGGCAATAGGGAAAGTTCGAAAGCAGGCCAAAATGGGGTATTTGGTTGATGCCGTCGGTGATGATGCTTTCTGTCAGCTCCTTTTGAAGCATATAGCCAAGGAGAGCATCATTCCGTTGGATGGTGGGAAACTGCATTTTACCAAGACCTGCACCTTTCCCAATCATTGTGTAGGAAGGAAAATCAAGATTCACAGGCCGCCCCTGGAGCAAAGTCATACGTCGGTCATGTTCAACGATCTTCTCGTCATGAAGATTTTGAGAAGGCTCCAATCAGGCACCAGTCCTGAACTTGAAATCGGGAAATTTCTCACCGAGGTCTCGCCGTTCGCCAACGTTGCCGCTTTATGCGGGGCCATTGAATTCGAGAGAAAGGATGGAGCCCGGACCACACTGGGTATTTTACAGCGACAAATCGTCAACCAGGGGGATGGGTGGACCTTTACCCTGAACTATCTTGAACGGTTTCTCGATGAGCTTCAAACACAGAGAGAATCCCCATCGTCCAAGGAACGGAAGGACGTTCATGGAAGTTTTCTTCCCCTTGCCCAAAAGCTTGGAGAACGCATCGGACAGCTTCATCTGGCCCTTTCGAGGAGAACCGGAAACCCGGGTTTCGATCCGGAATCGATCACGATAAATGATATTCAAAGTTGGAATAAGCGCGTTCTTCGGGATGGAAAATCCCTCTTCCGGCGGTTGAAAGACAAGTGTAAACAATTCAAGCGGTCAGTACAAGAAAAAATAAGAGCGCTCCTTGGGTTCCGAAAGCCTTTTGAAGAGCTTTTGCAGCGGCTCTTGCCGTCGGAGGCGTGTGCTTTGAGCATTCGTACCCATGGAGATCTTCATCTGGGACAAGTTCTTTTGTCCAGGAACGATTTTTTCATCATCGATTTCGAGGGAGAGCCCAACCGGACACCCGAAGAGGCAAGAAGGAAACAGCCTGTTGGCCGTGACCTGGCCGGAATGTTCCGGTCTTTCAATTATGCCGCCTGGATGACATTGAAGAAATGCACTCAGGAACGACCGCAGGATTACCAAGCTTTTTTCCCGATCATTGAGGACTGGGAGCGAAAGACAAAAGAATCTTTCTTTGCCGGGTATTCAATCGGCATCGGGAAAGGATCTTCCTTGATTGGATCAAAGAAGGAATTTCAACGGTTGTTACGTTTCTTCCTGTTGGAAAAAGTCATCTATGAGGTAGAATACGAAATGGGTCATCGGCCTGATTGGATAGATATTCCTCTGTCCGGAATGCTGGAAATATTGCGACAAACATCGTAATCATCCGGGCACCCTGGTCGGGGCCGCAGAAAAGGAACGGGAGTTAGCGGACAACATGAAAAACGAAGTGAGCTCATCCGAGAGTCAGGTGGTGGATTCAACCCCAAATCGAGAAAAACAGGTTCGCGTTTCAATGTCTTTGCGGGAGTTCGAATTGCCGCCTATCGGTGATGGGGTGCTTGTCGGCCGCCGCGCCGCCATCGGGCCGCGCGGGCTCTTTGAGGCGATCGATCGGATGCTGCCCGGCCAGTATCAGCTCGTGACCGTGGAGCACCCGACCACTGAAGCGGTAATCTTCCGTGCGAGCAAGACGAAGGCTCTTCCGCAAGAAAAGCTGGTAGCGCTCTTTCTTCGCCAGGGGGAAACGTTGATGTCGGAAACGATGATTCTTCGCGTCGATGTCGAGTTTGAAGTGAGGCTCTGGTTGGAGGTCGAAGCATGAAACGGCAGGTTCGGGAAATCGCCCGCCAGGTTCCCGTCTTCGGGGAACGGGATGCGCTTGCAACAGTACTCGACGAACTCGGGCGCGATACCCCAGCGGTGGTCATGATCGAGGGGATTCCGCACTTTCTCCGGCCTGAAGATGCGGTCGGCCATCACCCCAACCGGCGCCTCATCGATCTTCCGCTCAAGCCGGCCATAATCGTCTTGCCGGAGACTACCCTTCCCGAGGTAATCGGGCTTGGTGGGAGGCATGGTTTCCTCCTGACCAAACTCTCGCCCGATTCCTGGGGTATCATCGAGCGAGTTGCCGTCCTGGAGGAACTGCTCAGGTCCGTGGTGCCGATGGGAACCACCCGAGCCACTACCACCGTCCTCGACCTGCTCGACCATTCCCCGGAAGGGATTGTGATTCTGGATGAGACACGGCGCCTGCAAGCGACCAACGCGACGGGCAGAATGATCCTGGAGGCGCTTGCGGTGCCGATGGATGGCACCCGCATCACCTCCATGTGCGGGGTTCCGATGACCGCACTCATCGATCAGAGCAGTCTCGGTTTTCCGGTCGATGTCATGACGCGGGAACCCGCCGTGCGTATTTTCACCGTCCGCGCCCTGCGGTCCGGCGAACCGGAGGTGGGCGATGTTGTCCTGATTCTCCGTGATGTCACGCATCTTCGCCATCGACAGAGCCGCGAAGCCGAACAAGACCGCCTGGAAATGTTGGGTTTGATTTCCCTGGGAATCATCCACGACCTGAACAACCTTCTGACGATCGTCCAGGGAGAGACATCCCTGATGAAATTGCACGAACTCCCCGAAGGGGTTAAACGGGGGGGCCAGGCGGTGATGGATGCCTCCCGTCGATCTGCCCTGCTGTTGCGACAACTCCTGGCCTTCGGGCGACGTGAGCTTTCGTCTGCGGTGGCGATCGATCTTCCCGCGCATCTTCTCGACTTGGAGGGGATCCTTCGGCGTCTCGCGACACCCAAGAACCGTGTTGTAATCTTGCCGGCCGCCAAAGCCGCGCCGATTCTTGCCGACCCGGTGCAGATCGACCGAATTCTCACGAATCTCGTGGCCAATGCGCGCGATGCGATGCCGGAAGGAGGCGACATTATCATCGAGGTGAAGAACGTTGCGCCAGACCCCGCGAAGCCTGGGAGGCCCGAAATCTGTCTCACGGTGAAAGACACGGGGCCTGGGATGAACGCGGAAATCGCGACCAGGGCTTTCGAAATCGGCTTCTCGACCAAAGGAACTCAGGGGCACGGCCTTGGGCTCGCCAACGTCCGGGCGACGGTTGTTCAGATGGGTGGCAGAGTGGAGCTGCAAACCCGCCCCGGGCAGGGGGCGCGATTCGACATTTTTCTCCCCTCTCACACGGGGTATAATCCTGCCCTCAGCATCTCCGACGGGCCGAACTCAACAAAAGGGCGTCACAGCGGCAATCTCGTCGTCTTCGATGGGGATTCCGATGTCCGGGACTTCATCCTCCGGGTGCTCCGTCAGGAAGGATTTCGTGTCAAGTCAGCAGGCACGGAAGAGGATGTAAAGGGCTTGCTTGCCACCTGGGGAGAGCCTGACCTTCTGCTTGCCGACCTCATGATTGACGGAGTTTTCCAAAGTGCCCTTCTGGACAACCTCAGAGAACGATACCCAAAACTGCGCACCTTGCTTTTGAGCGGCGTTTCTCATCCCAAACTCCTGCAGGAGGCCGAGTCCCCGCTCGTCGAATACCTTCCCAAGCCCTTTACTGCGCAGGATCTATTCATGCGGGTTCGCGGGATCGTAGGAGATCCCGTCGACGGCCCCGGCTGATGCACCGCCAAGGACAAACGTTCCCCCCCCCTGAAATCGTCCCACCCCTCGTTTTCTTTTTTGGTGCGGTTTACAACTCACGATAAGCTAAAAGAGACGAATTGAGTGACGAAAGCAATTGATTCCAAACCCGATTTTCCCCCGGAAGGACTCCCTTCGTGGTTCTTCCCGGTAAGCCTTTCCCTGTCCGCAGCCATCTTTTACCTGGACCTTACCATGCCGCTTGGATTCACGGTAAATATGCTCTATTTCATCGTCATCGTGATCTCTTTCTGGGTCCCCCTGTGGCGCGGAACCATTCAACTGGGTATCCTGACCACCATCCTCACAATCATCGGATTCTTTTTTTCCCCGCCCGGGGGGGAATTTTGGAAAGTCCTGTTCAACCGCCTGATGGGGGTGGCAGTGGTATGGATCACTGTCTGGTTGATCATTCGGTTCAAAATCGCCGATCTCGCCCGAAAAATGGCACTGGAAGAACGCCAGAAAGCTCTCGATGAGATCAAAATCCTACAGGGTATTCTGCCGATTTGCTCCGCCTGCAAGAAAATCAGGGATAAAGCCGGGCAATGGAAGCAAATGGAGGTTTATATCAGAGACCATTCGGAAGCTGATTTCACGCATGGCGTTTGTCCCGAGTGCATAAAGAAGCTGTATCCAGAATTCGGGAAAAAATG
>CAYRYU010000067.1:0-21351 GCA_964428355.1 uncultured bacterium
TCCACCGGCTCAACCAGATCCTCGACTGGTGGCGGAAGTACCTTGGAAAATAGGGAAACACCCGACCAGTTTTGAAAAAACTGGTCGGGTGTCCCCCTGTTTTCAGAGCAGGCGGTCTTGGATGGAGCTCATCGCTTTCAGCGACAGCTCCACGAATTCGTCGAAGGGGATTCCCGCCTTTTCGCACTCCATGATCGCCTCGCGGGAAACGTTCCTCGCGAACGCTTTTTCCTTCATTCGTTTCTTGATTGACGAGGGCTTTACCGAAGAGATCTTCTTGTCCGGGTAGACGAGGGCGCAGGCGACGACAAGGCCCGTGATGCTTTCCGCCGCGGCCAGCGAGTGCTCGAGGCGGGTCTGGCGCACCGTCCCGGTCGCTTCGTTGTGGGCCACGACCGCCCTGATCTGGTCTTCGGGAAATCCTTCGGTTCTAAGAATTTCCGCTGCGACCAGGGCATGCCGGGCGGGGGTTTCCCTGGTCGAATCGAAATCGAGGTCGTGGAGGAGGCCCAGAACTTCCCAGGTTTCAGGCGGCTCCCCGAACTTCAATGCGAGATCCCGCATTATTACGGCGCTTGCCAGGCAGTGTTTCTTCAGGACGTCCGAGGAAAGGTGCTTGTTCAGCAGGGTTTCAGCTTGTTCCCTGTTCACGGATTTTCCCCCTTGATTTTATTCCGGGCCGGCTCCCGATTGTCCCATACCCCGCCCCCTCTTTCAACCCCTCCGAATCTTCAGGGGAAAGGATTTGATTGGCATTTTCTTAACCTTTCACTGGGAACGGCCGGGAAAATGCGGTATATTTTCCTCAAGGAACCGAATCATCAGCCAAACCTGGGGAGAACCGCAATGGAACCGTTGACGACATTCCTCACCACGACCATCGCCGGAAACCTGATCATGGGCGTTCTCGGGAATACCGCCTCGGACCAGGTGAAGGATTTCTGGGACCACCTCAACCTCGGGAACCATGACCTCCAGAACGCCTTCACGGAAGCCGGGGCTTCAACCTTTTCCGCCCTCGAGGTCACCCTGACTCCGTCCGGAACCCTTCGCGGTTTCCTGACAAGCCTCGCCCGAGGGGATTTCATCACGAAAACCGCTGGTGAAAAGGACCTGGGAAAGGAGTTCCAGGATTCCGTCCTGGAGCCTTTCCTCACCCGGAAGAAGTTCTCCGCTCACGATCGGGAGGCATTCCTCAAAGCGGGGAGGAAGGCCTGCCGGTTTTTCCGGAAAAACCCCGACCTCCTCTTCAGCTTCGCGGATCTTGTGGGGGGGGGGCCCGGGAAGTCCCCCCGGCAGGGAACGGAAAAAGGAATGAAGAACTCAGGCGCCCGAGAATCCTTCGCCTTATTAGAGGCGATCCTTTTTTCCGGCCAGGATCTTGCCGAGGCTCCCGACCTCAATGCTGCCCGAACCGCGGCTTCCGAGGCACTCTTTGCTCGTCTCCGCACCGCCGGTGGCGAGGAGTTCCAGGTTCCATTCCGCGAATCCGGGCTGTCTCCGGAGCTGTTTTTCGAGTTCCTTCGCGAAAAGGACATCTTCGTGAACGCTCTGGTCTTCCACGTCGAGCTGGCGATCAAGAACAACCAGAAAGTCGCCAATATCCTCCAGGAATACCGTGCCCAGGAGGGGCGGAAACGCCAGGAATCCGAGAAGATTGCCCGCCGGGCCGAAAAGAACGATCTGGATTCCCGTCTTGAGAAGATCCAGCAGGCGGTTTCCCTCTCCCGCCAGGCCGGGCTGGATGTTTCCGCTCTCGAACGCCAGATGGAGCCGATCAGGAGCCAACTGGTCCGGGTCGATGAGGTGCTCGCAAAACTGGACAAGTGGGACCGGTTCCATTCCGACCTCCAGGGAACGCTCCAGGCCAACAACCGTTTTTTTGGCGGGATCGACGACAAGCTGGCGGAGATCCTGAAACTTATCCGGGAGCACGACCGGAAGCTCGACGAGATCGTCGAGGTCGCGGGGGAAACGCGGGAAGTGGCCCGCGAGACGCTCGATGAGACCCGGAAGTCGCGCGAGGACCTGGACCGCCTGGCCGGGGACGTCCGGTTCCTGAAAAGTCTTATTCAGAGCTTCCGAGAGGATGTTTCCCTGGGTGACCAGCAGCGTCGGAACCTTGTCGCGGGAATCGACCAGACCTCGGAGTTCGAGCTTCACAAAATTTTCGATTTCGCCGAGGACGACAGCCACGAATTGGGGAAAGGTGCTGTAGGCCTTGTCTACAGGGCCCGTCACCGCGGGACCGGCCGTCCGTGCGCCTTGAAGATTCTCAAGCCCGAGTTCCGGAAGGACAAAACCGTTGTCACTCGGTTCCTTCGCGAGGGGAGCATCCTTCAGGGGCTGAAACACCCCAATATCGTCGGGGTGGAAGAGGTCGGTGGCGGGGGGGGCAACCTAGAATTCTTCATCCAGATGGAACTCGTTTCGGGGTCGAGCCTCCGGCGACTTCTCGATGAAAAGAGACTTCCCCGGGACTGGAAAAGCCTCAGCAGACTTGCTCTCCAGCTCTGCAACGGGCTCGAGAGAATCCACAAGCAGGCGATCATCCACCGGGACCTGAACCCCAACAACATCATGATCACCGAGGATGGGGTCGTGAAGATCATGGATTTCGGAGTGGCGCGGATAGTCGGCCTCGGGGGGCTGACGCAGCAGGGGCAGGTTCTCGGAACCAGCTCCTATATGTCCCCCGAGCAGGCCCGGGGCGAGAGCCTCGACTTCAGGAGCGACATTTTCTCGCTCGGCCTGGTTCTTTTCGAGATGTTCACCTTCCGGCCCCCGGAGTTGCCTCCCAAGACCGTCAGACAGTACAACCCCGCTCTTCCCGATTGGGTCGACAACCTGTTGGGGGTCTGTCTGGCCTCGGAACGCGAGCGGAGACTTCTCACCGCGGAACGATTCCGGCTTGCGCTCGAGGGGGAAGGCGCGCCCCCGGATCACATCAGCAAATACGAGGAAGTGTTCTCGATCTTCCTCGAGGATGGGCGGATCAGCCCGCGGGAGCAGGAAAAGCTGAACCGGATGAAGTCCGAGCTTTCGCTTCCATCTTCGGTGACCGACTCGATCGAATCGAGGATCCGCGCCTTGACCCTTCGGGAGCGCCTCTCCCAGGCCGATGGCGCGATCGCTGAGAACCGGGCCGCCGAAGCGCGGGAAGCCCTGGAAATCGCACTCCGCCTTTCCCCGGATGATGCTTCCGTGAAGGAAAGGATGGCGAAAATCTCTCCCGCCATCCCTTCGACCCATTCGCCGGCGCAGGCCCCGATACCCGGTGGCCCGGGGAATGTTCCCGCGAAGCCTGCTCCCGCGTCCGCGCCGGTCTCCCATACGTGGATGAAGTGGTCTGGCATTCCCTTCCCGGAGGACTGGAAAACCCCGGTAGCAGCCCTGGCTTTGCCCGAACAGGGAAGAACCGTCTTCCTCGGCGGAACCGATGGAATCATCAGGATTCTGGACCTTTCGACGATGAAGGAGACAGGAACCATCGCTGGGTCGGGCTTCATAAGCTCACTTGCCACCGATGCTGCCGGAAGGATTCTTGTCGCCGCGTATCGGTCCGGCCAGATTCGTCTCCTTGAAACCTCATCCAGCGCGGAAAAAGGGCAGCTGAAGGGGCATTCCAAACCCGTAAACCATGTGTCGATAACGTCCGACGGCCGACTGGCGGCAACGACCGGTGAAGACCTCACGATCAGGATCTGGGACACCGGCAATTCTGACGAACTGCATTGTTTGCAGGGCTTCTCCCAACGGGTGAGGTGCCTGACCCTGGCCCCCGATGGGCGAACCCTCCTTGCCGCCGGGGGCGATGGCGTCATCAAGGCATGGAACATCCTGAACGGAAAGGAAACCCTGACCATCAAGGACAACGGGGGTGCGGTGACCGCGCTCGCCGTGTCGCCCGATGGAAAGACCCTCTATGCGGCTGTTTCCGGAGCCGGAATCCTCCGCAGGAATCTCCTCGGCGGCGAAATTTCCGGAAAGATCACCTTTTCCATGACCGCGGAAAAAATGGCCGTCTCACCGGACGGAACATGCCTGGCGGTATCGGCGGGGGATCGACGGATCCACCTTTTCGATCTTGGCACTCTCGCCGAAGCGAGACAGCTCATTGGCCACGGAGGCATGATCCGGGGCCTGACTTTTGCCGGGGATGGAAACCGGCTCGTTTCGGCTGACCAAGGTCTTCCGGGCCTTCCCACCCTGAGGATCTGGGGCGAAGCTCCGGAATCGGAAGAGGACGACGTTGTCGCGCGAACCATCGGGGATTGCCTGCAAAGGGGGCCCAGGAACCAGGTAGCGGCAGCGACATTCGAACCTGTGCGCCTTCGGAACACGAGGAGCCTAGGTGAAATACGGGTTCCCGTCACCTCGGTCGCGTGGTCATCAGTGAAGAAATGCCTTTTCGCCGCATGCCAGGACAAGACCGTACGGATGCTGGAGGTTCCTTCGGGGAGGGAAACGGGCCAGTTCGCGCTCCCCTTTATTCCGAGGCTTGTTCGCGTGACTCCTGACGGAAGGAACCTGCTCATGACCGACCAGGGTGGTTGGTCCATCCACATGTTGGGAATCGACTCCCCCGAAAAGAAGGTCGATCTCGTCGGTCATCTTGACGCTGTTTCCGCGCTCGAGCCCCTTGGGTCGGGCGAAATGGCTGTGTCCGTCTCGGCGGACGGTGCTATCCGGTTCTGGGACCTCAACACCGCGAAATGCCTGCGAACCCTGCGTCGGGGGGACCGACCGATCGCGGGACTGGGCCTTTCCCCCGACGGACGGCTGTTCGCGACTGGTGGCCCCGGCCTTCCGATCACACTTTGGGACACTGTGGCGGGGCGCGAACTGGTCACATGGAAAAGCGATCCCAATTCGATCGGGATTCGCTCCCTTTCTTTCCATCCCGAAGGGAAGGTACTGGCAACTGGGGGAAATGACGGACTTCTCCGCTTCTGGGAGGTCCCCTCCGGAAACCAGATCGGGAAAGGGGTGCCTTGCGGGGGAGGTATCGCGGGATTGAAGTATGCCGACGGGGGCCGGCACATCCTCGTCGCAGGTCTCGACAAAAGCCTGCGGGTGTTCGATGCCTCATCTGGCAGGGAAGTCCGGCGCTCTGTCGCGCATTCAGGAAGCCTGCTTGACCTGGTCATCGACACGGGAATCGTGCCCCTGGTGTCGTTGGGTTTTTTTCAACCGGACTGGGACGCCCCTTTGAAAATCTGGGAGTTCGCGGACGAACCGGCCGAGAGTCGGGAAACCAAAGAACTCCTTTCTGAATCTGTTTCCTCGGAGGGAACCCAGAAACCCCCTTCCAAGAAAGATCCGGTCCAGGTTTCATCCAAAGGCCCCTTCCCCAGGGAATTCGAAGGTCCCACCGCCCCTCCGGGGTGCATGGTCGTATCGGCTGAGGGACTTCTTCTGGCCTCGGGGAGTCCGAATGCGGAAATCAACGTCTGGGACCTCGAAGGAAAGTCCAGGATGGCGGTGAAATCGGGTTCCCCCGGGAGACGCGTCGATTCCCTCGCTTTCCTGGGCGGTTCGGAGAAGCTGGTCTCGGGTCATTCGGACGGGGCAATCCATTTCTGGGACATCGCTTCGGGAAATGAGGAAAAGAGGCTGAACGGTCATTTCGATGCAGTGTCCTCCCTCGTTTTGACGAAGGATGGAAGGATTCTGGTCTCCGGAAGCTCTGATGGAACCATCCGGTTCTGGGATCTTCGCTCCGGTCACTGCTTCAGGGTTCGCGAGGTCCCTGGTGGATGGGTGCGTAAAGTGGCTTTGTCCCGGGACCAGGCTTTCCTGTACGTCCTTGGGTCGGACGGAGTTCTCCGGAAATGGGACTTCGTTTCCGGGGAGGAGGCCGGTCGCCTTCAGATCCAGAATTCCCATTTTTTCAGTTTCTGCCACTCTCCAACCGCCGATTTGTTGGCCCTGATGAACTCCTACGGAGGAGTCGGTTGCGTTTCCGGGCAATCCCTTGATCCAGTGCCCATGGCCGGGGCAAAGAACACCCTTCCCGGAACGAAATGGATTCGGACCCCTGATGGCAAGGAAACCGCGGTGAAAACGGAGCTTCAATTCCTCACGGGATTCGCGGTAGGCGCAGTTGCGATTTCCCCGGACGATCGTGGAGTTTGCGCGTTCGCACCTGACCGGTCTCTCCGGTTGATCGAACGGGCCTCCGGGGAGGAAACAGCTCGGTTGAAGGGCTTCAAAAGCCTTGGAGCGGCAATCGCCTTCTCCCCTGACGGAAATGCCGTTTTCGCCTCAGGTCCCCTCCTGGATGGAAATGGCAGTGTGCATGGATGGGGTGTGGCGGCTGGGAAGCCATAAAAGGGGGTGGCTTTCCAGTTTTCCCTGTCCCTCTTTTTCCCGAAACCGTTTTGGGCTATCATTGGAGGGGGGGATGTCGGATTTTGAAAATGACTTCGAGAGATCGATCGGGGACCACCCTGGTTGAGATCCTTATTGCCTCAATCGTTGTTACAGTTCTGTTGATGGCGGTTTTCAAGATCTACAAGGGTGGTTCCGGGTTGCTGAAGGCCGGGATGTGGGCGTCCAAAGCGCAGAGTGAATGCCGCAACGCCCTTACCATGATCCGGGATGAGATGGCGAAGGCCACGGTATTCACGACAATTTCCGAGACCGGTCCCCAACCCAGCACCGATGCCAAGTATCAGGTCAAGATTAAGACTCCCAAGGCAGACAAAGATTACAACGGGCCCATCATCAGGTTCTATCACTGCCGGACGGCGATAAAGATTCCCGGAACGAACGATGATGGGGGAAAGGTCGTCTGCGAGGTCGTGAAGCAGGGCAGGAAGCTGATCTATTCGAAAGTCGTCGAGGATGGTACCACCGAAGACCAGACCTTTTCGGGAAGGGTTCTCGTCGACGACGTGGTTGAAGTGGCGATGAGCACGACCGATGCAGCCACCACGGACCAGCTTGTCAAGAAGATGGTGACCATCCTGATTACCCTCGAAGACCCTGCCCAGGAAGGAAGAAGGGTGGTCGAGGAAACGAAAGCCCAGGTCGAAACCGAGGTGGGAAACCTGTGAGAGGTCTTTCCGGGGCTGGAATCCGGGCCGGAACATCCCTGGTCGAAATCATGATCGGCGTCTTCATCCTGGCCATTGCCCTCCTTCCCATTTTCGGGATTCTTGGCCGTTCCACGGGGATGACCCGTGAGGAACGGACCGAAGCGGCCGCGGTCAACTTCGCCGCGAAGATCATGAAGCAGTATGCCTACGAATATACCTGGGGCAACGTGACTTTGGGGAACTCAAACGGCCACGGATTCCTCGACAACGATCCCGCAACCGGGGTCGAGTTCCAATGGTCGGTGGAGGTCACTGACGCCTGGGCTGTCAGCCGGGGGTTTGCGGTCAAGCGGACGGTCTACCACAACCCCTGCGTCGGAGCCTGTTCCGCCGGAACGGAAGACCTCCCCAAACCTGCCCCGAACCAGATCAATCCGGCTTTTTGCGATCGGTACAGCAGTTGCCTCTTCAAGAACATCAGGCTCACCATCCAATGGCGCGGTCCGGGCCAAACAGGGTTCGACGATATCCGGCGCGTGGTGCTCGTCACCAGGAGGGCGGTTCTCGATGAAGCCAATCAATAGGCGAAAATCCCGGGGAATAGCCATCCCTGTCGTTCTGACATTCGTGATCGTCCTGCTCGTGTTCGGTTTCACGATCCTGCGTTCGCGCACCGCGGTGAAGTTTTCCAATCTGCTGAATTTCCACTATCTGAAGGCCAACATGATGGCCGAAGCCGGTATTCAGCATGCGATGATGAAGATCCGCCTTTGTCCTGACGAAGCTTTCGAAGCCGCCGCCCGTCAGTTCGGAATCTGCCCGATGAACGATGAAGCGGCGGGAGGTTCGCCGGGTGGTGGCCAAACCGATCTGATGGAAACCTTCATTTCCGATATCCGGTGCGATGATCTGGGCGGTGCGGATACTTCGGGCTGGGGATACCGGATAACGAGGGTCGACACGAAGGCGGCCTTCAGAAAGGCCAACCGCCTTGTTACGGTCGTGGAGATCACGTCGGAAGGGTGGGCGGTTGAGGGCCGTGGCGGTCTTCAAACCCGCCGTGAGATAGTCAAGAAGACGGTTTCCATTACGAAGAACTCCTGAGTGAAATCTTCTTTACATTCCCACATTCCCCTGGGGTCTCCTGTATAATTGAATCAGGAGATAGATTGGGGAGGGGCACCATGAAGATAGGGCATTTTAGCTCATTCTATGGGCTGATTTTCGCGCTGGTGATTTGTACCGGGACGGTTTGCGCCTGCAACCTTCCTCTAGACCCCAAAGTTTGCGTCATTCCTGACGGTGCCGAAGAAACGGGGGCAGTCGTGGATGAAAACCAATGCAGGGTGGGGATAAAGAGCGATGAGGGGGAGGAAGTCAAGTTCAAGACCTATATCGACATCACGGGGCGTGAAAATGGCCTTGTACCTACCATCGATGATTGGCATGGACGAAAACTGATCGATCTTGAGAAGATGGAACTGTCCGCCGTTCTCAAGTTGAAATTCGGGGAGTTGATTTCCCGGAACGGGTTCAATCTTTCTGACCCCGAAGCCATCGGTTTGGGCGGGAGCATCAGGGGGTTCACGATCACGGGAGTCGTTAAGGGAGGATCCTTTTTCGCGGAGAACTTCGAAAACAGGACTTGCGATGATATGAACCAAGTTCTTCCAAATGAAAAGTCCGGAGATTGGGAGCGCTCTCTAGGAAATGATGAAAGAATGATCGTCACCAAGGGAAAATATTCCCAGGATGGATCCTTTGGTTTGAAGAGCATCGCCGCGCGGTTTACCTGGGATTCTCAGGGGATTGGCGGGTGTTCCGGTTCGAGCGACAAATATGGGAACATTTCGGCGACCTTCAATGTCCCGACTTTCCCCCATTTTTACGAAAGCATTGGGTACGTCGATATGACCTTCGATGTTTCGGGTGTGAAATGGAACTGGACCGAGGAACACCAAAAGTTCAATGCGACCGACAGCGAATGGGAGAGGATTGGAAACGCCAAGGATTGTTCAATGCAAATTTCCGGGACAATAACCCGAACCTCTGACGGCGCTGATGGAACCGGTGGACACCCCGGCTTTTTCTTCGTCCAGGTCGAGGATAAATCCCCTTGCGTCTATTCCAACCTGATCAGCCTTCCCACAGGGTTGACCACGACGACGGGCGAAACTTTGAGCGCGTTCGACGTTCAGTTCGAGCTGGTTGACAACAACCCTTTCCCCAAGGAAACCAGCATTCCCATTGATTTCTACTACACGGTCGCGGTAACGGATTACCAGAACGGGAATTTTCCCGCAACCGGTAAACTGATGGACACGTTGAAGTTCCCGGAGTACAAGGACAAATTCGTTTGGAAGAAAGGTTCCACAACCGCTACCCGCACCGGGGTCAAGGCCTATGCGGGGGGTGTCGATCCCGATTCCGTCCCTGCCCTTCAGGTGGCCGGGATCGGAGGAAGCGAGAAGGCGGTAAAGGGTCCCCTCACGCATTCGGTCACCACCTGGCGGGCAAATCTCGCTTTCACCGAGAGGATGGGATACCACTTTTGCAAGGATTCGCAGGAGTGCGAAGGAAACAACGGGGGAAAGCTCTTCGGATGGGAGAGCGGGAAGCGGCTGAAATACTTCATCGTGCCGAAAGGTGACGGGAGCGGAAACCCAGGGATGGATTTCACCGAACCCGCACTCAATACCTCGGCCCAAACCGCCGAGGAAGACGGATACGCCAAGATCCAAGGCACCTTTCCCGGGGTAAGCAAGGGAACCCCCCCGGAACCTTTCGAGAATACGGTCACCGGACCGAAAACTGACAAGTGCATCGGAAATCTGGGTTCCTGGGAAGTGACCGACAACGACCCACCCAATGTCTTTCTGGCCATCAAGGACACCCGGTTCAACCAGACCCACGTTTTCGGCGACAACACCCGTACCCTGGACTCGGGAACCGACCCATTCAAGAACTTTTCAACCACTTCCGACAATGGTCATCTTCGCCAGGAGAGCATTCCCGAATTCGTTTTCACCGGTGGCGATTCGGACGACGAGAGCGGCTACGACAACTTCCGCACGACCTACACCGATCCGAACTCGTTCCACAATTTCCCCGACGACCCCAACGGGATGTGGGTGGACGAGGACACCAAGCTCGAGTTGTTCGCATGGGGTTATGACAATATCAACACCTACGATGGCAGTCACGGCCTTTCTGAAGGCGCGGGTTCCGGGGGCGGGGAAGTCTGCTGGTGGGGTCAGAACAAGGACTACGGCTCATTCAAGGTAATCGATGCCCCGGGAAACGTGAATGCCAAATGGTTCCCGAACTATATCTTCCGCTATCCCAACCGCCCAAAATCGCTCGCGGCGGGCGACTGCAGCATGGAAGTGAGTTGCAGTGACGGTCGGGGCGGCTCTAGGCGGGTATCGGTCAACGTCTACGTCATCTGGAACAAGAAGTCTATCCGGGGCCTCGAAGAAAGGAAGATGCGGCAGCAGTAGATGCGAATCCCGAACCTCGAGGATCGAGATTCGAGGTTCGAGGTTCTGAGTTTTCTTCCGAAAAGAAATCCCCCCGAAGATCCTGGCTCTCCAGAAAATTCGGGGGGTTGGCTTTTTCGCCCTTATCGGGCCTTATTGAGCGCTCTTCTGGATGACGTTGTCACGGCCCAGATTCGAGATATTCGGATCCGCTTCGATACCTTTCGTCCAGAGAAGCTTGTTATTGTTGCCCATCACAGAGATGTTCCCGGCCGTTTCGACCGTTACATCATTGTTGTTTCCCATCACCTCGAGGTTGGGGAGCTTTTCGATGACGATCTTGTTGTGATTCCCCATCACCTGGACTCCGGTGCAAGCTCCCTTTATAGTCAGGGTACAATGGTTTCCCACGACCTGGACCCCTTCCTCCTTGCATTCGATCGTTTCAGTGAGGTGGTTTCCCGTGATCGATTTCTGGTTCCCCGCCTGGGTGGAACCGGAAACCCCCGGGATCCCCTGGATGTTGATGTCGGGAACCTTGATGTTGATATCCGGAATATTGATATCCACTTGCCCTGGTGTGTCCTCGGCGGTGGCCGGCCAAACCGCACAAATCACCGCTGCGGCGGCGAAAATTGCCAAAAGACTGACGGAGATTTTTTTCATTTTTTCCCCCTTCCGTTTTGGAAAATGTTGCCTATATTGTAGATCAAGAAAACCTGAATGACAATCAGGGGGAGGAATGGAAGGGAAAAAAGGGAGATTTTCCCCTCAAGGAGAATTGTGCCTTTTTCGCACAACCAGGGGCTTCACCTTTGTGGAAATGGTTGCGGTTGCACTCCTCATCGGAGTTTTCTCTTCCCTCCTCGGTCCTCCTACGGAGAATTTCGTGGCCGGAACCTACGTTTCCTCTGCCGCCAAGACCTTTCTTTCCGATGTCAGGATGGCCCGGTTCGAGGCGATCCGGACTGGCAGGGTGCACAGGCTCGACCTTTCCAAGATCGAAGCCGGCAACACATATACGATCGAAGTCAGCAAATGGACGATCGAGGATATCGCCGCGGAAAGCGAACCCGCCGAATCCGATTGGTCGGTGAGTCTCGATGAACCGGAACGTGAGCTTTCTCCCGAGCTGACCGTCACCGTTTCCTCCGCCCAGCCGGTCTATTTCCTGCCGGACGGAAAACTCGCGGACAGATGGACGATCGGAGACCCCGGTGCGCCACTGTTTCCCAGAACCATCTCCTTCAATTACGGGGCGGCCACTGCAACCCTGACCATGAGCGGATCGGGAATTCTCTCGAGCAATGAATTCTATGAAGAAGACATTTGAGGCCTCCTTCAGAAGGGAAACCCGGGCTTTTTCACTCGTCGAGGTCGTCGTTTCCACGACGGTCCTGGCGATGATGTTCATCTCTCTTCTTTCCTACGTTCAGCTGGCTTCGGAAGTCTGGCGCCGGACCGACCGGGACGTTACCCTGACCTCGGAGATGGGGCACGTGTTCGACACCTTCCGGTTCCTGACGGAAAATGCCTCCGACGTCGATCTGGCCGTTGGCCAATCGAGCAATCTCCCCCGTATCCGGATCAATGTCGCCACGGGCACTCCCTCCGGGTTGTACTACACCGGAAAGGTTCGCATCCAGGTGAAGTTCGATCCTGCCGATCCCAACCGGCTCATTTCGACCTACACCGCCTTTTCCGCTCCGGGGGGCAGTTCGATAACCTTCATCCCGGGGGATGACACGTCGAGTTCGGATCCGAAGGAGGTTTCCCTCCAGAGATACTACGGGACGATCTCCGAGCACGTGGCGACCTTCACGGTTCGCAGGGTCGCCTCCTCCTCGCTCGAGGTGTTCGTCAGGCTGGAAAACCCCGAAGCCGGGGTCGTATACGACTCGGACAATGCCACCCCGAGCCTGACGGCCACGTCGTCCTTTTTCCTTCCGGGTTGCTGAGCCGATGGAGAAGAAGATGCCAACCCCTTCGAGGGTCCCGAAACAAAGAAATCGCCATCACCAGGCCAGACTGGGGGCGGTGGGAATCGTGCTGGCGGTGGTCGTTCTTTCCTTCATGATGGTTGTTTCGATGAGCATTCTTGCGCTTATCACCACCGAAAGACAGGCGGCTTCGACCTCCCGTTCTGCGGAGTCTTCCTACGCACTTGCACAGGCGGGTATTCTTTATTACATGGGTCTCCTGACCGCCACGGACACCACCTTCGTTCCGGGCCAGGAAACCAAGAGAATCCACTTCCTTTCCCGATCCGACTTGAACGACACCTCGGTTACCAGCCCGTTGAAACAGCAGATAGGGCTTTTCACAGCGGACCCTGGGCTGGTTTTCCCGACCGTCGCCACCTCCGCCTGGATGTTCGCGAGCGGAACGACCCTGTTCCAGGAGGATGACAACCACCTTGCAAGTTCGGGACTGTTCGTGATCAAGACGTATGTCTTGACGGCTTCGCTTTCGGAATCGATCCTGGTGAAATCGCTCGGGGCCTTTCGCCAGATCGAAGAGGGTTCCGTTGCCACCCTGTCCTATTCCCAGGTTGTGGCCCGGCTGAAGATTGATCCGACCAGGAGAACCGTCTCCATCGACCGAATGACAAGAGTCCCGATCGAATATCCTCTTTCCGAAACTAGCCCATTCCATTCCTCCTTGTACGACCCCTTCAAATAGGAGTCCCGAAATGAACAGTATCCCCGCCCCCGCGCCCGAGAGGCCGCACGGTTCGCGGAAACGGTTGTTTCCAACCCACGGCTTTTCCCTTGTCGAAGCGCTGGTGCTGGTGATTCTCGCGGGAACCCTGATGCCTCCGATTCTCGGGACGATCATGGAAGCGGTCAGGAACAGTTCCAACCTGAGCCATGACCAGGCCGCCCGGACGATTGCCCTTTCCGTCCAGGCCCAGCTGATTGCCAGCTCCACGGGAAATTCGTATCAGGGGCCTCCCCAGGATTTCGGCGGCGAATTCCCGACAACAGACGGGGCGACACTGGCGGTCCGGGTCCGGTTCCAGCAGATGAAATCGACGGGATTCGATTCCCCATCCGGTTCTGTGGCTTCCTTTGTCAGTGCTCCGGGGAATATTTACGCCTACAGGATTTTCGTCGACCGCCTCGGAGATGCCGGATCGGGGGTGGAACCGGCCAGCCTGACCGCACTCACGGGAATCGTTTTCTCGAGCGAGATGTTCCGGGAGAATTTCTTCGTTTCATCGCCCGCCCTTGGAGAAATTGCCGCGATCAACCAGGAAACACACTCGGTCGAGTATTTTTCCCTTTCCAGCCCTCCGGGGCATATGGTCCTCAGGCCCGACAACCTGCTTCTTTTCGCCCAATGTGCCACCGGGGTTGCAGTCGTCTGCACCGATCCCGCAAGTGGCTCCTACCTGAAAGAGGTGGCCTTCGTTGGGTTGAGCGCGGGAATGTTCAACACTTCCGGTGACGGGCTCCGGGAAGACGTCGGAATGGACATCAGGAGGGATGGAAAGCTCCTTTTCTGCTGGGATGAAGCCGCGAAGAAGATCCGGGTCCTGAAATGTCTCGCGGCCTTTCCCTTCCTTCAGGATACCGGCTTGAGGATCGGAACCACGGAAGCCGGGGCGGCCTTCGCGGGAACGAAAGGGACCGGATTGTGCGTTTCGAACGACAACATCCTCTATGCGGCCAACCATGATGACGGGGCGGTCCGATCGGTGAACGTCGGCCAGTGCGGGCCGGTATCTGGCTGGGTGGGAACCTGGGCCGTTCCACTCGGAGCTTATGTCGATGGAAAGCACCCACTGGATGTCAGGGCTGACGGGGGGATGATCGCGGCCCACCAACACGACCCCGTGATCGACTTTCTCTCCGCCACGAGCTCCGCGGTCCTGGTTTCCCTCGCCTGTACCAACAGCTATCCCGAGGGGGTTACATTCACCCGGGACTCCCGGTACGTGATCTCCTGCGACAAGGGAAACTCCACGAAGATGAACTACCTGTACAATTGCGCCACGACTCCCTCGACGGTTCTCCAGAACATCAATACCGCTCTGGTCGGGTATTTTCCGACTGTCCCACCGAACAACCGGAATGTGTATTGGACCACGAACGGAGATTCGATCCAGTATCTCGACGTTGCCACCCTGACCACCGGAGGGTATTCCGGAAACCCGGTTCCGATGACGATTGGCCTCCCCGCGGGGTTCAACTGCCTGGGAATAACGAGTCGCCGCTTTCCGATGATCTTCGTGGGAACCAGCGACGGAACCGGGCACGAACTCGCGATCATCGACGGCGGGGCATCCAGGGTCTGGAAGACTGTCCCGCTCGCATCTTCCCCAGGATTCCTTGCTGTCAACCGTCTTGGGGACACCGTCTGGGCAGGGAACCCCGCCCGCGAAGAAGTGGAAAAGGTGCGCGTTTTCAAGGCCGGTAACGTTCTTTCCACAACGGTCGGTTTCGGGGCGGGGGTACATGCGACCGGTCTGGTTTTCAATCAGTTCGACCGGTTGTATATCCCGGGGGGAACGACCAAACAATATGACGTCACCGACTCCGGGCTCGAACTGCCCCCCGCGGGAACGGTCCGGACCTGGGTGAATGCGGAGTTCCAATCAGCTTCGCAAACTGTGGGCTTCCACAGATCGGATCGCGTAATCACTTCCTTCGGGCCTACTGCCGGGAGTTCCGGGGGATTCCGGATCGCTTCGACGACCAGATGGGATTTTCCCGCCGGAACCCCGGGCGGTTTCATTTGGCCCGATCACCCGGTCGGTGCGATCGCACTTTCCCCCAATGACGGGGTTCTGGCTGTTCATCGGCCCGATACCGATGAGATCATCCTCTACGACCTTGGACGGGACTGGCCTCCCAGATTGCCCGTCTGGGGCAGGTTCTCCGTCCAGAAGTTCACCAACAGCGATTCCAGCGCATCCGGAGGAGATGTCCCCGTTTACCCGAAACCCTGGGGCGGGTTCGAGAATGCCCAGTCCGATGACGACATCTGGCACAGCGAGGTTTTCAACGACAAAGCGCTTCGATACTTCAGCGAGTTCAACTTTGGTCCCGGAAACCCCAGCTGGCGTTTCTATGCCTCATGCGACGATGGCAACAGGGTGATGGTCGGGACCTCGACCTTGAGTTCTCCCGACGGGTTCATCAGCGAATTCGGCTGGACGGACGCGAACTACAACAACATGTCCAACACGAACCCTCCCGAAGCCCCGTGGTCCAAGCACGGGACCCACGACAACCGGACTCCCGCATTCACGACCTCGGAGTGGGGCAAGATCTGGTTCGAGTGGTACGATTGCGGCGGAGGAGCCAGCGCCAAGGCCGGGTTGCACAGGGACACCGCTCCCGCGAAGGACGTTTTCTTCAACGGATCGGACTCCCTGGCAAGTTTCGGATACAACCTGTGGAGCAGGCCTCCGAAGCTCAAATCGCCGGTAGCCGGTCTGCCGGCGGGGCCGACGCCCGTCGGAGGGAGAGTCAGGCTCTGTTTTTCGGCGAACGGGGAGTGGCTCTTCATCCTGGATCGCGGGCTGAAAACCGTCTATGCCAGCCACATCTTCGTCCGGACTTCCGCCGCCACCGTCCTGACGTGGAGCATTCCCGCCGCCGACTCATCGGTCTACTCCCTCTCCGGATTCTGCCTCAGCCCGGATGGAAGCCGACTCTGGGTTGCCGCCGCCGGTGCGGTTGACGGCAAGCTCTATTCCCTGGACGTGGCGGACGACGCCTCATCCGAATTCATGCAGGAGAACCCCAAAACAGTGCGATTGGCGAAGCCTGCCTTTTCGATCGATGCACCCCAGGTTGCACAATTCCATCATCGGCCGCGCTGCCGGAAGATCAACGAACTCCCACAGGCACTCTGGGGTGCGAAGGCTGTCGCTTTCAACGACAAGATCTACATCGTCGGCGGGCTTCTCGCCGGTGGTTACACCGCAACGACCACGGTCCTGATTTTCAACCCCCTGACCAACCAGTTCGAGGGAAAGACGAGTCTGGCAGCGGGTTTCGGCCAGGGGGCGGTCTGCGTTCTCGACGACATGATCCTTGCATGCGGCGGAGTGAGCGGGGCGGGGACCACGATCGTGGGGAAGACCCAAAGATACTGGCCGAACGGAGGTGACACCGCCTTCGCCGATATTTCCCGGGATTACGACGATGTTTTCAACGGTGGAGGGAGATGGCTTTCAATGGACTCCCTCGACGGTTTCGTATATTCCTTCGGGGGGATGAACTCCACGACCTATACCGGGGATTTCGGATCGTTGGGTTTCCCCCAGTCGGGCGCAAACGTCGACCTTTCAGGCTGGATCGAGGTCAAGAGCAACGGGTTCACTGCGCGCATGGGCGGGTGCGCGGTCAGGTGCGGGGAGTCTCTTTACTACCTCGGCGGATGGGACGGTACCTCGGTGAAGAACGCCACCTACGAGTTCACCCCGACCTCGGGAACGGCGGTCACCGCGAAAGCGGGTTTTTCCAACGCGAGGACCGCGCATTCCGCCTGCCAGTATCAGGGAAAGATCTATATCTTCGGGGGCCTTGATGACGGGAACGATTCGACGAGCGCGATTTCATCGGTCGAGAGGTTCGATCCGGTCACGAACACATGGACGGTTCTTCCTCCTCTTTCGAAGAAGATCGCGACGCAGGCCGGGGCTCAGCTCGGAGGGCGGATGTACCTTTTCGGGGGCCTCGACAACAGCGGTTCCGCGATCAAGGACATTTTCGAATACGATCTCTGATCTGCGTCCGGTTGAGTGCCCGGTGCCGGGGGGGGGAGAGCCGCTAGCGTCGAAAACCGTTCGGGGGATCCTCCCCGGGGCCTTGGGCGGTTCCGTGAACCGGGCAGACTATCCGCCCGGAAGTCGTGAGGTCCCCTTCGCTGGAGTAGGAACAGCCGGGGTCATACGAAATCAACGGGGATTTGAGATATTGGTTCTGGACCAGCCGTGCAATCTCATCCGTTCCAACCCTATCCATACCCCGGTCATGATCATAGTTGTACATTTCCACCGCCCCGAGCAGGACCCGCATGTTCGCATAGCATGCCATCTCCCGTGAGCCTCCTCTTCCTGGCCTTTGGAAGTTGGGAACTGCGATCGCCGCCAGAACGCCGACGATCATACAGATGATCAACCATTCGGAGAGCGTGAGTTGGTACCATCTTCTGCTGAGTTTTGCGAGGAGCAGGCGGTGCGATCCAAAAATCTCGTCAAAGTATTCCTGCGTGTCCGGAGGACTTCCCGGCGTTGAAATCTGGGCCATCATTTCATCCCAGGTTTTGACCTGGTCGGTCTTCTCGGGAAGTGACCTGGGATTCTCGGCAATCACCCTCGCGATTTTCAGTTGCTGGTTCGAAACGAGCAACCCTTCGCGAATATGCTTCAACAAGGGAGGAAGAAGGAATCCGTCGATCAGCCGTCCCCAGCGGGAATCGATGAACTGGCGAACCCGGGCCCGAGACAATCCCGCCTCGAGTTTTTCACTCGGGTGGATTCCGAAAAGGTCCCTGACAAAGTCTTCGATCCAGGGATGGTTTTGCCCGAAGACCTGGATGCTTTTCGCCAATCCAAGATCATGATCCGTGCTTGCGAAAATGCGTCCGAGCAGGTCGGCCAACCCCGAATCCCTTCTGATGGCTGAGATCAACAAACCCTTGTTGGTGAACGGTTCGGGGATTTTGGCCCCCCTGAACCTGCCCGCGTGGGGAAGGGCTTTCGCGACGAAGGACCAGACCAGGTTGTCTCCCGGCTGCCAGAGATGGTTTTTCCATGCGAAATCCTCGAAACCCCTTTCCCGAAGGAGGGAAAGGTAACGCTCGGAGTCGGGGTTTTCCCCCCGAAGGGCCATCGCCAGAAGGTCGATTGCGCGGGGGGCGGTGAAAGCGTCGCCCATCGCCTGGATCAGAAGATCGGCCTTGAATGCCAAAGGCCGGTCGCCGAGCGGATTTCCCTGCATGCTGCGGGAAAGTTTCAACCAGCGCTCGAGTGGCCCGAGGCCGCTGCCGGTCAGCTTCTGATACTCCTGGAAGATCTCCCCGGAAAACAGTCCCTCTGTGAGGGTGATGTCGGGTCCGGGGACCAGCCATTCCCTGGCATGGCGGAGAGCGGAAACCAACCGGTCTTCCGTCACCGGCGACCCGAGCCAGGAAAGGGGAAGCGAAGGGTGGAACACCAGCAGGGATTTGAAGAGGAGCCGGTCTGGGTCCCTGGTCTCCTGCATGATTTCGCGCATTCGGGAGGCACTCTGTGGGCGCCCTCCTTCTTCGAGCCAGGAGACGAGGGCTCCGCGTCCGATCTCGGCTTTCCCCGCTTCCCAAAGGGGCGGAGAGGATGAAAAAGCGGAAAGGAGTTCTTCGAGCGTATTGTAGGAAGCCTTCTCGAACTGGAATGGGGTAGCGATTCTCTTGAACGGGGCAGGCTGGGCGGACTCCGGGGCGGAGGTTCTTTCCTTCCTTGTCGCCATCTCCTCGTCGTAAAAGGTGGGAACCTCCCGCCCGTCGCGCCATCTCCGGATCTCGTCGGGGCCCCACCGCTTTTCGGGGTTACGGGTCAGCAAACCCTTCAAAAGGTCATGCCATCGGGGTTCGATTTCCCTTGGGATCTCGACGCCCTGCGTGGTCAGTTGGTAGAGGATGACCTGGTTCTGGAGCCCCTCGAAGGGGTTTCGTCCCGCCAGGACCTCCATCAGGACGATTCCCAGCGACCACCAGTCGGATTTGGGGTCCAATGCCCCGACGATGTTCTCCGGGGCCTGGTAGAGGCTCGTTCCCTTTGCCTGTGTGAACTTCTGGGATAATCCCGCGTCATAAATCGAAGACAGTCCGAAATCCGCCAGGACGGTTTCGAGGGGCTCCCGCTTTCGGATGAGGAAATTGGCGGGTTTCACGTCGAGGTGGATGATCCCATGTTCGTGAAGCCGTTCAAGTGCCTCCACCAGGCGGGTAAGGATGGAGGAGATCTCCGGTTCGGACAGCTTCCTGGTTGCAAGGAGGTCGCCAAGAGTCCCTTCGGGACAGTATTCGTCGATCTCGAAGCAACACCCTGAACCTTCGTCGAAACCGTGATCCTCGATCAGAACGAAGGAATCGGGATACTTCCTGCCAAGGGAGCTGACGGCCTGGAAAACCTCGGGTTTGGGGACTATTCCATACCGGTAGAGCTTGAGGATCCTCCGCTCACCGCTCCGTTCGACGAGAAATACATCGGCTTCCCCGCCCGCAGCGGGGAACTGCCGGACGATTTTCCAACCGTGGAACTCGTGAAAACCACCCGAGACCTTCCGGTCAGTGGTTTCAATAAGACCGTCATCCGGAATGTTACGGGTTTTTTCCTCGTCCACGGTCACTCACCTTTTTCTGACGCCAGGGGCGACGATGGTCTCCGATTGCGCATGATACCAGAGGAACCGGGAATTCGTCACTTCCCCGTTCGGTTTCGGGGAGGGGAATTTTACTTCCACTCCGCGGGCCCGTGGACGGTACAGGAAATGATGCCGACACCTGCCAGGTCTCCGTCGTTGGAATAGGAGCACGTGCTTTCAGGTCGTTGGATCGAGGTCTTCAGATACCGGGAAGTGATCAGCATTTCGATTGTCGTTGGGTCCGAAAATTCCGAGATCTTCGTTTCATGTTCCATGTTGTACATTTCGACCGCTCCCAGCAGGACCCTCATGTTCGCGTAGCAGGCTATCCCTGGGCTGCCTTTCCGGCGAGGGAGGAATTTGGGAATGGCTACGGCGCAAATGATTGCGATAGCGATCAATATGTTCAAGCGCAGGAAAAAGCCCCAAACCAACGATTTCGGTGGCCTTCCGGAAGGATGGCTTTGGTTGGCCGAAAAGAGGTTTTCATGGGCAGCCCGGATGGTCTCGAATTCTTCCGGGAACACCGGGGAATACATCCGGTTGGATCCTATGAGTTCCATCAAATGGCCCCACGAGGCGATTTCCATGGATCTCCGGGGAAGGATCTCCGGGGTGTCCAGTATATGCCTGACCAGTTTCCATTCGGCTGGGGAGGCTTTGCCCCCAGCCTGGATCTGTTCCAGGAAAGGAGGGAGCAGGAAAACCCCTTTCAGGCTTTCCCACCGCTCCCCGAGTTGCAGTCGCAGCCGGAAACGGTGGATTCCAGTTTCCGGCTTCTCGTCTGGCTCGAAGCCATAGACCGCCCTAAAGAGACTTCCCACCCAGGGAAGATCACCTTCGAAGGTCGGCAGGTTCTTCATCAATTCAGAATCCGGGTCGGAACGGGCAAGGACTTCCGCGAGGAAATCCCCCAGGGAGGGATCGCGCCGAACGGCTTTGATCAGGTTCTCGGCATCGGGGAGAAGTCCGGAATACCTCATTCCCGGGCATTTCTTTGGTTTGCGGAGGGTTTTGAAAACGAACGACCAGATATTCCTGTCCCCGGGTTGCCAAAGATTACTCATCAGGGCGAACTGTTCGAACCAGGTTTCCTGAGTCAAATCGAGGAGTTCCTTGAATTCATCCGCCGATCCATCCAAGGCTTTTTCAAGGATCCTGACCGCGCTGGAAGGGGAAAGACCTCCCCGCATTGCCGATGAAAGCAATCCAGCCTTGAAAGGGAGCGGCCGCTTTCCCATCGGGGTTTCCCCAATGCAGCGGGCCAGGTCCAGCCATGATTCGAGCTTTCCCAGGCTCTTGCCGGTCAGCCGCTGGTATTCGGCGAAAATTTCCCCGGTGAACAGCCCCTCGACAATTTCGAAATCCGGGCCGGGGCCGGAGGATTCCCTTACCCCCTGGGAGGCGGATAGCAGCCTGTCTTCCGTCACCTCGCTCCCGAGCCATGACAGGGGAAGGTCCGGGTGC
>CAYRYU010000067.1:21451-31718 GCA_964428355.1 uncultured bacterium
CAGCCTGTCTTCCGTCACCTCGCTCCCGAGCCATGACAGGGGAAGGTCCGGGTGCAGAATGAGGAGAGCACGGAATAGAAGCCTGTCGGGGTCCTTTTCCTGCTCGAGGATTTCGCGAAGCCGGGTTGCTCTTACGGAATCCCCCCCTGCCTCCAGCCATGCCGCAAGGGTTCCGCTTCCGATCTCGGCTTTTCCGGCGTTCCAGAGCGCGGGGGACGATGCCGCGGCGGCGAGGAGATCCTCGAGTGTGTGATATGATGCGTTCCCGAGGGGGAAAGGCTTTTCGAAGTAACGGAAGGCCCTCGGTTCGGGTGAGGATACGGATACCGGCTTTTCCTTCATTGGGGGGCAGGCCTTTCAAGAATGATCGAATCAGCTGTCTCATGATACGCTGAAACGGTTTTCCCGTCACCCTTGAAAAACCTTTTTGGCCGTGATATCCAGGAACCGTTCCGAAAGAAGGGGTTCTTTCGTCCCAAAGACAGATTTCCGGAGAAGCCGATGAGACATGGATTTCAATCCTGGAAGTTCTTTCTCGCATTTTTTCTCGTTTTCAGCTGCAACAGTGTCTTTTCCGAGGAGGTTTTCCGTCTTCCGGAGAAGAAGATCATTGATATCGTCGATGCATCGTTCACACCCCGGATAGATGTCAGCCCGAGAGGGGAAGTCGCGTTGCTCAGCGATTCGACGTTCATGCTTTCCATGGATGAGTTGTTCGAGCCGATGCTGAAACTTGCAGGACAAAGGATCCTTCCGAGGTTCAACATTCCCCAGCGTCGATCCTTCGTCGTTGCGGTTTCGTTGCTGGACCTGAAAACGGGGAAGCAGCGGCCTGTCAAACTGCCTGAGGGGGGGAAGTTCGGTGCCCCGGGCTGGTCGCCTGACGGAAAAAGGTTCGCGATGACACGGTATCTTCCGGGAGGCGGGGAGGTCTGGGTGTTCGATGCCGTCTCCGGGGAAGGAAAAGCGGTTTCCCCTCGACGTCTGAACACGGTTCTCCTCGATCCCTACCAATGGGAACGTGGAGGCCGGTTTCTCCTTGTCCCCCTTTTCCCCGAGAACCGGGGTGATCCGCCTTCCGCGCCCACCCTTCCAGCCGGCCCGGCCATTCAGGAGACCAGCGGCGCGGTTTCGAAGGTCAGGACATATCAGGATCTTCTGCAGACACCACACGATGAGCAATTGTACAAGCATTTTTCGATAACCCAGATCGCCAGGGTCGATCTCGAGACCGGGACGGTCACGAACGTCGGAAAACCCGATCTGATCAGCTCGGTAAGCCCATCTCCGGAGCCCGGGTTCCTCCTGGTGGATATCATCCGCGAGCCATTCTCCCGCGTCGTTCCCGCAGGTCTTTTCGCGAAATCCTACCAGGTCTGGGACGATTCCGGGAAACCGCTGCGAACGCTCGCGGACCTTCCCGTTGCCGACCAGCTTCCGATCGAGGGGGTGCGAACGGGGATGCGGAGCGTTCATTGGCAGCCGCTCTTCCCCGCCCGTCTTCTCTGGGTCGAAGCCCTGGACGGGGGAGACCCCAACCGGGACGTCCCGTTCCGCGACAAGCTAATGGCGCTCGACTCGCCAGCTGCAAGCGAGGCCCGCGAACTTTTCCGGATTCCCGAGCGCTTCTCCTCGACTTCCTTCATCGGGACTCCCGGTCTCGCACTGGTCACGGATTACGACCGTGACCGGAAGTGGACGAGGACCTGGCTTTTCGACACCGAGCACCCGAAAGATGCTTCCTCCTCGCCGGTGATCTTCGACCGGTCCATCCGGGACGAGTACAACGACCCTGGTGACCCCGTCACGGAAACCAGGCCCGACGGGCAGACAGTCGATGTTTTCGAGGATGGGAAGATCTTCCTCGCTGGAAAGGGAGCGACTCCTGAGGGATACCGGCCGTTCCTGAGGCGGTTCGATCTGGTGACGAGCGGGACGGTGCCGCTCTTCCAATGTGCTTCGGACGTCTACGAATTCTTCGTGGATTTCGCCGACCCCGGGCTGAAGACCTTTGTCACCAGCCGGGAGAGCCCAGATACTCCCCCGAATTACCGGCTCCGGAAAGTGTCGGACGGGGCAGGTGGGGAAGGGTTCCCGAAACACTCGCCTGCGGGGGCCGCAGGGGAGGGGTTCCCGAAACACTCGCCTGCGGGGGCCGCAGGGGAGGGGACCCCCCTCACCATGTTTCCCGATCCGGATGTTCTGCTCAAGCAGGTGAAGAAGGAGCTGATCACCTACAAACGCGACGATGGGGTACCTCTTTCGGGGACCTTGTACTATCCGATCGGATATGAGAAAGGTAAGAGATATCCCGCCGTGGTCTGGGCATACCCGGAGGAGTTCACCGACGTGAAGACGGCAGGTCAGGTTCGGACGTCCACGACGAAATATTCGAGGATCGCGGGTGACTCGATCCTGTTCTTCGCCCTTCGGGGATACGCGGTCCTGAACGATGCCGAGATCCCGGTCGTGGGTGATCCGCTCACCGCGAACGATACTTTCGTTCAGCAGATTTCGGCAGGGGCGAAGGCCGCGGTGGACAAGCTTGTAGAGCTGGGAATCGCCGACCGTGAACGGATCGGGGTTGCAGGCCATTCATACGGAGCCTTCATGGCCGCGAATCTTCTTGCACACACCGGTCTCTTCGCGGCGGGGATCGCGAAAAGCGGTGCCTACAACCGGACCCTGACGCCCTTCGGTTTCCAGGGCGAGCGAAGGACTTTCTGGGAAGCGTCCGAGGTTTACATGCGGCTTTCCCCTTTCACGGTCGCCCACAAGATCGATGAGCCCCTCCTGCTGATCCATGGCGAGGACGACCCCAACCCGGGCACATTTCCCCTGCAGAGCGAGCGCCTTTTCGCCGGGATCAGGGGCCACGGCGGCACTGCCCGCCTCGTCGTCCTGCCCAAGGAAAGCCACGGGTACCAGGCTCGCACCTCGATCCTGCACGTTCTTTCGGAAATGTTCGATTGGTTCGACCGTCATGTCAAGAACCGCCAGGCCAGATGATCCGGCTGGATAAGCGAACGGGGCGGGTTAAGTTGGAAAAACCGGTCGGGGATGGTAGTATATCCTGGCCCCCGCAAGGGAATCACAATCGGGAGAATCAGGAATGACGAATGAGAGCGGAAAGTTCCGGCTGGTGACTCGCAGTGACTTCGACGGTCTGGTGTGCGCGGTTTTGTTCAAGGAGATGGAGATGATCGACGACATCAAGTTCGTCCATCCCAAGGACATGCAGGACCGGAAGATCGAAATCAGCGGAAGGGACATCTGCACGAACCTCCCGTTCGTCCCCGGTGCCCACCTGGTTTTCGACCACCACCTCAGCGAAACGATCCGGAACCAGGTCAGGCCTCCCAACTACATCATCGATCCCGAGGCGAAGTCCGCTTCGCGCGTCGTCTACCGGCATTACGGGGGCAAGGAGCGGTTCCCCAGGATTTCCGACGAGATGATGGAAGCGGTCGACAAGGCCGATGCCGCGCTGTTTTCAGAGGACGAGATCCTGCATCCCAAGGACTGGGTCCTGTTGAACTACCTGATGGACCCCCGGACTGGTCTGGGCAGGTTCAGGAACTTCCGCATTTCCAACTATCAGCTGATGATGGACCTGATCGACCGGTGTCAGAAGCTCACGATCAAAGAGATCCTGGAACTTCCCGACGTGAAAGAACGGGTCGAGCTCTATTTCGAACAGGAAGAAAAGTTCCGTTCCCAGGTCAAGCGTTGCTCGACCGTCCACAAGAACCTCATCGTGCTTGACCTGCGGAAGGAAGAGGTCATCCACGCCGGGAACCGGTTCATCATCTACGCGATGTTTCCCCAGACCAATATCTCGATCCATATCCTGATGGGCTTCAAGAACCAGAACACCGTTTTCGCGACCGGGAAATCTATCGTGAACCGCAGTTCGAAGACGAGCATCGGTGATCTCATGCTGAAATACGGCGGCGGCGGCCACGCCAACGCCGGCACCTGCCAGATCGACCACGACAAGGCCGAGCAGGTTCTCAAAGAGCTGATCGAGAAAATCACTGCTGATGGGTGAAGAAATCGGGGAAATCGGGGGACACCCGACCGGTTTTCCCAACGAACCCAATATCCCCAATGAAAAGGATGGGATCCCGAAATCCTCTCCTGTGAATTCCCCAGGTGAGGGGGCGGTTGAGGGTTCGGAGGGGACGTCAGATCCGGGTTCTGCAGCTGAACCGGTGGGAACCGAAATCTGTCAAGCGACCAGATATTCTCTCTATTCCATGGGTGCTTTTTACTGTCTTCTGCTGCTTTCGCCTCTGATTCACGATTTTCTCCCGCTTGCTGTTCTCGTCTTTTTCCTCCCTATTCCTCTTGCGGTCTGGGCGCTCTTCTGGGTGACCGATGATCCCGCCTATGCTCCCGGAGAGAAGAGTTTCGCCCATTTTGTCCTTGCCGTGTCTTTTCTTCATTTGCTGATCGGCATCGGCATCTTTATGGACCTTGCAAGTCGCTTTTCCATGGGGGGTAGCTCCTTCGTTTCAGCGGGAACCTGACCCTTGAAATAGGGGACACCCGAGAACGGTGCTAAGACAAGGATGGCTTCTTGTACCGGTTCCGATGGTGGATTTCCATGTATTCATGCCGGTCTCCCATGAGAAGCTGGAAATTCTTTGGCCGCCGTTTCCTTACCCTTGGCTCCACGCGGTTCTTTCTATTTCGTAATCTCGGGTAACCCACCACCCGCATGAGCTCATTCCACCAGTAGTCATACTCTTCCTGGGTCCGCGCTCCGGTCAATCTCGGGCTCCAGATGTTTTTGATCCCAACCGTCGATTTGAAGCTCAATTTCTCCAGGGGCACCCCCCGAGCTTCCGAAGCCTTTTCCATGATGAGCCGGACGATGCTTTAGGCCAGAAGAAAGAACCCGGTTTCCTCTACTTTTTCCGGTTGCGGGGTGAGGAGGAAAAGCCTCCCGGTTCTCAGGAGTATCTTCCATCAGAATCCCCGTCCCGTCAACGACCTTCACTCGAAATCCATGAAAATCCGGAGAAGAGTGGCGAGATCGCTTCAGCGTCTCATTGACCGAATCGAGGGCGGACAGGGGAAACCGTGATCGGGCTCGAGAGAACGCGCTGGTATTGGGGGATATTGGCTTGGTCACCCGGGGTTGAAGCCAACCGATGGCCTTCCCGACTACCCGGTCGAGGCTCAGGTTCGATGGAGAACTTGATAGAGGAACAACCAGAAGGTGACCAGTGTCGAGAAGATCCCGGACCTCTCCCCTGGTCGCGAATGAATGGAGAGTGGGGGAAGGACACCAGAGAGGGTGGAAATGAACCCCAGCATGTCGTCGCGGGCGATCAATCGGGCCCGGAAAGCGCCAAACTTTTTCGGACGATAGAATTTCATACGGTTCCCCTTTCGAAGGTCGCTGTTGGAGACAACGTACGAAAGGGAATCCGGATCTTAGTTTTTAAACCGCTCTCCCAGAGCAGGTTCTAGCGATATCGGTTTTGTCTTGCGCCATTCGGGACACCCGACCAGTTTTTGAAACTGGTCGGGTGTCCCCAATTAAAGGTGCGAGAAACCGCTGATCAAACCCATTTTCTCCTGGAGGGCTCGAGAGGCGAACCCGGGATCCCTCCAGAGGAGGAAAAGCCATGGCGACGAAGGTTTTTCTCATCGATAAACCGGAAGAGTTCCGGAAAGCGTGCGGGACGGATCTGGTGAGGCTCCTTCCGGCGCGTGGGAAGAATCCTCTGTTCATCCCGAAATGGTTGCTGCGGACCATGGTCTATGGAATGGCAACCGGCGAACTGATCCACCTCAGCGGACCCACGGGCAGCGCAAAGACTTCCCTGATCGAAGCCCTGACGATGGTTCCGGAAAATTTCCGGGCGGTCCTGTCCTCGATCTCGGGAATCCAACCAAAACCCGTGAAGGTCTTTCCAGTGGAAATGGCCACTTTCGAGGCCCCGAGCGAGTTGTACTTCCGGCGCGCCATCAATTCGGGGAATACCTTCGACGAGGATTCCAGCCTCGTTTCGGCGCTGGTCAAGGCAGCGAAGGAGAAAGATGCATGCTTCCCCCTGATATGGCTGCGGGAAATGGGCCGGGTTCAGTCCCCGAGCGTCCAGGGAGGCCTTCTGAACCTCCTGTGCCGGGGGGAAGTCACCCTTCACGACGGGCGGTGTCTCGACCTCGCGGGGGTTGCATTCATTGCGGATTCCAACTACCAGGCCGCAGGATCCGGGGTGCACACGCTCGTGAGCTTCGACGATGCCCTGAAGCGAAGGTTCGGGATCCAGATAACCCTTTCCTACCTGACCGCGGAACAGGAAGTTGCAGTGCTCCAGAACATTTCCAAGGAAATGGGTTGGAATGTTTCCGAAAGCCTCATTCTCACGGTTGTGAAACTCGGCCAGATCATCCGGGCGAAAAAGGGTGGGGGAGGCCTCGCGTCGATCGTTCCCCCAACGATCTATGGATACCTCTCATTTCTCCGGATGGCCATCAGCCTTCCCGAAATGGGGCCAACCCAGGTCGCGCTGGTCACCCTTCTTGGCAACGCTGAATCAGGCGAGCAGAACGAGGTGTTCGAGGCGGTGAACGAAGTTTTCGGAATCAAGCTGGCTCCCCCGGGTGAGGGGGTGCCTTCAGGAGGGTCGCTTTGCTGACGAAGCTGGTTCCCCAGACTGTTTCGAAGAACGTTTCCGCGGGAAACGCGAGAGTTTCCTTCCTTGGAGGGCCTGGTGCGCGGCGTCGAAACAAGGTGGCATGGGCGGGGCTTCGCCCGGAGGACGCTTTCAAGCCCGATCTTCCCCGGGAGATCAGGGAATGCGCCTGGAAACTCTTCATGGAAACCTTCCGAAAGGCTTTTGAGGCTGTCGGAAAGAGGATCGGAGGCGAAGAAGAGGCCGGCTGGGAGGAACCGTCCACGCCGAACTTCCGCCCTCTCGAAACAAGTTATCCCTCAGCCCTGGCGGTCAGTGCAACGATCGGTTTGAATGCCTTCATCCGTGCGCGAAAGGAATGTTCCCGCGCGCCGTTCGATGAGGCCTTCAAGAGCTACCTCGCGAATTCGGCAATAGAAGACGGGGTCGAAGCATCCCCAGCGGTGTACCGGAAAGTCGTAAAGGCCGTGTGCGGGGCGGTCCAGACCCGCCTCCTGATGGAGGAGGTAGCTGCCAGTGGGGGCTCGGAAATCATCCGGGCGTACCGGTTGTTTTCGGCCTCCCAGGAGTCGATGGATCTGGAAAGCCTCCCCCGGATTCTCGATTGGGCAATCGTCTACTCCGACGTGTGCCCTTCCCCGGAATGGTTTTCCGGCCACTTCCTGAGCCTGAAGATACTCCGCGAGGTATCGGAGAGGTCGAAACCGTTTCTTTCCGAGCCGTTGGGTCCGGAAGGTTTTCCGAACGAGAAAGCCCTCGAATGGATAAAGGAGGTCAGCAGAGGGATTTCCAGGTTTCTTCCGCGTGTGGGGGAAAAAGATCGTGGTTCTTCGACAACCGAACGCCCGGAACCGGCCTTTTCCGGAAGCCAGGCGTTCCAACCATTTGGAATGGGGGCTCCACCGACGCTTGGAAGGCTGGGGGGGCTGGGAGATTTCCTCGGAAACCGCTACCTGAACACTCTGGAGGCCAGCCTTCTCGGATCCGCAAGGAGAATCGGGATCAGGTCCCGAGAACCTTCGCCATCCGGGCGAAAACGGGACTCAGGCGTCCCCGACACGTCGCCATCCGTGGGCGACAGGGTCGGGGATGTCATCGAAAACCTTGCCGAGGCCGTTGACAAGACCCTGGGAAAACCGGTCTCGAGCCTGGAAAGCGATTGGGACCGTCTGAAGAAGCAGCTTGAGGAGGAAGAATCTGTCCTGAAGCTGGAGCCGGTTCCGGAGCAGCCACAGCCCCCGTCCTTTGTCGAATCCCTCACTGAAATTGCCACGAAACTGTGGAATGGCCTTTCTTCATCATCCCAGGTCGATTGGGGGCGGCTTGCCAGGGAAATCCTCGAGACCCTGATCGTGGGGAGCCCGGTCTATTCACTGGTCAGCGGCTTCGTTCTCGCGCATCCCCCGACGACCATTCTCGAGGAGTTCCCTTCGTTGGAGGATATCCGGAAACCTGGTCCTGCCTCGCGCGGGGAAACCCTTCGACGTCTGGTCGAACCGGTTGCAAGGAGGTTGAAACGGATCCTGTTTCCCGAGGAAGATCCAGGTCAGCGCAGCATGGAGTTTTCCACGACCGGGCGTCTGGATTCCCGGAGGCTTCCGTTGTTCCAGACGTCAGGGGCTGTTTTCCGCAAGCCCGTACGGCCGGTCAGGAAGGATCCCACCGCCCCCCCCTTCCTCTGGGTGGCAGGAGACAGCTCCGGCTCGATGACGGGCTACTCGATGGAGGTGATGACATTCTTCTTCGGAATCTGCCTGCTGGCCTTTCCCCGGAACGGACTGGCGGAATGCCTTTACAGCTCGAAGATGGTCCCAATCAGGTCGGTCAAGGTCCGCAAGCCCCCTTTCATGTCTGAAGTGGAATTCCAGCTGATGGTGAAACTCTTCGAAAACCGAATCCACGTCCCACTCGTGGAGTGGGTGTGCAACCACCGGAAGAATCCCGCGGCCGGGGAAACGGAGATGATGGCCCGGGCGGCATCGATCGGGCTCGAAAGGGGCTGGAACATCGACGTGCCTTCCCTCGAGCTGGGTTTCCAGGAAGCCCTGAAGAGCGCCGGATCGAGGAAGATACGGTTGGTGCTTCTTTCGGATTGCAACTTCAATGCCTCTTCACAGACCGGGAAATCCGGGGTCCAGGAGGTTTCCGAGTGGCTTCGGTCAATCTCGGGACGTCATCCGGGGAGACTGAGGACCACCCTTGTCGGATTGGATTCGTCGGAATGTCCGAAGGAGCTGAGGGGGGCGGTGCAGGAGTTCATCCCCGTCCTCGCGGAGGAATCAACGGACCCGGCATCAGGCAAGGGAATTGTCGGGCGCGGGGCGGAGGGTGGATCTTCCGCCCGCAGTCCCCAGAAGACGGCGGAAGAGATCGCGGAGCTGTGTTTTCGCCATATGGCCCGGACGGGCCGTTGAAAGGAGCGAAGATCATGGAATCGTCAGTGGTTTCAGCCAGGGCCATGTCGAAGGGGATTCCCGAACATTCCGCCAGGGTCGAGGGGGCGGTTTCCCTCAGGAGATCCCTTGGTCCCCTGATCGGCCTTCTTGGCGATTTTGACCGCAAGCTGGAACGGTTGTCCAGGGAGATTTCGACGATGAAGGATCTCGAAGCCATCACTGCCGCGCTGACCCAGCCGAAAGAGATCGTCGGAAGATCGCGGACGCACAGTGTCTGCCTGGTTTCCCCCGAATCGGTGGAAGGGTTCCTCGGAGACGTCGGTTCCGGGAACCTGCATCTGATACGCCGGCAGGATCCCATTGGGTTTCCCGCGTTCTACCTCTGCCGCACAATGACGGATTCTTTCGGAGAGTACCGGTTGATCGTCGAGGATTATCACGTGAGTCCCGGGTTCGCGTTCAGGGATGAGCGGTTCGAGCGAACGGGCGGTTGCGGGGGCGAGGAACCCTGCCTCCGCCTATCCCCCATGAGGAAGGCTGCATCAATCGTTGCGGGAAGGTCCGGGGCAGTCCTTCCGGAGTTCCGAACGGATTCCCTCCTCTACTCTGCAGGGCGTCTGGTTCTTCGGTCCGCCTGGCACGAAGATCAGCGGATCGCATTCCAGTGTTCCGGGAGCTTCTCCGCGCGGTGTTTCCGGAACACCCTCGAGATGCTTTACCTGTGCCTCTCAGGTGATCTCCCCGAGGTCAGGGACTCCGGGAATCCGGACCTTCACGAGTTTTTCCGGTCGGTCTACGGGCAACCCTTGATCCTGGATTTGTTTTCCACCTTACCGGGGATGGGTGGAGACGAAATCGACCGTTTGAGGCATATCGCGGTTTCCCATTACCGGGATCTGGCCGAGGCGTTCGGGGAATTCCTGCGGACTCCTGTCCCATGGGGTATGGAAGGGACTCCGACGGAATTGGCAAAAGTCGTCTTTTCGCATTTCCGCAGGCTCGATCTGGTCGTTTGCGAGCTCGGGCGGTGCAGGGAGCTGGCGGAGGCGGTTGAGAAGCTCGAGAACCGCTCGCGTGAGATTTCGCGCCGGGTCCTGGGGTAGGTGGGCGATAGCTTCGCCCTCCAGGGAAGTTTCCCGCGGGTGGAGTAAAGAGGCCACGTGGAGCGAGGAATTTTTTCCTCCAAGGTGCGAGAACCTTGAAAAAATGCCCAGATAA
>CAYRYU010000067.1:31818-38312 GCA_964428355.1 uncultured bacterium
CTCTCGAAGCTCAACAGCGACCGGTTCATCTTCACCACCCGGACCGCCGAGATAGATGGGATACCCTTCGATTTCATCCACGTGGAAATGAAGATCGCAGCCCAGGCCATGAGTTTCTCCCGGGAAAAGGCGCTTCACAACGCGCTTCTGCAGATCCGGGAAGCTTCGCTTTCGCTGCGGGGGATCGTTCCCACGCGGGAGCGGAGCAATGATTCAGCTAAAATCTACCAACCGTTCAAGGAGCACCTCGAAGCTCTGCCCCTGGCCGGCCCCGCCCTTTCCCACCTTCCGGGCCCCGTCGCCGGACTCGCGGAGGAGGCCATGACCTTTCTCGAAAGCGGGGCGAGCATTGCCCTGGTCAGCCAATTCGATCTTCCGATCGACCTGGCCCTGGCGTGCCTGGCGGATTCCGCTGCCGCCATGGGAATTCCGATGGCCAGGTTCATCGGACCGGCCATCCAGGTAAGGGGTTTCGTCGATCTGGTACGGCTTGCCCCCGGGATCATAACCATCCCATCGAGGTGCGTCAGCCTTGCTTCGAACCCATACGAGATAGGGTCCGAATCACAGGCGATGGTAGATGCGGTCTCGGGGTTGGGGAAGCCCGTCGTTTTCACGGGCTCGTTCGACCAGCACCAGGTAGTCTTTTCCGGCGGACAGGCGGGGAAAAGGGATCCTTTGAAACCCGTGGTGATGAGGATCCCGAACCTCCCAGCGGATCTCCTCTCCCGTTTCGCCGCCCAATCGGCGGGGAGGAAGCTGGGTGTCGAGCTTTCCGCCAAGGAGATGGAGGAGATAGCTGCTGGCTTGACAGACCTCACGGAAAAACGGGACCCTGGTGAACTCCCACGGTTCCTTCCCCTGCTCGCAAACAAAGTGGTGAAAGCCTTCATCAGCGGAAAACCGGTCGGGCGTCCCTCGATGGAGAGGTTCATGGGGCGTATTTCCACGTGCCGGGAGACTTTCGCGGGCTACGGCACGACTCCCCGTGCCAGCAGGCTTCCCGAAGTCCAGGCGAGTTATCGGAGGGTTGCGTTTTCCGAGGGACTGGGAAAGGACCTCCGGGAAGCCCTGGTCGGCCAGGAGGACGCGATCGCGGCCTTCGAGTCTCGTTTCAGGGCGGAAACCCTGCACCGGCCCGTTCATCAACCCCTGCGCTTGTGGGGTGTCGGGCCCGCCGGAACGGGGAAGAGCGTCTCGACACGGATACTGGCACAACACCTGGGGGTTCCGCATATCCAGATCGACTGCTCCGGGTTCGCCGATTTCTATTCCGCCCTCGCTTCGTTGACCGGTAGCGGAAGGGGGATCGTCGGCAGCCACACTCCGGGAAAGCTCCAGTCGATCGCCCAGTTGCCAGCGGGTGCGGTCGTGGAGGTTTCCGAGCTGGACCACGCGCAAAGCCACATCAGGGCTCAGTTGGCCGATTTCTATCTTCAGGGACTCGACACCGGTGAGGCCCAAAGCGCCATGGGATCGACCTTTTCACTGGCGAACATCGTCTTCTATTTCACGATGAACCTTCCCGAGGGGATGGACATGAAAGCCTGGAAGGGTGGCGTCGGGTTCGCACCGGGAGCGCTTTCCCGGGCGGCAGTGGCGGGGAATATCGGAGCCGAGATGCAGAGACTGTTCAGTTCGGCGTTCCTTTCCAGGATGGGGGATCCGGTATTGTTCGCTCCGATAGATCCAGACACCGCCGTCAGGATCCTTGAAAGAACCCTTGTCGAGGCGACCAGGACCGCTGTCTCGAACCTCGGCATGGAGATTTCCTCCGTCCGGATAGCCGAGGGGTTGGGGGGCCATCTGCTTCCCACGATCGGCTGGCGGCAGCAGGCCCGGGGAGCCCGGGCAATCCAGGAGTATGTTCGGAAGCTTGTCTCCGACGAGGTTGCACGAAGAGGTTGGTTTTCAGAGAGGCCCGATGGGAATCACGCGGTGGAAGTCCGGTCGGGGGGCTCGGGCGGGGATTCCACGGAGATCGAGCTCCATCTCGTTCCCGTAAGGGTTCCAGCCCAGGTCGATCGTTTGAAGGAAACTGCCGAGATCTGAGCCGCAAACAATCAGATGGAAAGGAGAAAGTATGCTGAAAGTATTCAGGATCGAGGACAAACGCGAGCGTGAAGCCGCAGGGTCAGGCGATCTGCTCAGGCTTCTTCCCGTGAAGCGCTGCAGGCAGAATGAGGTGGACCCCAGGGCTCTTTCGCAGACCGGCAGATCAGAGAGGTCTGAGAGGTCCGAGGGGATTCCCCTGACCGATCCGAACTCGGTTTTCGTCGCCAAGGACATCCTGCAGGGCCTGGTCGACGGGATCGCCTCCTACAACATCATCCACTTTTCGGGGCCGACCGGAACCGCGAAGAGCAGCTGTCTCGAGGCTCTCTTCCTGGTTCCGAAGAATTTTTTAGGTGTGTTGGATACCATTCCGTTCCCGCACGAGTCGAAACCGGTGAAGATGTTTCCGGTCGAGATGGCGGCCTTCGAGTCCACCGCGGATACATATTCCCGGCGCTCGATCGTGGAGGGGACCACGATGGATGAGGATTCCGTCCTGGTGAAGGCGATGACCGACGCCGCCCTTGCCTCGGACCGGTTCTACCCCGTGGTCTGGATCCGTGAAATGGGCCGGTGCAACCACGGAAGCATCCAGGGGGGGCTGCTCAACCTGATCTACAAAGGGATCGTCATCCTGAACGACGGCAGGGAAATCGACACCAGCCGGATGGCTTTCATCTTCGACAGCAACTACAGCGCCGAAAAAGATGGCTCGTACAATCTAGTGCGACTTGATACGGCACTCAACCGCCGGGCGCAGATCCAGCTCAAGATGGAGTATCCCTCCCTGGAACAGGAGCTCGCGATTCTCGAGTTCATCTGCCGCGATTACGGCTGGACGGTTCCCTCCGGTCTTCTGGAAAAGATCGTGAAGATGGGTGAGATGGTCCGGAAATCGAAACTCGAGGGGAATCTCCAGAGCCTCGTCACTCCGACGATCTACGGGTATCTTTCGATGGTCCAGCGGGTAATCCACCTTCCCCACCTTGGCTGGCCACGGTGCGCGCAGATGACCCTGCTCGGGAATCCGCAGACCGACGACCTTCCCCAGGTCGCCACAGTCCTTCAGCAGGTTTTCGGGGTCAAGGCCGGGAACAAGGAAACGGGTGATGTCACCCAGGAAAACATGTTCTGAAACTTTTCCGTTTCGAGAAAGGAGGTCACGATGTCGAAGCGATCAAACAGGGGGCTTCGGAAGGGGTCAGGGGGAAACCCGACGTCCTCCTCCTTCGGATGGGGATACTCGCGGAAGAGCCGGACGGACTGGAAGGGTGTCGGGATCGGTGACGCTTTCAAGAAGAATCTTGACTACTGCCAGAGGATTCCAGCCCAGAGGTTGTTCTACCGGATGATTGCCAAAGCCCAGGCCCTGGCTGCAGCCGAAGCGGGCGTCGACATCGCTGGGAAGAAGGATCTTCCGGTGAAGGCCCAGCTCTCCCCGTGCTACACGACAAGCTTCCCCGCAAACCTGTCCGTCTGGGCCGCGGTCGGGGAAACCGCCTTCCTTACCTACTCCCATTTCGCGGAGAAATCCCTCCTTCAGGCAAGAATGAAGGACTGGCTGAAGAACCCCGCCGGAGCCGACCGGATACCGGCAGTCGATTCCCACGCGTGCCAGGTGGTTGCCCTGACGGCGGTCAAGGCGGTCGAGGCGCGGTTCGTGATGGACGACCTGGCCAGGGTAAAGGGGCTCGAGTCGGTGGAGACTTTCCGGCTGTTTCTCGCATCGCATTACGGGGATTTGTCGAGCCTGCAGGAGATGATCCGGGTGGTCATACTGTTCGGGGATGTCCTTCCCGACTGGCGGCGGGAGGTGCCCTCGAGGGCTGCGCCATCCGGGCTTTTCGGCCACATTCGCCCCCTCGTGGGGCTCGAATCCCTGCACCGGATTTCCCGGGCGATTCTCGAGGTGCTGGAGGAGCGATCCCGGCCATTCTTTCAGGCGCTTGGCCGCCCGAACGGCATGGTCCCAACTTCCGAACGGCTGGAGACGGGGGAGAGATGGGTTCGCGAAATCTTCAAAGGGCTCCTTCCGTTTCTTCCTCTTCCCGCGCCTCCAGCTGCGGCAAAACCTCCCGCTTCTGCCGCCCCTTCGGCGGGTTTCCGGAAGCCTTCCGAGGACCTGGAACTCATTTCAGCACTCGAGCAGCTCGAGGACATCTTCGACGGTGAGTCCGATGGCCCGAGGCCGCCCACCATCGAGGTGACCGACGATCCGGCGAAGGTCTTCGCGGCGACGGCAGATCTTGGATTCGGACTCGGCTCGGGCAATCCCTCCCAGCTGAAGGGCGAGATCGCGGAGTCACCGGCGAAAGCTTTGCTCAAGAAGATCTGCCAGACGATCCAGAAAGCCGTCGGCCAGGCGGAAAAGCACGAAGACATGCGCGCGGATCTGGTCGAGCAGTCGATCCGGGCCAATCCCTTCGAAAAGGGGGCTATCGAGGGAACCCCCACCGAAGGGAGCGAGATTTCCGTCACCCTTGGGGGGGAGACGATGACGGGGCAGGTGTTCGACCGCCCCCTCCCGCTTTCGGAAGACCTTCCCGCCCTCGATTCGCTCAAGAGGCAAGCCGCGCCCGTCATTGAGGTCCTGAGACGGAACCTCTATCCCAACCTCGACCAGGTTTTCGACCCGATCCGGTTCCAGGTCGGGGGGCGGATCGACCCGTCGCGGCTCCATTCCTTCCAGATTTCGCCCGCGATCTACCAGAGATTCCAGGTTTTCGACGAACCGGATCCGAGGGGAAGCCCGCTTCTGCTTCTGACCTGCGATGCAAGCGGAAGCCTTTCGGCAGATCAGATGTGCGCTCTGAAACTGCTCTCCGCAAGCTGGCTCGATGCCACGACCCGTTCGGACATCAGGATCCTTGCGGGAACCTACACGAGCGATCACGTCCGGCCCGGTGTCTGCGGCCCCGTTGTATCCTGGATCTTCCACCCCCGGAAGACTCCGTGTCTCGGAAAACAGGATGCGATCAGGGCTGTCGTGACACTTCCGGACAACGGCGGGACGGGTGGCCAGAGCGACGTGATAAGCCTTTCGTTCATGCTGAACGAGGCCCGTGCCCTGGCAAGGGGCGGGATGGTCTACCTGGTGATGCTGACCGACTGCTGCTGGAACAAGTCCTTCTCGTCCCGCCTTTCGGGAGTCGAGGAGATGCAGGGCTTCTTCCAGGACCAGATCGACGAGTTCGGGTGCAAACTGAACATCACCCTGTGTGCTCTCGGAGCCAAAGAGGAAAAGGACACGGGGCTGGCGGGTCTTGCCGACAAGATAATCCTGCTCAAACCCGAGGAGCTTCGGAATCCCCTCGAGGTCTCACGGAAGATTTCCGAGTATGTCGCATCCTGTTTCAGGGAGCGCCGCGCTTTCAAAGGGCGGTAAGAAAGCAGATCGGAGGCTGAAACATGTCATGGTACCGGAGTTGGGACGATGACGATGATTTGGGGTCGTTTCGGAGCGGTAATCCCGACGGAAGCTTTGGGGGGGGGTGCTCCGGGGAATGGTGGTCGCGAGGGTGGGGACGCTGGGATGAAGCGGCAAGGGAAGCCGTGAAACCCCTTCTGAAGCACCTGACAAGATACGATGCCGCCCGGTGCGGGTTCGAGAGGGGAGGGGGGCGCCTGACCGCACTCGCAGGGATTTCCGCTCTTCTGGAGGCGGAGATCGATTTTGGAGACCGGAAGGGGGCGCTGGCCGACCCTGCCAAACTCAAACACATCCTTGGGGATCTCCCCGGCAGCACCCGGATCCATCTCCAGGTGCGTCGAAGCAACGGGGGATTTCCATTGTACTATCTCTGCCGGAAAGCTACGAGTTGGGACACGATGTACAGCCTTATCGTGGAGGATTTCTTCATTTCGCACGGTTTTCCCATGCCCGATGAGCGGTTCTGTTGCCTGATGTCCCAGGGGTCGGAGCGGAACTACCTGAGGCTGGGCCCGATGAGGAAACCTCTTCAAACGGTTTTCCCGGGGCGGGAAACGGACCACCAGTGGCTCGACCGTCAGTTGTACAAGGCCGGGAGAACCGTTTTCCAGAGCGCATGGCACGAGGACCAGAAGGCGGGGGTTCTCGTGGGGAGGTTCTTCGGGATCCCCGCCCTCCGGCCGGCAATCGAACTTCTCTACTTCGCCCTGAGCGCGGACCTCTGTTCCATCCGGCCGCAGGTGGACGAGGAGTCCATCGAGTTCTTCATGCGTGTTTTCCCCCACGACCCGATCCGCCGTTTCCTCCAGCTGGTCCCGAAGTTGAGCGGAACCGAGACGGACGGACTTCCCCAGAAGATTCTTCCGTTGTACTCGCGTTTGAGCCGTGAGTTCGGCCAGTTCCTTCGGATTCCCGTCAGATGGGGCAGGGCGCAGCAGACGATCCCGCTCTACAAGCTGATCTTCGGGAATTTCAACGGCCGCCTCGCCGAGATCGGGAACCGTCTCAA
>CAYRYU010000068.1:0-12465 GCA_964428355.1 uncultured bacterium
TTGCATTCGTCCCCTGGCCGTGATATTGATGTACCCGCCTTGATCCGCGAGCTCTCAGGGATCGGCAATTCTCACAGAATCCGGAAAGGGGTGTTTCGAATGGCCATCAACCTGAATGGACGTCATTTTTTGAATCTCGAGGATTTTTCCATCGAGGAGGTCCAGTATCTTCTCGAGTTGTCCGCTGATCTCAAGCGATTGAAGAGGGCGGGAATCAAACCCCGGAACCTCGAAGGGAAGAACGTCGCCCTGATATTCGAGAAGCCTTCCACCCGGACCCGCTGCGCCTTTGTCTGCGCCTGCTACGACGAGGGTGCCCACCCCGAATATCTCGGAAAGGGCGATATACAGCTTGGGAAGAAGGAGACGGTCAAGGACACCGCCCGGGTCCTTGGAAGGATGTTCGACGGGATCCAGTTTCGCGGATTCAAGCACCAGACCGTCCTCGATCTCGCAAAGTATGCCGGCGTGCCGGTCTGGAATGGTCTCACCGACAAGTATCATCCGACGCAGGTCCTGGCGGATTTCCTCACCGTCCAGGAGAATTTCGGGCGGCTCAAGGGAATCTCGTTCGCCTACGCGGGTGACGGACGCAACAACATGGGAAACACCCTCCTGATCGGAGCGGCAATGATGGGAATGGATTTCCGGATCGTCGCGCCAAAAGCGCTTTTCCCCGAAAAGGAGATCGTCGACATAGGAAAACGGTTCGCCAAGGTCACCGGAGCGGAGATCACCCTGACCGAGGACATCGACAAGGGGGTCGCTGGAGCTGACGTGCTCTACACCGACGTCTGGGCGAGCATGGGCGAGGAAGCCGAAATGGCGGCCAGGATCAAACTTTTGAAACCGTACCAGGTCAATATGGAGATGATCAAGAAGACCAAGAAGGACAATCCCCTGTTCCTGCACTGCCTGCCGGCTTTCCACAACGCCGACACCGAGGCATCGAAGGAGACCGGTGCGATGGAAGTGACCGACGAGGTTTTCGAGAGCAAGTATTCGAAGGTGTTCGACCAGGCCGAGAACCGCCTCCATACGATCAAGGCGGTCATGGTCGCCACGATCGGAACGAGATGACCGGACTGTTCGGGGGAAAATAGATCGCCCGCCCCTGGCCCTGGGAATTGGGCCGGGGGCGCGGTTGCGGGATACTTCGACCAACAATATGGAGGGGGAAGTCATGGGCATTCGCAGGATCGTTTTCGTCGTCGCATTTTTTGCACTGCTTGTGGGAGGAGCCTCTTTTCTCGCGGGTTGTCGTCTGTTCGGGGGATTCTCCAATGAGGTCACCCCTTCCTTCGCCTCCGGGGTTGTCATGCTGAACGCCACGGTCACCGCCCCCGCCGGGGGAGCCGGTTTCTCCGCATCGGTTCGGAATCTGCCTGCTCCTTCGATCCTGGCCGGGGCAAGGGCAAGGCGGTATGTCGGACGGGTCAAGGTCGCCAAGATCGTCAGGGCGATCCTTTCGGAGATCGAGTTGCAGAACGGAACGACCTTGAAGATCACGGATGCTCCGATATCGGTCCCAACGGGAAAAAACGAGATCGCCCTCGAGATCCTTCCCGCTTCCAATACCGAATCCACCCCTCCCCTGTACAAGACCTATTTCACCGAGACCGTCGAGGAATCTGGCACCACCCGAACCGATCAGCCGGTAAACGTCGATACCACCGTGAAAGCCCTCGCATTCGACGAGTGGGAAAAGACCAACCCCGGGATGACCGTCTCCGATTTCATGAACACCGCCCCCAAGCTTGCGACTTTGACCACCCTCGTCACCGACCGGTTGACCTCACTTGGAACTGCCGACCCCGCGACCTTTTCCTGGGGGGTGCTGGTACAGGAGGAACTGAAAAAGGTCGCGAGCAGCCCGGTTTCGCCCACCGCGACCGGGACCCCGACGCTTCCCCAGGCGGCCACCCATACCGTCGAGGTCGGGTGCGTTCCCGTGGAAAACCCCACGGGCGTCATGGTTTCTCCCGGAGATTCCCTTTCCTTCGCCGCCTCGGGAACCTGGCGGTGGGGAGAAACCTGTGATGCGAACGGAACTCCGGGGCGCCCCCATACGGACGAGCTGCCGATGATGCTCAACGGCCCCAACATGGGAGCCCTCATCGGAAGAATCGCAACGGGGGCCTATTTCTTCATCGGGACTTCCTCCACCATTACCGTTCCGGCGACTGCCGCCGGCCAGTTGTTCCTCGCGATGAACGAACGGCTGCCCGTGACCAACTGGCGGGGCGACAACTCCGGCTCGATCACGGTAACCATCACCCTCTCCCACTGACCGCGAATCACCAAGGGGACACGGAGGCCACAAAGGGCCGATCCCCGGTTGCCTTGGTTCCCACACCAGGCAATCTTCGTGACCTTCGTGTCCTTCGTTCCTTTGCGGTGAACCAGGTTTCGTCAGGTTTTGCGCTTCTTCGTTTTCGCCGACGGAAAGAGGACGTTGTTCAGGATCAGGCGGAAACCCGTGGCATAGCGGCGGAAGTTTTCGTAATGGTTTTCTCCCGGGGCATGGCCGCCGTAGAAGGAAAAGAAACCCTTCCCGACGTTTCCCATCAGGTACCTGACAGAGACCCCGTCATTGTTCCGGGCCAGTATCGTGACGTCCTTCCTGACCAGCATCTGGCGGAATGAGGTCGTTTCCCCCGAAAAACCCTCGATTTCCCTTTCGTGGTCCTGGTTCAGAAGGCAGGGGACCGGATCGACCTGGGCCGAGAACTCGAAAAGCGAGAACGTGGTATCGGCCCCGGCCGATGGGACGTCGATGTCGGAGTAGTGGAACACCGGGCTGGACATCACGGTGAAATCGGTGAAAGCGAAACAACGCTTGAAATCAAGTTTGGCCTGGAACCCGTCTTCGGGTGGGTCCCCGTCGAACCGCCTTTCAACTATGTCCACCCCCTTGGCGGCAAGGGCGACGTCGATGGTTTCCGCGGCGGAACACATGGCGAAGAGGAATCCCCCACCCTCGACGAATTCGTGGATCCGGGAGGAAACGTCCTGCTTCATCTGCCAGAGTTTAGGGTAGCCCCTGCTCGAGGCAAGCGCTGCATCCGAGTCGTCGATGGATCTCTTGTGGCCCTGACCCGTGAAATCCTTGTGATGGATGTGCAGCCAGTCGTAATCCGCCAGCTTTCCGTCGAGGATCTCCCCGTCGTAGACGGTCTTGAAGGGAATGTTCGAATACCTCAACGTCTGGGCAACCACGTCGTCCTGTTCTGCCGACGGGAGGTAGATGACGATCCGGGGAGCCACCTCGAGGGGAACCACGTCCATGTTATCCTCCGAGATCACGTTCAGGATCTTCTCCCAATCCGCTTTCGAGAGGTCCTCGGAAACCACCCCCATCTTTTCACAGAACCCTTTCACGTCCGGGTTGGCGGGAAGCAGGAAGCTTCCCCCCCTGTAGTTCAGCAACCACGCCACATCCGGAAGGTTTTTCATCAGGGTCTGGTAGACGACCCCATAAGCCCTGCAATGATCGGTCTGGAGCCTGTCCATTGGTAGGAGCAGGAAATCCGCCCCTGACACGGGAACAACGATCAGGAGGAGGAAAGCGAGGACCGAAACGAGCGGCCGTTGTGGCAAAACCGCCCCTCGCGCGAAAAGGATTTCCCTGGTACCGTTCATGACGTCCTTCTTCCTGCGAAGACCTCTTCCTCCCGTTGATTCTACCACCCGCGAGGGACCCAGTAAACCGTCCTGGAAGGTGGACACACCCCCTCCTGGAAAACAGCGGGAGGGTGATCCAACCCGACCGCGGATCGTGGTAAAACTGCCGCAATCGCGGCTTTCCGGGATGCCCAACGGGCAAATTTAGCAAGCCCGCCCCGGATGCAGGTTTGGACGCCCCCCGAAGACTCCCTGCGACACCGCCGTTCCTTCCCGTGTCGATGATGTCGCACATTCCCCCTCGCTGAAAAGCGCTCCTCATGCGCATTTCAGAGCTGGCATCGAAACTGGCGATCGGGTTGCACGCTTTCCAATCGTGAGCGCCCCAAGCGGAGGCAAGTGAAAAAGTCCATCAGGAACCAGACCTTTGAAGGTCACGGGCGGATCGAAAGGAGAATTGCGATGTTTTCTTTCAAGATCGGGTCTTTGTTTGGAGGGGTTTCGGAACCGATGCCCAGGTGGATGCGACGGCGGAAGCAGGAAACGAACGGCCAGGGGCTCATAGAGTGGGTCCTGATACTTGCCCTGGTCTGTGTAGTCGCTATCGCCGGCTTGACTTCCTCAGGAGGGAACTGCAAATCGATCTTCGGAACGATCAGTGGTGAACTGACGAGGGCGGAGGCGACGGTGGGAGGATGGACTCCATCAAACCAGACCATCGGCCTGGCGGTGGGAGGGGCGAAAGACGTCCGGAACTTTCGTGAGAACATCAAGCTGGGCTTCATTCCTCGCGTTTCGGATATCTCCCCCGAAGGTCTCTTCTACGACTACTCCTTCGACACCGGGGCGACGAAACGTTCCACGAAGCTGTTTTCCCCCTCCTATTCCTTTGCCGCTTCGCGGAATCCGATGACGGGGCTTCAGGAATACTGGCTCTCCGTGGGACTGAACTCGAACATCCGCGAGAAGGATTTCTTCCGGAAGAAGCTGAACCTCGTGGTGCTTATCGATGTCTCAGGTTCCATGGGCGAGAAGTTCACCTCATACTACGGCGGAAGTCCGGGAAGCGGTGCCAGCCAGGAAGTCCCGGAATTGGAGGAAACCGGACGGGAGAAAGTCCGCGTTGCAGCTCAGGCGGTCTCCGCCATGCTCGCTCACCTCAGTCCCGACGACCGGTTCGCACTCGTCACTTTCAACAACGAAGCCTCGCTCCTGGCTCCGTTGAGCTCACTCGACGAAAACCGTCCCCGGAAGGTAAAAGAGCTGCTTTCAAAACTTTCCGCAAACAATGGAACGAACCTGGAAGCCGGGTACAGGCTGGCCTCCTCCCTGTTCCCCGCAGGGGACCTTCGAAAACCCGGAGAGTTCGAAAACCGGATCATCCTCCTGACCGATGCGATGCCCAACGGTGGTGATTTCAGCCTCTTCGGGCTGACGAACCTGGTTTCGGGATGTGCCGCCCAGAACATCTTCACCACGATTGTTGGGGTCGGAATCGACTGCAACAACGACCTCACGAGCAAGATTGCCCAGGTGAAGGGTGCGAACTCCTTTTCCGTCCATGGCCCCGCCGATTTCAAGCGTCGCCTGGACACGGAATTCGATTTCATGGTCACCCCTCTCGTCTTCGACCTGAAGCTCGCGATGGAGTCCCGCGGAGTCACCGTTGAAAAGGTCTATGGCGCCCCCGGGTCCGTTGCCGGATCGGGCGAGATCATGCACGTGAATACCCTCTTCCCTTCTGCACGTCAGGAAAGAGAGACCAAGGGCGGAATCATCCTTCTGAAGCTCAAGCCATCCACTTCCGAGGCATCGCTCGTTCTTCGGGTTTCCTATGAAAACCGGCTGGGAGCGAAGGAAGAATGCGAGTCGGATATCCGGTTCACGGATCCGGGCACCGAGCGTTTCGACAATACCGGCATCAGGAAGGGTGTCCTGTTGGCCCGCTACGTCGATCTCCTCCACGATTGGATCGGTCAGGAAAGGTCGAGTGCGGGAAACGGAATAGCCGGTTCCTGGGACACCCAGGAACTTCCATTGAAGGTCTCGGCTTCCCATGCCCGAAACTTCCGGGATTTCTCCGGCCATTTCCGTAGCGAGATGGCTCTCCTGGGTGACCGGGCCCTGGAAAAGGAGGCCGGACTGCTCGACACGCTCTCCGGTCTTGCCCCCGCAAATGTTCAGGCATGGGGCGGGGCTGGGGGGGAAATGGGGGCAAACCCGTTCCCCACCACGGGAAACCTCTCCGAAAACTGACGAACTTGCCGAAAGCGGGTCTTCGGGGGTGCGGATTGTCGCACCCCCGATCATCTGAAGTCGGATCTGCCGTCCGGACGAAAACCCCACGAACCAAGGCTGATTGCCCAAGTCGTGGCGAAAGGCACCTGAGGGGATTCACTTGGAATGGACTGCCCTCTCCATGTCTTCCAGAAGTTTTCTGAGGGCCTTGGCGTTGCGGGCCCGTTCCTTCGAGCTTGGAAACCCAAGGTGTGTAATCAGTTCCGCCGAACTCCCCAGATAGAGGGGCGGGGCTTTTTTTATCGCCAACTCCGAAACCCAGCCGGAGTAACCCATTCCTGAGGAATCGGTTCCCAGGATCTTGAACCACCTGATGCCTTCGATGTCCACCCAGTCCTGGCCGGGGCCCAAAGTCAGAACGGGATCCTTTGTCTCTCCTGGAGCGACTCCCCGGAGTCGCTGAACGGCGGCGTCGATCGAGAATCCGTGAAAGTACATCAGGCAGGGAATCGAAAGGAGTGTGAAGACGAACAGCCAACGCAGGAGCGTTTTCACTTCCCTCTCCCGAATGTGGTTTGCCCGGACCAGGTAACGCCAACGAGGATATCATTTTCTTCATCCCCATACACATACTGATTTTTGGAGTTCCCTTCCGCTTGTTTGGACCGGCCCCATTGTGTTAAGTTTCACAGGGACAGGAATCATCGAGATCATTCCGAATTCGAATTTGCGATTCGCTGTCCGTCGTCCGGAAAATCCAAATCAGGATGGAAGGAAAAAAGGATGGGAAAGAAGAAGATCACGGTTCTTGGTGCGGGAATGGTGGGCGCGGTCATGGCGCTCGACCTGGCCGGGGAAACCGAGTTCGAAGTCACAGTCGCCGATCGGGATCCCGATGCCCTTGCCCGGTTGAAGGGAGCTGCCCGCCTCAAGACCGTCCGTGCGGACCTTTCGAAAACGGAGAGCGTCAAGAAGGTCATCGCGGACGCCGATCTCGTGGTGGGGGCGGTTCCGGGTTTTCTGGGGTTCCAGACACTCAAGACCGTTATCGAAGCCAAGAAGGACATTTGCGACATAGCCTTCATGCCTGAGGATTGTCTCGAACTGGATTCCCTCGCGAAAAAGCGAAACGTGACCGCGATCGTGGACTGCGGAGTGGCTCCGGGAATGTCGAACCTGATACTCGGAAAGTTCGCCGCCGAGTTCGATGTTTTCGAGGAAGCGGTGATCCTGGTCGGGGGTCTCCCCCGCATCCGGACGTGGCCCTTCCAGTACAAGGCTCCATTTTCCCCGATCGACGTCATCGAGGAGTACCTGCGGCCGGCGCGATACATCCGCGATGGAAAGGTCGTCACCTTCCCCGCCCTGACGGAGCCGGAAATGGTCGATCTACCCGGAGTCGGGACCCTGGAATCGTTCAACACCGACGGCTTGCGTTCACTTCTGACGACGGTGAATTGCCCCAACATGAAGGAAAAGACCCTCCGGTACCCCGGACACATCGAGTTGATGCGGGTCCTGCGTGAAAGCGGGTTCCTCTCGGCCGAACCCGTCGAGATCAAGGGGGTGAAGGTCGCTCCTATCGATCTGACCACCAAACTCCTGTTTCCGATCTGGAAGCTGCATCCGGGCGAAGAGGAGTTCACCGTGATGAGGGTCCAGGTCACCGGTTCCAAGAAGGGGAAGCGCTCCCGCCATACCTTCGACCTTCTCGACCGCACGGACTCCCGCTCCGGGTATTCTTCCATGGCACGCACGACCGGATTCCCCAACGTGATAATGGCGCGTCAGGTGCTTTCGGGTGCTTTCAAGATGCGCGGGGTGCTTCCCCCCGAGTTCTTCGGAGGCGAAGCCAATATCTTCAAGGCCGTCACCGACGGGCTGAAGCAGCGTGGCGTCACCTTCACGCATTCGCAGGAAATCCTGAGGTAGCCGGGCGGGGGTTCAGGGAAGCTGGAAATCCCGCAGGAACTCCGCATTCTTCTCGGGGGATGCGGAGTTCACGTACATCCCGGTTCCAAGCTCGAATCCCGCGGCCTTGTTCACCCTCGGGATGAAGGAGATGTACCAGTGGAAGAACGGCAGTCCCTCGTCCCGGGGACCCAGGGACCGGATGACCATATTGAATGCCGGGTTGTTCAGGGCGAAATGGAACCTCTTGAGGACCCTGTGGAAGATTCCCGAAAGCGATTTCAGATCCCGGTCGGATAGGTTTCCGAAGCAAACGGAATGGTTTCGGGGGAAGATCCAGAGGTGGAACGGAGACAGTGCCGCGTATGGGATGAAAGCGACGAACCGGTCGTTCCCTTCGACTATCCTGGTTCCCTCGCGTTCCTCGACCTTGATCATGTCGCAGGCGACGCAGGTTTTTCGCTCGGAGTGGAATCTGCGGTAGGATTCGACCCTTTCCAGCACCTGGCCGGGAACCATGGGGGTTCCCACGATCTGGGAATGGGGATGCTGCTGGGAAGCCCCGGCATCCGAGCCGTGGTTCTTGAAGACGATCACGTGTTCGATCCGGGGATCGGAGTAGAACTCCCGGAACCGGTGACGGTAGGCCGTGAGGAGACTTTCGACCTTGGATTCCGTGTATAGGGCGACGGACCCGTTGTGATGGGGAGACTCGATGATCACTTCGTGCTGTCCGATGCCGTTGATGACCGTTCCGAGCTCCCCTTGCCGCTTGGAGGGCTCCCCGACCCGCGAAAAGACCGAAAACTTGTTGACTATCGAGCGGATCTCCCACCCCCCGGAACCGCCGGACCGGTACATCTCATCCGACGTAAGTTCCTCGTTTCCGGGGCAGAAAACGCAATCGGGGGAATGTTGGGGGGTCTCAGCGGGGCTTTTCGCCCCCCCGAGGCTTTCAGGCCGACGCGCCCTTTCCAGGGCGATGATGGCCCATTCACCAGTTATAACGTTGAACCGGATCTCCGACATTCGGACCCCTCCCGTCAGCGATTTCCCAAAGTCTACAGCTCTTTTTCGAAATCGGAAAGAAAGTTTGTTACGCCCGGGGTTGGGTGCCCGTAACTAGTGTGAAATCCGGACAACGAAATCGGAAAAAATTGGAGGAAAATATGAATCTCAAGAAATCGATCCGCTCGCTCCTGATGTTCGTCTTTTGCGCGCTCGTGTCCCTGGCCCTGACCGGATGCGCCGCCAATAACGGGACGAACAACAACAAGAACACCAATCCGATCGCCCAGCTGATCCAGCAGATCCTCGGAAAGATCCAGACTGCGACGAAAACCACATCCACCAAGACCAGCACGAGTTCTTCGAACACCTCATCTTCGAGCTCTTCCTCCTCAAGTTCCTCTTCCACCACGGACGATGACGATGACGATACCCTGGTGGATGACGATGACGACGATGATGTTGACGATGACGATATCAACGACGACGATATCTACGGCGACGATGACGACGATTATGACGACGATGTCTATGGCGATGATGACGACAGCGATGACGATATCTACGGTGACGACGACTATTCCGATGATGACTGGTCGGACGATTCCTCCGACGACTCCTACGGCGATGACTCCTACGGCGACGATTCGTCCGGCGACGACTACAGCGGCGATGATGGTGGAAGCGCGATCGACGGTTCGGCCGAATAACGTGTAACCGTCCTGCCCGATACGGGGCGCGGAGCTTGCCGAAAGCGGGCTTCGCGCCCCGCGCCTTTTTCCGGAAGAACCTCTTCCGGCGTTGAAGTGTGGTATCATCCGGAAAGACCGGCCGGAGACTTGTCGGATGGAGAGGAGCAGATGTCCACCTGGCGTTCGATTTCTGTTTCCGGTTCCGCCGTCAAATCGCATGTCTGTTCCGGATGCGGGAATGTCTACGAGTACGAGATGCACCGGTCCTCGGGGGCATCCGGAAAGACGGTCCCATCCCAATACCAGCTCGAACAAACGGTCACAGATGCGCTCAAGACCGGTTGCGACATGGTTCCCTGCCCCGCCTGCGGGCTTTTCCAGCCCGAGATGGTCCGCAAGGCCCGGGACCCGGAAGGGGCGCTGGAAAGCATGTTCATGCTCTCCATTTTCGGAGGGGGTTTCGTCTGCATGTTGATCTGGCTGGATCTCTGGACCTGGCTGGCGGCCTTCATCTGGTTCCTGATCGGGGCGATGCCCTGGGGGGGCCTGGGGGGCGCAATGGCGAACCCCAACAAGGACATCGCCCGAACTCGGAACGGAACTCCCGTTCCCGGGTCCTTCCAGGGGATGACCCCCAGCCGGAAGAGGCTTTCGCGGCTGGGTTACCTCGCTCTTCTGACCACCCTGGCCGGAATCGTACTGCTGCTGGGCGGCCCGTTCTTCTTCAGCTCGATTTCCGATAGGGAGTTCAACCACCGTTTCCTCAATCCAGGGATCCAGCCGACCCTCTTCGGACCGGGGAGCACCATAGCACTTGCCAGGAACGCCTTCGCCCCCGACCACTTCTTCCATCCCTTCACCAGCACGTATGTCAATTCCCGAGTGGACGGAACGCTGACCTTTTCAGGAGGGAGGATCGTTCCTCTGGAATCCCCCGGATGGACCGAAGCCGACAAGTTGCGGTTCGGCCTCGAAGACCTCCCCGCGGCCTCGGAGACCCTGAAGAAGGAGATCGAGAAGAGAGCTTACGAAAGTCGTTCCGAAGCGAGGGTCTGCCCGATGATCCTGATGAGGATTCCTGCGTCGGCTCCCTCCAACGAGAAGGCGACCTTGCGTGTCATCTGGGAGATCCGGTATATCGGAACGGTCGAAAAGGGTGGGCGGGGGCTCAAGACGGAAAAGTTCGAAAAAACCTTCAACGTCCGGATCGATGACGCCAATGCCACCAAAAAGGATTCCGCCCTTTATTGGGGCCGAATCGCCTTGCTTGCGGCAACCTGCATATTCACGATGGCTGCCGGCTGGACCTATCCCGACGCTGCCGCGATCTGATGCGGCTGCACTCTGACCCCGCCGCACCTCCGTGCTGCCGCATTTCGGTGCGGCAGAACTTTGATCACTGGTTTCCCCGGGATGCCGGGAGGAGTGGGCGGGCGATGAACGTTGGCCGGACCCTCATTCCCACGGGTGGAAGGAACAGTTCTCCCTGATTCGTAATTTCGCTACGGTCGGGAAAGAACCGGTCGAACTGCTCGGGGAACCAGGGTTCATCCGTGATGAGAGCAGAAAAGCGGCCCTCCGCCAAAGCCTGGTGGATATCCGCGAGCAACGCGGCCCGGCCCTGGCTTGCTCCCGCCCTCAGGACGTCGCAGATCGCCATGTGGTGCGCACAGGGTTCTTTCCCCGCCATCGGGAGGTATCCGCCGTGGTAGGGAAGAAGAACCCGCCCCTTTTCCCCGTTCAGCATCTCCAGGAAGCGCCTCCCCGCGGTTTCGTCTTCCCGCCCGGGAATCAGCGGGAAAGGGGCGAACCAGAGCCGCCATGCCTGGACCAGAAATCCCGCGATCAGAAGAAGACGCCCGGCCAGCGCCAGACGCAGTTGCCTTGGGAGCCCTGAATTCTCCGAGATTTCGATCGAGGTTTCGAGGGAGTGACCTCCCAGGCCCCCCAGGAGGCTGAGTGCGGCGCAAGCCGGAAGAAGCACGTTCCGGTAGCTTCCGAGATGGAGATAGGACTGCCAGGCAGCTCCGATCAAGCCTGTCACGGAGAGTGCCGCGAACGTCCTGGAACCGCAGCGGGAAGCGTCGGGAGATCGGGCGAAGAAGACGACTCCCAGGATCAGAGCGGTTCCAAGAGGGATCAGGTCCTCCAGGAAGAAATCGAGGAGGCCGATGAACTCGAATTCGTGAAGCCGGGGAAGCGAATAGACGAACCACCAGTACCAGCCTTCGGTTCTCCACGTCCACCAGATTCCGGGAACCAGCAGGCCGAGACCGAAACCAGCGAGCAGCCCGGCATGTATTCGCCCCGGTGACGACTGCGGACCATCCTCATTCCCATTCCCGCACGACCACCCAAACAGCAGGATGGGAAGTGCGGCGATGGCCGCCGTCTGTTTGGCGTGGACAGCTGCCGCGAGCACCATTCCCGCCAATGCCCCCAAACCGACCGATTGCGCCCGCCGGAGAAGAAAAAGACCGAGGACGGTCATGAAAACCGAAAGGGAATCGACCCGGGCCAGGTCCATCCAATAGCCGGCGAAGCCGAAGGTTCCCAGAAAGGTGATTCCCGAAACCCAGCTCCAGTACCGGCTTCCCGTTTCACGGAACACCCAGAGCCCCAGGAACGATGAGGTTCCGATGGTGGCAAGAAGGGATACCGTCCGGAGGGTAGGGAGCCCCAAACCCAGAAAAAGAGAGGCGGCTCCCCCCACCAACCAGTAAAGAGGCGGGTATATGAAGGGAACGAAATCCAGGGAGGGGGCCGTATAGATCGGCTTCCCGGCCATGATCCGGCGGACAACGTCGAGCATCGCTCCCTCCATCCATTCGAGCTCGAAGGGATAGTTCCGTCTCGACAATGCCGTGAAAAGGAATGCCAGGGCGGGGATGGCCGTAGCCACAGCAATGATGGCCCGCACCGCCTTCTTCATTCGCCCAGGATACCAGAAGTCAGGAAGTAAATGCGCGAGTTGCCCGGGATTGATATCATT
>CAYRYU010000068.1:12565-32912 GCA_964428355.1 uncultured bacterium
CAGGATACCAGAAGTCAGGAAGTAAATGCGCGAGTTGCCCGGGATTGATATCATTCCACTGATGGATCGGAATGATTCGGCCTTTTTCGGGGAGGGAGGAGTTGCGGACTCACTTCTCGGAGCCCGCATCGGGAGGGTTCTCTTCTTCCTGTTCCCTCTCGCCATGATCCTCTTCGGGGCGGGGGTCCTTCCCCCCGGTTATCAGGAAACACCTGAAGCCCAGGCCGAAGGTCGCATCGAAGGCAGCTTCGGACGACTGTCCAGGGAAGGGGCGGCCCTGGACTTCTTCACCAGGATGCTCGGCGGGATCGAAAGAAAGGTCTTCCGTGCCTCCGATCCCCCTGGGGAATGGAGACGGGTCCTGAAGATCCTGAAAAGAAGGATCCCTGGACGGATCCGGACCGTTTTCATCGGGGGGGACGGCAAACCCCTTCCAGAACTCGACGAAATCGGGGTTCCAAGGCAGCTGGTCCAGAGGTTCGTCTCCTCGTACGGAAGGATCGTTGATGCCCGCACGAAGACCGGATCCGTCAGGACCGCACCCCTCCCCGTATTGGTCCAGTCGTTCGTCAAGAGTTTCCTGGGGCCCGGAGTGGACATCGAATCCGAGCTGCACGGTCGCCTGATGGTTTCCTCAATCGCCGGCTCCCAGGAGTTCGTCTTTCTTTCCAAACCGCGGTCCGGGGGTATGTTCGTACTTTTCTTTGCCCCGGAAGGGACACTTGAAAAAGCTGCGTGGAAAGTCCAGCTTCGCGGCCTCAATCGGCAGAATCCCGCAACGAGGCTTTGTCTCGCCACCGCCGGGGAGAAGACCCGTCTCGTTGCGAAGCGCCTGGGTCTGTCGGGGCGGCTTCCGCGTTCTTTCTGGAAGGTGCTCCAGAACTCTCCAACGGGGAAGACAAGGTTCGGGGAATACATGGTGGGGCGCCGGATCCTGGCCCCTTCCGTCTGGGTCGTGGGCGCAACCCGCATCGGAAAAGATTCTTCCGGTCACGGGAACGGAATAGGGATTCCCCTCCTCGCCCTGGTGCTTTTCTCCCTGATCCTGGTGACCCAGGACAGCGGAAACGGCTGGTTGGCCCGTTTCGACTCGGTTCGCGGGAAGCTGATCCTGGCATTCCTTTATGCCGCCGTCGTTCCTCTCATGGTAATCGGCCTTACAGCCCAGTCATACCTCTCCAATCGCAGGGAGATGCTCGAGGAGGATCTCCACGTGAGGGTGGAGCGCTTTCTGGAGGATTTCGACCGCTCATTCGCCACTCACCAGGCGGAATTGGAAAAACTTCTCGTGGTTCACCATTTTTCCCGGAAAGAAAGCGGCTGGGAGACATTGGATTCCTTTCGCAATGATTTCGGGCGGATCAGGAACGAGTACCAGTTCGATTATTGCCAGATTTTCGATGTTGCGGGTGATTCGGTTTTCGAATATTCGGACCCTGCCTACCCCATCTTCGTTGGACCGAAAATCAAGCTTCTGAAGAGCATCGCCACCAGGTTCCTTGCCCTCGCCAACCCCGCTTCCGGCTCCCCAGGGTTGGCCCAACCAAAATCCGATCTGGACGCATTTTCCCAGGAGTCCATAGGCCAGATCGACCTGGCGCTGCAAGCCTGTCAGGAGCTTCAGATCGGCAATCTGACCTTCTTTTTGAACAACCTTCTCCTCGGGGACATGGAAGGAAAGATCAGGCACGTGGCATTTCTTCTCTGGAACCGCCAACACATGGAATTGAACCACATCAGGAGGACTCTCCCCGCTTTGAACAGGTCTCTCGAGTCCGGCGAGGTCATCGTCTGGGATACCTCCCGCCCGGCCTTGGTCTGGCCCCCTGATTCCCCCAGCCTCCGCCGCTTCCGGCCATTATTCGCGAACGTGACCTCGTCTTCGAAAAGTTTCCGGACACGCATCCAGGGAGTCGACGGAAATCTTCTCCTGAACGGCCGCCGTGGGCAGACCCTCGAACATTTCTCCTTTCTCGCGATCCGGCCGGACCGGGAGGTCCAGGGGGAGATCGAAAACCTCGCCTGGGCTTTCCGCTTCATCGGAGCGGTGATCCTTGGAATGTTCATGATCATTGGCCTTCTTCTCGCCCGGGTGTTTCTTTCCCCGATCGGTGAGCTTACCCGGGGAACCCGGGCGATGGCCGCAAGGGATTTCTCCGCAAGGCTCCGCGTCGATTCGCGGGATGAGTTGGGAACCCTTGCGGAGAGGTTCAACGAAACGTTGGAAAGCCTCGGGGAGTTGGAGGTTGCCCAGACCCTCCAGGAGGACCTTTACCCCCGAAACTCGCTCCCATGGGGACCTTGGGAGGTTTTCGGAAAGTGTCGTTCCGCAGTTCAGGTGGGAGGTGATTTCCTCGACTACTTCCCCCTGGATCCCAACCGGGCATTGGTCTTCCTGGGTGACGTTTCGGGCCACGGGGTCGGAGGGGCGCTTGTGGTAGCAATGGCGAAAGCGACCGTCACCCACCCCGAAACCTTCCGCAACCCTGGGTCTTTGATGGAGTATCTGAACGGCCTTTTCCTGGCGGTCATTCGTGGAAAAAAGATGATGACCGCGATTCTTGCGCTACTGGACCGGGAAACCCGTCGCCTGACCCTGAGCAACAACGGGCATTGTTTCCCCATACTCATCCGCGGGCGGTCCGCCTCCTTCGTCGAGCTCAAGGGTTACCCGCTCGGAACGGTCCGGAACTGGAAGGGCAACTCCCTTTCCCTCGATTGGGAGCCCGGTGATGTCCTGGTTTTCTATACCGACGGCCTCCCGGAATCACCCACTCCCCCGGACGATATCCCGATCGGCTACAGGTGCTTTCTTGAAGCGCTTCCCGACCTGGTCCGGAGAAATGCCCGTGAAACCGAAGCCGCAATACGTAAATGGCATGCGGGAATTGCCGCCCCGGGGCCCCAAGTCGATGACATCACCGTTATCGTCGTCCAGGATCTGGAGAATGCCGATGGATAGCGGCAGGACACATGAAGTTCTCACCGACTGGAGAAGTCGCCTGGAAAGTGTGGCGATCACGGCTCTCATCCCGCTCCTCCCGCTGCTCCTAATCGGGTTCGGCCTTGACCTTCACTGGAAATCCCTGCTTGCGTCATCCCGGGTAGCCCAGGCGAAATCGCTTGAGGACCAATCGAACAGGCTTTTCCCGGTGAAATCCTCCCTCGAAAGGATCTCGGAGTCGTTAAACGCGTTTGGGATCAACTTTCCCGAAGGGGCTTCAGGCCTTGCTGCCGCAAGAAACATCGCGGACCGCTACCGGAAGGCATACCCGGGTGTTTTCGAGTTCGTCCTGTTCGATGAAAGGAACCGGTTCGAAGCCGAAGGCTCCGACCTGAAAGAGTTTCACCATCTCTTCGACACCTTGGGCGGTGATTTTGCCGCCCTGATGGAAAACGAATCCGCCCCATTTCTCGCTCGCCAGGAGAAGTACCGGCCCTTTCTGGGGAGGTTTTTCCACCCGCATGGCCGGAGACTCAAGCGGGGGGCATTGTCACCGGCAAGTTTCGGACCCCGGCGCGCATTTTTCACCTGCAGCCGCCTTCCGGGAAGGGCATGGTTCCTTGTCTGGATCTCCATCACCCCCCGGATCGAGGAGATCGGTTTCCGGCTCCATATGGACTCCCCGGGTTTCTCGAAGCCCCCGGGCATCCAAAACATCGTGGATCTCGACCGGCCTCCGGAAACCTGGGGGGAAGCTTTCGGGGATGGGAGCAAGGTTTTTCCCCAAGCGCTCCTCCGGATGGGAGTCAACTTCCATAGGGCTGAGAGCGTCGGGGGATACCTTTGGGCGCAGATTCCGGTGGGACCTCGAAAACGCCTGGTGTTCTGCGCTCCCGATGAAGCCGAAAAGGACTTTGGTGCCTCCCGGGCAATAATGAACCGGGTCTTTCTGGGAGCCTGGGGAGCCTGCTTTCTTCTCGGGTTGTTTCTCCGTGGCAGGTTGCGGGTGATGCGCCTAAAAGACCGCCTTCTGATGGTATTCGGCTTCACGACCCTCCTTCCGCTCCTCCTCCTCGGTCTCTGTTCTCAGGGGCTTTTGGAAGAACACCGCCGGATCCTCGGAAGAAACCTCCAGAACAGGCAGGAAGAGGTTCTGCAGGAGTTCCATCGCCGGCCCTTCGATTTCCTTACCAGGTTGGAATGCACGGCTCGGGTTTTCTTCTCCCGCATTCTCCCCCAAGAGACACAGGCGGCAATCGAACAGGCAAAAAGAGGGCTTCGTCGGATCCAGGAGATCTTGCCGGCTGATTTCTGCTGCCTGTTCGACGAGAAGGCCCGGATCGTCTTCCAGGAATCGAGCGCTTCCAAGGGCATAGTTGAGAGTTTCATCAAGTTCGTCAGGCCTATAGTCAAGATCCAGATCGCCCTCGAGAACGGAGACCGTGTGGGCCCCGAGGATGAAGCCCAGGAACAGTTTTTCAAAGCCTCCCTGGAATCGCTCGTTCAGGATACCGACCAGTTTACCGCCTCCTTCATGAGCAGCCGGGACTCGCTGACCCGCCTCCGGGCGGGGTACAATGTGATGGCTCTTCTCATGCACAGATTGAAGGATTCAAACGGTCGCACCAGGTTCGTGGCGATGCATGGCTGGGGAAACCGCACGCTATGGGAAATTCCCCGGCTGTGCCAGGAGGCCTTTCCCCGTGGTGAATTCGACCCCAAGGTGGTCGGTTTCTTGGGTGTGGGTTCGTTCTGCGAGGCATTGCCGGGAATGGAGTCGCTCGGTCATTACCTGAACCTGGTCGAAGCGCAAACTCAGGTTTTGCGTCAAATCGTGTCCATGGGCTCCCAGGATTGGTTCCTTACAGGGGTCTCCGGATCCCCGGAGTTTCCCAAACCTGCACTGGCGATCTCTCCGGTGGGCTTCCTCGATGGAAGCCTTCGCTCCCTCCGTTCCAGGTTGGGGATTTTCGGCCTTTTCCTCGTCGGCATTGGATTTGCCGTCGGGTTCTTCATTTCCCGGAGGCTGTTGGAACCTGTCGGGCTTTTCCGGGAAGGATTGGAGGCCGTCAAGGAACGGAAGTTCCGTCACAGGGTTCCGGTTCTTGGAAGCGATGAATGGGGGCAACTGACCCTGGCTTTCAATGAAATGATGGAAGGACTCGCCGATCTCGAGGTGGGAAGGATTGTCCAGGAGACATTCTTTCCGAAGAAGGCCCTGACGGCGGGAGGTTGGGAGGTTTTCGGAAACTCCGTTACCGCCCGGCAGATGGGCGGAGACTATTTCGACTACATTCCCATGAAGGGAAGCCGGATACTGGTCGTCCTGGCCGAGGTCGCGGGAACGGGGGTGGCAGCTTCACTGGTGGTGGCGATGCTAAAAGCAACTGTCGGTCATCCGACCAGACCCGAAAACCCCGGTGGGATCATGGAGAATCTCGACGATTGCCTCTCACGTACTGCAGGGCGATACCGGATGAGTTGCTTCGTCGGGGTCTTCGACCCTGCCGAAAGACGGTTTGCTTTTTCTAGGATGGGCGAAAATCACACGTTCGTTGTAGGTGTGAAAAATGCACGTCAGCTGAAGGGAGAGGCTCCTGCAGGTGCAACCAAGGATAGTGAACGTTTTCCTGAGGATTCAATCGTTCTTGGAGCGGGGGAATCCATTTTTCTCTTTTCCAGGGCGGTAATGAAAACCCGGGCCTCGGAACCTCGGGAAAGGTCTTTGGAGGAGCTTTCGGAAACCCTGGCGGGGTTGGGCAGGGAAACCGCGGAAGGCACGGAAAAAGCAGTCCGGGAATGGAAATCCAGACTTGTTTCAGGTTCCGGGACCAAGTCCAGAGATGGCCTCGGTTCGCCCTCCCAGAATGAAGGTACCATCTTGATCCTTCAGGAATCCCCTGGACCCAGACCTTGACGGAAAATGACTGACGAGGAATGCCACAGAGCCACCGAGACACGGAGATGGAACGGGATGGAGGAAACTTTGGAATCCCCGTTTCGCCTCTGTGCCTCAGCGCCTCGGTGGCAGTTCCATCAGAAAATCTGCCCAGAGCTCCAAAAAACTTCCAAAAATTCTGTTACGAAAGAACCCCGCACCCCGTAACTGGGTCGAAGCACGATCAACCAACAGATGAAAAGGAGGAAGTTGAAATGAAACGGAACAAGAATGTCGGATGGTTTCGGGGTTCGGTCGCTGTTCTCCTGCTCGTGGCGATGGCCTTCTCGCTCTCCGGATGCGGACGCGGCCCCGGCCCCGGCCCCCGCGGAATCCTGGGGATCCTCGGGATTCTCGGAATCATCATTCCCATAATCATCGGAATCAACAATAACAACAACAACGACGATGCCACCACTGCTTCCGACACTGCCACCGTTGCGAGCGATACCGCAGACGTGGCTTCCGACACTGCCACCGTTGCGAGCGATACCGCAGACGTTGCTTCCGACACCGCCACGGTTGCCAGCGATACCGCTACCGTTGCCACCGACACCGCAGACGTGGCTTCCGATACCGCTTCGACCTCTGAAATAATCGATTCCAGCGCCGAGTAGAAAAGCAGATTTGGCGGCCGCTCCGGTTCAAGATGCGGACCGGCCGCCCCCCCGGATAAAAGGAGGGGAACCATGAAACCGGAAACGAGTTGTGAAGCTTTCCTGGACGAGATCCTGAGCGGCCGCCCACCCGCGGCGGAGCTTGCTGCCCATCTCGAGAAGTGCCCCGCCTGCCGGGAAACTGCCCAGACTGTTGGAGCGCTCAAAGCACGCGGGGGTGTGTACCCCCAGAGCCTGCTTGGACCCCTCGAAAACCGGATCATGGAAAACTGCCTGCCCCCCTCCGCCGGACCCTCCGCCGGGTGGGCCATCCCCAAGGTCATCGCCAGGTCCGCGGCCGTAGTTCTTCTTGCCGTCGGCATCGGATCCGGGGTCTACCTTTCGAGGAGCCGGCCTTCTTCGGATAACGGCAAGGATTCCAAGCCCCCTGCCGTGATCATCGAAAGCACCCCCGCCGTTTCGCCCAGCAAGGCTCCTGAAGGAACCGTTGAAGGGAACTCCGCCTCGGCCACCGTGGTCGCGGAACCCGAAAACCAGGCTTCTTCCGTTCCGAATGCAAGCGGGTCCCTCCTGCCAGGCGATCAGGAGTTTCCACAAGATTGAAGTCGTTCCCCCCCCTCCTGGTTCGCGGAGCCCCCAAAGACCGCCCCCACCGGGGCGGTTTTCTTTTCGGCGGTTGTGGGGTGTTCGCGGGTGGGGTATATTGAAAAGATCGCTCTGTTCTGAAGCTTCGGAGGGGAAGAAGGGATCATGAAGAGAAGATCGGTTGTTGCAGTCGTTTTGTTCGTGTCGGTGTTGCTGGCCTTTGAGCCGGTCTGGGGATGCAACATCTTCGCGATCGGGAAGAAACTTTTTTCGACCGACAACGGGTTTCCCGACGACTGGATCACGAGCATCGTTCCATCGAAGGACGGCCACCTCTACATAGGTCTGAAGGACAACGGGGTGGTCATACTCAAGGACGACCAGATCATCGCCAGCACTTGCAAGGTGATTCGGAAAGGGATCGAGGATAGCCTTCCCGAGGAGCGGGTGAAATGCCTTGCCCTCGACGATTCAGAGAAGGATCTCTGGGTTGGAACGGTCGGGGGGTTGTTCCTCCACGATCCGATAACTCTCGACATGAGAATGGAGTATCAGGGCGGCAAGGCCTTTGCGGATAATATCATCCAGTCCCTGGCGGTCGGCCCTGAGGGTGTTGCCCTGGGTACGACCAAGGGGGTCGCCTTGAGCTCCTACAACTGGAACTTCCTGACCGACAGGGACGGTCTTCCCTCGCTCACGGTGAACTCGGTCGAATTCAACGCCGAAGGTCGTCTGGGCGCGGGACTTTCCGAAGGGATGGCGGTCCTGAAGGATGGAAAGTTCCTTCGGGCGGGCCTGGAGGGGCAATGGGTGACGAGCCTTCAGAAGGATTCCCCCAACCTCAAGATGATCGACGAAAACCTTCGTGATTGCATAAGGAGAACCTTCGAGCGACTTCTCGGGATCCTTTCCGATGAGGCACTCAACCCCTCCCAGGCCCCGTTCGCTCCGCCAGATGTCGAACCGCCCCCTTCGATGGCGGTCGAGAATGCCACATGGACGCAGGAGATCAAGGACTATCTCGAGATCCTGAACGGGCAGGGAACGACCGACGGTTTCTATGCGGGAACGAACGACGGGGTGTACCATGCCGGGCAACTCGGAACCCCGCCGGAAAAGATCATCGAGGGATGGACGAACTGCCTGTCGGCCGACCCGGTTGGAAACCTGTATGCCGGCCAGCGCGGTTTGAAGATAGTTCCCAGGGTTGCTTTGCTGAACCTGCTCGAGGAAATGCACGTTGCCCGGGAGATGCGCAACGAAGCGATCAAGCTGCTTCTAAGGAAAAAGACCGACGCCACGAAAACGATGAAGCTCGATCCCGTGACCGGCCAGATCGTCGAGGAAAAGTATGCCTCCGAAACCGATTCGGTCACGGTTATCACCATCGCTTCATCCTCCAGACTCGATCCCATGAATGCCACCGAATCCGAACTCGAGAAGCCCCCGGAGGTTTCCGACCAGGAATGGAATCGGGTGATGGAGAAGATCTCGAAGGCCGAGATCACCACCCTGGTCGTGACGAAGAACGGGGAGTTCTGGGTCGGAACCGGTGGGGCCGGCCTTTTCCGGTTCCGGCCATTCGTCGTGAACGTCGAGGTCCTGGGAGCAATCATTGCGGGAATGAAGGTGGAGTTCCGGGACGGGTTCTTCCCGATAAAGGCCAAGCAACCGGAGCTGGACCCCGAGGTGAAGGCGCTGGCTGCGAGGGCACTGGGCTCCTTTCACACGCGGGAACCCTTCAAATACTGGATCGGTCGCTGGAGCCAGCTCGAGCAAACCGACCAGGAAATGTTTCTCAAATGCCTGGTGAAATATCTCGATTCCATGCACTTCCAAAAGTACCTTCCGCTCTTTTTCTATGATCCCTTCATGACTCTGCCGATCGGAATGGCTTCACCGACAAAGGAATTGGAGCCTCCGAAAACCGAATGAAGGAGAGAGAAGGGGGATTCCCGGAAAATTTCGTGGAAAGCGAAACTTTTCGCCGGGTCTCGGGTATTATTGGGAGGGGGAGCGGAAAATGAAGACCAGATTGATCGTTTTCGTCCTTGGTGCCCTCGCGATTTCGTTCCTTTTCGGGCAGACCGCCTTCGGGGGTACGCCGTTTTCCGACGACGAGATAGTCCCCGCAAAGGCAGTCGCGGCGGAGCCGGAGAAATCGGCCGCGAAGGATTCCACTGAAACCCCGACTTCCCTGTTCAGGGCGCTTGGAAGCAAAGTGAAGGAAGGCTGGAGCTCCATCAAGAAGAAGGTTGCCGGATTCTTCGGCTCGATCGGGAGATACGCCCGACAGGCGGGCGATTTCATCAAGGAGGTGACCAACCTTCCCGCCTGGGTGAAGCAGGGTGATCTTTCGAAAAAGAACGAAGCGAAACTCCTTTCCCTGGCAAAAGCGAAACCGGAGTTGGCATGGCCGGCGGGGGGCGACATGAAGGATGCCCGGAACGCTCACCGGACGAACACGGTTGAGGAGATGACCGAAGCCCTTGAAGGGAACTACAACTGGCTCGAATGCGATGTCCGGCTCGAGGGCCCCCTTCGTGACAAGATTTCGATAGGGGGAAACCGGCGTCCGATAACGGCCCATGACTCCTTCCAAACGAACGGGATGCTGTTCGAGGACTGGGTGAAGATCGGAAAAGCCTCGGGGAGGGGGTTGAAGGTCGAGATCAAGACCGGGGGAGCCCTCGACCAGGTACTCGAAATCCTGAAGAAGGAAGGCATTTCGCAGGACAAGCTGATCCTGAACATCGGGATCCCTGATCCGGGGCCCGCGAAGGGGGATTCCGACTCCGATCTTGCATCGAAACCCGTCGATGACGAACGGCTCAAAAAGATCCGGAAGGATTTTCCCCGGGCAATCATCAACCTGAGCCCGGGAGCAAACGAGACCACTCCGGAAGGATATTACACCTCCCGTCAGGTTGAACAGATGATCAGATACTCCAAAGCGGCCGGAAAGCCGGTGATGTTTCCCCTGAAAGCCGAAATGGTCAGTCCCGAGATCGTAAAGGCCCTGAAACCCTACGGAAAAATCGCCATCTGGAACGATCCCTCGACTTTCAACCCGGCCGATCCCGAGGCCGAGATCGCCCGGTTCCGCTCCTGGGGTGTCGATGGAATGATCGATATCCGCACCCAGTAGGAACAGGTCCCGCCCCGGGCTGCCACAGAGGCGCAGGGAACGTGCGAAAAGATCAACCGACGGAGGAAGGGAACGATAACGAAGAATTTTCGCCACGGATAAACACGGATCAACACTGATTTTCCCAAAATCCAATCGGTGTCCATCCGTGAAAATCCGTGGCAAGACCATTCTTTGGCGATTTTTTCACGCATTCAGGGAACCCGGAGAAAGCCGGGGGGGGCGGGAAAAAGGAAGAACGGGTGTCCGATTCATCCACAGCCTCTGTGGCTCTGTGTCTCCGTGGCAAACTCCGGGCAAGAAGCCCCGGCAAGCGGCTATTCCAGAAGGAGGTAGGCCTCGACCTCCTGGGTCTTTCCCTTGACCTTCTTGAAGGGAAGCTTCTCCACCTTGACTTTGCCCTCCAGATTCGCGAGGGTAGCCCCGGAAAGCACCACCTGGGTTCCGGAAACGGTATGAGCCAGTGTGGCGAGCCGGGAAGCAAGGTTAACAGTATCCCCGATCACGGTGTAATCGAGGCGGACCTGGGCCGCTCCCAGGATTCCAGCGATGACGGGGCCGGAGTTGATTCCCATCACCACATGGACCTTGGCGTCACGCAGCGCCTCCTTGACGGCCCGAACGACCGAAAGTGCCTTCAGGGCGGCCTGGTGGGTTCCCCCCAGGCGTTCGTGGTCGAAGATGACCATGATTTTATCCCCGATGACCTTGTCGATCTCTCCGCCGAACCGTCCGATGGCGGAGTTGAATGCGGCCAGGTGGTTTCCGAGGCGGGTCATCAGGATTCCCGGATCCTCGAGCGGCCCGCTGTCGTCGAGGCCCTCGATGCTCGAGAAAAGCACGGAGACATCTCTCAGTGCCCCCTTCCGGGCGGTCTCGAGTGCCTCACCGTCCCCGACGACGCGGCGGACGGATCCAGAAACGTACGAACGCAGGAGGTTCCCCTCTTCGAGTGCCCGGGCGAGAGTGTTGAACGAGGTCGCGAGGGTTCCGAACTCGTCGTTCCGATCAAGAGCCAGGCGCGCGGCGAAGTTTCCCCTGCCCATCTCCTGCATTCCCTCGCTCAGGGTGGTCAGTGGAACGAGGACCTGGTCCCGTCCCCGTCTCGCGAGGAACACCGCCCCCGCGAGGACGAGAAGGGAGAAGAGCGTCCCTGCCCAGAACACCTGGTTTCCGAGACTTTCGAGGTCATCGGTCGTCCGGATCGCGCCGAAAACAACCTTGGACCCGAAACGTCCCGGTGCAGCTTCGATAAGGGGTTTCCCTGGGGCGTTCAGGGCCCGTCCGCGGAACGGCTCTCCCGAAGTCTTAACCTGATCGATGAGTTGTTCCAGTGGCTTGAAGAGAGGGAGTTTTTCTGGAACTCTCAGAAAGCTCCAGTATTCGCCCATGATTCCGAGGGCGAACGCTTTGGGTTGATGAGGAAGGCGCCAGCCTCCGGTGAATTCACTCGGACGGGCTTCCCAGCTTGATCCGGATCCGAACTGGGTGGACTTCCACTCATGCTCGATGCACCAGAGAAGGAACTCCTTTTCAATCCAGTCGGCCCAAATCCAGAGCATGAGATGCCTGGGGTATCCTCCGGGTTCCTCCGGGACCGGGATCGTAAACATCGAGACCCGGAGCTGGTTGTTCTCGACCTTCAACAGGGAGGTCGGGGAATTGAAGCAACTGAGCAGGATGTCAGGGCCCAAGAGGTTTTTCAGAACTTCCTTGACCGTGTCCTCGGTCAACTCCTGCTTGATGGATTTTCGTCCGCCCGCATGGGGGGATGAAACCGCTGAACCGGGATAGAAGTAGGTAAGGATGTCGATGCAAAACGGTCCGAAAAGAGTCAGAAGGCTTTTGACCCCCTCCCGGCTTCCCTGGTAGGCCCATCCTCCCTGATGTCCCTCTGGCCCCACCCAGAGAATATTCTGGAAGACCGAACGTTGGCAGAACTTGATGGAGGTTCTTCCGGAACGAGCCAGGCACTTGAGCAGCAGCGTGGTTTCCCGCGGAGAAGCCGATTCCATGAGGCGTTTCACCAGACCGGGTCTTCCCGAGAGCCTGCGGGCTTCCTCGACGAAATCCGCCTGGAGGATCAAGTTTCGGCGGTCGAGACTTTCCAGGTCGGAATGCAGTTCCTGGGAAGCCTGGTCCCGGAGCCGTTCGCCGAACTCGAGGGCGGTTCTCCTTATCAGCGCCCGGATTCCGCCGACCGAAAGGAGAACGAGTGACAGACATGTTGCCAGGAGGGTCAGCCCCACCGATGGATACCAGCTTTTCCCCTGCTCCGAGGAGTCGTTTTTCTTCATGGTGATAACGATTATGAACACTGGTAAAACCAGAATCAGCCCAAGGGCTCCCGAATGGGGAATCGAAGGGCGGCTGGGGCGTGGCATCACCAAAACGGCCTCCCACAAAGGGTTGAAGTTGACGGAGCCGGAGAACACCAGCCATTCCCCGTAAACTTCGATCGGCCGCAGTTTTCCTTCAGACGAGATCCGGTTTCCGACCCAGGCGGCCAACTGGGGGTTGTCGGAGAAGGTGGGGGAAAGGAGCGGTTTGGAGCCGTCCCGAGGGAAAAAACCGGCAAGACCGGCTCCGGCAGGGTTCCGTGCGGCGATCATCCTCATTCCCAGGCGATCGTCGAGCTTTTCCATGTCGACAAGGGCACCAATTGCCATGTTCTCCAGCCGGTCGAGGAAAAGACCCTTCAGCCCGGCCGGTGTCGAGAACTCCTGCAGGAGGGAAAAAAGATCCCTGTCTTGCCCCGCCTCGACTGGAAAATGGAGCGTTTCCCGAAGGTCTTCACAGACATCGTGGCGGGCGGACTCTCTTTCCGACTTGGGTTGAGAAATATGGGTTATCAACCGCTGGGCTTTTTCCCCTGAAAAACCGAAGCACCCCTCGGTGCACCAGGTGCCCGTTGCGGGATTCCCTTGTCCCTTCCTGGCAAAACCGGAAACGACGAGGTCATGCTTGGGAAGCCAGGGAAACAGGATGGACCGGTGCAGACCCTTGACCTCGCCGGTCCATTGCGGGAGTTTCGAAGGTCCATCGGCAAGGATGGTGGGGGTGAGATCGTTCACCTGGTTGGAGAACTCCCTGAGGGCTCCCCTGATCTGGATTTCGGGTGCGGCCTCCGACCTCATCGATGCAAGGATCGAGCGGGCCATGTCGATGACCCGGTTTTCCTCGGTTTCCCTCGAAAGGGTTCCCCATTCGACCCATTCCCAAGCTGCCAGTCCTCCGGCAAGGGCAAGGGACATCCCGAGCAGGGCAAAGACCCAGAGTTTCCGGATCATGAGGGGGAAACCTCCTTCCCCCAGTGATCCTGGCCGGCCTTTTTCCCGAGCTCGAAAGCTTCGCCGCCTGGAAGCGCTTCGAATGTCCATTCCCCCCCCAACTCCCGGCGGATGTTTTCCGTTACCACCACATGCGTCAGATGACCCTTCTTCGAAAGGGCTTCAAGTTTCTCGGCGGTGTTTCGGGGAGATCCGAGGACGGCGAACTCACGGCGTTCGGAAGAGCCGAACGAACCGACGACCAACGGTCCGTCGGCGATTCCTACTCCCATCCGGTACTGGAAGATTCCCGCCTTCGCCCTTTCTTCCTGGGTCGCCGCATGGCGCGTGACCATTCCGAGACCCGCCGCGACTGCCTGGTTCATCGAAACCCTGGGGTCCTCCGCGAGAAAAACCGCGACTACGGCATCTCCGATGAACTGCTCGATCTGCCCGCCCTGCTTCCGGATCTCCTCGGTCATGGTTTCCAGGTGACGGTTCAGCATTGTCACGATGTCGGGAGCGGGATATCGCTCGGTCATGGTAGTGAACTCCCGAAGGTCGGAAACAAGCACCGTTCCATGCCGGAGGGCCAGATTATCGCTCTCGGCGGCTTTTCCCATATCCTTTTCCCGGAGAGACTTGTCGAGCGTTGCGGACACGAACCGACCCAGGTGCAACCGCTCGATAAGGCCCTCGATCATGCGGTCGAATCGACGGGTGATTTCGCCCAGCTCGTCCCCCCGGTCGATTCCGACCCTGACCCCGAGATTTCCGGCGGCGAAGCTCCGCAATGCCTCCTCGATCCTGAGCAGTGGGTCCAGCAGGTGCTTTCCGATTCCAATGGAAAGCAGGACCATGACCAGCCCGAAGGTACCGAGAAGGATCGTCAACAAGGACCTTTGGACCTCGGCCCGATCGTGGATGGAATCGAGGGGAAGCTGAATCCCGCAGATGAACCCGGAAACGCGTTTGAAAGGGAACGCGATGATCGCCCCCCGACGTCGGTAGAGCATCCGGGTCCGGACCGAGTTTCCGAAGGCGGCTTCTTCCATCAGTTTTCGGACCCGAGGGGCGACTATGCGCGAAGCCCCGCCCGTCTTGATGTAGTCCAAGCCGCCGGGAACGACTGCGGCGAGGGCAAACCCCTCCCCAGCGGCTCCCGCTGGCGAGTGTTGCGGGACTCCCTCCCCAGCGGCTCCCGCTGGCGAGTGTTGCGGGACTCCCTCTTGTCCTGCCCCGCCAAAGAAATCGCAAAGGCCCTCGAGGATATGTGAAAGAAGGGCTTCCCGGGTTTGGCAGACCATGATCAATGCCATGTCAAGATGGTCGTTTCTGGATGTGAAATCGATGAACTGGAGGAAAGAGTCCGCCAGGGCCCCACCCATGAGGATGGCGCGTCTTCTGATGTTGAAGTAGTCTCCCCAGAAGCTTTTTGGGAAAGCGGCCAAAACCGCTTTCATCATGTTCTTCTGGTTGGTGGAGAGGGCTTTCTCGATCAAGCCCCTCCGGGCAGGTTCAGCCTCGATGGCGGCGTTGACGCAGAAACCGAGGAACATGTCCAGACCCTCGTGGCTGGTTTGCCCTTTGTTTCCCTCGGGTTGGAGCACGAAAGAGTCGCTGCCGAACCGGATGACCTGGAGGTACTCCAGAGGAAGCCCGAGATTCCTGAACGTATCGAAAGTCGGCTTCATGACTTGGTCGGAGGGGTTCGGATCCAGGTTCCGAAGCATGTCCAGCCAGGGGGAGGAGGCCACGAGGTCGCGGCCTGCCCTGGAAAACCTCTGAGAAATCTTGATGGTTTCGGAATCGATGCTCTGGAGCCGCTCGAGGGTCTTGCGAATGGCTTCCGAGACCCCCCGATCGGCCCCGGCCTCGATCAGGAAGATTCCCATCTGATAAAGCACGATCAAGGGGATCGCCCCGGCAAGGAGAAAGAAGCTTCCGAACCATGCTCGCAGCGAAAGCGAATTCCCTTCCTCGAAGAGCATCTCCCTTCCCCGCCAGAAAAAGATCCCCATGCTCAGGATCACGGCGATCGTCAACCCTTTCGCAGGGTCGTCAGTGACGGCTCTCCGGGGCGTCTTGCCCACCACCCAGATTTCGTATGGAAACTCACCCGATACCCCATCCCGGACCAGAAGAACCCCGGGTTCAGGCTCAACGGGTTTTCCTACGGGTGCGAAGTCATCCCGGTTTTTCCATTCCCGTCTCCAGCGTCGGATGAAGGTTTTGATCGAAGAGGGGGCGGGACGAATCCCGGGGAGGATCTTTCGGGTGCTCCTTCGGCCGATGGGAACCAGGAATGTGTAAATCCGCCTGGAATTTCCGCTTTCCACTTCTCTCAAGGCTGTCTGAAGCCCAAGTGAAGAGCTGGTTGCACGAACCGGAAAGAAAGCGATGAAGACCAGTTTCGAATTCCCGGGAAGGGGGAATGAATCCCAGATGAAGAAGGAGTGCTTTCCCTCCGATGAGCAGCGGGTGAGCTTGCCTTTCCGGCGGTCCCTGAGGAAGTCGAAATTCAGGGTTCGGCCGAAAAAACCTGCCACACGACGATTGAGGGCGGATCTTTCATGGGGTGGAATGTTCTTCCGGCCCAGGCTTTGAAGGATCGCGGAGAGGATCCGGATTCCATTCGGAGGGTTTCCCACGACCACGTTCAAAGTCCCGGGGCCGGAATCGGAAACCTCGATGGCGAGAAGACTCGTTTCCTGTGGTCGGTGGGTCTTGGGGATGACACTCCTGAAAAGGCCCCGAAGGATCGAAGATGTTGCGCTTGCGTTGCGGGTGTGTTCCGGTGTTGATGAACATTTGTCCGCAGCCAGTTCCCGGAAGTCATGTATGAAACGGTCGATCTGGGCGGCGAAGGTGTAGTTTCCGCGGAAATTTTCGATGCGACCGAGAACATCCTGCCGCCAGTCGTCGGCCCTCCGGGTTGCCTCGAGAGCTTCGCTTTGCCGGCAATGCAGGTTCCAGATAAGGACGGGGAGCATTACAATTGTGAGGAATCCCGAAAGGGAAAGAAGACGCCCAATGCCTGAAGAAGGCGGCGATGAAGGCTGCATGGTCCAATCTTTATATCACAGGGGGGGACCAGGAGCTAGGGAGTATAGGCCAGGGGTCAGGGACCAGGAGCTGGGGAATAGGTGCCAGGAGCTTGGGAGTAGGGACCAGGGAATAGGGAGCAGGGGTTGACGGAATACTGCCGGGGTTTCGCCGGGAATTCGTCGGTTCCTCCCAAAAAAGGTGGCTGCAAGAGCCTGCCATCCGCTCCCTTCCCTGGCACGCGAAATGCTTGTTTCCCCTTGGGGAAGGGAGGTCGGGGCATGCGCGGTTCCAGGTTCCTGTTGCTGGCGATCCTGCTGGTTTTCGGGCACATTCACCCCGTCGTGGGGCTCGTGGCCACGTCAACCACCTCATCCCCCACCGCGACCGGGACTCCCGGGGCAACCTTCACCCTGCCCATCTCCGGCCGGGTGACCGCCACGATCAAGCCCTTTCCCTGGTCCGGTTATTATTGGCCCCAGGATGGGCACCCCCTCTCGCGGGTCCTTTCGAAATACGACAAGTTCGTGACCGGGCGGACAGGGGCTAATCCCGGTGCTGCGGCATGGGAACGCCGATATCACGACTCCGAGATCGAATGGGCCGGCCACTGCAACGGCTGGTCTGCCGCCTCCGTTCTCCACCCCGAACCTCGCGCTCCCCGAACCGTCGATGGGATAACCTTTTCGATCGGTGATCAGAAGGGGCTGTTGTCCGAACAATACATGGATTGCTACTACAAATTCTTCGGGACCCGCGCGAACAAAAGTTCCCCCGTGGATCCCGACATCCTTCCCCATCATTTCCACCGAATCCTCCTCGAGTTCATGAAGGAGAAGAAGCTGGCTATCGTCGTCGATATCGACGCCGGGTCCCCCGTCTGGAACTACCCCGTCTACGCCTTCGACACCAACTGGACGGTGAGCCCCGATCGCACGAGGGCCGACGTCACCACCCAACTCTACCTTGTCCAGAACGATGTGAAGGCTGATTTCGTGGGCACCAAGGGGTTCGTGAAGACCTACCGGTATTCCCTCTTCCTGAATCCCGCCGGTGAAGTAACGGGAGGAAGCTGGGCGAAGGGTACCGGCCGCCAACACCCCGATTTCATATGGGTTCCGGTAGCCGATTGCCCCGCGGGAAGCTGGGAAAACCCCAACCTCGATCCCGCGATGGTGCGCGCGATCCTGGGGCTCCCCGAACCTCCGCCCCCGGCGACGGGAACCCCCGCCTCCACGCCGACCGGGCCGGCATCGGTCACCGCGACCATCATGGCTTCCATCCAGACGGTTGGAACCGGGGACCCCTTCGAATCGGTCCTGCGTGAAGCCGGCCTGGACCCGGAAACCCTTTTCTGAGCGACCCGGTAGCGGGCAGTTTCAACCCCCGGGAGGGCGGGGTGTGATATCCTTCCTGCATGAAGGGTCCATGGGCGCCGGGAGCATCGCTTCTAATACTCTTCTGCGTCCTCTTTTGTCCGGGGTTGGGGGCTTCGCCTGCCCAGGATCCTGCCAGCATCGGTCCGGTGGCAATGGGGCCCTGGAGGATGAGCGACTGGATGACCGCCACCAGTGCAGCCGCGTTCGTTTCGGATCAGCGGAATCTCGGCGTTGGCACGCTTTCCGAGGTGTTTCCTTCCACAACGCTTTTTCCCGTCCTTTTCCCTGAGGCACCAGATCCCGGAGCTTTCCAATTTCTGGGAGACGCCCGGGGAACCGAGGAAGACCCCTGGACCGTTTTCATCGCCACCCGGATCCAGGTACCGGCATCGTTCGATGCGAACATCTTCTTTGGCGCCGATGACCGGCTCCAGATCTGGCTCGATGGGAACCCGCTCGTGCGTTGCGTTCACCAGGAGGCTTGTCGCGGGCGGCAGAGGGTTCTGGCGGTATCCCTCGGCAAAGGACCCCATTCGATAGTTCTTGGCCTGACCAACATCGCAGGACCTGCCGGATTCCAGTTCCGTTTCGAACCGGTTGGTGATCTGCCGGCCCAGGGTTCGCGCTTCCGGGAGAACCTGAAGGATTTCTTCCGGAAGAGTTCACTTGTCACCCTATTGCGGATTGCCGAACGGATCGAGTCTTTTCCCGATGTCACGGGGACGTTCTTCCTTTCCCTTCCACCCTTCCTGGAATCAGGCATTCACGACCCTGTTTCGATTGTCGCCAGCTTCGGAGAGCATTTTTCGCGGTCTGACCCTGGGGACTTTTCCCCCGAGGTGTATCGGTTCCTCGAACTGGCCGACGGCATCGGGTTTCTGGCCGAGCTGCGGACGATGCTAACCACTGAAATCGCTCATCGGATGCCGGGCCAGACAAGGCGGAATGAGCTGCTGGGGAGAACCTGGTACGAAGGACGGTTCAGGGAAGCGGAGGCACGGGCGGTCGTCGAAAGCATCCTTTCCCCCGGTTTGCCCTTCCCCTGGATGATCCGGTGTTGGTGCCGGTGCTTGAAATACGATGTCGGAAATGCCCTGGAAGCACAGTGGCTGGTCGATCGGGATGTGAAAACAGCTCTCAGACTGCATCCAGACGATCCGGACCTGATTTTTTTCGCCGGTCGGTGGGGCAGGCTTACCAGGAGCAGGGAATCCTGGATTCCGGAGCGGACCGGAACCTCCACCTTCCAGGTTCCCGGGGGCGGCCTTCTGGAACTCAGGGAAGCCTTCCGTAGGGCTCCCGGTTCAACTCTCATCCCCGGGTGGCTCGCGGATGTCGAATCGGACATCGGGACACCAAAAGCGGCCCGTGATGCGTTCGATGCGGGGATCCGAAACGACCGCGAACACCTTTCATTCTGGTTGAGACGGTCGAGCCGCTGAGGTCCGAGGATTGCCGGTGTGATATCATGCCGCCATGGTGGGAGGGGGCTTGGGAAAAGACGCCGGCCTGGTCAGGAAGTTCGGGATCGGCGGGTACCTTCCTTTGTTTCTCGCCCTTCTCCCCCTGATCGTCCTATCCTTCAACTCCCGTTCCATGCGGGCGTTGCGGGAAAAAGACCACCTCGAAATCTGGCGGCAGAAATGCGAAAGACGTGCGGTCAGGTTGAAGAGGGCATCCAGGTTCGAGTTTTTCGCCCAGGGGACCGCCAACCGGATCAGGAAACGTTTCCAGTGGCTGGTTAACCGGCACCGGGGAATCTCCAGCTCCCCCGACAGAATGGGGAAAGCGTTGGCTGCTGCGATCAAGGGGTCGGCATTCAAGGGATTCCCCTCCTTCAAGGTATGGGGATTCCTACTTCCTTCCGGAACCGAAGGAAGGGCGATTCTTGCCAAAGGACCCGGACTACAGAGGTCTTTCCAGAACCTTTTCGGAGGAGTGTTCCAGGAGCTCTCGAAGAGGAACCTGCCGTCCACGGATGGCGGCGCCTCGGCCGGCGAGAGGGATGCCGGAATCGCGACCTTCTTCTCCCAGGAGCCTTCGAGGTTCTTCAGCGGTGATTGGTTCAAGCGCGTAAAGGCTGTTCTCGGGGTTGGAATCGGGCCCGATCTCTTCGATGAAAACCACCGGGGAATACCTTTCACGGTACTTTTCGAGGGAAAACCACAGCTCATGGTCTGGGACATCGTCTTTCTGAACCGGAGACCTGTTGGAGGTTTCTTCTTCATGGTTGCCATTCCTGCGAAAGCGGGGAAAGCCGCTCTGCGGATGATCCTTGGAAACTGGAACCCCCTCCCCTCCGATTGTTCGGGGCGAGTGTTTCGGGGACCCCTCCCCTCCGATTGTTCGGGGCGAGTGTTTCGGGGACCCCTCCCCGCGTTTCTTCCCTTCGGCCCGGAGTTCCCGCCTGTTCCAAAACCTC
>CAYRYU010000068.1:33012-35195 GCA_964428355.1 uncultured bacterium
CCCCTCCCCGCGTTTCTTCCCTTCGGCCCGGAGTTCCCGCCTGTTCCAAAACCTCCGATCGTTCATCCCGGGTTGGGTTGTCCCGAAATCATCCGGCCTCTCGAATCTCTCGGGACCCTTCTCCGGTACAAACCGATTTCCCCTCCGGGAACGCCCAGGGAGGGGTTTTTCCGCCTGCTGTCACCCCTGCTTGGGAAACTCATCCGGCTTGGGGACGGCATCCCGGGTTCGGATGCCTCATCTACTCCGGTCGGTGAAGAGGGGGGAGGGCTCATGGGATACCCCGTCGCTCTCGATCCGTTGACAGGACATCTCGGATTGCTCGTGGTCCGGGTCCCGGAGACTCCGGGGGATCCCCGGGATTTCCTCCTGAAGGTCGCTTTCGCCTTCTGGGCGGGGCTCCTCATCCGAAGGATCCTGGGCGATTTCCTGGGAACCGGTTGGTCCCCCGGGAGCGTGGAAGGGCAGCTTCGAAAGATCCTGATTGGGGTCGTGGCACTTCCCACCGTCTTCTCGATCGGCTCTCTCATGAACCTGCGCGAGGATATCCGCTCCAATCGCTCGGACACTCTTTCCCGGGAGCTCGATGACCGGCTCAGGAAGATCGAGGATTGCGACGCCGAGGTGGGGCGGGAGGCCCTGAACTCCTTCCGGGAAGTGGTGGCCTCGTTTTCGCTTCTTGATTCCATTCGGAGGGACTCGAAGAACCCGCGGAACCTCGAAAGGATCCAAAAAGAGATCGCCACGGAGATGGCCCGCCGTGAGGTGAAGGCTTCTTTCCTCAACATTCTGACCTTCGAAAGTCCGTGCAGATCGTTTTCGGGGCCGGAGGTCTCCCCCGAGGGGAAAAGGATGATCGAGGCAGCCCTTACAAAGGGGTGGCTCAAGCATCTCCTGGAAATACGGTTTGTCGGAACGCTTTCGGAGGAACTGAAGAGGCCTCCTTTGATTCCGACGGATGTGATCGCAACCCTGAGCCTCAACGCGGATGTGCCTATCGTCTGGGAAGGCGGAGGGAGGAAACTCCACATCTTCCGGTTATGCCTTCCGGAGCCCATCCCCGGCCAACCTGCGCGCTCGGAGTGCCAGATCAGCATCGCCTGGAACCAGGCGTCGCTTTATCAGAAGTATCTGGAGCGGGTTCTGGAGGAAACGGGCCCCGGCCATGAAAAGGATGGATTCTCGTTCGCCGTTTTTCGGAGATCCGGGGACGATCTGGAGGATGTAGGTTTCTCGTCGAACGTTATTGCCGGGATTCCGGGCATTCGTGATTTTGCCCGCCAGATCCAGGGTGGGGCCTTGAAGAAAGCCGTTGCCGGAGGGCTGATCACGGGGTTCCAAAGCCAGATACTTCCGGGAATGGTCCTCGTCGGCTTCGTTTCCCTTCGGACCGTCCAGGAGGAGCTGGACGTCCTGCTCATGCTCGCTCTCGTTTCGGGGCTCCTGCTGGTTCTTCTGGTTTTCGCTGGGGCGAAGCTGCTGTCGCGCTGGATCGCCATCCCGGTAAGGGAAATGGCCGAAGGCCTGGGAAAGGTGGGGCGGGGCGATCTGGAGACCCGCGTCAGCAGGCCCCGGTCGGACGAACTGGGACGGACCGGGGAAAACCTCGATCGCATGATCCTGTGGCTTGCTGAGCGCGAAAGGATGAGCCGTTTCGTCACCCCCCAGGTCATGGAGGTAGTTTCGGGGGGAAGCTACGGCGAAGCGGTGGGGGGGGCGCTGAAGGAAGTTGTGGTGCTGGCTTCGGATATCCGGAGCTTCACAACGATTTCCGAGAGCCAACCGCCCGAGGCGGTCTTCCGGTTTCTGAATACCCACATGGAAAGGATGACCCGGCCGATCAAATCGTTCGGCGGGGTCATCGACCGGTTCATCGGAGATGCGATCCAGGCGGTTTTCTACCCGTCGAGGCCGGGGGAGGAGCCGCCCCCCATTCGCGCGCTGCGGGCTGCGCTCGCGATGAGGGAAGCACATGATTCCCTCCAGGCCGAAAGGAAGGCGAGGGGGGAATTCCGCTACGAGATCGGGATCGGGATTCATGAGGGGACCGTCGTTGCAGGGGTGGTCGGGGATCCGGGTTCCCGCCTCGATCATTCCGTTCTCGGGGAGCCCATCCAGCGTGCGGCGGAACTCGAAGCGGCATCGAAGAACGGTTCATTCTCGAAGGTCATCGTCTCTTCCGC
>CAYRYU010000068.1:35295-38236 GCA_964428355.1 uncultured bacterium
TTGAAGCAAAAACCAACCGGGACCCCGCCGTTCTGGCGGGCGGGTTCCTGGAAGGACTGGGCGAAAGGCTTCTGGCGGAAGGCCCCGCGACCCCGCTCCCCAGAAGTTCGATCGATGCGACGATCCGGGAGATCGGAAGAGTGTTTCCAGGTTCGACCATGATGGTCTTCAAACCCAGGCTGGAATTGGCTTCCGTCCAATTCAGCTTCGACCCGGTCGCCCCCGTTTCCCTCGGTGAGGACGACATCGAAATCCTGTCCGACAACCTTGGGCAGGATTTTCCCCTTCCCCCCCGGGATTTCAAGCGGCTTGCACTGTTCTTGTTTTGTTGCCACATCGTGAGGGGGAACCCCATCATGAGCGGCATTCCCTTCGGCCTGGATCCGGGGATGTTCTGGTTCGCATTGGGTTTGGAAAAGCTTCCCTGCTTCATCGGGGAGAACGTGTTCCGTCACAGATTCCGCCTCTTCGAGGCCTTCCTCGCTTCAAAGGGGGGCCTCGCTCCGATCACGATGATGGGACGGCGTTTCTTTTTCCATTGGAACATGCACCCATCGGTTCTGGCAGGGGAGGGTCGGGAAGCCGACCCCGGCGCACCCCGGTTCGGAATACTGGCGTTCATACCTGCCGAACGGGTCACGGAAGAAGTGGGCAGGGAACTCATGGCCGCCCGTCTTGCCGAGGAAGGCTGGCGTGGAATGCTGGTTCCAGGCGGGATGGGGGGCGACAGACGCCCGCTTTCCTTCGGGATTCCGCCCGACAAGGCTTCGATCGAACCGTTCCGGAAAGCCGTCTCTCCAGGTTTCCTCCGGGGTGAGGTGTCATTCGATCTGGGCGGATCACAGACGCTCCTCTTGGAAACCCCCGATTCCGGGCCAGGAAGCCCCGCCGGCAAGTTCGTATGGATTGGCCTTTTCGCGATTTGCTGGCTGGGGGCTGGAGGAGGGGTTGTCCTCCTCCCCAACTGGTGGAAAGCCGCTTTCGGATCCCTCCGTCGAACGATGGTGGGGGTATTCTCCGCAGTGATGGTCCCGGCCCTGGTCATGGGGCTTCTTCAAACCCAGACACGGTCGAGGGAATGGCGCCTGCGCCTCGAGTCGGAAACCAAGACATCCGTTCTCCGGTCCCTCGATTCGTTCGCCGATGGGGTGGACCTTTTCAACGGTGCGGCGGTCTCGGCCGTGGAATATGCCTGCGGGCAGTTCCAGTTCCGGGCAAAGGTCCAGGAGTGGGCGAGGGAGGGGAAAACGAGAGAGGAACTCGGATCCGGCGGGCCTTCTGGCTTTCTCTACGACATGACGCACCTCTTGGGAATCCCACTCCATTCCGTGGTAATCGTGAACCCCGATTGGAAAACCGGCCTGAACTCGGAGAAAAAGCTCTTCGATTTTCTGGGCTACATCCGCTCGAACCTTTTGAAAGCCATGGGAGTCAGGGGTTCGGAGGCATCCGGCCGCAAGCCACGACTGGATCGCGCACAACTCCTTCGTTTCGAGGAGGTGATGGGCGGGATGCGCCTGGTTCTCTCTCCCGGCGAGTTCGCCCATTTCCATTCGGCTCCCGAAGCGCTTCTGTTCGGGAACCTCAAGGGTACGTCCGGGCTCACCCTCTTTTCCCGCATGTTGTATGTGGACCGAAAGGTCTGGGGCGTTCTCCAGGTGGGCTGGGTTTCCTACGTGGCGGTCTGCCACCTGCTCCGGAATCTCGAGGAATCGCTCGAGATAGACGCGTCCGGAGTGGCTTGCGGTGTGTCCGAGATCGGATTCCCCGCCTGGGAGATCGTTTCTCCTTTCCTGGCAAGGTTCCATCCACTTCCCGGTCAGTCGGGAGTGCATTCATTGAATCCCAGCCTGGGAGCACAGGATCGCGGGATCGCGGCGATATCGGCCCTGGCGGAAAGGTCCGGGCAGGCGGTTTCCCGGGTCGTGCATGGGGAAGCCGGACCCCGCCTGATCGCGGCTGCTCCGATGGAGAACTTCCGGATGATGACGATGTTCGGGAGTTTTCCCCTCCGGAAGGTCTGGGTAAAGGCGGAGTGGGAGGCGATGGAGGGCTGGGCGGTCCTTCTGGGTTCGGGCTTTCTAACCCTCATTCTGGGCTTCGCGGTCGCTGGGCGGTTTCTGAGGCCGCTGATAAAGCTGGACGAGGCCGCCTTCGCGATCAGGCGGAAGGATTTTTCCGTCAGGGTTCCTGTCGAGGGCGGCGACGAGTTCGGCTCTCTGGCCGCCTCGTTCAACCGGATGGCCGAGGGTGTGGAGCAGGGTCGACTTCTGAGCCAGTTCGTTTCGGATTCGGTCCGGGATGCGGTCAAGGACGGGAACCGGGTCGAGATAGCGCGGGAGGGTGAATCGCTCGAAGTCGTGATCCTCTTCATTGCCCTCGGATCGTTCAAGGACCGTCTGAAGAAGGCGGCGCCGGGTGAGATCGTGGCGGAGCTGAACTCGTTCCTGGAGCTTGCCGCGGCCTCGATCCGGGATGCGGGCGGCGAAGTGGACAAGTTCGTGGGGGACAAGGTTCTTGCCGTTTTCCACCCCCGGAAGGCTGGATCCATGGAAAATGCCGCTGGGGCTGCGTTCAAGGCGGTCACCCTCCTCGGGAAAGGCCTTTCGGGTTTGAAGCCATGGAATGAAAGCCCTCTCGGTGTGGGAATGGTCACCGGGCGTGTTCTGGCCGGCATTCTGGGGGCGGCGGAAGTCAGGTTGGAATACACCGTGATCGGGGATCCGGTCAACCTTGCATCCCGGTTGTGCGACCTGGCTCTGAAGCGGGGAGGCGGGCTGGTTTCAGACGATGTCTCGAACGGGCTTATCGGTTCCGGCTTCGAAAATGGATTTTCCCCCTGCTTCCAGCCCCTCGGCGAGGTCGAGGTGAAAGGGAAATCGGTCAGGAGGACCTGTTTCTTCCTTCCCCAATCGGAAATCGCCCGAGTTCCGCCCCCGAA
>CAYRYU010000069.1:0-37687 GCA_964428355.1 uncultured bacterium
GTGCCCCGGTAAGGACTTCGGGACCCATTGCTCTAAGGCCCAAAAATCGGGCCTAAGAGCAATGTGTAACTTTTCGGGGCGTTGCGCGATGTTGGTTACGGAGGAGGAACGGATTCCCCACCGAAAACCCCGAAGAAGATCGACCTTGATTCTGGAATGGGTATATTTGTTCAATTCCTTCCTGACGTGGTAGAATGATGAACCCCCTATTGGGGGAATTTCGGGTACCCTTGCTGAAGGAGCACACAATGAGCCGCGGATCATCTACGCTGGCCCCTCTCGGGAGGAGCTGTTGGCGCATCTGCCAGGGAATCGTCATCGTATGGTCACTGGTCTTCCTGGTTGCCGGGAACCTCGAAGCCACTTCGACGAACATCACCTACTTCAAGTCCCTCGATCTGATCCGGAAAGTGATGGAAATCATCAAGTCCGACTACGTCGAAGAGAACATCGACGAGCAGAAGCTGATCTACGGCGCCATCGAAGGGATGCTCAAGACTCTCGACGATCCCTATTCCCGGTTCATGGAACCCAAATCCTTCAAGGAAATGCAGGTCGAGACCCAGGGTGAGTTCGGCGGTCTCGGCATCGTAATCACCGTCAAGGACAAGCGGCTGACCGTCATCTCCCCGATCGAGGACACCCCCGCCTTCCGCGCAGGGATCAAGGCCGCCGACGTCATCACCAAGATCGACGGAAAGGACGTCACCGACATCGCCCTCCACGACGCAGTCAAGCTCCTCCGCGGACCGGAGGGCTCGAAGGTCGTGATCACCGTCTGGCGGGAAGGGATGAAGGAACCCCAGGAGTTCACCCTCATTCGCGAGATCATCAAGATCCCCAGCGTGAAATACTGGGTGATCAAGCCCAACATCGGGTATATCAGGCTCATCCAGTTCATCCAGACATCGGCGGAAGACCTCGAGAAAGCCATGATCGCCCTCGAGAAGGAGAAGTGCACCGCCATCATCCTTGACCTGCGAAACAATCCGGGCGGTCTCCTGACCGCCGCGGTCGAGGTTGGCCGGAAGTTCATCGCCAAGGGCGACATCGTTTCGATCAAGGGCCGCGACGGCGAGAAGAGCACCTTCAGCTCCTTCTTCCAGTCCCATCCCAATCTTCCGCTGGTTGTCCTGATCAACGAGGGATCCGCCTCCGCTTCCGAGATCGTTGCGGGAGCCATCAAGGACACCAAGCGCGGAATCCTCGTGGGAAAGAAATCCTTCGGAAAGGGCTCCGTCCAGACCGTCATCTCCCTGAACGACGGATCGGCTCTTGCCCTCACGACCGCCCTCTATTACACGCCTTCCGGCGTCAACATCCACAAGAAGGGCATCGAGCCCGACATCGACGTGGAGATTCCCAAGCTGTCGGAGGAGGAACGCAAGGAAGTCGTGAAGACGATCGAGGACGAGGAAAAACTTCAGAAGGAGCGCGACAAGAAAGCGGCGAACGCCTCGGGAACGGCGGAAGCCGGGCCCGCCTCCTCCACTTCCGATCTGGCTTCCGATTCCTTCAAGCCCAGCGGGTTCATCGAACCCCCCGACAGTTTCTCCAAAGGAAGCCTCCAGACATACGTCGTCAACAAGTATGATACCCAGCTTCAACGCGCAGTTGATCTGCTGAAATCGGCCGACGTGTTCCTGCCCATGATGAAGAAATGATCCCGGTTCCCGGGCGGCGTGTTCCGCCCGGGATACTTTCCCGAAGTGAGGAGTGAGATGGCCTGCGAGGGAAGAACCAGGAAAGGTGTTACCCTGATCGAACTGATGGTCACGGTCGCCATCCTTGCCGTCATCGCAACTCTCTCTTTTCCGATGTTCCAGCTCATGCAGCAGCGCGACAAGGAGAATCGGCTGATCCGCATCCTCGAAGGCGTTAACTCGGCGATCATGGGAAGCGGGAGCTACGACAATAAGCATGTATTCTCCGGCATCTATTCGGAAGGCTACTCGAACTGGATCAGGCGGCAGATCATGGATTCCAAGTGGGATATCGACAACAACAAGCTCACTCCCGGCGACAGGAAGAAGGCTCTCGATGTTGCGATGGAGCTCGGTCTCTTTTATCCCCTGACACCCTCACATCTCGAGAATCCATCAATGGTTCAGACCGCCTTGATTCCCTACAATCTCCATACCGGAGGTCCACCCTACCTGAAAATCCGCATCAGGGTGGACCGCAGGTTCTTTCGCAAGGTTGCCCCCCACCCGTTCATCGGCTGGTATCCCGGGGCCCATTACGAGTTCGAGGCCGCTTTCTACGATGACAACGATGCCGACAGCGATTTCGAGACCGGAACCCATACCTACGCATCCGAGTCCTGGCCGTTTCCGGTGATTTCCGGGCCCGAATACGATCCGACCGCGGACAACCCTGTGATTCCAAGGGCGGTCGGGGTCAAGCAGATCTGGTCGCGGGGAGCCGGCTTTTCCATCAAGGGGGAAAGCACCGATTCTTTCCCCAACACTTCAATGTGAGAAACCGGCCATGAGAGATAACCCGAAATCCGAAAGCATGACGTTTCCCAGAATGGGTCGGGGGCGAAGGCTCTTCCTCTCAGACGGGTTCACGATCATGGAACTGATCGTCGTCGTCGCGATCCTGGGAGTGATCTCCCTCGCAGCCGTTCCCTTCGCCGAACTATCCTTCATCCGCCTGAAGGAGGCCGAGTTCCAGACCAACCTCGACAACATCCGGATCGCGATCCAGACCTGGCGCCAGGATTGCGAAACCTCCGTTCTCCGGCAGTTCAGCAACAGGGGCCAACCGACCACGGACGTCGGTACGATGCCCGACAGCCTGTTCTTCCCCCCGTCGATCGATCTGCTGGCCAAACCTCCCGCGGGAGGGATCATCCTTTATTACCCTCCCGGCGTGGCAACCGCGACATTCTATCCGCGGAAATACCTCAATCGTCTTCCGGACGATCCATTCGTCGGTGGGCAATGCTGGGTCCAGCATTATGCGTCCGCCGCGGCGGGGTACAACCCCTCCAGCATCTACAGCCAGGGAGTCATCACCCCGGCAGTGAACAACGGAACGGGAGTTTTCGACGTCTCGGCGATTCCCGCGACCGATACCCGTCGTGGGTTTGTCCAGGCGATCGATGGAAGCCGTTATGAAGATTGGTAGGAGAGGTGGACCTATGAACAGGCGGAATTCGCTGACCGACCGGGCGGGTTTTTCGGTCCTCGAGCTGATCGTCGTGGTCGCGATCGTGGGAATCCTTGCCGGCGTGGCGGTTCCCTATTACACGGATTACATCTCCGATTCGCGCAGGGGGGTTCTCAAACAGAATGTTGCGGCTTACCGGAAGGTCCTCAACGAGTTCCTTGGAGACCATAGCAGAGGCCCTTTCCAGGTCCCCGCGGAGGCGGGAGGGACGACCTATTATGACAGTGCGAACTGGGCTACCGACAGCGAACTGGTGGGCGGGCCCGTCCAGATTCCGAAGGCTGGAACGATCAAGCGTCCGAAGAATCTGAAATACTTCGCCACCACCCCTGTTTTCGAAGATCCCGAGAATGGCGCGCGCATCATCCCCACGTTCAAACAACCTATCTGCCGGTACATCGACAACGCCCCGAACGACAACATATTCAACATCGACACCGAGTTTGCTTTCAAGGACCTCAACGCAGACGGGATTTTCAACGACCTCGAAACCGATGAAAGGCTCTACAATTACGGGAGCGTTCCGGAGAATCCCCTCAAAGGAAGCGCCGGAAAGGCCCTCGATTACACCGACATCCAGGTGACCGACAGTCTGGGAGTATCCTATTGATGCCCCTCCTACCGTTTTTGCCTCTTCCCCCGGGGGAGGTTCCCGTTGACCGTGTTTCCGAATTCGACTATTGTGACTAAGATCACTCGGCACAGGTGCCGATAATTTCGAGGAAGGATCATTCTCAAGCCATGACCCAAGAATTCCTCAAACGCAAGAAGATCGGTGAAATCCTGATCGAGATGAAGGCCATTACCCCCGAACAGCGGGATATGGCCCTCAAGAAGCAGACTTCCATCCGGAAGATGATCGGGGAAATCCTCATCGAGATGAAAGCCCTGACCGAGGAAACCCTCTTCCGCGGGCTTTCAATCCAGTCGGGGATCGAGTTCGTCAACCTCACCAATGCCGACCTCAACAGGGAACTGATCCGGCAGCTTCCCGAGAGCCTGATCAAGACCTACAAGTTCATCCCCCTGAAAAAGGAACCAAAATCGCTGACGATCGCCGTTTACGACCCGTCGAACACGAAGATGTTCGACAGCATCAAGCTGGCGACCGGGTACATGTTCATCAAATGGGTCCTGGCGATGAAGAGCCAGATCCTGCACGTAATCAACGATGTCCTGTATCGGCCCCAGAACGTTCTCGACAACGTTCCCATCGACGACCTTCTGCGTGACGTGAAACTGGAGTTCACGAAGGACGAGTCGATGCCCTCGATATTCGGGGGAAACATTGCCGGTGGGGATGTCAACCTCGAGGAGCTGAAACGCGAGTCCGATCAGACGTCGATCGTCACCCTCGTGAACAAGGTCATCCTCGATGCCGTCAAGATGAGGGCTTCGGACATCCACATCGAGGTGTTCGAGAACTTCATCCAGGTCCGGTACCGCATCGACGGAATCCTCTACGATATCCTTCCGGTCGAAAAGGCCGCCCACCAGGCGATCATCTCCCGTATCAAGATCATGTCCAACCTCGACATCACCGAACGGTTCATGCCCCAGGACGGGAACTTCAAGCTGAAGGTCAAGAACCAGAACATCGAGTTCCGCGTTGCCATCCTCCCGTCGATCTACGGGCAGAACTGCACCATCCGCGTTCTTGACGCGGGCCGTGTCAACCTCGAGCTCAAGAGCCTTGGATTCCACGAGGACGAACTCAAGATTTTCGAATACAACATCGGGCGCCCATGGGGGCTTGCCCTGATCGCGGGCCCCACCGGATCGGGAAAAACCACGACCCTCTATTCCGCGATTTCCTTGATCAACAACCGCCAGGTCAAGATCATCACGATCGAGGACCCCGTCGAATTCAAGATTCCCGGGGTCCACCAGATGCAGGTCCATGAGAACCGGGTCGATGAGAACCGCTCGCTGACGTTCGCGAAAGGGCTACGGTCGATCCTGCGTCTCGACCCCGACGTCATCCTGGTGGGAGAAATCCGCGACTATGAAACCGCGGAAATCACGATCAAGGCCGCTCTCACCGGCCACATGGTCTTTTCGACGATCCACGCGAACTCCGCCATCGAAACGGTCAACCGGCTCGAAAACCTCGGCGTCGACCCCTATCTCTTCGCGTCCGCCCTCAGCATCCTTGTCGGCCAGCGGCTGGTCCGAAAGATCTGTCCCGCCTGCAGGGTGACGGTCGAAACGACACCCTTCCTCCTCGGAACGCTGGGACTCGATGTCGAGGCCTACAAGAACCACGTTTTCTACAAGGGCACCGGATGCAAGGAGTGCAACAACAGCGGCTTCCGCGATCGTACTGGCCTGTTCGAGGTGATCGAGGTCAACCAGCAGTTGAAGGAGCTCATCAGCCAGCGACAATCGGCGGTTGCCCTCATCAAGCATCTCCGGGCGAACAAGATCCCCACGATCACCGACGCCTGCCTTTCGAAGGTCCTGTCGGGGGAGGTCCCGATCGAAGAATACATCATGGTCAACATGGGATGAGGTGACATGGCAAAATTCAGGGGACCCGCCTTCGACCTGGTTCTGGACCTCGGAACCTATGAGATGCGTCTGTTGCGCCTGGAGTCGGCCGTACCCGGGGAAATCCGCCTCAAGAAATGTTTCTCGGTGGAATCTCCCCGCGAATTCGTCGTTTCCACGTATATCGAAAATCCCATCATCGACGCGACACCGGTCGAGCGGGCTGTCAAATCGCTCGTGGCGAAAGCCCAGGCATCCTACGAAAATGTCATGGTACTTGTTCCCGACCATTTCAGCCTCGTCAACCTCGTGGTTGCGCCCCCCAAGTATTCCCAGAAGGAGTCATTGGAGGCTCTCCGCGAGGATTTCGCTCCCATCATGCCTCTCCCGATCGAAAACTGGTTCATCGTCCACAAGCCCATCGGGCTATGGGAGGAGGACGAGATCACAGTCGGGCTGGCCGCCGTGAAAAACAACCTTCTCGAAACCGGCGGGATAGTCCAGAAAGCCGGGCTCAACCCGCAGGTTTTCGACATCAACTTCTTCAACGTCGCCAACCTTCTCGAGACCCACCTGGTTTCGCAGGAAAACCGCGGCAAGAACATCGCCATAGTCCATCTCGGGAACGAGACCACCTCGGTGGGGGTATTCCGGGACGGCCAGATCCGGACCTTCCTCAACCGCCCGGTGGGCGGATTCGATTTCACCAAGCAGATTGCGAAGCACTTCCACGTTCCCGATTCCGAGGGAGAACAATTCAAGAAGAAGGAAGTGTTCTTTCTTCCCGAATACTCCCCCGAGCAGGAAAACGTCTACAACTTCACCGTAGTCCGGAACGTCTTTTCGACTCTTTCCCGCGAGATCTTCAGCACCATCGAGAATTACCTGACCCGGTTCAGGGAGTTCACCGTCCACGAGATAATCCTCTCGGGGGGCGGAGCCAACTTCCAGAACATCGCCATAACGCTTGCGGCCAACCTGAACACGACGGTCACCTACGCATCGGACTATTTCAAGGTCTTCATCGAGGGAAAGGTCCTCGACGCGACCGACGCAAACTGTCTCGCTCCCGCATGCGGAGCCTTCCTGAGGGAGTAGCAGATGAAATTCCAGTTCGATCTTCTCCCCCAGGAATACAAGAGCCTCAAACGCGACATCCTGGGCTTCGTCCTGGCCTTCTTTGCCGTCACCACGTGTGTCTCCTTCGCCTTCGTCCGCTGGGGAAGGAACAACCTCGACCTGATCAAGGCCCAGAAGGAGATCGAGGACCTCAAGACCGAACTCAGGACCCAATACGAAAGAACGAAGTCGCTCCAACCTCCGGCCGCCGAGATTGCGGCCTGGAACAGCCGGGTCGAGTTCATCAACAAGAACCTCGACACCCCGGGAACCTCATGGGTCGATTTCCTCTTCGCCATCGAAGCCACGGTTCCCGAGAACATCTACATCAAATCCCTCAACCCCCTGAATTTCAGCAATCCCAACCAGAATTTCACCCTTGTGGGGGAAGCCAACTCGATCGGGGAAGTCCTGACCTTCGTGGAGCATCTCCAGAAATCGAAGAAGTTCCAGAACATTTTCCTGCTCCAGAATTCCAACGTCCTGGTGAACGGGAAACCCCTCGTCCAGTTCACCCTGTCCTTCGTGTTCCAGGACAAGCCATGAAAAACCGCGTCGGCCGGAGGAATACCGAGTGAAAACCAGACTTCGTTCCATCCTCGAACGGGTCTTCAGTTATGGTGCCACGGTCCTTGCCGTGCTTGGCGGCCTGTATTTCCTCACCCACGTCGAGTCCTCCCAGAAGGAGACCTTGAACCAGAAGAGGCAGGAGCGGCTCGATGTCGAGACGAAGCTTGCCGATGCGAAGAAGGAATACGACCAGCGGCGGGTTAAGGTCGACAAGATTTCCAAGGACCTGGCGGCCTACCAGGCTGAGGTGAAGGATAAATTCGACCGGCTCCTCCAGGAATCCAGGATGTACACCGACTTCATCCGGAAGGTGGAAAGCAAGGCCCAGGCATTCGAGATCACGATCCAGAACTCGAAATACGATCCTCCGAAGCCCCTGGTCGGCGGGCCCGCCGCCTATCAGGAGTTCCAGTTCACCCTCTCCATCACCGGGTTCTACGAAAAGATGAAGAATTTTCTCTGGGAACTGGAACATGGGCTCGGTTGTCTCGCCAAGGTGACGAACATCATCATCACCCCCCCGATTTGCGATGTGAATGGCCGGATGGCACTCCAGATCACCCTTACCACGTTCTTCCGGCCGAATGAAGGGACGAAACCGTGACACAAGCCGAATTCAATGAATACTACAAGAAGAACAAGCTGGTTGTCCTCGGGGTTCCTTTGATCGTCGGGATTCTCCTGACGGATATGTTCTTCCTCAAACCGCGCAGGGAAGCCGCCAGGCTGGCGAAGCTCGGGATCAAGACCCCGGCGGTTGCTACCGCCGATGCCGCCGCGAAACCTTCGGCCGCAAAAGAGGAACCTTCCGCTGGCGATCTCGTCCCACCTCCCGACTTTGCCGTTCCCAAGTTCGCCAAGGTTGCAGATGCGGCCAGTTCACGCGTGCTCGGAAAAGAGGTCTACGACTATGGCCCTTCCCGGAATGTCTTTTCCCGCCCCGCAGAAGAGCCGGCCTTCCGGTTCGCGGAAGTGAAAACCGAAACCCCCTCCGAGCCCCAGGGGCCCGAACTTCCCGACATCTCCTACCACGGCTTCTTCCGCATGGGAAGCGACCGGGTAGCGATCCTGAGGATATGCGACCGACTCGTGCTTTCAAAGGCAGGCCAGAAGCTCGCTTACAGTTCCTTCCAGCTTTCCAAGATCCATCCTGACCGGATCCAGGTTGCTGACACCGCCATCCAGGACCGGGTTCTCGAGATCGCTCTCAAGCAACCCGAGGCCCCGCCGGGGGAAAGGGTCGAACCCGAACCCGAGGGGGAGCAGACCGCGATGGTCAGGAAGGAATAGCTGTCCGATGGATAACCTTACCCTCAAAAGACTGTTCCGCGACAAGGACAAGATGATCCGCCTCTTCTGCCTGAAAGTGGCATTGCGGGACAACATACCCGAAGTCGAGGACGTCATGCGGGAAGGGTTGCGGGACGAGCGGCCCGAGGTCGTTGCCGCCGCGCTGCGGCTCGCCCGTCGGACGGCCGACCCGGAAGTCTTGGGGATGGTCATGACATACCTGGAATCGCCCAATGTCCTACTACGGACTGAGGCCTTGCATACTCTGGACGGAAGGAATTCCCCTCCGGTCCGGAACGGAATCTGCGAGTTCCTCAGGCGGGAGGAGGACCCCGCGCTCCTTGCAAGCGGGATCAAGATCATCGGGTCATTCCGGTCGGCGGAGTTTTCGCAGCTTCTCAAGGCGTTCCTGACCTTCGAGGATGAGCGGGTAAGGGCCAACGCGGTGGAAGCCCTCGGCCGGATCGAAACCGCCGAGGTCGTCGAGATCATGAAAGCGCTGGTTGCCGACCGCAACAACCGGGTTCGGGCGAACGCTATCCAGGCTCTCTGGGAGCGTGGAATCCGTTTCGGCCTGAACACCTTCCCCGAGGAGTTGCGCTCGCCGAATGCGAGAAAGAGGGCTTCAGTCGCCTATATCCTTGGGGTAATCAAGGACGACGCCTCCCTTGACCTCCTCCTCGGACTCCTGAACGACATCTCCCCCACGGTCAGGAACAGGGCGGTTCTGAGTCTTGGGAAGATCGGTTCGGTCCGGGCGATCAGCCATCTGCTCTCCGCCTACTCCAAGGAGGAAGAGCGATCGATCCGGGATGCGATCATTGCCGCGGCGATGCAGATCAACGCCGAGTTGAGCATGTCCCGCCTGTCCGAACGTTTCGAGCACGAGGATGACCCGAGGATCCGGGCCAACCTGGTACAGAGCCTCGGGGCGACGAAAAGCCCGAAAGCGGTCACCCTTTTCACGAAGGCCCTGCGCGACAACGACAGCAGGGTTCGTGCCAACGCGATCGAGGCGATCGCGGGACTAGAGGATTCGAGCTTTTCGGAGCTCCTTTTCGGGATGCTGAACGATTCCAACAACCGTGTCCGAAGCAATGCGGCATTCGGTCTCTGGAAGCTGGGCGGAATGGGCGTGATCCTCACCCTTCGGCAGATGCTGGCTTCCTCACACAAACAGATGAGGGCTTCCGCTGCCTGGGCGTTGGGCGAGATCGGGGCAATCCAGTTTTCGGACCTGCTCCAGGATCTGACAAACGACAACGATCCGGATGTCCGGAAGTGCGCCCTCAAGGCACTGGCAAAAGTTGCGAAAATAGCATAAACTGGAGCGGTCACTTTCCGGAGGATGAGAATGAACCGCGCTTACATGAGGATTTTTGCCCTGGTCCTTCTTTTTGCCGTATCGTTTTTCCCTTCCCTCGTTTTCGCACAGGATGCAAAGGAATACAACCGGCTTGGAGCGCTCGCCATCCGGAATGGCAACTATCCTGAAGCCAAGGAATTGCTCGGGAAGGCGATGAAACTCGATCCGAACTGGGCTGAGCCTTACTACAACGCCGCCCAGCTGCTCCGGATCCTCAACAAGCGTGCCGATATGCAGAAAGCGCTCAAAAAGGCCTTCGAGCTCGAGCCCGGAAACGCGACCTATCGCGAGGAATACTCGAAGATGCTCAAGGAGGACCTTCGGACCGCCCAGGAGGCAAAGGATTCCGCCAAGGTCAAGAGCCTGCGCGAGCAGATCGTCAACGTGAATCCCGAGGAGCTTGGGATCGGTCTCGAGATCGCGAAGGATGCCATGACCGCCAAGGATTTCGATCGCGTCAAGAGCCTCATCCTCGTCATGATCGAGAAGAACAAGAAAAAGCTGCCCGACTACAACTCGCAGGAGATCGGCGAGATGTACTACATGCTCGGGAAGATCGAATTCGACAAGAACAATGTCAAGAAAGCCTACGAATACGCTGACAAATCGACCCGGTACCCGAATCCCGACGGTGCCGACAAGCCCAAGGGCCTCCTGAAGGATGTCAAGGACGCCATCAAGAAGGAAGTCGAAGGGCGCTTGAAGCTGGGGAAACAGTACTACGAGAAGGGGCAGTCCGAGGAAGCCCTCCAGGAGTTCAAGCTCGGTCTCGAAATGGACCCCGGGAACGAGGCGATCCAGGCCGAAATCGACAAGATCAATACCAAGGCCCAGGCCAAGGACGTCTTCGCGAAGGCGATGACTCACGTCAACGGGGAAAAATGGCTCGAGGCACGGGATATGCTCGAGCGGGTCCTGGAGCTGGAGCCGAAGCACCCCGAAGCGAAAAAGCTCCTTGCCCAGGCGGTGAAGTTCGAAACCGAATTGATGACCAAGCTGGGCCGGACCGAGCGTCTCCCGCGATTCCCGGAGGAAAGAGCCGCCTTGACCGAGGAATACATCTCCATGGGAAAGAGGTTTTCCGAGGCCGGGAACAACAAGGATGCCAAGCTCGCATTCGAGCGCGCCAGCGCCATCATCGAACTGGACCAGAAACTCGACAAGTACCGCGGGGTGATCGAACAGGAAACCGCAAAGATCTCCGTGGTCGACAACCAGCAGGAGCTCTGGTCGAAAGCGGTCGAGCACTACAAGAGCAACGAGTTCGAGGATTGTTCCAAGATGCTCGAGCAGCTGCCCGCCGACATGGACATGCCCACCCTCAACGCCCGCCATCTGCCGCCCGACTACGCCACCCAGCGCCTGGCCTTCCTAGCCTTCTGCTACTGGAAGAAGGGCGACAGCGACAAGGCCCGCGAATACGCCAACCTCGCCCTTACCAAAGATCCCGAAAAGAACCGGGCGAAGTTCGTGCTTGCACACATTTACCTCGCCGCCGGAGACAAGGCAGCCGCCTTCAAGCTCGCGAACGAGATCAAGACCGCCGATCCGGAGTTTCCCGAGATCGACGACCTCTGGTACAAATCGGGAAGCATGAAGTGGGGCCCCGTCGCCATCCCCCTCGCCGTGGTCGGAGTCCTGCTCTGGCTGGGCTATTCCATCTATTGCAAACTTCCCGAGTACAACAAGAATGCCGCCCTGCGCAGGGCCCAGAAATACCTGGACCAGAAGATGTTCAAGGAATGCATCGACGAAATCAACACAGTCAAGCGCCTTCCGATACTGACGCAGTATGACGGCCTGCTCATCTCGAAGATACTTGCGCAGGCTTTTCTGAAAACCGCCACCTACGACAAGGCCATTGGCGAGGCCAAGCACATCCTTTCCATCGATCCGAACAACCAGCTGGGCCATCAATGGCTCGGATTCGCCTACCTTGGCCGCCGGATGGTATCTCCGGAAAGCCTTCCCGAGCTCCTGAACCTCTACAAGACCGAGACCAAGAATGTTGCTCTCCTCAGCCTGCTCGGCACGCATTACACCGCCCAGAAGGTCCTTCCCAATGAAGGGGTTGAGGTCCTTGAACGTTGGCTTGAGCTCGAACCGAACAACCCCGAGGTTCTCAAACCCCTGGGAAGATTCTACCTTCAGAAGGGCAAATCGGACGAGAAGGCGATGAAGGTCTTCACGCGGATGCTCGAGTTCATCAAGGCGGAGCCCGAGTTTCTTCTCGGAATTGCCAAGTTGCATACCCGGCAGGGAAACTTCGACGAAGCCCTCAAGCTTTGCGAACAGGTCCTTTCCCTCGATGTCAACAACGAACTCGTCCACCCCGTCCTGAAAGAATGTTACCTGAAGATGGGGAAGCTCTCCGAACTCAAGGAAATCTATCGCGCGTTCATGGCGGAAAACCCGTACAACGTCGCTTTCCAGAAGGGCCTCACCGAACTCAACAAGACCATCGAGAAAGTAGGGGTCACTCCTCCAACCGGTCCCGCCGGAGTTCCTGCGAATGTTCCCGGGGAAGGGGCCGTCATCTGCCCCCACTGCAACAAGCCCAATACCCAGGCCGATTACTACTGTCAGCACTGCGGTAAAGCAATTGTCTGAACCCCATTACGCAAAGAATGCTTCCCGACGCCCCCTTCAAAAGGGGGTGTTTTCGGTATTCCTCCTCCTGGCGAGCGTTCTGTTTTCCTTCCTCCCGGGGGAGGTTCGGGGAGAGCCTGATTACTCCGCTCTCAAGAAGTTCCTTTCAGCCCGGATGTACTCGGAAGCCTATCTCGAACTCATGCGTCTGGAGCTGCAGTACAAGACCGAGGACCCCAAGCTCACCAAACTGAAAAAGGACCTCCTGAAAAACACCCGGAAGGAAGCCGCGAACCGCGCAAAGGCGAATCCCGACGACCCGGCGGTCTTCACCGTCATCGCCGACATCGACTTCCAGGAGGGGAGCCTGGACAATGCCGTCCAGAACATTACGAAGGCCATAGAATCGGGATCCCCCTCTGCGATGACCCACTATACATTCGCCAAGATCCTTTTCGTGAAGGGAAACATCCCACAGAGTTTCGAGCAGATGGACAAGGCTCTTCTTGCCGAACCGAAGAGCGAAGTCATCTTCGAGGACTGGCAGTTCCTCTACCAGGCCAAGAACTTCGGGCTGGCATCCGCGAAAAGGTTGACAGGTGGAACCGGTTTTCTGAACAGGGCCGTTCCGGTTGCCGGTGATTCCTCGATTCCCAAGCCTCCCGACAACCCTTTTGAAAATGACCCCACCCAGGCTCCCGATGTGGTCATCCCTCCTGAACCTGAACCAGAGCCAACCCCGACCGCTATCGTGGACAAGCCCCCTCCCGATTTCCCCGAACCCGATCCCGATCACAAACCGCCTCCGGACAACCCTGACCCCGACAACCCCCCGCCCGATCAACCCGGGCCCGACGGTCCTGACGAGCCCGATACCCCTGACGGCCCCGACCAGCCCGTGAAGCCCGTGAAGAATCCCACCGAGGACAAGCCCCCGGAACCTCCGGAAGACCCCGAGAAAAAGAAGATGAAGGAGTCCGAATACTGGCTCGAACAGGCAAAGAAGAAGTTCGACGACAAGAAATACGATGACGCCCAGACCAACCTCCAGAAGGCCAGGGAGATCTTTCCCGGTCTCCCCGGCGGCGACGAGCTGCAGGGCAAGATCGAGGAAAAGCTCAAGGTCGACAAGGATTACAAGTTCGCCTTGACGCTTTTCGAGAGCGAGAAGTTCGACCTTGCCAGGGAACCCTTCCTCAAGGCCTACGAGGAAAACCCCGAAAAATACTCCGATTCCACCTTCTTCCTCGGCAAGATCTACATCCTCGGAAACGAGAAGGATATGAAGAAGGCCAAGAAATACTTCGATCTCTTCCTCAAGGATCCGAATGTCGATCCCGAACTGAAAAGGGATGTCGAGTGGGTGATGATCGGGATCCTCACCGATGACGAGCAGTATGAGGAAGCGGGAAAGAAGTTCGACGAGTTCGTGAACCGCGAACCGGAGTATGCCAAGAACCAGCGCAGCTTCTGGAAGCTGAAATACCTTCTCTGGTACAAGGCGTATACTACCGAGATCTATGTCGGGCTTGCCGTGTTCATCGGCCTTTTCGTCCTCGTTTTCTTCCTGATGATCGCCCCCTCCTTCCAGCTGTTCGTCTTCGACCCTGTCAAGCGCGCAACCATTGCCTTCGAGGGAAAAAAATGGGACAAGGCGGTGAAAATCGCGGAGGAATCGATGCGGAGGACCAAGCATCCGGTCCAGATCCAGAAGATCCTCCTGGAGATCTGCGTCCAGGCGCATTACCAGATGAAGAACTACGTCAAGTGCCAGGACCACGCCCGTACTCTCCTTGCGCTTTTCGCAGACAGTACGCTCGCATGGAAGTATCTGACGAAGGCCTTCACGGAAACCAACGACTCCTCCGACGAAGCGATCTCGATGTATGAGACCATGTACAAGAAGAATCCCGAGTCGAAGGAATACCTGCCTATCCTCGCGAAATACTACGCGTCCCACAAACAGTTCACCGTCGAATCCATGGAAATCATGTATTCCTTCTACCAGGCGGAACCCAACAATCGTGAAAACGTCCTCGCCCTCGCCGAAGGGTATGTCCAGAACAAGAGACTGTCGGACGAAGTGATTCCCATTCTTGCCGAGGGCATAAAAGCCAAACCCGACAACCAGGGATTCCGGGAACTTCTCGCCAGGAACTATGCCAAAAAGGCAATGTATCCCGAGGCTTCCAAGGAATGCCTGAAGGTTCTCGAAGCCAACATCAACAACGTAGGGATCCACGTAGTCTACACCCAGTGCATGAAGAAGATGAACATGCTCGACGAAGCCATCCTCCAGTACGAGGAGTTCCTGAAAAAGTTCCCCGGGAATCCACAGCTGGGTGAGATCATCACCACCCTTCGCAAGGAGTTGGAGCAATCGAGCCCTGTTCCCGAAACACTTGCCGGTGCCCCGGAACTTTCCCCCTTCTCCGAGGACCTCCTGACCGAGGGAATGGCGGATCCCACCATCGCCTCCTCCCCCATCCAGATGGATGTAGAAGGCTTCGTTGAGCCTCCCCCCGAGAATTTCGAGGAGGAAAAGCCGGTTCCTCTTCCGAACTTCCTCAAAGACAAAGAAGGAAAGGCTTCGGAAACCCCGACCGCCGGTTCGAAGACGACTCCACAGCGGCCTCCGCAGGGGAGCGTTTCGGGAAACGTTCCCCTCGAGCCCGCCAAACCCTCCTCTTTCCTCGACCCGGCCGAACCCGAACCCGAAGTCCCGCCAAAGAAGAGTCCTGCCCAGGTTTCTCCGGCCTCGGGCGCAGCTTCCAAGCCAAATACGAAATCCCCCGGCCTTCCTCCCGCTCCCTCCAGGGCAGATATGGGGAAGACCGCTTCCGCGCCTGTCTCACCCCCCGCCGGGTCCGGCCCAAAATGGACCTCCGCTTCGTCACATGGCCCTTCACCCGCCGTGCCCGGTTCGAAGACCGGGGCCTCTTCCGAAAAGGATGATGGGAAGTCCATGACGCGGGATGAAATCCTCGACATGGGGACCCTCGACCCCTTTGCCGAGCAGACCGACGTTCCAACCGAGGACATCGAGGTCCCCGATCTTCCTCCCGCCAAGCCCGGTTCGGAAAAACCGTCCGTCAAGCCCGCAATCGGAGGGAAACCCGGCCTCGGAAAATCCTCCCCCCCCATCACGCCAGGTCCCGCATCCAGGTCCGGATCGGTCTCGCCGGGAGGGCCCGCGATCCCCCGGGAGACCCAGGCCCCCCCGCCTGTCAAACCCCTCTCCAGCGGGGATCCCGAAATTGTTGCCGCGCAGAAGGCGGCCTCCCAGAAAAAGTGGGATGAGGTCGTCAAGATCCTTGTTCCGGCATTCGCAACGAAACGCACCCGCCCTGTCGGAATGCTTCTTGCCGAAGCCTATCTTGCCCAAAGCAAACCCGAGCTTGCCAAGGAGATCGTTGACACGCTCGAGTTCGACCGGGAAAACCTCGGGCAGGACATGAAGGAACTTCTATACCGGATCGGAACGAATCTCGAGGATGCCGGGAAGATTCCCGAAGCCCTTACCGTCTACGACATCATCTGCAACGTCGACATCAACTACCAGGATACCTTCGATCGGTCGGAAAGGCTTTACAGCCTCAGGAAGAAAGGATGATTCCGGCCGTTTCTCCCATCGGGTTTTTCTCGATCTTGCAAACACTGACCGTTTCCGGTTCTAGGAAAGGGGTGGTCGGCACTAATGAAAGGCCCGAATCCGGTCGAAGAAGGAACAACCATTTGAGCGAAAGCGAGTTGCCATGAACCTTTTCCATGCAGCCTTACCCTGGTTCGGGGCCGTTCTTGGCTTTGGATTTCTCGTCCTGATACATGAGCTCGGGCATTTCCTTGCGCTTCGATGGCGTGGGCACCCGGTTTTCGCCTTTTCCATCGGGTTCGGAAACCCCTGGTGGCGTTTCCGATGGCGGGAGACCGAGTTCAGGGTGGGTTGGATACCCCTTGGGGGTTACGTCCTCCCCGAAGACCCCGACGAGATCGAGAAGAGGGAGGCCGAAGGCGGCCCGCTCCTGAAACCGATGCCCGTGTTCGATCAGGTTTTCATCGCAATCATGGGTCCCGTCGCCAACCTTTTTTTCGCCGTTTGTCTCACCTCCACGATCCTGAGCATCTGGGGTGATCCGACCCCGGTTCCCGTGATCCAGGAGGTGATCAAGGGTGGAGCTGCATCCCGGGCGGGAGTCCTCCCCGGGGACAGGATCCTCGATCTGGACGGCGATCCGATCCGGACCTGGGAGGAATTCCTTTCGAGGATCCAGGCATGCGGCGACAAGGACGGCCGTGTCGGGCTCGAGAGAGCTGGAACCCGGCTTTCACTGTTGATTCGTCCGGAATTTTGCGGGGGCCGTTTCGTCGTCGGGGTCAAGCCATGCATGGAACTGGGTGCCCGTATTCCTTTCCCCGCCTCGGCTATCGAAGCCGTTCGCAAGACCGGGTCGGACCTCCGGAACATCCTCGTGGGCCTTTTCAGCCTCTTTGCTGGGGGCCATGCCGGATCCCTGGCCGGCCCGATAGCGATCCTGGAACAGACCTCCCAGGCTGCGGGCGGCGGATGGGTGGCATTTCTGACCATTCTCGCGATTCTCAGCCTCAATCTTGGAGTATTCAACCTCCTGCCCTTTCCGCCGTTGGATGGGGCCAGGATAACGCTTGCAATGGCCCAGTTCTTTCGGGGCCGGCCCCTCAGCGATGCGCTCCTGCTCCGAACTTACCAGTTGGGAGCGGCGGGCCTTGCCATTCTGTTTCTGTTCGTGACCATCAAGGACGTATTCTCGATTTTCCTCTAGGATCGGGATGTGCGATTTCCCCGGATCGATCATGACAGGTGCAGTCCGCTTCTCAACGGAAGAGGCTGCGGGGAGTGTCTCGTCCGGTGCCCGACCGGAGTCTTCCTGACCGCTCCCGAGAGGCTTCCTCTGAAGCCCGGGCGGCCGGTGGGGCCTCTGAGCGTATTCGTCGTCCACCGCAACCTTTGCATCGATTGCGGGACCTGCTTTTCGGCCTGCCCGGCGGGCGCAATCGAAAGAGGGGGGGCGGGCCATGTGTGAGTTCTGTATGCAGCACGGGGAAGGGCGGAAGTGGTATCTGAACGCCCGAAACTATTCGCAAGAGCTCCTCCATGAGAAGGAAGCCGGCATTCGTCATTTCCTGGCCAACTCGCACGGGGAGTTCATCCGGGGGAGCAGGTGGATAGACCGTATCGCCGCCCTTCCCTTCATCGGGAAATTGATCCTGAACTCCCGGATGTTCCGGGAAACGCTTCAGGCAGGTGTCTTCGGCCAGGTCCTCCCGATCGAAGACGTTCGCCGGGTTTTCGGCTTCGTCCGTTCCGTCAGTCTGTTTCCTTGCATCTGCCGCCAGATGAGCTACAACCGGAGCGAGGAGATGTACTGCTTCGGGGTGAGCATGTCCTCCTTCGAAGAGGACTTCCTTTCCAAGGCTCCGGACGTTTCGGGGGCATTCAGGAAAATGGACAAGCAGGAGGCATTGTCGCTGATGGAGAAGATGGAAGGGGAGGGGTGCTACCACTCGGTCTGGACGATGCCCACACCATTCATCGGAACGATCTGCAATTGCAACGGCAGGGACTGCATTTCGGTCCGCCAGAGGGTTGCTTACGGCATCCGGTCATTTTTCAAGGCGGAGTATGTCGGGCAGATCCTGCCCGATTCATGCAAGGGCTGCAGGGAATGCATGAAGCTGTGCAACTTCGGGGCGATCAAATATTCCGCTTCTCTCGGAACCTGCTCTATCCAACCTTTTCTATGCTTTGGTTGCGGTATCTGCCGCCATGCATGTCCTTCGGGAGCCATCCGGCTCGAAGACCGGAGGAAGTTCCGGGCGCTCGAGGGGTGCTGGTGACCCCGTAACCGGCGTCAGAACCGGCCTAGGAGAAGGTCCACTTGTAGGAACAAACCTTCGATTCTGACTCCCAGTGCTCCGCAGAATGTGTAACCCGCGCCGATCTCGAGGACTATGTGACGTTTCATCGGAAGAACCCCGACGAGCATCGGTTCGAAAAAAGCGAAACCGCCTTTGTTGATGGTTCGGAAAGTGATCCTGGATTCGAGATCGTAGGTTCCAAAGCCGAAGTTCGCCCTCCACTTGAACCTGGGATCCGGTTTGAAACCATCCTCGACGGAGAAACCTCCCATCCGTAGGTTGAGCCGGAGTGCATTACCGTTGAGGGTTCCGAGTTGGCCCATGAGGCCGAACTTCGGGTCGCGGAGTTTTCCGCCATACATCCTTCCGCCCCACACGAGCATGTCTCCCCCGAAACCGAGTGGGCCGGACGCACGTTTGTATTTGAACGACAAGCCCCCGGCCCCGATCGAAGGATCGGAAGTCGAACGATCTATGAGAAGGATGGGAGGCCTGTAGGCATGCCCCGGAGTGGAGGAGACCAGCATGAAGAAGAGGATGGGAAGCAGGACGCTCCTCATTGCTCGGTGACTTCGATTCGTGGTTTCAGCGTTCTTTTCCAGAACTCCTCCGGGCTTGTCGGGCTTGAAAATCCCGAAAAGCCCTATCGGCAAACCCCTGAGTTCGGATAACCATCGGGCCGGTCTCGGGTGAGGTTTCTTCCCCCGTGACTCGATTTGGGGTTGCCTTCGGAACCGCGACACATTATCATTGACTTCCGAAAGACCGAAAACCACGGCTCTTTTGGTTTCCCTTTTCGGAACCGAATCCGAACCGGATCAGGAGGTTGTACGTGAACGAAGAAATCGGCCCGACCCCATTGGGGAAATTCATCATGTTCCTCTTCATTTTCGGGTGCATCTTCGCCGCCGCGGTATCCTTCTCCCCCACTCTCAGGGAGATGGTCTTCCCCAAATCTGGAACCGAGACCGCGGTCGCGACCCAGACGGGAACCACAGCAGGGACCTCGACCTCGGGAACAGCCGTCACCTCAGGGCCTTCCGACGCCCAGACGGTCACTCCCCAACCGACCCAGGTCGCGGCGGTAAACGAACCTCCCCGCGAGGCTCCCGATGCGAAGGGAATCACGACGGTCCAGGAATACAACTACATACCGCAGAAGAAGCTTCCACCGGTCACTGGTGTTTCCGCCTACGAATGGGACAAGGACAAGAAGATCGTGGAGTTCCCGATAAACGTCTGGATCGGCTGGCTCCCGATCGTTGCGGCCAACAACGGGTTCTCCCCCAACGAGGAGAGCGTCTTTTTCAAGAAGTACGGTTTCAAGGTGAACCTGAAACTCATCGACGACCCTGTCGCTGCCCGTGATGCTTTCGCATCGGGAAAATCCCACATCCTCTGGGGAACCCTCGACATGATGGTGCTGTTCGCGGCCGAGCTGATGAAAGACAGCCGGACCTCCCCCCGGATCTACCAGCAGATCGACTGGAGCAGCGGAGGGGACGGGATCGTTGTCCGCGGCAACATCCGCTCCGTCAAGGAGCTCCAGGGCAAAACGATAGTCTATGCGCAGAACAGCCCTTCGCAGTATTTCGTCAACAACCTGATCCTGAATGCCGGCTTCTCCCCTTCCAAGGTCACCCCGAGATTCACGAACACTGCCTTTGAAGCCGCTGCGGCTTTCGTCGCCGACAAGTCGATCGATGCCTGCGTGAGCTGGGCCCCCGACATCTACTCGATCCCGGAAAAGGTCGCCGGCACCCGGATCCTCACCACCACGGCCGAAGCGAACAAGCTCATCGCCGACGTCTGGGCTGCGCGGGCCGATTTCGCCAAGGACCATCCCGAGATCATCAAGGGACTGGTCGCCGGCATTTTCGAAGGTATGGCCCTCCTGAAAAACCCCACCTTCAAGGTCAAGGCCTTCCAGTGGATGGCGGATGGTTTCGGGATGAAGATCGACGACGTCAAGTCGATGGAAAACGACGCCCATTCGACCAACTTCGGCGAGAACAAGGATTTCTTCCTCAACAAGAACAACCCCACCAACTTCGAGCGGACCTGGAACAACATCACTTTCGTCTATCGCGAGCTCGGATACCTCGCCACCCCGATCAGGTTCGACGAGGTCATGGATTTTTCGGTGGTCCAGACCCTCGACAAGGAGGGCGCATTCAAGGACCAGCAGGAGGTCTTTGTTTCCAGGTTCGTTCCGACCACGTTCAAGAAAGTTTCGGCGGAGGCTCCGGTCCTCACCCAGACAGTCAGGATAAATTTCTTTCCCAACTCGGCCAACGTTTACGAGCCCGAACACGACGAGTTCGGGCTGGTGGTTCCCAACACCCTGTACGATCCCTCGGTGGATGCCACGCTCGAAAAGATCGCCAGGATGGTCGGGCAGTATGAGCGTGCGACGATTGCCATCGTCGGACACACCGACAGCTCGATGAAGGACAAAGTCCCCGAGAAGGCCGTCAAGGAGCTTTCCGAGGACCGCGCCAAATCCGTCCGTGAGGCGCTGATCCGGAAATACAAGTTTCCGAGCAACAAGTTCGTCGTTGCGGGAAAAGGATGGGAGGAACCGAGCAACCCCAGCGATCCAAGCAACCATGCGGTCAACCGCCGGGTCGAGGTCCAGGTCTACACACCCGAACAGTAGAAATGAAAGCGATTCTGTCGAGGCAGGAAAATCAACGGGAAGATCTTCCATTTTCCCGGGAATCATCGGAAAAGGAGATTTGAAATGTTCACGAGATTGATGAACCTTATTCGGGGCTTTTTCGGGCTCTTCATCAAAGGGCTCGAGTCGCAGAACCCCCGCGCCCTCATCGAAGTCGAGAAGGAGAACCTGAGGGCCCAGATCGCTCGTTTCAACGAAAACCTGGCCAATCACGCGGCCTTCGTCGAACGGCTCATCCGTCAGGTGAAGACCCTCCAGGCCAAGGAAAAGGAACTGGCAGCCAAGATCGCGGCCAACATGAAAGCCGGGAACCGCGCCGTGGCTGGGCAACTGGCGCTTCAGATCCAAACCGTGAAGCAACAGTTGGAGGAGAACCAGCAGCAGCTGCTGATGGCCGAGAAGACGTTCAAGGACCTTGAAAAGTCCCGCGATGTCTCGGTGCGCGAAGCCCAATCCAAGATCGAGAAGCTCCAGAGCATGATCACGGAAACCGAGATGCTCGAAGCCCAGGCCGAACTCCAGGAGATGGCGAAGGGCATGATCAGCGGGATCGGGACCACTGGAGACACCATCGCCCGGGCCAGCGAGGTCATCCAGGAACGCCGTGATCAGGCTGCTGGAAAAGCCCGCGTGAGCGCGGGACAGATCGACACCACTGGCGTCCAGATGAAGGAGAGCGAGCAGTCCGCCCTCGGAGAGCAGGCTTTGGCGGAGTTCGCATCGGTCTACGGTCTCGACCTGAATACGGGTGAGGCGTCTCCCCAGGGAGGGCAGTCCGAGAACGCTCCTCCTCCCCCCATTCCCGAGAAGGAGCTCGGGCCCGTCCAGAAGTGATGATTCTTCTCCAACCCTGCGATTCCGACCGGTTTTCACCGGTCTCTTCGAGTATGCAACCCATTTCCAGGAGGCAAGAATGAAACCCCATCGTTTCCTCGCGATTCCGGCCTGTTTTTTCCTGTTTTCCCTCTTGATCTCTCCGGTCTGGGCACAGGAAGCCCCGGCAAAAACCGGCGAGACGACCGCCCCGAAACAGGTGGAGGCCCCCGACACCAAAGGGGTCACGACCGTCGCCGAGTACAAGTACATTCCCCTCCAGAAGCTTCCTCCAGTCTCCGGCGCTTCCGGCTACAAGTGGGATGAAAAGAACCCCGTCGTCGTCTTCCCGATCAACGTCTGGATCGGCTGGCTTCCCATCGTGGCGGCTAACCATGGTTTCGCTCCCAATGAGGAAAGCGTCTTCTTCAAAAAGTTCAAGTTCAAGGTCGATCTGAAGCTCATCGACGACCCCGTTGCCGCCCGCGACTCGTTCGCGAGCGGAAACAGCCACATCCTCTGGGGAACCCTCGACATGATCGCGCTCTTCGCAACCGAACTCATGAAGGATTCCCGGACCGCCCCCCGGGTCCTCCAGCAGATCGACTGGTCGAACGGCGGGGACGGCATCGTCGTCCGGACCTCAATCAAGAGCGTCGCCGACCTGAAGGGGAAGACGATTGCGTTCGCCCAGAACAGCCCTTCGCAGTATTTCATCAGCAACCTCCTCATCAATGCGGGCATCAGCCTCGCCGACATCAAACCCAAATACACGGCCACGGCGTTCGAGGCGGCCGCGGCGTTCGTTTCCGACAAGTCCATCGATGCCTGCGTCAGCTGGGCGCCCGATATCTACACGATCCCGGAGAAGATCGCGGGAACGAAGATCCTCACTACCACCAGCGAGGCCAACAAGCTCATCGCCGACGTCTGGGCGGTCCGGGCGGATTTCTACCGTGACAAGCCCGAAGTCGTGAAAGGCCTCATCGCAGGGATCTTCGAAGGGATGGACATGCTCAAGAATGCCACGACCAAGGCCCAGGCACTCCAATGGATGGCCGATGGCTTCGGAATGAAGGTCGATGACGTGAAGGGGATGGTTAACGACGCCCATTCCACCAACTTCGCCGAGAACAAGGATTTCTTCCTCAACCAGAGCAATCCCACCAACTTCGAGCGGACCTGGAAGAACATCGGGTTCATATACAAGGAAGCCAGGCTCATCGAGGAGAACGTTCCATTCGACCAGGTGATGGACTTCACGGTTCTCCAGGCCCTCGACAAGGAAGGCACCTTCAAGCACCAACAGGACGAGTACGTCAGCAAGTTCGTTCCCACCAGCTATCACAAGGTTGCCGCCGAGGCTCCGATCATCACACAGACCGTCCGGATCAACTTCTATCCCAACTCCGCGAACATCTTCGAGCCCCAGCACGACGACATCGGCCGGCCCATGCCCAACACTCTCTACGATCCAGGAGTCGAGGCGACCATGGAAAAGGTGGCGCGTCTCGTCGGCGCATACGAGCGGGCGACTGTGGCGATCGTCGGGCACACCGACAGCTCCATGAAGGACAAGGTCCCGGTCGAGATCGTCAGGGAACTGAGCAATGACAGGGCGAACGCAGTAAAAGATGCCCTGGTCAACAAGTTCAAGTTCGATCCGAACAAGTTCGTTGTCGAGGGAAAGGGCTGGGAAACTCCCGCCGATCCTTCCGATCCGGTGAACCAGGCGCTCAACCGGCGCGTGGAAATCTCGGTTTATCCCCCCGAAGGGCAATGACGTGTCTCCCGGGGGGCGGTGAATCCGCCCTCCGGGATGATCCGGGAATAGAGTGCAAAGAATCCGCGAGTTGTTCCAGAGTTTCTTCCAGATCCGGGAGGCGTTGAAAGGTTCTACCAGCGCGATTCTCGGGGTCGCCCCCATCTTCCTGCTTTTCCTCCTCTGGTTCATGGTCACGCGGGGGAGCTTCATCCGGGTCACCCTCCCTGTCGGGACCCTCGACAAGGGTGAGCCCCAGGTCGTTCCCGGCCGGCAGGTGAAATGGGGGGTCTGCCTCGACATCCCCGGAGCCGATCTGATTTTCATCGAGAAGACCGATCAGAGATTCATCAAGGTGGGGGAGGAAAATTTCGAGGTCAAGCTGTTCGCGAAGAAATACGACGACAAGGTCTCCGTCCGGCTCGTGGACGGGCGGTTCATCGCCAAGAACGATGCCCAGAGCGAGATGCGGGCTTCACCGACCGCGTCGGGGGCGATGGCCCTTCCCAGCAACGAGGGTGAGGTCAGCCAGAACACCCTTTCGCTCGACGGCAAGAAACCTCCTTCCGGTTACATCGGGCGCGGTGGGCAGAAGGTCCAGGCACGGAAGATTCCCACGCTCGAGTTCGAGTACGAAATGGTCGAGACGAGGCTTTTGCCCGCCACGATCCTTCCAAGCCCGGGGGACGCGCTCAGGTCCTTTCCCTCGCTATGGCGTGAGAAGGGGTTGTTCCGCAACATCTGGGCAAGTTTCAAACGCGTTCTTTACGGGTTCCTCCTTGCGCTCTCGATCGCGTTCCCCCTTGGAATCCTCATGGGCAGCTTCTCCAAGGTGCGGGCGATGTTCTCCCCTTTGATGGTTTTCAGCGGTTATCTTCCCATCCCCACTCTGGTGCCGCTGTCGATAGCGTTTTTCAGCATCAGCGAGACCCAGAAGATCACCTTCCTCGCCCTTGCCTTCGGAATCTATCTTCTGCCCCTTATCGTGAAGGCGATCGAGGAGATCGACAACGTCTACCTCCAGACAGCCTACACCCTTGGAGCGAACCGTTTCCAGGTCATGACAAAGGTTCTCCTCGGGATCGCCCTTCCCAACATCTATGACGCCATGAGACTCGGCTTCGGAGTCGGCTGGACGTATATAATGCTCGCCGAAATGGCCGACCTCAAGCAGTCCGAGGAGGGCGGGGGAATCGGAGCCCTGCTGCTACTCAGCCAGCGGCGCGGGTATGTGGCCGACATCTACCTGATCCTGGTCGTGATCGTCGGGCTCGCCTACCTGACCGACCGCCTCTGGGAGTATGTTGGTGACAAGGTTTTCCCCTATCGGAGGCTCAAACGATGACCGGAAAGGACCAGAAGCCCACCGTGCCCGCTCCTCCCTCTTCGGCATCGGCCCAGCTGAACCCGGCATCGGCCGCACCCATTCCTGCCGTCCGGCCATGGTACCGGCGGGCACTCCGGTGGTTCGTCGGGTTGTTCTATCGACTTCCCGAGACCGACCTTCCCGCTCCCGCTCAAAACCAGCCTTCAAGGCCTGCTCCGGCGGTCGCGAAAGCCTCCCACCCGCCGAAAATGCCGAGTCCCGGTTCCCCGTCCGGTGGGGAAGCAGCGGTCCCTGTTTCTCCGGCCGTCGCCCCGGGCCCCAAAGGGGTTGTTCTTCCGGAATTCCCGACCACTCCCGCTCCCGCACCCGCACCCGCTCCCGCTCCCGTACCCGAAACTCACGGGAAAGCGCCAATCCCCTGGGAGGCGAATTCCCCAGGGACCCCAGGAAATGATCCCTCCCCCCACCCGGTTTCCCCCGCGGCTCCCGTGGTCGGGCAACCGGTTGCCCCCACTCCCATGCCTTCAGGGGATACCGCGACAAAACCGGTTTCCGCGCCCGCACCTGCTCTCCACGCGCCGGCCCCCACACCCCCCGTCGGAGGAGTCCCCGCAGATTACAAACCCCCGTCCGAGATCCTCTTCCCTCCTCCAGCCGCGATGCAGGCTGCCGTTGCCCCCCCCGCGCCACCCGCCGTCCATCCCAAGAGTCCGGCGGCCTTCGACCAGAAGCTTCCCCTCCTCAGGCCTCCCGTAGTCACGTTCAAGAACGTGACCAAGATCTTCAACCAGGGGACTCCCCTGGAGTTCAAGGCCATCGAGAACATCTCGTTCGAAATCGAGGATCTTCCGGATATCGGCGAGTTCGTTGCCCTCGTGGGGCCCTCCGGGTGCGGCAAATCCACGATCCTGAACCTGATCCAGGGGTTCTCGGAGGTTTTCCCGCCCACCTCTGGAGAGGTCCTGGTGAGGAACCAACCCGTGACCGGCCCCGGAAAGGACCGGGGGATGATCTTCCAGAAGTACAGCTCATTCCCCAACCGGACCGTTCTGGAAAACGTCATGTTCGGCCTCGAGATCAACCGCCCCGAATATGGAGCCTCCTTCAAGGAGATGAGGGAGCGGGCCATGGACATGATCCTGAAGGTTGGTTTGCGCGGTCACGAGAACAAGTATCCCTATCAGCTCTCGGGAGGGCAGCAACAGCGAGTGGCGATCGCGCGCACTCTCGTATTGAAACCCCGGATCATCCTGATGGACGAGCCATTCTCCGCCCTCGACGAACCCACCCGGATAGACATGCAGGCGCTCATCACGAGCCTCTGGTCCGAGGTCGAGGCGACGGTTTTCATCGTCACACACTCGGTCGCCGAGGCGGTCTACCTGAGCGACCGGATCTTCATCTTCGCGCCCTCCCCCGGAAGACTTGCCGCAAAGATCCCCGTCAGGCCTTCCGACATCGGCAAGGATCCCACCCTTTCCCCGTTGCAGGTGCAGGAAGGTCCCCAGTTCAAGGAGTTTCTGAAGCACGTGACGCAAAAATTCCTGGAAATCGAGGAAGGTAAGCTTTCATGACCCGCCCCTCTCTCACCTATTGGGATTACATCACCGAAGCGTTCGGCGCAAAACCGGCGGTTCCCGGGCTCGGCCCCATACCCGTCAACAAGCTGCTCGTTTTCGGGGTCGGAATCCTTGGCCTGGTCAACCCCGGTTTCTGGTTCGCCGGTGCGGCCCTGGAAATGGGTTACCTGTGGTTTCTCTCGACCGACGGGAGGTTCCAGAAATACTGCCAGAGTCTCCGGATGAATGTCGTCGAGCTCGACAAGGCCCAACGGATCAACGAGATGGTCCGGACCCTCGACAAGCAGTCGACCACCCGCCTCGAGTCGCTCAATGCCAATCTTTCCCAGATCAACCGGCTGATGGACATGAACTCCGAAGGTCCGGTCCAGTTCGTGAAGGAAACCAAGCAGAAGACGATCAGTCAGCTTCCCGTTCTCTTCCTCAAACTGCTGGTCACCCGTAAGCTGATCACGGACAGCCTCGAGCGAACCGATATCGACAAGCTCAAGAACGAGATCAAGGAGCTGACCCACCAACTCGATTCCCCCGAGATGAGCGAGGCCCTTTCCAAATCGGTGCGCGGAACGATCGAGATCCAACAGAAGCGGCTCGACAACATCAGACGGGCGCAGGACAACCTCCGCCTTGTCGAAATGGAGCTGAACCGGATTGAGAACCAGCTCCAGCTGATCCGCGAGGAGATCGCACTCGACCGCAGCCCGGAATCCGTCACCGCCGGAATCGACCGGATCAACAACACCCTCGGCGAAACCGAGCAGTGGATGGATACCCACTCCGAGTTTTTCAACAAGTTCCAGGAACCAGAGATGATCGAGACCCCCGCTCCCCTTCCTCCGATGGTCGAGCGGGAATAATCCCCCCGACCAGGAGGTTTTCAAGATGCCCGATTCCCCCAAGTGGTCCCTCGAAATGGCCGAGGTTTTCAAGAGCGGTGCTGTCAGCCAGTTCATCCTCTATGGAAGCGTGAACGACTGGGTTTCCTACCGCCCCGCCCCCAATGTTCCCCTTCAGTTCTACTCCCTTCGTGACTTCCTGGTCAGGATCATGTTCGATCCCTTCGAGGCCGTGATCGGTTTCGATCGTGGAAAGGGGATCAAGGTCCTGAAAGGGGGCGAGATCTTCCAGAACTTCCTCAAGGTGTTCGACGATTTCCACCGGACCGGCTTCGCGGGCGTTCCCAACGCTCCGGTCCAGGACGCGGGGAAACTGCTCGAACTGGGCAACCTGATGCCCAAGGAACCGCGGCGGGCCCTGGAACTCATCGACCGGTTCGTCCGCAACGGCCTCTACCGGACCAAACCGGGTCCTGACGGGAAAACCGTTCCCGACCCCGTCCGCGTTGCGATCGTGATCGACTATGCGCAGTATCTCCTTCCCCGGACCGACCCGAGCTACATCAACGCCGAGACTGTGGAGACCCTGATCAAGGTCCTCGATTGGGCTTCCGATCCCAACATCAACAGCGCCTTTATCGTCACATGCCTGGTCGCGGAGAACCTCACCGATCTCAACCGCCAGGTGGTCGAAAACCCGCGTTCCGCGAAGATCCGGATCGACCTTCCCAACTCGGAGGAGGTCAGGGAATACATCGAGACGATCACATGTGACGTCTCCGATTTTGCCTCCATCTGCGATGTCGACCGCGTGACTCTCGGCCAGAAACTCGAAGGGCTTTCCCGGATCGACATCCAGAACCTCATCAAGCGCGCGGTGAAGAACAACAAGCGGATAACGATGGAATACCTGCGGAGCGTCAAGAAAGAGATGATCGAGAAATCCGCCGGAGGGCGGATCGAATTCGTGGAGTCCACGAAAAACCTCGATGCAGTCGCCGGCCACGACGAGGCCAAGAAGTGGATGCGCCAGGATGCCATGCTGATGAAGAAGGGCAAGCTCAAGGCCCTTCCCATGGGATACCTGATCAACGGCCGGATCGGAACGGGGAAGACCTATCTCGTGGAGTGCTTCTCCGGTGAAGCCGGAGTCCCCTGCGTCGAGTTGAAGAACTTCCGCGACAAGTGGGTGGGAGCCACCGAAGGGAATCTCGAAACCATCTTCAAGATCCTCCACGCGATGGGCCAGGTCATCGTGTTCATAGATGAAGCCGACCAGGTTGCGGGGAAACGGTCCAGCGGGGACACGGATGCAGGCCTCTCCGGACGGATCTACGCGATGCTCGCCCGCGAGATGGCCGACACCCGGAACCGGGGACGAATCTTCTGGATCTTCGCAACCTCCCGTCCCGACCTTCTGGAGGTCGATCTCAAGAGGGTCGGGCGCCTCGACGTACATATTCCGCTCTTTTCCCCTCAGACCTCCGAGGGCAAAAAGGAGCTCTTCATGTCGCTCGCGAAAAAGAACCAGGTCTCCGTCACTCCCGAAGAGGTTCCCGATCTTCCCGAGAGCTCCGATCTGGGCGGCAACGAGATGGAGGGAATCCTGATTCTGGCGTCCCGGATGTACGAGGTCCAGGAGGATGACAAGGAAAAACTTCCCATAAAGCATTTCCTGAAGGTCGCTTTGGACTCCTACCGCCCGATGGCACATGCCGAGCGGCTCGAGTTCATGGATCTCATCGCGGTCATGGAATGCACCGACCAGCGGTTCCTTCCCGGAAAGTTTTCCAAAATGGAACTGGACAAGGTCAAACGCAGGATCGACGAGCTCAAACTCCGCCTGACCGAATGATCCTGGCATAGGATCTTGCTGCGTTCCCGGCGGGAAAACCGGAGGCTGAATCCGAAAAGCGGTCTCCCAGGTCAAAGGATGGGGTGGGCTCTCAGCGTAAGAGAGGTAGCGGAATGCTCGACGAAGACGAGTTCCTCGCTTTCGAGGATTCCGCTTCCCGAAAGTTTGAGCTCGTGGTAGCCGGGTTTCAATGGCTTTATGATCAATGCGCCATCCTGACCCGATTTCCCGACTCTGGCCCCGATCGCGGCTTTGACGCCTTCCAGCGGGGAACCGTCCACCGAAGAGACGATCTTCAGCTTCAGGCTCGAGAGAATCGGGCGAAGGAAGAACCTCATGCCGGAACGGCCTCCGATCTTCTGGCGCAGGGAGAGTTTCCGGTATCCTTCTTTGGCCGCGAAGATTTCCGCGATCCGTCCGTCCGGAAGCTCCGTCACCTGGCACTTCCCCGATCCATCGGTCTGGTACACCCTTCCGCCAACGGACACCCTGACTCCGGCCAGTCCCCGGCGGGTCAGCGAGTCCTGGACCTCGATCGTCAGCCTTGAAGAACCCGGAGCAGGTTGGGAATCGATCACCGGATCGCTTTCCCCGTGCTGATTCGTTGCGGGTTCCCCGCCTTTCCCCCCCCCGCCTTCGGCCTCGGCAGGTGAGTGTTTCGGGAGCCCTTCCAATTCCGGCTCCGAGAAAGGCTTCTTTCCCTCAATTCTAGCCTTGAGGCGTGGAGCGATCTTTTCCGAAAGTCCCGAAACCGGGCTCTCGCCTGGAAGGACCCGGTCGAACGGGTCGATTCCGCACCGCTCGAGGACCCGGAGGGATGGAGCAATCCAGGCAGGAAGCCTCTTCCCGCGACCCCCCACTTCTTGCTGTTCGAGTTCCGGTGAGACCCTCAGGATGCCCCTACGTTCGAGCGAAGAAATCAGATTCGCCCATATGTAAAGGGACTCAAGGTCGGAGACATGATCATCCGGACGGAATGTCCCATCGGGGAAACCCTTCATTGCGTGAAGGTCCAGCACCTTCTGGATTTTGGCCCCGAGGGCCGGTTCAAGATCGGGAAAGGATACTGGCTCTCCATCCCTTTCCACAGCCAGCTTGAGCTGGGAACCGGGTGAGGAGAGCAGCACCCTTTCCATCTGAAGGGCGAGCCCAAACCTGGTCAGCTGCCCGTCTTCCGGGGAGGCAGGCCGTTGAGCCCCTCCCAGGCTCCAACACGCGGACAGGATAAGGAGTGGAAGGCTGGCGTAAACGGCCACCATCCTGTTCCGAAGGGTTTTTCTAGAGGTTTTCGGATCCCTGAAAGTCACATTTCACTCCATGTGATTGAAGAAGGCTCTGGAAGAAGTCCCGCGGATTCCTCGACCACTTCCTGGGATCGGGAACCCGCCCAAGGATCTCCTGGGGAAGGAGTCCGCAGAATTTCGAACCGAGCTTTTCCCCGAGGAATTGGATAACCAACTCCCGAAGGGGTTTCAGTCCGGGGCTCTTGGCATTTATTTCCGCCCGTGAGGGGAAGAGGAGAAGGGGATTCCTTTTGTCGCTCAACCAATACTGGCCTTCCTCCTCGGTGAGGACCATACCCATCTGATCCGCGACGTTTCCAAGGCCCTCGAGAAAAGTTTCTCCCCGGACACGGATGTATGCGCTTTTGGGGAGCGGATCCCGGAACCTTACCTGGATCCCCGCCCCCCTGATCAACTCCGAGACGACCGGAAGCGGAGAGGAGCCTTTCACCTCGATGTCGAAGCCCCCAGGGCCTCCTTCCGGTGCGAGGAGAGGTTGGGGACTCATCAGCATCCTACCTCCGGATTTCCTGGGGCTCTTCGAAGAGGGCTTCCTGAAAACGAACTCCACCTCTCCACCATCGCTCCTGCGAAGCCTCATTTCCGCTCCCTGCTGGACGTAGATGGTCAGGGTTTGAAGTGAAGAACCTCGGAGCGGCTGGGTAAGCCACATCAGTTTCACCGGACCCCGATAGGTCACCCTTTCCTCGTCGAGTGAAAGTCCGGGGCTTTCACGGAAATCGATCTCCCAGCAGGACTCTCCCTCCGCAAACCTCACCTCGGGGCGAAGCCCTTGGGAAAACGAGATCCGGACAACGTCCTGGTCGGCGGTAGAAGACATCATTATCTTGGGGGCTTGGGCCCTTGCCGTTCTCATGAGGAACGGAAGGGACAAAAGGAGAGGAATGGTCAGAATGAATACCTTTTTCACCGTTCTCCACCTTCCTCAGGCAAACACTTTTCCAGCAAGGCGAAGGCTTCTATACGGTCGGGTTTCTGCCCTCCATCCCGAGCGTCGGCAGGGGGGAAATCGGTTCCCTTGAAAGGGGAACCAAGCCCGATGAGGGATTCCCGTATTCCCGTCCAATCCATCGGGGTATCGGGGGAGCCGCCGAGGTTGCGGAAAACCTTCGAGGTCGCGAATTCGTCAGGGAACAGGCTTGCCATTGCTCTTCCCCACTCAGCCTGGGTTACAGGGTCGAACGGGCGGGCCTTGGGGCCGATCGTTCTGCGGGGATTCCCTGCATTCAGAATTCTTTCCCAAACTTCGTAGACGGGGTGGTCGAGCGGAACGTCGCAAAACTGGAAGGAGCTCCGGGCAGGTTCTTTCGAGCCGGTCCCGTTGGATGTTCCCTCCCCGAGCGCGAAGACAAGGAGAGGAGTCAGGAGAAGAAGTGAGCTGATTGCGAGAGCCGCAAATGCAGGAATTCGAAGGCGTTTGAGGATCCTCAACCTCCGGACGGAGTTGCTCCTGCGTTCATTCGGGAAGACAATCCCCTCTCTCTGGGCAACCTTTCCATCTCGATCCACCCTGGGTCGCGGCTCTTCAGGCTGGCAGGCTGCTTCCTCCGCGAACGCGGGTTTTCGGGGAAGTGCCACCGGTCCGGGGATCGAAGGTGCGGTTATTGCCGGACCGGAGATCTTCTCCTTGGGCGGAATTCCGGTGGAAGAACCGAAACGGGGGGCCAGAAGAGCGAAGCGGGGCCTCCCGCAACCTCCACAGAAGCGGGCCGAGGCGATATTCTCCTTGCCACATTCAGGACACTTCAACATACTCGCTTCACGTCCGAATGATGACCTTTCCTTTGGTCAAAGAATGCCTGATCATCCTTTTTCGTTCATCGGCAACTTCTGGCCGATCCTGGATGGAAATTTCGATCACCCGGATTGTTGACCCACCCGAAACGGCGGGGAACGGCCTTCGATTTTTGGAAAAAATGGACAATCCGGGAAAATTGTGGTACACTCCCCGGCTAATCTGTCAAAAAACCCTGGCGTTTTTGGGGAAGTATCGGGAGGCGGTTTTTGGGATGACTCCGGTTCGGAAGGTTATTTTTCTCTCCACCGACGTCCTTTGCATGGTTTTTTCCTTGACTGCGGCAATCTGGCTTCGATTCGAAGGTTTTGAACCGCACCACTTCCACAACCTTCTGCTGATCTTCCCCGTCGCAATCCCCGGTTCTCTCGTCATATTCTGGACACTCGGCCTCTACAACCGGACTCTGCGGTTCACCTCGATTCCCGACATGATGGCGGTTTTCAACGCGGTGACCATCGGTTCGATGCTCAAGATGGCTTATCTTTATCTCAACATCAACCTGGAATATTCCCGTTCCATTCTCATCCTGGACTGGATGATGAACCTGCTTCTGATCGGGTCCAGCCGGATCGCACCCCGGATATTCCTTAATCTGGTCGAGACCGAACCGGTTCGCCGGATCCTCCTTGGGAAGGATGATTCCCGACTCCGCAGGGTCCTCATTTTCGGGGCCGGCCGGGCGGGTGAGAGCGTGGTTCGGGAAATCCAACGCAACGAGAATCTCCGTTACGAGGTCGTAGGCTTCCTCGATGACGAACCGGAAAAGCTGGGCCAGATAATTCACGGATGCAAGGTTCTGGGAAACCGAAGCATTCTCAACCAGGTCATCGCGGTGAAGAAGGTCGAGGAGATCATCATTGCGATTCCCTCGGCTTCCGGGGAGGTTCTTCGGGAGATAGTCAAGCTGTGCCGCGATACCCGGATCCGGTTCAAGACCCTTCCCGGACTTCAGGACCTCATAGACGGAAGGCTCGTAAGTCTGCAGATCCGCGACATCGCCATCGAAGACCTTCTCCGGAGGGCTCCCACCGAGATCAATCTCGCCGAGATCGCGGCCTATATCACCGGGAAGAACGTCCTGATCACGGGGGCGGGAGGAAGCATCGGGAGCGAGATCTGCCGGCAGATTCTTCCCTTCCGGCCCTCGAAGCTCATCCTGCTTGGTCATGGAGAAACCTCGATCTTCAATATCCTCAACGAACTGATGAAGGATCCCCAGGTCACCGCCAACCAGTTGGTCCCGCTCATCGCCGACATCCAGGATATCAACAAGCTTAGAAGCATCTTCATTGCCCATCAACCGCAGATCGTTTTCCATGCGGCGGCCCACAAGCATGTTCCGCTGATGGAGGCCAATCCGGACGAGTCCGTGAAGAACAACATTCTCGGAACCCAGAACCTCGTCTCGGTTTCCCATGACGCCGGGATCGAGCGTTTCGTCATGATCTCGACCGACAAGGCGGTAAATCCGACATCCGTCATGGGCGCAACGAAGCGTGTTGCGGAGCTTGTCCTGAAAGCCTACGCCAAGCGGAGTCCGACCCGGTTCACCGCGGTTCGGTTCGGAAATGTCCTCGGAAGCCGGGGTAGCGTCATTCCGATTTTCAAGCGTCAGATCGAGGAGGGTGGACCGATCACCATTACCCATCCCAACATGATCCGTTACTTCATGACCATCCCCGAGGCGAGCAAACTGGTCATCCAGGCGGGAGCCTTCGGAAAGGGCGGCGAGGTTTTCGTCCTCGACATGGGGGAACCGGTTAAGATCGTCGATCTTGCCAGCGATCTCCTGCGCCTTGCCGGGCTCGAGGCAGGCCGGGACATCCAGATCGTCTTCACCGGTATCCGGCCCGGAGAAAAGATGTATGAGGAGATCCTTACCGCAGAGGAAGGCATTACCGCGACCCGAAACCGGAAGATCTTTGTCGCAAAGCCCGAGGAAGTCGATGAGGAGGCACTCCTGGCCAATCTCGCAACCCTGTTTCATTCGGCCGAGAACTCCAACTCCCGCCGGATCATCGAAACCCTCAGAAGCCTGATCCCGTCGTTTTCCCCCAACAGGGACCACATTTTCAACGAGCCCAAGTTCAAGAACGTCTCCCCTCCGAGTCGCAAGGACAAGAACAAGCACCTTCAGGTGGTCTGAACGACCGGCTGGAAACCACCCTGCCTGACCGACAGACTCTCAGCGGTTCTGGAATTCGGTGGGAATGGCTTGGTTCATCCGGCTGATTTCTTCCGGAAGTCCCCCCAGGAAGTCGAAAACCTCGGTGATTCCCTTGAAGTTTTCCCGGAGGTCCGGAACCGATTTGCAGATTCGGGTCTCCTCTTCCAGAAAATCGATAAGGAAGGGATGTTGGCCGAGGAACTTCTTCCGGAACCTCGCCAGGTTTTCCTTCAGATCCCGCAATCTGGCTTCCCGCGTCGCCGCTTGTGATTCTTTCAGGATGCCGATTTTCTGGATGTCGATCACCTTTCGGAATATTCCCGGCTCCCTCCGAGGGGGAAGCGATTCCAGGATTGGCGAGGCAAGAAGGCTCATGAAACACTTCTCCGCCGAGCTGAAGGCAAGCAGGGAGACATCCGTGTTGATCATCGCAATGTTGAGGCTTCCGGCGATAGAGTTGATGCTCAGGGAGAGTTCCCTGCCAAGCAACCGCGGATTGGAAAAAGCGCTTCTCAGGGTGGGAAGGTCCTTTTTGAGCACGAGGAGGGGTTGGAGAAGATTGAGTGCTTTTGGCTGATAAAGCTCGGCGATCTTTTTCTGGAGATCGACGAATTCCAGACACTTTTCCTGATCGATTGCATTCTTGTCCGATTTCCCCAGAAACTGGCGGAGTTCGTCCCTCTTTTTTTCCAGCGGGAGAATCTCCTCGGCAAATTTGTCGTCCTTGTCTCCGGATTCGGACAACAGGAAAATCATCCTTCCGACCGGGAGAAGGACCTGGGTGTTCGAATCGGGGGAAGCCCGGGCGATGTCCGCAAGGTCGAACATCCCCGGTTCGGGGTTGGCGAACTTGATGTCTCCGGGAGCAAGGAGCCTCGCAAGAGCGACTATCGCGTTCCGATCGAGTTCCTGCTGGGCAGCGGGGGTCAGATCGGTGTTCGGGGGCTCCTTGAAGAGGTCGTCGTTCGTGCCGTTCAGGAGCTGGGTGATACGGTAGTCCTTTGCGATTCCCTCCTTGGATGTCCATCGCACGGACACGGTCACAGCGACGAGGTTCTTCATCGGTTCCGAGGTCACCGGATCCGGTCGCATGCGCGTGGAGACCTGGAGTTTGAACCCCTTCAACTGTTCGTAAAGGTCGCCTTCCTTGATCGGGTCATCCTCTCCCGGAATGAGAAGGTTGAAGTTCCGGGTGTTCTCCAACAGCCGGAAGAACGTGCTTTCCCCACCGACGACGCGGCTTTCCGAGCCTTCCGCCTGATGGACGAGCTCGGTGAAAAAGTGCGGGTTCTCGTGGATCCGTCCGTTGATGTCCTCGAGTACCTTCTGGGCGAGGAACATCGCGGTGAAATGTTCGGACGTGAAAGGTGCTTCCTTTCCCGCGCCCTGGAAAGTCGTGATGAGGATCGCATAAGAGGAAACCAGGAGGAAAACCGCGATCAGGATCTCGAGGAGAGAGAACCCACGGTGTGCCGGGCCCACCGTCCGGCAGGAAAAACCGCTTTCACTCATCCGGAAGTCTCTCTTCCTGGAAAATGCGGACCAGTTGCGCCTGGTAGAGAAGCCGTGCCTGCTCTTTCTTTTCGTCAAGTTGTTGCTGCGTCCAGCCTTCCTGCCTGGCCTGCGCGTCCAGGGCCTCTAGTGCAGCCTGGTAGTTGGCTTTGGCCCTCAGTATGGCGGTGTTCACGATTCCGGACCGGGTGTAAAGGTAGATCAAAAGTCGCTTGAGGGTCTGGGTTGCCGTAAGGAACTGTTGTTGCGTGACCTGCTGGTCGATCAGCCTCATCTGGGAATCTGCATATGAATGAAGCCGGGCCTTGAGCTCGCTGTCCAGGCGCTGACGTTCGATACTTTCGAAGATCTTGTACCGGTCGTAGTTCGGGACGTTGGGCTGGAGAGGTGCCGGAATCGAGATCAAGGGACGCGGAACGACGATGGTGGGGACGCCCGACTTGGAAGGAACGCGCGCTGGAACATCCTGGACGGGCAGCTGCGCGCCGAACCCGTTCAGGATCCTGATCGGGTCGACTTCTACGGCGATTCTTTCCCATTCTTCACGGGCGGTTCCCCGGCTGTCTTCACGTTTCCGAATCAGATCGTTGACTTCGCGCGTCATCGAGTCCACCTCGGGAGCCTGGAGGGCTCCTGAGGTGTCGTCATCGAAGCTGGTGGTTATCCTCCGGTCGGCGTTCGTCATTCCCTTGAACAACATGTCCTCGTACTTCACCCGGTAGAACAGAAGCCGTTTCGTGGACCGGTACTCACCACGGACCCAGATATCGGCTGAGCAGGAAATTCCCGGGGAGTCCTGGATGATGTAGACGTAGCTTCCACCTTCGAACTGGATCGGATCGCCGCGAGCGTCGGGGGCCCCCTTGAACCAACGTTCGTCCCAGGGTTTCGCCAACATACGCGCAACGAGAAGCTGGACTCCGGATTCGGCGATCGAGAGCGCACGGATGTGGGCATCGGCATAGAGCATCTGGTGACCGGCCCCCCGCATCAGTTTCAGGATCCCGAACGCGATGGTGAAAAGAACAAGTATCACCGCAACCACTATTCCCAGCGCGATCCCTCTACTTCTCATCGTGCATCCTCTGCCTGGGTGTTTCGAAGCCGGATCATGTTGACGAAGGAAAAGGTCGATTCCCCTTCCTGGAGGGTCCCCGTCACGACAACGGCGCTGAATCCGAACGCAGTGAATTTCATGTTCTTAACGTTCGCCACTATCTCGTGGGGCGGCGAGGAGGAATTCTTCCGGATGTCGTGGGTGATGGAAAACAAACGGTACAGGTCCGTTTTGCATCTTTCCGAAGCGGCGGCGTCCTTCCGGAGGAAGAAAAAGTGAAGATCGTTCACGAAATCCCGCACGATGAAAAAGGGAAGCGTCGAGCCGGGATCCGGTTTGAGGAGTTCGATTCCCTCCTGCGCCTGGGTATAGAGGTTGACCAGCGCTCGGCGCGCCTCCATCTGGAGCTGAAGGCGTGCGGAAATGTTCGCGACCTTCGATCCGCCGAAAAACTGGGTCATCTGGACGACCCCGAAAAGTACAAGGGAAAGGATGAGAAG
>CAYRYU010000070.1:0-37609 GCA_964428355.1 uncultured bacterium
CTTCAAGAAATTCTCCCTCGAATGCCAGGCAGCCTCCCGGGCGGGGGGAAAATGAAAGCGAACGACTGTGACGCCGCGTCCCGCCAGCTCATCATCTGGTTGCTTCTGTCCTTTCTTGCCCTCGTCGTGGGGTTGCTCCTCCTTTGTTTCAAATGCTACCAGGCATTGATTATCCTGGTGGTGATCATTTTGGGCTTTGCCTTCGCAAGAATCCTCTTCGGACGGGACCCGGAAGAGGAAGCACTGTTCGAGAAAGCCAGGCTCGAAAAGGGGGAAGAGTATGTAAAAGCCCTAAAGTCCATCAAGCGTGAGATCTTCCGGAGAACCGGCATCGCCGTTGTCGCTACCATGATCCCCTTCCTGTTGATAGCGTGCTACTCGGGGAAATTCTACACCACCGAATCCATGGTTTCCCTCGCCATGATCGCCATGCTCGCGCTTCTCGGCTGGGGGGGCTTTTTCGCTGGGTTTCAGGGCGTGACGATGGACCCCGATGCCTCCAAAGAGTCGAAAGAAGGGACCCAACCGCTGGTCAGCGGCGCAAAAGGGGCGGGGTTCTTTCTTTTCGAATGGATCATCCGCCTTCTCAGAGGGTGACCCGACCACCGGGGCGGAAACCCGGCCGGCGCAGGATCAGTCGTCGTCGGGGAGGATGTAGTCCAGGAGCTTCCAGAGGATGCCCGCAAGGGCCAGCAGGCACAACAGGGGAGCCCACAACGGGACCCGGAACTGCCGGTCCAGGTCGACGCTTATGACCACGTCGTCCGACCTGCGCTTCCGGAGGTCCGCAGGAAGGAACCTCATGAATCCCAACGTCCGGTCTTCCCCATCGAACCTCCCGGAACTCCGTTGGAAAAGGAATTCCGCCACGGCATCGGGTTCCTCGGAAATCTTTTCCGCGAAGGGAACGACTTCCTCCAGGGGCTGGGAAATCAACAGCCCCTGCGTAAAAACCATCACCCAATCCCCGACCGAAAGCGCGATCGGTCCTAGGATTCCCGGCCGGGTCTCCATAGGAACCTGGAGCTTCCGGCCCGGGTCGGGATCCTGTCCGATGGCTACGGCAAGGGTGGGAAGGTTAACCGGCTCCAGACGATGGAGGCTTCCCCCCGCCCCCGCCAGTATTCCACAGGAGCCGATCCGCCCCATGAAGAGGTTTCCCTCGACGATGAAGGCGCAACAAATGTTCAAAGGACTCCTGGAAAACGTCGGATCCTGGAACTGCCAACCGGGAATCTTCGTCGGAAGCTCTTCCAGAACCGCGCGAAGTTGATCCCCTGCAAGGTCCGGCCGGGCCGCCAGGTTGAGGTGGACCAGAGCCCTTTCCAACTCTACCGCGGCCAGACGTGCCAGCTCGGCCCCATCAGGACCGCTTCCATCGGCAGCGACGAGGATACCCGCTTCTTCATTGATTACCAGGACATCCTGGTTCGTCTCACGGATCGTTCCCGCAGAACTCTTTTTCCAAACCAGCATTTCTTCCCACCTCCCCGGCCCCCTTGAAGATACTCCAAATCGGGAAAAGTTTCATTCGGGCCGGAAAAATGGAAGTCATTGTCACAACGAGGGGTCCCCTCGTGTCATAATGGTGACCGGTGAAATGGACTGGTCTAGAATGTCCGAGATGATTTTCGATCCCGGGTCCTTCCCGACAGTTGATCCATTAGGCGGGCGAAGCCATCGGGGATGACACGGATCAAGGACGGAAAGCGAGGCAGAAATGACAACCGGAATCCGACTCGAGGCCCTTGCGATAATGATCCTGATGTCCGTTCAGTTGTCCGGCCCGGCCCATGCCAAGGAGTTGATCGTGGATGAGTGTTCGAAAGGATGCTCATTGTCAGGGAACTGGGCGGACAACAAGGGCAACAATCCCGACGGGGCGAATTTTTCCACCGCCGGCCTCGTCGGTGGAACCCAGCATTACACCAGCAGCCACGGGAAATACGCCCGGACGGGAAAGGAAACCGCGGTGTTCACCGCCAAACTCCCAACCCCCGGGAAATACGAGGTTTCGATCAACTGGCGCCGAAGCAGCAACCGCTCCTCGAAGGTCACGTGGGAAGTCAGACATTCCGCCGGGACCACCCGCAAAATCATCAACCAGCGCGGTTCCACAGAGTCGATCGAATGGCATTCCCTTGGAACCTACTCGTTCGACAAGGAAGGGATCGTGGCAATGGTGGATGACGGCGGACAATCAGCCTCGGTCGACGCGGCCAGGTTCAGCCCCGCCTCCGGTGGTGGGACATCCGATCCGGGAAATGACGCGACGACCACCTCGGTTTCCACCTCCACGGGAACAGGCTCGGGCAGCGGATCGGGCAACCTCGACGATGTGTTGTCCGGGAATGGCGGAAGTTCGGCCGTGGTTGACGGCAACAACCCGGGAACCAAGGTCTTCACATTTCCCGAGGATGGCTCCTGGCGCGTTTCAGCCCTTCTCCGCACCCGGGGGCCGGCAAGACTGTCGGTAACCCGGATCGCGACCGATGGGAGCAAGACACCCTGGCTCGAATGGAGCAGGGAAAACGACCTTGACCCCGCCCAATGCTCGATCGAAGGGAAGGCCGTCCCGGAATCGATGTTCGAACAGAATCCCGGGGATTTCTCCCCCAGGGAGGTCGCGCGTTCGATCCGGGGGAAAAAGGGGGAAAGCCTTGTCCTGAGCCTCGAAGGGGATTTCCAGGGAGAAGTCCCCTATCTGAAGGTGGAAGCCGAATGAACCCTTCCGTCCCGATCAACGGTCGTCCAGCTCCGAGAGGTTGAGGCCGGAAGTCCGAGCCTGTTCGATCAGTTCCCGGCAGGGACCGAAGCCGGAAGCAACCCGGATATGCGGTATCCATCTGCTTCGGAAAGAGGCCGGGGAATCCCTGAGACGTTTCAGGATCAACTTGACCGCCCGGGGATTCCCAAGATCCGCAAGGTTTGCGACGAGGCTTTCCAGCCCAGGTTGGGAACCCATCATCTGGTCCAGGACGTTTTCCACCGATTGGGCTGCATCTTCGACGAGCCTGGGCTCCTCGAGGCGGTTTGGCAGGAAAAGCTCCCGGTAAAGGAAAGCCCACGGGCTTCCCACCCGGAATTCGGGGAACTCAAGAGGTTCGGGTGGTTCGAACAGGAATCCGAGCGAGCTCCAGACGCCTCTTTCCCCCTGCATTGCAGCAGCGGAAAGCCAGCGGGCGGCTTTTTCCGCCTCCCGGGGATTCACTTCCCCACTGAAGTAGGCATCCCCCAACCGGGCCTGGGCACGGCGGAGGCCTCCTTCGGCCGCTTTTGTCAAATGCCCGATCCCGGTTCCGACGTCCCTTGGAACGCCTTCCCCGCGAAGATAGGCGCAACCGAGCTTGAACATCGCCTCGAGATCGCCATTCCCGGCAAATTCCTCCAGCTGGGGAATCCCGGTCGAGGCGGCGATTTTCCTTCCCGCCGCGGCCTGGCTCGCGGGTGAGGGCTGGTGACCCGTGATCCGATAATTGTAGATGGTGCAGGCAGCAGGCTCCGCGTGACCCATCGCCCCGTTGACGAGGAGGAAAAGCTTCCTTGGAGCCGACAGGCCTGCTTCCTCCGCCTTTTTTCGAAGATCGGCCACGGTAAGGGAATTGTCGCATCCCTTGTAGATGGTCCGCAGACCGCCGTCCTTCCCATTTCCATTCGCCTGGAAGTGCCAGTACAGGAAGGTCCCGGAGGTAACCTTGTAGCCAAACACGTCATCCGGCCGGAGAGTCTGGAAATCCATCATATTGCACTGGGCAAACCCGCAACCATCGTTGGCAAGGAGGATCCCCGTATGTGGAGGAAGCGGGGCCTCCGGCTTCGGATTCGCTTCCGCCAACGGGGCGGGGGGGGCCATTGCCTTTTCCAGGCCCTCCGTGAGGGTGGCCGATCCGCCGCGGGAAGCAGGGGGAGCCTGGGAAGCCACTTTATCCAGCTTCAGGTTCACCTGCGCCGCCTCGAACACGGGAAACCCATTCTCGAATCGAAGGGGCCGCGGGTTGATATCGAAAAGGACTTCACAATCATCTCCCAGACCGAATTCCGCCTGCTTTTTCCGGACCATGTCCAGCTCCACCGTCAGGGAAGCGGTTCGCAGGATCTCCCGCCGCTCGAGCCCTGATTTCCCTTCGACCACCAGCTCCCGGAACTCCCCGAACTCGGGAACGATTCTCAGGAAATCGTTTTCCAGTAGTGGACCCAGGCGAATCGTGCACGAATGGCCTGTTCCCCCCTGGTTCTTGACGATCATTCCCCACCTTCTTCTTCCGCCATCCCCATTTTCCTGGGTGGGTTTGGAGCCGGGCCCGGCGGATGTCGTGTGTGCCCGGGAAGACCTTCGTTCCGGACCGGCTATGATGGGCTCTACCGGCGAATTGGGATAGAACTTCAGCGGGGAAACTCCAACCTCACCCGTGGGAAGCTGATAGATGAAAGCCACGCACGGTTTCCCCGGCTGGGGGGGATCCTCGACATTCACCAGGATCTCGAAAGTGAAGGCGTCATCGGTTCCCAACAGCGACCTGGCCCGCTCCAAAAGCGACTCCGTGGGGACGGACGGATCTTTTCCGTGGTAGAAAACGGCCTCTTTTCGGGGATAACTCCTGGTCTCGCCCTTGATGGTCCAATTCTTCAGGGTTCCCGCGAAGACTTCGATGCAGATCGATTCGTGGGGCTTGAGCATCCTCTCCCCCCGGATTATCCGGCTCGTGGGTTTTCCGCTTCCATCCACCGCAAGCATCATGACCTTTCCCGGGACATACGGTTTCCGGCCTTCAGCCACAACGAAACGCCAGGTCCCGTCTGTGCCGTCGGTCGAATCGGTCGGGCCATTCAAGGGTGGCGGGACAGGGGAGGCACCTCCAAGGGAAAGGGACAACCGGCTGGGTTCTCCACGGGCCAGCTCCGTGATCGTCACCCGGACCGGTTCCATCGGAATCTCCCCGCCGTCGGTGTCGAAAACGGTCACCGGGGTTTCCCCAAACCACGCCCGGATCGTTGTCTTGATGGGCTCTCCCCGCAACCCGTCCGGATTTGACCCGTTCCCCGTCATGATCGGGAAAAGGCTCAACCAATCACAGTCTTTCAATGATTCCCATGGGATATCCAGGATGTTTGAGTTCCCGGGATGCTTCTCGAGCAATCCGTAAGTCCTTCTCACTTTCCCGACCTGCGCCCCCAAGCCCGTGGATCCGGGTTCCAACCCCCTTCCTCCCGGGAAGTCGATCGCCTTCCGGATGATTCCCGCCCGAACCTGCGCCTCGAGAAGTCTTTCCTTCCCCAGCCGCTCGGCCATGCCGGGCAGGATAGCATTCGCCGCTTCAAGGTCCGGTTCGTACCCGGCCCCCCGGAGCTGGGAATACCAGGCATACGCTTCCACTTCATCACGGGCTACGATATCGCCCTTGGCGAATGCGTCGGCAATCTTAAGGACATCGCCACAGATCGCCACATCATCCAGAACCGGGCCGATCTTTCTCAGATACTCTGCCGCGAGTTTCTTCCCCTGGAAAAGCTCCGTCGGGGACATGCGTGACCTGAGATTCCCGAGTTCAATCTCCGCTCCAGACTGGTGTTTCAAGACACCCTCGAGCGCGAACCAGGCATAGGACTGGCAAAGACTGGCATCCGCAACGTTTCTTGTCGGATCGACTTTCGGGGGAAGCATGTCGGCACAGGCTGCCTGTCGCGCCAGGGCAAGGAGCAGAAGATCCTGGGTTTCGACTCCAGCAACCAGACGTCGGGCAAGGTCGGACGCTTCCCGGAATGTGGTGGGGTCCTTCATGGGCCAGACTTCGGTGCAGGGCTCCCAGGGATAGAGCAAGGGGATTTCCTTGCTTCGGTGAAGAGGGACCATCGCCCCCGGAAGAGTCGGGAACAGGAAGGGAACACCCGATTTCGTCCCGACACATCGTTCGAGGACCAGGAAAGCAAGGGAAGGGGAAGCTGTCAGGGCCTCGGGAACAGGATCGAGGTCAGGAGGGAGTTCCATGGCGAAGGTCGCTGGAGCGGATAAATCGCCCTTGATCACATCGACCGCCTGCCACGTGAGTCGGGTACCATCCCGTTCCACGAGCTTTGCGACCATCACGGCGTCGGCTTTTGCAACAAGGAGTTCGAAGGGAAGGGCGGGAGTCTGCTCCGACTGTCCTGAAGCGCTCCAGGCGAGACAGATGACCATCGACACCGCGAGAATAGGAAATACCTGGCGTGGTTTCATGGGTTCCCTCCCAATAGCTGTTGAGGTGCCGGTTCAAATCGAGGAAACGGATGGGGGCACCATTCCGTCCAGGGTTGCCCCGATGGTCAATGGTGGGGGTTCTTTTCCACGAGACTCCAGGCGCGCAACACCGACTCGAGGGCGAGGCGCCGGTTGGAGGAATCCGCCAGGAAGGCATCCGGGGGGGTGAAGGCATCGAACTTCCCCGAGACCCAGTATTTCGGGGGAAGACTGTTCAGGGCGATTGCCGTGACGTCGAGAACGCAGTCCTGGCAGTCGCACATCTCGCCTTTGGCGATCAGTTCCGAAATCACCTCGAGAATCAGGATCATCCACATGTTCTCGAGACGGTTGAAGTCGTATCTGTTCAGGGGTGGCTGGTCCTTGAAGCTCATCCGGGCGATTCTCCTTTTGGAGCGGTCTGCCCCACGTTCTGGTTGCCGAAGATCACGTCGCAAACGACCACCTGGGCCGACCGGGTCCCGTTGTAGTCGTTCGCCTCGATGGTGAAAACGAGGTCGCAGGTTCCGTCGGACATTTGATCCTGCGGGACCTCCCGAGCGAGGTTGAACCCGATCCCAAAAATCGCCTGACCTGTGGATTTCCTGAATTTGAAACGAAGGTGATTCTTGCCCTCCCCCACCTTCCTGACTTCATAGAACCGCGCCTGCCGCGCCATGAAGAGGGGAGCGGGGTTCTCGATCCCGAACGGGGAAAACCTGAGCAGGTCGTCGAGGAACCCTTCGGTGACGAGGTCCAGATCGATGACTGCATCGATCAGCCACTCCGCCTGGAGGTCGTCATCGGAAATGTTCTTCTGCGAATACTCCATCAGGCACCGCCGGAACTCAGGAACCTTGTCAGGGTGGAGCGTCAGACCGGCAGCCCCGATATGGCCGCCGTACTTCTCCAGAACGTGCGAACAGGAGTTCAGGGCGTTCATAACGTTGATTCCCTTGTAACTCCTTGCGGATCCGAGGAACTTCCCGTGGTCTTCCAGCAGGACGATGACCGGCCGGCAATAATCGAGCATCAGGCGGGTGGCGACGATTCCGGTAACCCCCTGATTTGGAATCGGGGCGTTCACCAGGAGGATCCGCGATTTCTCGATGTCGTTCTGCGAGATCAGGTGTTCCTTGACCTGGCGATAGCACTCCTCCGCCAGCCTCTTCCTTTCGATGTTCAGATCGAAAAGTTCCCGCGCAAGGCTCTCGGCATGTTTGGGATCGGGGGTGGTCAACAGATCGATCGCCAGTTCGGCGGTCTTCAACCTCCCGGAGGAGTTGAGTATCGGAGCGATGCTGAAACTGACATCCCTTTCGGAAACGGTCTTCTGTTTCCATCCAAGGAGGTTGTACAACTCCTGCAGGCCGAGCCGTTTGGTCCGCGTGATGAACTTAAGGCCCATCTGGGCGATGATCCGGTTCTCTCCCTTCAAGGGAACCATGTCCGCGATGGTTCCGATCGAGAGGATGTCGAGGGCTCTTTGCCAGAGAGCTTTTACCGCCGGTTCCATGGCTTCGAGGAGCTTCAGATACATCACGATGAGTCTGCGGGCGCCGGAGTTCGCTGAAGGGATGTTGAGTTCAGCGAGAAGCCTGGTTTTCTCCCAGTCCGCGGACTCGGGAATACAGTTTGGAAGCAGCTCGGCAAGGAAGATCGTGCTTCCCGCCTTCGTTTCGAAGGGGCTGACGCGTGCGCCGGGACCCCTGGCGTAATGCGGTTGAGGGGTGATCTCGGGAAGGATCTCGGCGACCGAGTTCTGTTCCTTGCGGTCGAAGAACAGGAGGGTTGCTCCGGCAAGGCTCTGTATGCTGAAATGCTTCACCCGCGTGAAACCTTCCGTCGGAGTGAAACGCACCATGTCTATCTCGGGACCTTCGCAATCGAAGGCAAGAACCGGCCCGGACAAAGCTTTGGCCGATGCCAGGACGAGGGCCAGCCCGAGCTTGAGGGAAACCCCTACCCCGGCCATGTCCTTGTGGGGATACTGGGAATCGGGGCTCTTGGGATCGATCAGGGCGACCGCGCGTGGAAGGACCGCGGGTGTTTCGTGGTGATCGGTCACGATCACGTCGATATCGAGATTACGCGCGTATTCAACCTCCGCTACGTTGCTGATCCCGCAATCGACCGTAACGATGAGGGAAACGCCGTCGCGCTTCGCGGAATCGATGTAGTCCCGGTTCAGGCCGTATCCATCCTCTATGACGGGAATGGTGAAATCCGCACGTGCGCCGAGCTCTTTCAGCGTTTCCCAAAGAAGGACGGTCGAGGTGATCCCGTCGACGTCGCGGTCACCGTAGACCCTGATGCTCTCCTGGGAGCGTAATGCCCGCAGGATCCGGTCCACGGCGGGGCATATTCCCTCGAGGAGAAAGGGCGAAGCCAGGCCCCTGCTTCGGGCTTCGAAAAACCGTTCGATCGCCTGTGGTTCCCGCAAACCCCGGTTCATCATTATCCGCATCAGGATCGGCGGAACGCCGGTCTCGGCCGAAAGAGCGGACAGCTCGGCTTCATCGACCTCCAGAAGTTTCCAGACCCTGTTCACTCTTGCCCCGTTTTCTGGATTTCCGCCAGTTTCTTCTCGTCGCCCAGTATCTCGAGAAATGCGGAAACCACCCTTGGATCGAACTGGCTTCCCGAGAACTTCACAAGTTCCTGGACCGCGGCCTCCCGACCCATCGGCGCACGATAGGCCCTTTTGCTGGTCATCGCGTCGAAGGAGTCCGCCACGCAGACGATGCGGGCGAGGAGAGGGATGTTATCACCCTTGAGTCCCTCCGGGTAGCCTTTCCCGTCCATCCGTTCGTGGTGGAACTTGATCAGCGGAACCTTCTCCTTGAGGAACTTGGCAGGCTCGATGATCTTTGCACCCCGGACGGGATGCATCTTGACGAGCTCATACTCCTCTTCCGTGAGGCGGGTCGGCTTGGTGATGATCACCTCGGAGATTCCGATCTTTCCGATATCGTGCAGCAGGGCTCCGATGTGGAGGTTCTTGAGACTTTCGGGAGGGAGCTTCATGGCTTTCCCGATCTCCAGCGAATACAGGGCAACCCGCTCGCTGTGACCGCGGGTGTACTTGTCCTTGGCATCGAGGGAGTTCGCGAGCGCCCTGACAGCCGCAAGGTAGCTAGCTTCGAGGTCTTCGTACAACTGGGCATTGTTGAGCGTGATCGCGATCTGCGAGGCAAGGGTAACGAGCATGTGAAGGTCATTCTCGTCGAAGCTCTCCCCGGAAAGCTTGTCGGAAACGGACAGGACGCCGATCACCCGCTCCTTGATCTTCAGGGGAACGCAAAGGGAACTCTTCTGCGATGCCTGACCGGATTCGCCGGCTTCCGAGGGGGCGGGGGAAGTGCTTCCCGGAGCATTCGCCCCGGATTCCCGGATGGGAGGGTTCCCGGGAAGGTTGTTGATCATCATGGGTTCGCCTTTCTCGAAAACCTTCCCCGCGATTCCTTCTCCGATCTCGATAGGTTTCATGGCCAGTTCCCGGTTGAACCCTTTGTAAACCTTAACCTGAAGTTTGTTGGTCTCCTGGTCATGTAGAATGATCGAGCTCGCCTTGACCCCTCCCAGCACACGCGTGGTCATGTCGATGATCAGCTCGAGAAGCCTCTCTATCTCGAGAACCATGCTCAGGGTCTTCCCGACCTCGTGGAGGGTATTCAGCTCCAGGATCTTGCGACGGAGGTCCTGGTACAACTTCGCGTTCTTGATGGCGATCCCCGCCTGGGTGGCGAGCGTCTCGAGAAGCAGGACGTCGTTGCTGGTGAACGCTTCTCCCGAGATCTTGTTGCTGGCGGAAATGACCCCGAGAATCTCCTCGCTGCCTCGCAGGGGAACGCAGACGGAGCTCCTGACGACCTGGGCGGAAGCGAGGACGTTCGTGTTGTCCCCATCGTTGAGATCGTTGAGCAGGACGGGTTCACCCTCCTGGAAAACCTTTCCCGCGACGCCGTTGACGATCGGAACCCGGCGGGAACTGGGGAGAACGGCGATGTCGAGGCCTTTGGCGACCTTGATGACGAACTCGTTCGTCCGCTTGTCGGCGAGCATGAGGGAGCAACGCTTCACCCCTCCGAGAACCGAGATGGTTGTATCGACGATCCTCTCGTACAACTGGTCGAGATTCAGGACCGAGTTGATCGCCCGTGCCGCCTGGTGCAGGGTGGAAAGCTCGAAAACGCGCTTTTCGAGCTGCTGGTTCTTCTGGCGCATCTCCTCGAGATGCAGCCCGATGGTTTCCGTCATCCGGTTGAAACATGAGATCAGGACGCCGATCTCGTCCTGGGGTTGTTCCTCGATCTGGGTCTCGAGATCCCCTTTCGAGATCCGGTCCGCCGCTTCGAGGATGCTCTTGAGCGGCCGGTTGATGATGTTCGCCAGGATCACCGACCAGAGGAAGGCGCAAACGGAAAGCACGATGGCGATGAGGAGGTTTCCCCGGACCGTCTCGTTCTGCTTCCTCGCGACCCATTCGAGGGAGAAGTTCATCTGCAGAAAACCCAGGACTTCTCCGCCCGGGGAGCGGATAGGCTGGCGGATTCCCGGAAGTGTGGCCTGGCGGGCGAGGTTTTCCTTGAGCTTGCCCGAAAAGGTCTGGTCGGAAAGGGCGAGCTTCCGGTTCTCCTTGTCCATGATGGTGGCGTATATGATGTCGTTTTCCGGAATCTCGAGCGAGGTGATTCGCTTCACGATAGTGTCCAGGCCGGGTTGGTCGTTCTGGATGAGCGCAGTATAGAGAATCGGCTCCATCACCCGGGCGATCGTCTGGGTCTTGTTTTCCAGCCGCTCCTCGGCGAACCTCGAGATCCTCTGCATGTCCACTGCGGTGATATATGCCATGACCGCGAAGACGAGAACGAGATTGAAGAAGAAAATCTTGAACTTCAGATCGATCCGGGGAATGAGGGTGGAGGTCATGACGGACCACCCTTCGGGACATCCCTGGAGGAATCCGAAGAGGTGTTCTCTCCCTCACCGCCCGGCTCCTTGCCCTCCGCACCCGTTCCTTCCTTGGGGGCGGTCCTCTGGAGGAACTCGCTCATCTCGGAAAGCATTTCGTTCAGGAAAGGCCAGGGAGGGGAAGCTATCTCGCGCAATTCAACTGAAAGCCGCTCCCGATGCGAGGAGAGGAAAAGCGGATCCCCCTCCTCGAAGGCCCGGGTGAGGTAGGTCCAGGTTTCGGGAAAATGGGCTTTGGGAGAGCCGAAATCCGTCGTGATGAGAAATCGGGGGGTGGGGGCCAAGAAACCCCCTCCTGCGGAAGCGGAAGGTGACTGGGTGTCCTTGGGCGCGGAGATGAGAACCCGGTGGACTCTTTCCCGGACCTCGCTCTGGAGCAGGAGGAGCAGGATCCGACGGTCCTTGGAAAGGAGCGCTTCTCCAACCGCCTGGAAGATCGGCAACTCCAGAAGCGGCATCTGAAGAGGGCCAACCCGCTCGAAGCTGCCGTCTTTCGTCCAGGCATCACGGAGAAGCCGCACGGCCTCGGCCGAAGGGGCATCCTCGGGAGCCGACTCGAGAGGTTCGACCTTGGTGCTGATCTTTTTTGGCCGCAGCTTCCCCGGCTGAAAGACCGAAAATCGCGACGGAAGGGGCTGGAATGCCCCGCAAAGCAGGAAAAAGACGGTTCCGTGAAGGATCATCCCGAAACTCGAGAAGGGAACATCGTTCCGTATCCAGAGCCAGACCATCCAGGCGGAGAAGATCGAACCGGTCAGCACCATCCTGCGCATCAGGGCCATTCCCCCCAGGAAAGGCACCCGGGGTGCCATATACGCTGAAACGGAATGGTTGCATCTCAAGAAATGCAGGATGAACGTGGCAAGGAAGAGGACCTTCACGAACCGCCAGTCCCCAGGCTGCGGTGCAAAGCTCGTGATGAATATCCCAGCCAGGAGGGCCGCCGTGAGGAAGGAAAGCCCGCGCCAGAAGAGGTGGAGCCGGTCAAGGGCCTTGCGGCCTTCGGGCGTCACCTGGATGTCGTCCCAATTCTTGAGGGTGTCGAGCCGGATCTTTCCGAGAACATACGAATTGATGGCATCCCCCATGAATGCGGGAGCCATGAGGAAAGCGGTGAACAATGAACTCCAGAAATCACCAACCCAGCCGGATTTAGCCAGGGTAACCCATCCGAGGACGATTCCGAAAAGAGTGGAATAGTTGCTCGAGATTCCCAGGGCAAAGGTGGCCTTAAGTTTTTCAGATGCCTGCGGCGTCATTTAAGCGTACGATTAATCGGGATAATGATACCATTTCCCCCCTCGAATGCCTAGGTTTCTGAAAGAATCTTGAAGCATGTGCGGAAATGTGTTACCATTGCATCGTTCGGGGCGTAGCGTAGTTGGTAGCGCGTGTGGTTCGGGACCACAAGGTCGCTGGTTCGAGTCCAGTCGCCCCGACTCTTTTTTTTCCTGAAGGTCAGTCCCCGAGTCCGGGTATCCCCAGGATTTCCTTGCCGACCGGGGAAATGAAGATCACCCTTCGTACCGCTTCGTCTTTTGCCGGATCGAGCCCCTCGATAGCCCAGACGATCGAAACCAGCTTTCCCGAAAAACTGGATGGTCCCTCGGGAGCCACGAAGGAGAACCGCCTCTCCCCCTCGCCATCGGGCAACGTTATCACCTCTTCCTGGTCGAGCCAGGTGTCCTGCGTTCCCCGGCCGGTGGTATACCAGAAAAGCCGGATCGCAAGGTTCCTGGGAACCGGATCACACTTCCAACGGAAGACACCCTCGATGGTTTCCCCGGGAATGTACGAGCCGTCCTGGCGGGTCAGTTTGATCTCCCAATCGTTCATGAATCCTGGCCTCCCGGGATTGCGGGATAGACCACTATCGGATACTCCTCGACAACGTCCGGCCAGTTGGGGATGTCGCCGTGAAACGTCAGCTTCCAGGACACCTTGTTGTTGGGCGCGTCGAAAGAGTGCATCACGTTCCTCGGAAGCCTGAAGGCGGCCTGGCCGGCGGCGATGGTCCGGGCATCCTCGACGCGGGCGATGGTGAAAGAGCTGATCCGGGAATCGTCGGTGACCGAATCGGTGCCGCGCGTATAGGTCGCAAATTCATCTGCCAGAAGTCCGATCTCGAGAACGCGGATCATCGAAGAGGATCCGTAGACCTTCCAGCCGACCTCGATCGTGTCGCCGGGTCTGATTTCTCTCTTTTTGAGAACCAGAACGGGCCGGGGGTTCCAGAGGCAGAGAAGATAGTAGACGAACCAGCCGACGACGGCAATCCCGGCGAAAGCAACCAGTAGGGAAAACAGGATCACGACCCAGTCGAACGTCCCCGATCGGAAGTCGGAGAGAATCGTGGGAACCAGGGAGGCGACTATGGCGATGAAGAAGAAGGAGCCGATCCCGAAACCCAGGATCTTCGCCCAGAGTGAATTGTCGGTTTTCAGGGGAATCGGCCCCGGGAACTTCGACAATGGAGGAGGAAGATAGGGCCTCTCAGGCTCGAGCGGAGGGGGCGTGGGGGCGAAAAATGGCTTCAGGAGCATGAGAAATCCGAAGAGAAACAAGGAGAGCGGAATTACCGAAACGACTATCGGCCAGAAAGGGTCCTTGTTCATCACGGCCTTTTCGGGATCCATTGGGTTCACGAAACAGGTCGCGCTTGCCCCGGGGGGATTCCGGTCGACGAAATCCTTCTTCCGGGCATACCCGCTCGAAGCCCCGCCCATGAAATCGTATCGGGTGGAGGAATAGGATTTCCCCCCGATCTCATAGGAATACTCGACCGAAATGCTGTAGATGTCGTCACCCTCGGAGTCCTGGGTGGTGATGACGGAATTCCTGAGAATCGTGCACGGGGTCGGGTTCCAGCTCAGCGAGTCGAGGGCCTCCCGGAGATGCGGAAGCGAAACGGTCAGGAAGAAAACCAGCCCCCCGATTCCGCAAAACACTCCGCAACAACCCATGACGAAACGGGAACAACCTGCAACGAAACCTGGTTTTCGGACATTGGGCCTCGAAATCGCTGTGGGCATCAGTTGGCTCCCGGAAACACCGGGGGCCCGGTGAATTCGAACCGGGAAAGTATTTCAGCCCGGAAAACCCTCTTGGTCTTCATGAATCCTCTGAACACCCGGACAGGATACCCTTATTCCCCTTCCGTTTCAACACCGCATGGACACGGGATCTGCGATCTGGAAACCGACCACGGGACAACGGTCACTTTCACCTTTGACAAAACCTCGTCGGTTGGATTAGATTAGCCCCGGGACTTCAACATACCCCTGGGAGGAGGAATCAAGTTTGACGCAGCGCAAGAACTATTTCATCGCCAAGGGCATGCAAAGCAAGTTCGCAGGAACGATCCTGCTGCTTGTTTTCTTGATCACGGTCATCACCGCCTGCAATATCTATGTCCTGGGTTCGTTTTTCCTTTCGACCCAGACCAGCCTCAATGAGGGGCAGACCGCGGAGAGCATGATGCGGACCTTCGTGATGGAACTCTGGCCCAGGCTCCTTTTGCTCGTCCTGGTCAACGTGATCATCATTTTCATAGTCAGCATCATGTATTCCCACCAGATCGCGGGGCCGGCCTACAAGCTCGAGAAGAGCATCCAGCGGATCGCAGGCGGGGATCTCACCTTCGAAATCCATCTGCGCAAGAACGACAACCTCAAGGAGCTAGCCACCGCGATCAACTCGATGTTGTCCCGTTTCCGGGAAACTCTCGCCAGTGCCAGGTCTTTGAGTGACGACATCGCGGCCAAACTGGAAAGCCTCGGGAAGGACGAAAAGTTCGCCCAGCTCGCGAAGTCGGCCCAGAGTCTCAAGGAAAAGATCGACGAGTTCAAGATCGTAAAGGATCCCGAGCCCGAGAACCCCGGCAAGGAATGACCTGAATTCGACCCAAAGCACGCGGGGCGCCTGGAAAACCAGGCGCCCCGCGTGCTTCAAAGTCTTCCCCGCCGCGGGGGCGGGAGGCCCGAAGGGGTTACTCTTCGACCAATGACTCCCGGAGGCGGCTGAGACGGCCGCGTAGCCGGAGTATCGCCTTTGTATGCAGCTGTGAGACCCGGGAGTCGGAAACCCCGAGGATCTTTCCGATCTCTTTAGATGTCAGGTCTTCATAGTAGTACAAGGTGACGACCATCCGTTCACGCTCCGACAGTTTCCCGATCGCATCTGCGAGGATTCGCTTTGCCTCGGCCTCTTCGATCTTGGCCTGGGGGTTGTCGCTCTTCTGGTTCTCGACGAAATCGAACCTGCTCGACCCCTCTTCATCGTCGTAGAAAATCTCGTCGAGAGAAAGGAGGAGCGATTTCTTTGTCTCGTCGAACAACTTATGGAGTTCGGAGATATCGACCTTGAGGAAATCGGCGATCTCCTCGTCCGTGGCATCCCGACCGAGTTTCCCCTCGAGCTTCGCGTAGGCTTTCTCGAGTTTCCGGGCTTTCTGCCGGATCGACCTGGGCGTCCAGTCCAGAACGCGAAGCTCGTCGAAAATGGCCCCCCGGATACGGGTTTTGGCATAGGTCTTGAATTTTACATTCCGCTCCGGATCGTACTTGTCGATCGCGTCGATCAACCCCAGGATCCCATAGCTGACCAGATCATCGAACTCGACGTTGCTGGGAAGGTTGACCGCGATCCGCCCCGCCACGTATTTAACGAACGAGGCGTATTTCATTATCAGGGTGTCCTTGATTCTCTGATCGCGGGAAGCCTTGTACTGAAGCCAAAGCCTCTGATCATCCTCATCGTGCTCCCGCTGTTCGGGAGTCCTGATTCTTCCCTTCTGATCAACTCTTTCGCTCGAAGCCTGCTTGTTCATTCATTTCCTCCAGACAGGGTTCCTCAGGAAACCACTGCGGAATCGCCCCTTGAAACCACGTTGCCGTTTTCCTTGCTCATGCGGGGAACAATTATGGGTTTGAGCTGGGGAGGGGGAGGCCGGAGGTCGTTCCCGGGTTCCTCAGGTTCCTCCTTCTTCTTCAGGAGGTCGCCCAACTCTTCCTTGATGTTCTTGTTGTCGAGTTCCATCTCGTCCTTGAGCTTCTCCCGCTCCTTTTCGGTAGTGCCCGGCACCAGGAAGAGCTCCAGCAGAAAACCGAAAAGGATCCCTACCATTCCGAACACGAAGAAACTCACGAAAAACCTATACAGCAGAGCCTTCAGAGTTACCTTGGCCACCAGAGACAACAGGAAGACCACCCCGCTCACCGTCACCGAGAGGAAAAGCCCCATGAGAAGAGGAAGTCTTGCCATCAGATTTCCTTTGCCCCTTCGCCCAGGACTATCAGGGAAATCTTCCCCGAGTGACAGTTCATTTCGAGAGACCGACCAGTCTGGCCCCCGACGTGAGACGCTGCAACGGGAATTCCCATTTTCTGAAGCACACCAAGGGCGGCGGTGGAGTTCTGCTTTCCGATGTTCAGGGAAAAGTCCTCGGTCGGGGGGAACATTTCCGCTCCTCCGAAAACTTTGGCCCACAAGGCGGAACGGTGTGCCCCGGCATGCGTCATCGTCTGGTAGAGGAGGGGAATCGCAGTATCGGCGAACTTCTTGGGATTGAGGCGGTCTCCGCTTATCCCGTGCGATTCGGGTAGCATGATGTGCGAAAACCCCCCGATCTGGGTTTTCGGATCGTACATCGCGACGATGATGCACGAGCCGATGCCGTAAGCGGCCAGGATGTCCGGGGTTTTTGCGATCCGCATTTCCGCCATCCCCACGGGATAGATTTCAGGCATCAGGAACTGACTCCGAGCGAATCGAGAAGCTGCCCGAGCGACGTGGGGTCGGGAAGGAGGAAGATGTTCAGCTTCAGGTTTTCCTGACTTTCGATGAAAGAGGTCTCGATCATCAGCACATGGTCGCTGACCGCAAGCATTTCTGCGATCACTCCATCTAGGAGAGCCCCGACCATGTCGAACGCCATCGACGGAAGGGAATTGAGCATCGGTGTCCGGGTGAGGACGGACAGGGCGTTCAAAAAGGCACCGGCGAGAATGTTCCCGACTTCCTTGATACAGGATTTCTCCATTTCCCCCATCTGGGCGGGGTTGTCGATAACGCACCCTGGGATCAACGTGGAAAGCAGCTTGAAAGCGGTATGTTCCGGGATAAGGAGCAGGAAACGACCCGAGATATTCCCCATGACCTTGAGAAAGATCCCGAGGACTCTCTCCTGGGGACCCCCGATGAACTTCGGAATTTCCGTCAATGGCAGGATGGTGGCCCGGGGGACCGTCATGTCGATCTTCCTGTTGAGAAACTGGGCAAGCGCGGTACAGGCATTTCCTGAGCCGATATTTCCCAATTCTCTCAATGCATCGAGCTGGACTTTGGAAAGGTTGCTTACATCCTGCATCAACATTACCTCGCAAGTTACCTGATCCCGGACATTATAATAAAGCCCGATTCGAAATGCAAGGCGGACGCATCCATGGAAAGGGCGGATTTGCGCGGGTTCCGGTGGGAAAAACCAGATTGTGCCATCTGGGGATGCAACCGGGAGCACGAGCCCGGCGTACAGCGAACCCGGGGAAAGGCACCGGAATTCAACCTGAAGAAACGGGTTTCGGCGGGGTATCCGAGCCCGGCGGCGCGGGTGGGGCTGCAAAGTCACGACCGTTGAACCGTCCCATGGCACGGTTTCCCATTCCCAGAAGAACCATCGATACAAGGTCGGGAATCTCGGACAGGACCTTTTCGAGGATTTTCACATCGGTCGATGAAAAGGGGCCCAGAACATGGGAAACAAGATCGTGATTTCCGGACTGTCCTTGAGCTTCCGGAAGGCCCACCCCAATCCTGAGACGCCAGAAATCCCGGCCGATGTATCCGATGATCGATTTCAGCCCGTTGTGGCCCCCATCGGACCCCGAAGGCCGCAACCGGAGACGTCCTACCGGAAGGTTGATATCGTCGAGAATGACGAGGAGCTCGGAGGGGTGGAGTTGGAGAGAAGAGAGAAACTGCGAAACGGATTCCCCCGACAGGTTCATGTACGTCTGGGGTTTGACCAGATGGTGGGTCTCACCTTTGAAGGAGAAGACAGTCGAAACCGCTTTGTGCTTCATTTGTCCGAAGGAGACCTTGAACCTGGAACAAAGAGCGTCGGCGGCCATGAAACCTATGTTGTGGCGGGTGTCCTGGTATTCCCTGCCGGGATTTCCCAGGCCCGCGATCAGCATCGTCATTCCTGGATTTTATTGAGCCCATTGCGGATTTGTCAACGTCGATGGGGAAGGGTGTGGAGGCGACTGGGTATCGAGGCGACAGGGAGAAAAAAAGGTTGCGGCGTAAAGGACCCTTTGGAAGACGGCGGATCGTGACGATGGAAGCGGACGATATGCGACGTGTGAAACTCCTTCTGCTTCTCGTAACGACAGTAACCTTGGTCGGGTGCTCTTCGGGGGGAGATTCCGGCACCTCAAACCCCACCGCGACGCAGCTGGGTGCTTTCCAGATCGGGATCGCCTCGTATTATGGCGAGGAATTCCAGGGAGAGAAGACCTCCTCCGGAGAACCCTTCGACGCCACCAAACTGACTGCGGCACACCTCAGTCTGGCTTTTGGGACCGTAGTCGCGGTCACCAACCAGGAAAACGGCCGGAACGTCACGGTGCGGATAAACGATCGGGGTCCAAAAGCCGCCAACCGGATCATCGACCTTTCCAAGCGGGCAGCCTCGGAACTTGGGATGCTCGAAAAGGGGATTGCCACGGTCTCTCTGCGGATAATCTCCACAGGCTCGTGAGAAAACGGGGGGGAAAGACAGCCACAAGACCCCCATTTCGCCTCTGCGCCTCCGCGTTTCGGTGAGTTTCTCGGGGCAATCTTGCCTCAAGGAGTGAAAACTCCTGGATCTGAAGAACCGGTCGGGTCAGAGGTCCCCGTTTTCCTCGTCCTTGTGAAGGAAGCGCTTGTTGTCGTAGACGGCCCAACCGGCCATCCGCCCGCTCTTTCCCTTGTAGGGAACCGCCACCACTCCACCCTTCGCGTCAAACGTGTACTCGCCGTAGAACTGGATGGGATGGCCAATTTTCAGGTCCATGGTGGAACTTCCCTGAATGGTGTAGCGGAAGGTGAATTCGACGGACCCATCCCGGCTTCTCACTCGGCATTCCTGGGTAGGAGTGGCAGTGTCCGTTGTCGGGGGGAACAGTTGCGTGATCACCCCTCCGTCCCGGACGAAGCCTTTGGGAAGGTTCTGGGAAAATGCATCGGAAACCGTAAGGTCTTTGCTCAGGAAATTTCCGATGATGAAAATCCCGAAGACGACGATCGGAATCGTAACCAGGATGGCCTTGTCCTGCCACGTTATTTCAGGGGGACGTTTCGCCACGGTCAGTTTCCCTCCAAGCTTCCAAGGTTTCCAGGTTTCCTGGTTTCCTGGTTTCCAAGAATCGGGAAGAAAACTTATCACAAGCCCGGGAAAAGTTCCAGTCACAAAATCGCTTCTTCGGCTAAAGTCCCTTTCCCTTCATGCCGATGGATGGAATGCGTGAATGTTATGCGTCCGGGGAGATATGGACGTTTCCCCGGGAAAACCGAGACCGGGAATGAACTCAACCAGGATTCCAGGCAACCAGGAGGGCACCGTGTGGTATAAACTGAAGGCACGTCATTATGCGATTCTCGTCCTGATCTCCATCGTGGCTCTGGAAACTTCCGCCATCGCGATCGACCGGTTGCTTTCCCGGGGCAGTGACGTAGCTTTCGAGGTCGAGACCAAGTTTCGCAACAACCCCTTCGTCAGGCAGTTCCAGATGGCGGAAGCCAAGACCGGACGGGCTTCCGTACAACCCTCCGAGATGACGGCCATTCCGCTCTCGGCATTGTCCAGCCGCCCTAGTTCCACGCAATCCACGAAAAAGACCCCGAACGTTCCCGCAAAGGTCAATCCGACCACCCCCGCGGTTTCCCAGACCCGTGAGATGAAGCCCCTCGTTGCCACGATCGATCCCCCCGCCCAGTGGATCGAATTCCCCGTCCGGAAGGGCGATTCTCTTACCCAGATCGCGGCGATGTTCTCGGTTGATTCGGCGAAGATCTGCGCCGCCAACGGAATGACGAAGGAAGGGACCCGGCTCAAGGCGGGCGAGAAGATCAAGATCCCGTTGGATGAACCCAGGTTCACCTATGGCGTTGCACAGGGGGACTCCCTATCCAGGATCGCAACCCGGTTCGGTCTCTCGATCCAGGATCTGATCAAGGAAAACCGCCTCAAGAACAATCTGCTCGTCGAAGGCCAGAAGATTTCCATTCCGGTCCGGAAGAAGGAGACCGCCCTACCCATGGTCGCCGCAGCCAAAGAGCAGGTCCCCATCGAGAAGAAGGACGTCCCGCCCATGGTTTCCCAAGAGAAACCCATGGAACTCGTCCAAACCCCCAAAATCCCCATTGTAAAACCCACCGAACCGGCTGGGAACTCCAAGGTCGCGGTCCAGCCGGAAACCCCGTCTGGAAAAACCATGGAGAAAGCTGTCGCCCAGGCCACCCCGGCCAACAATCCCGCTCCCACCGCAAAATCGGAACCGACCGCCTCCGCCGCCGATCCCAGGGCGATCGCCAAGGTCGAGTCCAAACCCACCGTCGCAGCCTCGATCAAGACTCCGGCCAAGGCCGAACCAAAGCCCACCGAAGCCGGGGAGGATACGAAACTGGTCGTCCACACCGTAAAGAAAGGTGAGAACCTTGCCTCGATCGCCAGGTCCTACAAGACCTCCATTACCCAGATCCTTTCGGCAAATTCCTTCAACACCTCCTCCCTGAAACAGGGACAGCAGATCAAGGTCCCCGTCAGCCACCGGTTCTACCGGGTCCTCCAGGTGACCAGCCGGAGGGCGAATGTCACGACGAAGTGGTCGATGCCGGTCCGGGGGCGTCTCAATGATCGTTTTGGCTGGCGGGTCCACCCCATCTGGCATCGTCGGCTGTTCCATGCCGGGATCGACATCTCTGCCCCCCGGGGCTCCCCCATCACTGCCGCCATGGGAGGAACGGTGGTTTACGCGGGATGGATGAGCGGATACGGCAAGCTCGTCGTTATAAGGCATCCAAACGGCCTTTCCTCGCGATATGGCCATTGCAGCAGCTTCCGGGTCAAGAAGGGCCAGAATGTCCGCGCCGGACAGGCCATCGCCGGGGTTGGAGCGACTGGAACCGCCACAGGAAACCACCTGCATTTCGAGATCCGGCAGAATGGAAAACCCGTGAACCCGACCAAGTTCCTGTTCGGGCGCTGACCTTTCATTGATCAGAATTCCGAGGAGGCTGCCCGAAGACCCAGAAGAACGGATCCCGATCGATCGGCCAAACATGTCCAGACGGAGGCCGGTTCGATCCCCAAGGGACTGAAAGCAGACCAGAACCGATGAAATCTCTCGCCCGCGCCGCCTTCCTTGCATTGGCGGCATGTTTGTTGTATCTGGGCTTCGGATTGGCGGCAAGCAGCCTCAAGACTGTGGACCGGGAGGATGTCCTGCCCTACCAGCCCCTGACAGGCCCTTCCACCTCTCCCGGGGTCTTTTCGAATTTCAACCCCCGGAACATCCCCGAACTCCAGGAAGGGCGGGCAATACCCGTTGTCGAACCCTACCTGACGCCCAGGGTTCCCGCCCCGCCTCCAGCGGAGTTCTACGGCTCCCACAAGGTCGCGTTCGTTCCCGCCCGAGAGGCCAGGCCACCCGAGGCAGGGACGAGCATTCCGATCGTCGACCGGCTTCCTCCCGGATACACCGATCTCAACGAGCGCGAGGATCAGCGGGCCTTCGATTCCAAGCTCTATACCGACACCAGTTTCTATTTCAACAAGGTGGACGGCTCGAAAAGGCTCTCGAGCGTGAACCAGGAGTCCTTCTACGAGCAGAATCTCCGTTATGATCTTTTCACGACGAAATCGAACGGGGACTCCCTCGCCCTGATCGTCGATACCACACACACGAACGACCCCCGGGAATATAAGGAGGGGTTCACCCTCAACCAGTTCAGCCTCGAATCGAGAACGCCCAGGTCCCAGCTCGTTTTTGGCCATTCCTATCCCGAGTTCACGAATTTCACGATGACCCAGCAGGTCATGGGCCTGTATGGGGTCCAGCGCTTCTCGAACGCGGAAATCCGGAGCTATACCGGATACAAGGCGGTCGAGAAGGACGATCTGAAGAACCCAAGGCTCGTCAGCGGTTTCCGGCTCGAACACAAGCGGGACGAGGCTGTGACGATCGGGATCAACGGGGTCGACTCCAGGGACGTTCACCAGAATCCAGGTTCGAACCAGGATCTTCCCACGATCAAGAACCAGGTCTACTCGATGGATGTCAACGTTCATCCCACGGAAAACATCGTCGTGACGGGGGAATATGCGGGCAGCAGCACCGATTTCGACAGACGGCACGGGGCTGGCAAGGAAAGCGCGGAAGCTTTCAAGGGAACCGCCGCCTACGGCCGGGAGAACTACCGGGTCGAAGCCGGTGTGGAAGCTGCGGACACGCCCTTCTACACCGCTTCGGGGGAGAGCCTCCGGGACGAGAAGGCCTTTTTCGGACACATGTATTACGAGGTGAACCGGTATTTCTCCACACGGATTGCAGGAAGGACGGGCCGGGACAACCTTGCCGCCTACAAGCGGGCGACCCTTGTCAGGGATGAACCCGAGGTCCAGGTCACGATCCGCCCCAGCGATTATTACCACGACATGAGGGTGGATTTCTTCTACCAGCCGTTGCACGAGTATTCGGACGGCACCGACTTCGTCAACCGATACCGGGACCTCGCCTGGCTGGAGTTCAACCACCGGGCGGGCGCTTTCCGGTATTTCGGGGGGCTGAGCTCAACGATCGACAAGGACAAGGTCACCCCCTCCAATGACAAGGACATCGGAAAACTTGACCTCAAGCTGACATGGGAATACGACATGACCAGGCAGCTCTATGCCATCATGAGCATGGAGCAGCTTGACTATGAGACCGTCGGGGGACAGGACAAGACGACCATCTACGGCTTCGGAGGGCGGTCGGATTTCCACGAGGACCTGACCTTCCACCTCGATTTCACGCATGAGAACAGCGATCCGACGGCCACCCTACTGGATTCATCCCATGACCGGGTCAACCTTTCCCTTACCAAGGAATACAACAACATGTCGCGGTTGATCCTTTCCCTCGAGGGGTCGAACCACCACTTCGCGAACAACGGCCGGGATTACACGGACTACTCCGCCCGCGTCCGTTTTCTGAGATCATTCTAGGGAGCGGAACCGAAATGTCCACCCCACGTTCTCCGGTTTCCCCGACCGCCCTGACCGTTCTCATCATCTTCATGGCGGGAGCCGCGGTCGCCGGACCCAATCCTGACCTGACCATGGCTATCGCCAAGGATCCCTATGTCCGGGACCAATTGACCGCGGTCTTTTCGGACGGGCCCGTCTTCTTCAACCACCTGGGGCAGTCGGAATGGAGACCCGTGACCACCCGCCAGACCTTCATCGACGGCGACGGGATCCGGACCGGAAACAACGGGTACGTGGTCCTCGCCTTTTCGACGGACAACCTTCTCCTGGTCAAACCCAAGTCCGGAATCCGCTTCCACATGCAGCCCCTTGGGGCTCCCCGTGTTCTCGCCCGGGTTCACGAGGCGACCCTGATGCTTTCCGTCCGCGATTCACAGAGCATCCAGGTCGACGGGCAGCGCGGAACCCTCTGGCAGGCGAACGGGGAAGCCTCGTTCCAGTCGAATGGGAACCACGACATCGTCAAATCCCTTCACGGTGAGGCCATGTTCCGAATCGTCGGGAGCAAGGATCCCACCAAGGTCCCCGAAGGGCATTCCCTCGAGATCGACAGCCGCGGGCAGGAGTCCCCGCTTTCCCCGTTCGACACCCGCATGGAGTACGACTCCTTCCGCCGGTTCAACACCTTCCTGCGGAATTTCGACGAAGTCCAGAGGGCGATGTCGACCGAAATCTCGTACAAGGTCGATTCCGTGCTGGTCAACGGTGTATTTCTCAGCAACCTCGAACTGGACCCCGACGGCTACCGGATCATCGATCCCGGAGCGGAGCCAGTTCCCCGGGAAATTCATCTCCAGATCAAGATCACACCCTATCCAAGGCCTGAGGACCGGTTCGAACTCTACTTCAGCAAAGATCTGATCTATGCACTTCGCGAGGGTCGGGACGGTTTCTACGAGGTCAGGTTCCCCGTTCCAACCTTCCCCGAGTTCTTCGTGAAGGTTCATTACATGGACTCGCTCGGAAGGGCTGACCGCATTTTCGAGAACCGCTTCGTGATCTTCAACCGTCACCGGCGGATCGAGCAGGTCCGGGTTTTCCTGAAGCAGCTTTCGATGTCATTCGAGCGGCGCGATCTGGTGTTCCTCCGCGACCACGTATCCCGGGAGTATCGTGACAGCTTCGGAAACACCTATTTCCATTTCGTCAGGCTTCTCGAGGACAACCTCCGGAAGTACCAGGACATCCGGCTCGTCCTCCACCCACACACCTTCAAGTTCAAGGGAGAGCAGATTCTCGTCAACATGAACTACAAGCTCTCGGCCTTGACCGGGAGCTGGCTGTACCGATACGAGGACCTTGGCGCGGAACTGATGACCCTCGAGTTCTCGGATGGGGATTGGCGGATCCGTTCGAAGGCGAAGGGGATGTTCTTCCAGGCGATGAAGGTGGCTGTCGACCTTCGCCAGGGGGTCCTCCGGGGCCGTGTGACCGACGAGAACTCGGGTTATCCGATTCCGGGGGCAACCGTCCGCCTGCTAAATACCGCGATGAAAACCGTCACCGACGTGATGGGTGAATACGTCATCTACAACATCCCCACCGGAAAATACGACGTCGAGATCAACAAGAACGGTTATGGGAAGGTGACCGTTTCCAAGGTTGAGGTTTATCCCACCGGAGAACGGTTCTGAACCCGCAAGGCTCGAAAAGGAGGCGGAAGTGAGTCATCCGAGAAAGGGATTTCCCCACCTGAGGTTGCTAATCCTGCTATCCATCCTGCTTTCGCTGCATGGATGCGGGAAGAGTCCGCCGGGCAGCGCCGGGCCGGAAGAAGGTTTCGTTTCGGGCAAGGTCCCTGCAAGCGTCGGAGCCAGGATCGTCGCGATGGGGAACGGATCGGAACAGGAATTTCCGGTAGGAGATGACGGTTCGTTCGAGATCCGCCTCAGGCCGGGATCCTACAACATCCTTCTGAAACAGGTGAGCGGGAAGCTGTCCCTCGTCTCCTCGGGAGTGACGATCGAGGAGGACGTAATGGTAAGCCTTCTGGATGTCAGCCTCGTACCGATCCCGACCGTCGTTTCGGTGTCGGTACCGCTTGTCTACCAGGATTCGGCCGTCATCGAGTGGGACACGGATATCGAGTCCGACGGCCACGTGGATTTCGGCACCTCCGTGAACTACGGTCAGTCGACCTACACCAAATCGGAAATGTCCCACAAGCACAGCGTTCAACTCTATTCCCTCCTTCCGGGGACGACCTACCACTTCCGGATAGTCGCTTCGAGGCACAGCCTGGAGGATGTCCAGACCATTTCAAGGGACTTCGCCTTCACCACCGACCCTTGAGGTCCTCTTGAAAGCCCCGAAACCCATTTCCAGGAAGATCCATCTTGCTTCCGAGTGAGGTACAATGTTAGTTTTCCATTCGAACAGAAAAGTTTCAGGAGAGAGGTGAGTCCCCTTGTCATCGAGTATCGAGATCGTCAACAAGATCCTTTCACATCGCCTCCAGCAGGAAGATATCCGGAAGATCCTGGACTTCCTTCCGAACGAGGACCGGGACGAGTTCCTTCACACGATCGCGGAAATCCTGGAGAAGGTGGCGACCATCCTCGATGTCTCCACCCGGATGTCGGATGCCTCATCACTTTCCAATCTCCTGTCATTGATGGTCCAGATCACGACCGAGACGGTGAAGGCCGAGCGGGGAACGCTCTTCCTCTTCGATGCCGAGACCGACGAGTTGTTTTCCCGAATTCTTCAGGGCGAAGAGGTCAAGGAGATCAGGTTTTCCGCCAGGCAGGGTATCGCGGGGACCGTCTTCCAGGCCGGAGAACCGATCATCATCAACGATGCCTACTCCGACGACAGGTTCAACCGCGAAATCGACGCGAAGACCGGATATCGTACCAGGAACATCGTCACCGCTCCGGTGAAGACCAGGGCCGGCCAGACCATCGGTGCTCTTCAGCTCCTCAACAAAAGGAAGGGTGACTTCACCCCCGAAGACCTGAAACTTCTCGAGGTCATCACATCGCACGCGGCTGCCGCACTCCAGAACGCGAACCTTTACGAGCAGGTCCAGAGAGCCCGGAACGAGGAGACCTATCTGCTGGAAGTGACCACCGCCATATCCTCCGAACTCCAGCTGAAGCCCCTGCTCGTGAAGATCATGGAGTCGATCGTTTCCATCCTCGAAGCCGAGCGGTCCACCCTTTTCCTCTACGATGAAAAAACGGACGAGCTCTGGTCAACGGTCGCCCTCGGCCTCCAGAACAAGGAAATCCGGATCCCGTCACATGCCGGAATCGCGGGATCGGTGTTCACGACCGGGGAGACGATCAATATTCCCGACGCCTATTCCGATTCCAGGTTCAACCCCGAAGTTGACCGGAAGACCGGGTTCCATACCCGATCCATCCTTTGCATGCCGGTGGTGAACAGGTTTTCGAAGACGATCGGGGTTTCCCAGGTGCTCAACAAGCATGGAGGTCCGTTCAACCGCCGTGACGAGAAGAAGCTCAAGGCGTTCTCATCCCAGGCGGCAGTGGCCATCGAAAACGCCAAGCTGTTCGACGAAGTCCTGAACATGAGGAACTACAACGAAGCCATCCTCGAGAGCCTCAACACAGGCGTCATAACGATCAGCGGAAAACAGAAGATCGAAAAGTGCAACGCAGCGGCCCTCAAGACTTTCGGAATAACCCGGGATTCGATCGTTGGCCAGCCTACGAACGAGTTCTTCACCGGCCCGAACGGGTGGATAGCGGAGAGCATAAAGAACGTCCTCGCCACCGGCAAGACCCATATGGCAATGGACGCGGAAGTCGCGGTCCTTCCCGAGAAGACAGCCTCGGTCAACCTGACCGATGTTCCACTCGTCAACGTCCAGCAGGAACCCATCGGCGCGATGGTCGTGGTCGAGGACATCACGACGGAAAAGCGGCTGAGGGGCGCCCTCTCCCGTTACATGCCCAAGGAGGTCGCCGAACGGCTCGTGGACGCGGAAGCGGTTCTCGGAGGGCAGATCCAGGAAGTGTCGATCCTCTTCTCCGACATCCGTGGATTCACCTCCCTCTCCGAAGCAGTCGGACCGCAGGAAACCGTCGCTTTTCTCAACGATTACTTCAGCATCATGGTCGAGATCATCTTCCGCCAGGGCGGAATCCTCGACAAGTACATCGGCGATGCCATCCTCTCGGTCTTCGGGACTCCCTTCTCGACGGGAGAGGACGCTGACCGGGCGGTATTGACCGCGGTCGAGATGCTCCACGCACTCACGCAGATCAACGGAGCCCGAAAGGAAGCCGGGAAGGAACCCGTCGAGATTGGGATCGGGATCAACACCGACAAGGTTCTCGTGGGAAACATCGGCTGCCTCAAACGCATGGACTACACCGTGATCGGCGACGGCGTGAATCTCGCTTCGCGGCTGGAAAGCGCGAACAAGTTCTACCATTCGAGCATCCTCGTAAGCGAAATGACCTTCCGGCAGCTGAAAAAGTCCTACATCAGCCGCGAGGTCGACCGGATCAAGGTGAAAGGGAAGCAGCATCCTGTCTGGGTATACGAAATCTTCGACCCCCAGGCCGCCGGCTGTGGGCGGTTCTCCGACTTCATCGGCAGCTTCCGCGAAGGGGTGCGGAAATACCAGGCCCGGGATTTCCGGGCCGCCCAGACCGCCTTCTCGAAAGCCGGGAAACTCTGTGAGAATGACCATCTGAGCCGTATGTACCTGGACCGGTGCGAACACCTCATCGCGGCCCCTCCCGACGAAAAATGGGACGGGGTCTGGACCATGACCTCGAAGTGAGATCCGCCCTCACTCGATAGCCCTGCCCGGGGAAGCTTACGCAGCCCAGAGGCGGTTGTTCCACGACATTCCTCGTGGTAGACTCGGCCGAAGCCGATCTGGCCGGTTTGGTCGAGACAGGTCGTCCCCGAGGAGGCGGATCGCCTTGAATCTTGCTGAAAACCAGGGTGGAACCGGAAAAGGCCGCTTGGGAGCCACCTCCCATTTCTTCGGTCTGGAACTGGGACCGGGTGATCTTCTGCTGGCCGCATCCCTTTTGTCGGGCGTTGCCGGGGTCGTTAACCAGGTTGTCTGGCAGCGTGCTTTGAAGATATTCCTTGGAGGCGGCGAGGCGATCTGCGCGATGGTCGTCGTCCTGGTGTTCATGCTTGGCCTCGGAATCGGGGCACTTCTGGCCGCCCAGATCTCGGGCCGCCTGAGAAACCCATTGTCGGCCTTCGCCGTGGTCGAGCTTTCGCTCGCAGGGGTGAACCTCGTAATAGCGGCGATTCTGGCACAGGACATCACGGCTTCCCTCTACTCGTTCCAGCAAGCCGCCGTCTCACTCGGAATCTCGCTTCGGATCGCCTACCTCTTCGTTGCAGCGGGGGTTCTGCTGATTCCATGCGTCCTGATGGGGATGACGATGGCCCTTGCCTCCGAAGCGGGACAGCGCAAGTTCGGAATCGTTTCTCCCGCGTGGGTCGAGCATCTCTTCTTCGCAAATACCCTTGGCGCTTTTTTCGGGGCACTGCTTTCCGGATACTACCTGATCCCCTTTCTCGGACAGACACGGGCCCTGCTGGTCGCGATATTGGCCAACGCCGTTACCGGATGTCTTCTTCTGACAATGAACCGGCTTCCGGTGCCCGTTTCTTCAGGGGTTGGCGAGGGGGTCCCGGCGAAGGTCCCCGAAGAAAGGGAACCGGCCCCGGTCTTGGGAAACCCTGATCTAGGGTTGAGGAGCGAGGAGATCCTTTCCTTCTTCCTGGGTTTCAGTTCCCTGGCATACGAGATGTATCTTTTCCGGATCACGGCCCTCGCCCGGGAGCCTCTTCCCTACAATTTTGCGTCGGTTCTCGCCTTCTTCCTTTTCTACTGGGCGGCTGGAGTGATGCTGGCGGCATGGATCCCCTCCGCGATAGTTTCGCTGCTGCTCGTCTGTGCCCTTGTTGTCGGATGCGCGCCATTCGTCCATCATTATGAGAGGTTCGTGGCGGTCGATTTCGTGGCCTGGGGGGGGGACAAGCTTTACTACATCCCCTGCCTGGTTTTCGGGCTCCTGTACGGGCAATTGCTGACCCGCCTGATCGACCATTGGGGACGGGATGTCGGCCGTTTCAGCGGGTTGAACACCCTCGGGTGCTGTCTTGGGATCGTCGCCATGACGGTTTTCGGCCTCAAGCTACACGCCACATGGAGCGCGTGGTGCATTTCAGGTCTGCTTTTTCTCCTGTGGTTCTACGGTGCCGCGGTCCTGTCCGGATTTGGAGGTCTGAGGGAGCGGATATGGATGAGGCGTGGGTTTCTGGCAGCGGGTGCAGTGGCCCTCGTTGTTCTCGCGATTTCAAACAGCCGACAACCCCTCATCACGAGGGATACTCGAATCTACTCCGGAGCGGACGGTGTCATCGAGATAAGGGAAACCGGGGACCTTTTCTGGGACGGGCTCTGGCATTCCAAGCTTTCGAACGGCCGTGACCATATCGGGACCTCTAACTGGATGCTGGCGGTGGTTCCCTGGTTGGCCCATCCCGGGATCGCCTCCCAGGGACGTGGCCTCGTGATCGGAATGGGAACGGGGATCACGTTGGGGACTCTCGCGAAGAGCCGGATGTTCAGTTCGGTGGACAGTTATGAGATCAATCACGACCTGAAACGCGTCCTTGTCGATTTCGCGACCGGCACCCTGAACGTTCTCGACAACCCCCGCATCAGGTTGATGTGGCAGGATGGCCGGTCGGGACTCGCATTGAATGATGACCAATATGACGTCATCACCCAGGCCCCGACCTACCTGAAACAGGCGGGAAGCGCGATCCTGCTTTCCCGGGAGTATTTCGAGCTTGTAAAACGCCGTTTGCTGCCCGGGGGTGTGTTCTGCGTCTATGCCAACAGCCACGGTAGGAAGGCCCAGAACCTTGCCGTCGAAAAAACGGTTGCTTCAGTCTTTCCACATTATCGCAGTTTTCGACGCGGTTACATGTTCCTCGCTTCCGACCGGCCGATAGATTTCTCGACGGCCCATCTGGCGGCCCGCCTTGCCGAAGACGATCCTCTTGCCGCGGAAATCCGGGGGGTGGCATCCGAAGCCCGTATCAGCCGTTGGCTGGACCCCCCCCGGACGGAATGGAAGCTGTGTCCATGGCGGATCACCGACGATCACCCGATCGTGGAATACCCCGACATACTCGAAGATGCCATGCCCGGGACCGTTTCCGCGCACTCCGAAACGGCTCCCAGCCCCTGATCCCATCGTTTTCCCCGAAACGGCAGTTTGACACGGATCACTCGAACCGGTATAATCGCGCATTCCTTTTGTCCTCGCCCGGATCGGCTCGATCCGGTTTTCGGAAGGCCTGCGCGGGTTTCGCCCTTGCCCTATGCGAGCCGCAGGCCGTTACGGATTCGTTGTGGCCCGGACAAAGGTAAGGGAAGCCCTCCGCAGAGAAGGACCATTGAATCCGGATGACCAAGAAGCTTCTGTTCATCATACTTGACGGATTCGGAATTTCCGAAAAGGTTGAAGGAAATGCAATTCGGGCCGCCAATCCCGAATTCCTGGCGAAAATCTTCGGGGAGCGCCCGTTCACACAGCTTGCCGCGGGGGGGGCCGCCGTCGGGTTGCCCGCCTCCCTGCCCGGGAATTCGGAAGTTGGGCATCTCAACATCGGGGCAGGGCGGACCGTTTTCCAGGACTCCACGCGCATCGACGCAGCGATCGCTGATGGGAGTTTCCAGGAGAACCAGACTCTCATCGATTTTTTCCGTCGCACCCTCGATACCGGGGGAGCCATTCACATGCTCGGCATGATCACTGACGGGGGGGGAAGCAGCAACGTTTCGCACATCCTTTCTCTGCTCGGGATGGCAAAGAAGCATGGTCTGGACCGTGTTTTCATCCACCCCTTCACCGACGGACGTGATTCGACGCCCACCTCCGGAGTCCATGTCATTTCCGACCTGCTCGAAAAGATTTCCCGGATCGGGATCGGGAAAATTGCCTCCATTTCGGGACGTTTCTACGCCACGGACTGCAACCAACGGTGGGAGAGAACCGAAAAAACCTACCTCGCCCTGGTTCATGGGGTTGGGAACCGCGCTTCCTCGCCAGTTACGGCTATCGAAGCCTCCTACCGGATGAACCTGACGGACGAGTTCATCGTCCCAGTCGTCTTCGAGGCGGGTGGAAATCCGGTGGGAACGATCAATGAAGGAGATTCCATCCTTTTCTTCGATGTCAGGGCCGATCGGGTCCGCCAACTGGCCGCGGCCTTGTCCTCGCCCGATTTTTCCCATTTCAAGACCCGTCCTCTGGCGCTTTCTTTTGCAAGCCTGACGAGGATTTCCGATTCCATGGCGTTTCCACTGGCTTTTCCCCCTGTCGCCCTCAGGAATGTCCTCGGGGAAGTGCTCGGATCTAACGAAATCCCCCATTTCCGCGTAAGCGAAGCGGAAAAATCTGCCAGCATCACGACCTTCCTCAACGGTGGAACGGATCTTCCCTTTCCGCTCGAAGAAAGGCAGATCGTCCCATCGGCAAAGGTCCGGACCTACGACCAGAAACCTGAGTGCGCCGCCTTCGAGGTCACGGATGCCCTGATCGAGAAGATCAGGTCGCTGAGATACCCTTTCCTGCTTGCAAATTTTGCGAACTGCGATCTGGTTGGCCACACGGGAATCATCGATGCCACGGTCAAGGCCGTTCAGACCGTCGACAGTGTTGTTTCGAAGGTCGTTCCCATTGCTTTCGAGCTGGGCTACGACTGTTTGATCGCAGGAGATCACGGGAATGCCGAGCAGATGCTCGACCCGAAAACCGGTGACCCTTTCCCCGGTGATACCGCAAACCCTGTCCCCTGCTGCCTCATCTCGCGGGATCCGTTCGACCTGAAAAAGGATGGTGGGCGGCTGGCCTCGCTCGCCCCCACGATCCTTGAACTTCTCGGCCTTCCCGTGCCCGCCGAAATGGACGGCGGTTCCCTCCTGGTCAGGAAACGCTGATCTTCCCCCCAGGAAGGCACTCCCCGCCCTCCAGCCCCATCCACGGCCAACCCGGGGGGTTCCCCGTCATCTGGAAGCCCCAATACTTTCCGTCTGTGTGAATGAGCGCAGGCCCAGGTGGATAACCGCCCGGGAATCCCGATCGAAGACCCATGTCACCGCGAGCAAAATCAGAATCACGGCAAGGACCATTGCGGCAAACACTCGAAAGCAGCGCTTCTTCACGTCACTGGAGGGAAGCATCAGGAAAATCAGGGTGAAAATGGCTGACCAGAGTTTCCAGCCGCCAGCCAGAACCGCCTTCAAGATCGTCACCAGAATCCCAATGACTGCATTTGCCAGCGCGGTCCCGACGAACAGGATTGTACAAATGATGAGGGTTTCCACCAGCCAGTGCTGTTGGCCGGCACCGGCGCACTTTTCCTGCGGTTTTCCCGACGGGGTGGTTTGGGTCGTCCCTCCGTTCGGTTTGTCGGGTTCGGCTCCTGGGGTGGTTCGGGTCTCGGCCTTGAATGATTCCATGGTCTTGATCACCTCCTCTTCTTTTGCTTTCCACTGTGACTTTTTCACGAACTCGGACAATTGGGCAATGCCCATTACAGGATGCATCGGGATTCCCGCCAGGAACTCCTCGAGACTCTGGTTTCGCCCCCTCACCTCAGGGACTTTCCCGGAAAATTTCCCCATGTTTCCACCTCCTTTCCGGCCCCGGGGGGTGGCCCCCGGGGTGGAAGACTTCACTTCCCTGGCGAGGTTTCTCCAAGGATCCGGTTGGCAAAAGCCATGTCGGGCTCACCATCCGAAACCGAGGAGGAACGATAGTCACGTTTCTCGGCCAGAAGGATTTCCGCACGATAATTGATCTGGAGTTTTTCACAGATCCCCCGAGCCTCCTCGAGGACTTCACCCAGGTCTTGAAGAGGGGGCGGTTCGAGCCCCACAAGACTTATCGCCATCCGGCGTTTTCGGGAAAACTCTCCGAGGCTTTTGATCCTCTTCAAGGCGAAATCCAATTCCCTGAGACCCGCCTGCCCTTCCTCCCTGGAAAGCCTGGCCCGGTTTTGATGGAATCTGAAGAATGAAGCGAGCTCCGCTGTCTGTGAAGCGGTTGCTTTGAGCCGGCAGAACTCTCCATGTGCGAATGAGGCTTCCCTGCGAGCTGGGCCGGTTTCCGCCGGGCGGCTGGAAGCGACCTCAAGCAGAACCTTCGCCTTCTCCCCGGAGATCGTCCTGGCCTTTTCCACTTCGCGCGAAATCTCCACCATGGAAGCCTCCTCGTGCTCCGCTTTTGCCTGACACACAGCCTCTGCTTCTTCCGCCAATCTCGTTGCCCGGGCTACCTCGTCCTTCTTGAGCCCGAGGTGTGCCTCGGCGATTGCCTCCTCCCCGATCAGTGCCTCCAGATGCTGTCTGAGTGCCTGTCGACCCGCTTCGATGGCGGCCCATCCTGTCGACCATCCGAAGGTGACGAGGACGAGCCCAATCAGCACAACCCCAGCGATTCCCACAGTCTTGATACGATCCACAGAAAGTCCCTCCTTTCATTTTCCTGCGGAAAATCTCCCCGGAATACGCTTTCAAAAGAGAAATCTCCGCGATCACCGTAAAATCCCACGACACGAACCTCCGCATCTGCATCTGGCGGAGAACCTCCACACACCCCCTTTCGCCAACGTTGCAGTTCACCCAAGAACCGCAAGAATCGCCGTTCCTCCGAGACTCTGCCCTGAGATAATGGTCAGAACAACGTCCCGGAAAGGCATTCCGGTCTTGTCCACCCCGAAATCCGGTTGAGCTGGGCTAATGGAATCCACCAGAAGTTTGAGATGTCCTCGCCACAAGAATCCCGCAAGAATCTTCCCAAGTGGTACCGCCCAAGGTGCGAGAGCAAGGGAAATCACTGCGGCACCAAACGGAAATGAGGGAAGGCACCACGGGGAAAGGGCTTCCACGCAACGCAGGAATCTCGATTCGGGAATCCCTTCGGTAACGCATTCCCCTGACGCCACCGTTCCACGGACGCGGAAGCCCATCGCCAGGACCTGTTTTCCCCGGAGAAGATATGCAGCCGCACCATGCCCCATTTCATGTTCCATCACTGCGGCGGTAACCGAGACTCGGGGAAGCACCCATCCGAGGGCCCCGCCCAGGACGACCAGGACGAAAGTGACGTTGCACACAGTCCGAACCTGGACACAGAACATGATTGAGCTTCCGGTGGCCATGAGGAAGAGAATCGCGGTCCGCATTCGGTCCTCCTTCAAAGTCCGCTGCCCACCTACCAAGGCCACGGAACAGTCACTTGAACCGCAAGGATCGCCAGCAACCTCAACCCAAGCGGTATCCCTCCCGAGTGCTCTAGGGGAAAAGGCTGATGCCGGCAGTTGATAACGGCATCAAGAGGGCTCCCATATGAAATCGCAGTCCGGACTGCCTCCATTCGGTCGGTCAGAATCCGGATCATTCTGGGTGTTTCTTCTTGCCTGTGGCGGGCAAGAAGGAACCGAAGGTTGCCACAAAACCCGTCTCGATCTTGTTCCTCGACACGGAAACCGGGAGCTGGCTCGTCCCGGGTGAGCCATGCCAGCGTCCTTTCGAGGAACGAAACCGCCCTGTCGCGGTTGGAGAAAAGGCATGGCCAGATGATCAGAGTGAGGTCACGGAGGGTTTCCCATGGCTCGTCGGAGACCGTTTCCGTGAGTCTGGAACTGGCTTTGGCGGCTTCCTGAAGAAGCCCCTTCAGCTCCCGCGTTGTTCCCTCCTCCGTGGTTGTCCCAAAGGCCTCGATGGAATTCCAGGCATGCCAGGCCCGGGCAAGTCGTGTTCCAAGCGTGAAGGTGTTTTCGATCAACCTTCCCTTGATTCTTCCACTTTTCTCCAGTCGCCTGAATGCTGATATCCTTACTTTCACCCATGCCAGACCAACGGGATCCAAGGCTGTCCCCTCCATGGCATTGCTCCAGAGACGTCCCGCAATGGAACTTTTCATCGTCCACCTCCGGAACGCTTGCCAATTTCGAGTTCGAGTCGGTGGGGCTGGATTTTTTCGAGATGCAACTTGACGTTGGGGTTCTTTTCGGAAGGGACTTCAAGGGCACTTGGCAGCAGCTCGAGCGCGTTGGATTCCGCCGCCCGGGGGGAGTACGCTCCCCGGCGGATGCTGGCTACGATCTTTGCCGCCATCAGAAGTGGGATGGACGCTGCCCGGATGGCAATTCCGAAGCTGGTCCGGCTGGGGAAAACGAGATCGAAAAGCAGATGGGAAATGACCCCGTCGAGGATGACCACGTCGGTAAACGCAGAGACAGGCTGATCGCAGGTCACCGCCAGATGCCGTTCGGGAATGTAGATCCGACGAGGGATGACAATTCCGGATTGGAGATTCATCAGGTCGGCCCGGAGCGTCCCCAGTTCATACCCCGGGATGGCGTAAGAAGTTATCAGACGCCGGCGATACTCCTTGGATCGGAGGTATCCGTCAAGCTCGACGATTTCTGAGGTGATTCCTTGGTTCGCCATGGTCCTCGACAGCTTGCGCGCAAGGATGGATTTCCCCGTTCCCGACGGCCCCGAGATCGTGATCCAAAGGGGGCGCGGAGTCCCGCTCAGCGAGAGGGTGATCATGAGACAGATTTGAGGCATCCACCGTTCCATCATTTTCCTCCCTTTAGTTTGATCCGACGGATCTGGGACTGTAGGACCCTTATAGCCTGGGCCTTTGCTTCCCGCCCGGGCAGGGAGTTTCCTGGTCCCAGGATGGAGCCCAATTCCCATGGATTCTTTTCGTTCCTGATGAGGCTCGCGACCGCGGTTTGGCCGCCTCGGGAGATTCGGTACAGGAAGATTTTCCCGGAGGCGATCTGGCCGATCAGGCCTGCGATGCAGTTGCCCATCTCTGCCCCAACTTTCCGGGCCTCTTCTGGTGAGGAGATCGGAAAAACCGTCAGTCCATCGCCCGGGACCGGGGGTGGGGGGAACCTGGCTGGAGAGCGAAGCCAGGCAGTTCCACGGGAACTGACCTCCCCCGGGTGGTGGTGGCACCATTCCTCCAGACGGGTGTGGAACTCGCGAAGGGATTTGAGAGTCTGAAACTCCTTCGTGGCAAGGTCGGGAAAACGGTTGGCGAGGCGAACCGCAGCGTTTTGCAGGTCGATGAGGATGTCGGTGACAACGGACAGTTGGATGGGGTCGGTAATCATATTTAGCTCCCTCAGGGCTTTGCCCCCCAGCGGTTCGAGGATGCGGGGCCTGCGGGCAAGAAGGGCGAACAGTCCGGGGGAAATCGTCCCGAGTTGGGCCAGGGAACCGCCTCGCGCCAGGAAATCGCGGTATCTGTGAAGAGAGAATGCGTTGACCCGGTCGGGGGGAAGCCTCGAGAGTGCTTTGGGGCTGCAGTGGAATCCCAGCTTTCTGAGAATGACCCGCTGTGGCTTGAAAGCTAGGGCTCGGGTGCGGTCGAGCCAGCGGTTCTCCGTCTGCGCCGGCAGGAAATGCCTGATGCTGGCGAGCAGGGCAAAGAGGACGGGGCTGTTCCGGGCGATCGTTTCCAGACCGGGGATTCTGGCAAGCAGGTTCAGGATCCAAAACACCTCCTCATCGGGGATTGCTTCGAACCGACAGACGACGCGGCGATGCTCCTCGGGAAAAAGGCGGAGGAATTCGAGCCATTTCCCGATGAAGAGATGCCTCCGAATCTCCAGAATGGCCTTGTAGCGTTCCTCCCTGGTTCGAATCCGAGCCCAGTCCGGCCTGGGTGGGGTGGGGTCAGGATCCAGTGATGCCTTGACCAGGCATCGGGGAATATAAGGATAGAACCCCTTCCAGGGGCCCGGGCCCGACTTGACCCAAGCCCGGGGGGGATAGGCCATGATCACTATCACCTGGTCCCGGAAAGGGTCGGTCTTCACCAATCGATCCCCTTTGACACTTATCCGGATCTGCTTCCCCATCGCCACGCATCCTTTCCTCAGCCTTCCCCGCACGGTTGCACTGCCAACCGGGGCAGGGACCCGATCAGGATTTACCCAGGTTTCGCCACTGTGGTAAGCTTCTTAACGAACTCCGGGCGTTTCAGCCCCGAGCCTCACGCGATTTCGCAGCCCCTAAACCGACTAAACGGCGGCGGTGTACATCCAAGGCAGTTCACCCGCAAGACGAAAGACTCTCG
>CAYRYU010000071.1:0-36862 GCA_964428355.1 uncultured bacterium
GTCTTCCATTCGTCCTTCGATCTTGTTCTCAATGATCAGCCCCTTGCGGGGTACCCCTTTTTCGGGGGGTTTGGTCAGTGTAGCACCGACGAAGGATAATGTCAAGCAAATTCCTTCCAAAAAATCCCTGTACAAAACCTGACAGAAAAAACGAATCGACGGCAAGGTCCGCAAATCCGATGGTCCATTAGCCCGTTGTTAGTGATATAATAAGTCGGTGAATGGGACAAATACGATCCAACGAGGAAGAATCATGGAAGAAATGAAAAGGATTATCACCCTTTCCCTACTGGTCGCTTCCCTGGTGGCGGGAGGACCAGTGCCTATCATTGCCCAGGAAGAAGGGGAAACCTTGTTGCCCCTCCCAAAGCCGGGTGCACCGAGAACCTCGGAGGCCCCGGGAACCGCCAGTTCAACGAAGAAAATCCGGAAAACCGGAGAGGAACTCCTTCCCCTCCCCGAAACCGTCACAGATCGTACCCCTCAAGGGAAGACCCCGGTAAAAGATCCCGAGGCTTTGATTCCCCTTCCCGGGGACAAAAACCCCAATCCTTCAAAATCCGTTCAGGAAAGCCCCATCGATATCGCTCCGATTTCCGTCCTTCCGCCAACCAATAACCAAGGCTCACCTCAATCGGGTGACCAGGGAGATTCAGCGGAAATCATTATCGGGAATGAGCCACCCCTTGGAATCCCCGCAAACCCCCCGTCCAACCAAACCGCTGTTGTTTCAACCGTCCCCCCGAATACCACCACCCCAAGCCCAACTTCCGTTCCCCCTGCAAACCAGGGATCCCCCGCCCCCCAGCAACCCAGCGGCCCCCTCCCGGTTTTCCCAAAAGACACCAGTTCAGCGATTTTCATGGTCATGAAGACATGGGAGTGCGAAAACTACGACGGAAAAACCATTCTTCAACATGCCGCGGGTGTTTATGGACAGGAAGCCGAGGATTCCTTCGAGATCAAGGGGCTGGACCAACTGCAGACCTTTCAGGTCACCCTGAAAGAGGACGACGTCACTCTTGACGAATTGCTCGACTCGATCGGTCAAAAAGCCGGGATCGATTGGGGAGTTGATATTGCCCAGAAGACCATCTATATTTATCCCGGAAAGAAGTAAGAATTTCCAGGAGCGGGGGATGGACCATGCACCTTGATAAGGAAGCCGCAGTTAAAGCCGGGGATGAGGCTTTTTCCAAACATGAATTCAACAGGGCGTTGACTTTGTACCAGGTCGCTTTGAAAGCCGACGAGAATGATGTCTTAGTCATCAACAAGGTCGGGCTGGCCTTCTACAAGATCAGGGATTACAAGGGTGCCCTGGAACACTACAAGAAAGCTCTCGAAATGACTCCCAATGATCGAGACCTGATCTTCACCACCGGGATCGTCTACGCCAAGATGGGCGACAAACCCAATGCAATCGGGATGTACAACAAGCTGAAGAAGTTGAACCCGGAGAAGGCGGAAAAGCTCTACGCCCTTATCTACGCCTGAGGATCAGGGAAACTTCCCAGCCACCCCCGCTTCTTCCATTCCCTTGCGCGAACAGGATACTCTTCGGCAAGAATACTGTAATGGCATTGGTCCTGCCAGTGGCCGTCGATGAAGAGTTCCTTCCTATGGATCCCCTCCATTTGGAAGCCGAGAGCCTCGAGCAGCTTCTTTGAGGCGACATTCGATGGATTCACCCCCGCCCAGACCCGATGGAAGAACAACTCTCCGAAAGCGAGCGAAACCGTCGTCGCTACCGCCTCCTTCATTCGCCCCTGGCATGCGAAATCCTGGTCAATCCAGTAGCCCAGTCCTCCGGAATGTTGAATTCCCCATCGGATCGAGTGGATCGAAATCTTCCCGATCAAAGCCCGGGATTCCGAATCGAAGATTCCCAGGTCCAGGCGCTGGGCCCTTCTGGCTTCATTGCTTTCGAGCCGGATGATCCGTTCGGCGTTCTGGATGGAAAAACCATCCGGGACTTCAGGCATCCAAGGCTTCAGCCAGAACCGGTTCTGGCAGATAAGTTCGTGGGCGGCTTTGGAGTGCTTTTTAGTCAGCCTTTGGAGGAAGATCCGTTGACCGAAAATTCTCCTGGGGGCAGGAATCAAGGCGGTGAATCCACCGGGAAGGCTGGAAATTCCGCTCATATTGGAAAATTACCACAATTCGTGCGGGTATGATATACACAAATATCGTATGGAATCGAAGAAGCGAAAGGCCCGTGGAATCTCGGGGATCTTTTTCGATCTGGGTGGAACCTTGATCCATCCGGATCCCCGTAGGATTGCTGAGGTGTTTCTCACGGTAACAGGGGAAAAGACCCTTCCGGAAGCATGGGTAGCTGCAATCCAACGGGCAACCGTCAGTATGGATGAGAGGTTGGGCAAGGGATTCCCTTTTTCCCAGAACTGGTGGCTGGACTACTTTGGTGATGCCGTCTGTAATCTTGGAATCGGGAAATTCCCACAGGAAAGCCTCGAAACCTTTGCTTTCGCCCTGAAAGAAGAACATTTGCGGGAAAACCTCTGGTCGCGCGTTTCGGAAGGAGCCGTGGGACTCCTCTCCCGCCTGAAGTCAAAGGGGTTTTTCCTGGGAGTGATTTCCAACAGCGATGGAAGGGTCCAGAAACAGCTTGCGCAGTTGGGGTTGGCCAGGTTTTTCGAATTCGCTTTGGATTCCCAGGTCGTCGAAGTGGAGAAACCCGACCCGAGGATCTTCCGCATGGGATTGGAGAAATCGGGTCTGAATGCCTCCCAGGTCGTTTACATCGGGGATTTCGTGCATTTCGACGTCAACGGAAGCCGGAAGGTCGGAATGGAATGTCTTCTGATCGATCCTCTCGAAGCCCGGCGGGAGAAGGGAAGGAACTGCATCAAGGACCTGACGGGCATTGAACCCTGGCTGGAAAAGCGAACCTGTGGTTCAGTCCAGGGAAATCCTCCGGATTCTGACCAGGGATTCGCCAAGCCGGGAGACGTTCAACCAAAGGGTTTTTCCCGTCAGCCCTCCGAGGTGTGAGGAAAAACGGAACTTCGCCGAAAAACCAGCCAATACGGCTTTTTCTCCCGACCTGGAAACGGTGAAAAGTTCCTTGAGGAAAGGATCCTCGGACTTGTTGCCGAGGACGACCGCTCTCCCGTCATTGAGAATGGACAGGAGTCGGGCACCGGAAAAACCTTCACCTTCGAGCTTCTTTTCGGATACCGGATTTCCCGTCGAATCGATCTCCAGAAGGCGGTTGTATTCGTCCTCCTCGCCGAGGGCGAGCAGCATCACCGATTCTTTTTCGGTCGGAATGATTCCCAGGGCGGTAGGGATGCTCGCACCGGAGACCCGCTGCCCTTCGCGGGAGAACCAGTACAGCGAAGGTCCTGCGAAATCGAGAATGGCGAGGTTTTTCCCTGTGCAGGCGAGGAGATCGAGTTGCGAAGGAAAACCGGCCCCAGACGGGATTTGGAAAGCCTCCCCCCACTCGGTTCCGTTGAAAAGGCTGATGGTCCGGTTCTTTCCGTCCATGATCCAGAACGTTCCATCAGGAGCGGCTGCGAGGTCGGTGAACTTTCCCGGTGGAAGAGAGGAAATGATTCCCGGTCGGCCGTCGGGGTCGAAGAACTGAACCCGCGAGTTGGGTACATCGAGTGCCGCGAATCCCCCTCCTTCCGTTGAAACCACGGAAAGCGGCCCGGATTCAGGGCCCTCCCGGGGAGAAAAAATGCCAAAACAACCCGTTTCCGAACCGATTCCGAATTCCAGGTCAAGAGATGGGGTCTGGCCGAAACCGGGTTGGGCGAACCAAGCCAGAAGGAGCAGGAGGACGAAGGTCCGGGGGGAGGGCACTTCAGTTTCCCGGAGGCCTTACCACGTAACGGGGAACCCAACCGTCATAGTAACCGGCAACAGGGTGGATCTTCGATTCCGCATCGGAAGAGCTGTTGGAAAGGGCCATTCCATTGCCCAGGTAGATCCCGACGTGATCGCTCGGACTCCAAAAGACGATGTCGCCTGGCTTCATGGAGGTTTTCTTGATCTTTCCGCTATCCGGATTTCCGTTGGGCGGAACTTTCGACCATCCCATTTCTTTGACCAACCGGCGGGACAGGTTGACCGCAACATTTTCATTCCACCCCGCGGGAACGACCCCCGCCGCACGAAGAACGATCGAGGTGAACCAGGCGCAGGCAACGTCGCCTCCTCCAGGCCCCTTGGAAGTGTCATACCCCTTGTGGGTGTTCGCTGCTTTGAGTATGGCAGCGGACATTTCGGAATACATCTGGCTTTTGGTTCCGGAGATTCCCCCCTTCAACTCGTTGACCACGGATGGGTGGACCCCGCCGGCGTTCATCCGGCTGTAGATTCCAGGCTTCAGGTTTTTTCCCGTCCCCGAGTCCCGGGTGAGCCGCGTGATGTAGGCTGCAGCCTCTGAAGCCCGCTTGTAGTCTTTCGCTGCAAGGTACTCGCGGAATTTTTCGAGGAGGGATTTCAGCTGACCGGTTGCTGCACGGCCATCCGGGGTCGCTGATGCGAGGCCATCGGCGGGGACCTTGGGCTCGGGCGTGGGGATGAGGGTTTGCTCGTGGGTCGGGATGGTGGTGACCCCGGTCTGCCCACCGGTCTGCACCGAATCCTCGTCGAAAGGACCCGCCCAGGAAATCGAAGCGGCCAGGGAAAGAACCAGGAAAAGGAGAAGCTTTCTCATGGGTACCCCTCCAGAAGGTGTCGTTTCACAATTTTAACAGGGGAAATCCAAAACCGGAAGTGGTAGGGGAAAGTGTTGAGAGGAAAGTGGTAGAGGATAGCGGGGGAAACTGGAGAAGCCGGAAATGCCGGAGAAGTCGGGGAATCAGATCAGACGGCCAGGAAAAACTCCCCGTTTTCAAGTCGGACCAGATTCCGGCAAAGGGATCTGGCGAAAGCTTCGTCGTGGCTAACCAGTATCAGACCTCCTCCGGATCCAACGAACTGGCGAAGGAGTTCCAGAATGGGGGACAGGGTTTCGGCGTCGAGATGGCTCAGTGATTCGTCTAGTAGTAGGAGATCCGGGTGTACTGCCATCGCCCGGCCGATGGAAACCCGGACCGCCTCTCCACCCGAGAGTACGGAGCAATCGCGGTCCAAAAGACCCGTGAGCCCCAGAATCCCTGCCAGTCTCGATGTTTCCTTTCGGATCGCGTCTTCTGAGAAATCCCGGATATGCAATCCAAACCCCAGATTCTCACGAACGGTTCCGGAAAAAAGATAGGGACGCTGGAAAACCAGAATCCCTTTTCGTGCACCCACACTGATCGAACCGGACGAGGGTTCCGTGATACCCGCCAGGATCCGAAGTAACGTGGATTTTCCGCACCCTGATTTCCCCATCAACGCAGTTCCGCCAGACAAAGGGAGGGAGAAATCCTTCCCCGAAAACAGGACCCGGGCCCCGAAATCCTTGCGAAGAGAGAAAATCTCAATTGGGGCAACCGGAGGAGAATCTGAAAGAACGGGTTTGGCCTTTCCTGAACCCAAATTCGGCATCACTACGGTTGACAGAGGTTCCTGTTCAGAAACCGGAAACGGATTGCGACGAAGGGTGTTCGCGATGGCAACACTGGCGAAGGAAAAAAACAACAGGAGGATTCCCAGGGCAATGGCAAGCTCGGTTTCTCCCATTCCGGTTTCCAGGACCATCGCCGTGGTCAGGGTTCGCGTGTAGCCCTTGATGTTTCCTCCAAGGATCATCGCGGCCCCAACTTCGGAAATCACTCTTCCGAAACCTGCGCAGGCCGCGACGACGATTGCCCTTCGGCATTCCCGGAGGAGTATTCGAAAGATCAGGAAGCGCCCTGCCCCCAGGTTTCTGGCCGTTTCCATCACCCCTTCGGGAACCTGGGAAATCGCGGACGAAATGAAGACCGTCAAGAGAGGTACCACCAGAAAAACGTCCCCAAGAAGAATGGCGGACGGTGTGAACATGAGTTCAAGAGCGCCCATCGGTCCGCGTTTTGACAGGAGCAGGTACAGGGTGGTCCCGACAATGACCGTCGGAACGGAAAGGAGGCCCTGGAAGACGATGAAAAGCCATACCCTGATTCGGGGGGGGGCGAAGTGCACGAGAAAAACGCAGGGTAAGGCCGCAACAAGCCCGATCAGAGTGCCAAGGAAGGCAATTTTCAGCGAAAAGAAAAGGATGGAAAAGGTCTCGAAATCGAGAAAAAGGAGCTTTTCGAAAGCTCCAATGAACACCCGAACCAGAAACTCAATGGATTCGGCCATTGGGAAAACCTTGAACCGTGCGTGGCATCACGGAATGAAATACCTTGCGTCAGGATGGATGACAAGGAACCCTGCTGTGGACTGCTCGGGAACCATTTGAAAGGAATCCGTCAGGGAAATCCCTACTCGGTGCGCCTCGAGAAGCTCGAGGAGGTGCTTCTGGTTCTCGAGATCGGGGCACGCAGGGAACCCAAACGAGAATCTCACAACCGGTAGATCCGTTGAGAGGTCTTTGACCACTTTGGAGTTGATCCATTTTGCAGTGGCCTCGGCCAATTCCACCGAAAGCCCGTGAAAATGCAGGTAGTCGCGCAAACGGTTGGAATCGAAAAGCCCTTTTTCGTGAAAAGAGGCTTCTCGTCCTACCGTAGCCGCCCAGAGAGCGATTTTTCCTTCCTCGGGGAAAGGAAAGAAATCCGCGATGCAAAGATGGGGTTCCTTCTTTCCGCGGGGGAAGTGGAAAACCCTGGACAGACCTGAATCGGGGGTCCGGATTTCGAGCCGATCGCCTTTTCGGGTGCACGGGAAAAAGCCCAGAATTCCCCTCGGGGTTAGCAGATTGTTCTTCCTGATCTCGAGGAAAAGCTTTTCGAGAATTGGCTCAAGCTCGGTCTTGAAAAACTCATTCTGTTGGCTGACCGTGCGCTTTCCCCTTGAATACTCCCATCGACCCTCGAAAAGGACACGTTTTTCGAGGAAAGGAATAATCTCGTCCAGGGATGGTTCGAGCAGTTTCGTGCCCGACCAGGGGAACAATGATTTGGGGTGGGGGAGGGGGCGCTTTGTGCCCTTTCCTTTCGTTGCTTTCTTGAGTTTGGAAGCGGATCGGTTGGCTTTTTCCTCTTCCCCGGTTGAGGCTTTTATTCGAGCTGGAGTGGAACCATCCTTTCGGAAAAGCGAATCCAGGACTGACAAGCCCGCAAACGCATCTTGTGCATAGAAAACCTCACCCTTGTAATCCCGTCGAAGGTCGTTTTCGACGAATTCCCGCGTCAGTGCTGCGCCACCAAGCAGGACGCGGGGGAAGAATTTCCGACGGTTGAGTTCCAGAAGGTTTTCTCGCATCACCTGGGTGGACTTTACCAGTAGTCCGCTCATTCCGATGACGGTCGCACCCTCCTCCCGTGCGGCAGACACCATGGTATCGATGTCGACCTTGATTCCCAGATCGATCACCTGGTAGCCATTGTTCGAAAGAAGGATGTTCACGAGGTTCTTCCCGATATCGTGGACATCCCCGCTGACGGTGGCCAGGACCACCTTCTCCCCTCTGGTAGACTCGTCGGGGGGGATCTCCTTTTCCAGATGTTTCATCGCCGCCCGAACGACCTCGGCGGATTGGAGAACGAAGGGGAGCTGCATATCCCCTTTGCCGAAAAGCTCACCAACTTCCCTCATCGTTCGAATCAGGATCGTGTTGATGATCTCTATCGGGGGCACCTCCCCCACCAACCGCCGGAGGAGGTCTTCGAGCCCGGAGGAATCTCCCTCAAGGATCTTCTCCCGCAAGCGTTCCTTCGGGGGTAGGGTGCCCTTGCCCTCGGCTTTCCCAGATTGGGCTTGACCATGGTCTTCGAACGCCTCGATGAAGCGCAGGAGTTCCGTTCCCGTAGGCCCCGGGTTCAAAAGAAGGTCGGTGGCCAGGGCTTTCTGGCCTTGGGGAATCCTGAATGGGGGAATGATTCCTGCGGGGTTGACGATTGCCATTGTCAGGCCCCTGGCAGTCGCCTCGGAAAGAAAGACGCTGTTCAGGACTTCCCGGGGCTGATGGTTGAGGCCGAAGGAAACGTTGCTGATTCCCAGAATCGTTTGGGATTCGGGGAAGGAGGCGGAAATGTCCGAGACCGCCTCGAGAGTTTCACGAGCCGCGGTTCTCAAATTGGGATCCCCGCTGCAAACCGTGAAAGTGAGCGGGTCGAAAATCACGTTTTCCGGCTTGAACTGGAACTCCCGGGAAAGAATATCCATCATCCGTCCCGCGACAGAGACTTTTCGGCGGGCCGTCATGGCCATCCCCTCTTCGTCGATCGTCATCGCGACCAGAGCTGCACCGAAATCACGGGCGATCGCTGCCGTCCGGCGAAGCTTTGTCCCGCCGTCCTCCAGGTTTACGGAATTGATGACGCATTTCCCTCCATGCCTTTTCAACGCTGCCTCAACAGCCTCGGGGTCCGTGGAGTCGATCATCAGTGGCAGGCGGATCTGGCGGGCGAACTTCTCCGCGAGCGTGCCGAGATCCTTCTTCTCGTTTCGGCCCGCGTAGGCGACGCACAGATCGAGGATATGTGCCCCTCCGCGGGACTGATCCCTGGCGATTCCGAGCATCCCCTCCCAGTCTTCGCGGGTAAGGAATTCCCGGAACTGCCGGGAACCATTGGAGTTCGTTCGTTCTCCGACCAGGCAGGGTGGGGGAGATTGCCTGAGGGGGGCGGAGTGGAAAACGCTCGCGGCGGAGGGGATCGTCCGGACCTGTCGGCTTCCCCGTCGGGCCTTTTCCACCGCCCGGACCGCTGCTCCAAGGTGGTCGGGGGTAGTCCCACAGCATCCGCCAACGATCGAAACCCCGTCTTGCTCGACGAAACTCTTGAGGAATCCCGCGAACTCCTCCGGGGAAAGCTTGTAAACAGCCTTCCCCCCGACATTTTCCGGAAGCCCCGCGTTTGGCATGACGCTGACCAGTTTTCCTGTCGAGCGGGTTAGCGTGGTGACGTGACGTACCATCTCGAGGGGGCCTGTAGCACAGTTGAAACCGATGGAGTCGACGAAGTCATACCCCTCGAAAACGCTCTGGACAGCAGAGATGTCGCTTCCGATGAGCATGGTCCCGCTGGGTTGGATGGTAACCGAGACCATTACCGGGCACCGGCAGCCCTCCCGCTCGAACAGTCTGCGGATCGCGAGAAGAGCAGCCTTGATTTGAAGAATATCCTGACAGGTTTCCACGATCAGGATGTCGCACCCGCCCTCCCATAATCCCTCAACCTGCTCGGAATATGACCTGAAGAGCTTCTCGAAGCTGACCTGCCCAAGTGTTGGAAGGACCGCTGTCGGACCGATCGACCCCGCCACGAAACGGTCGGGATCACCGGGAACATTCTCGATGGCTTCCCGCGCGAGCCTCGCTGCAGACCGGTTGATCTCGGCGGTGCGCTCGGCCAGGCCGAATTCCTCGAGCGAAATCGGGGTCGCCCCGAACGTGTTGGTCTCGACGACGCGGCACCCGACCTTCAGGAACCTCTCGTGGATCTCCCGGACGGAATGTGGGGAGAAAAGATTGAGAGCTTCGTTGCACCCTTCGAATCCCCCGAAATCGTCGCGTGTCAGGCCCAGGGTCTGGAGATTTGATCCCATGGCGCCGTCGAAGACCAAAACCCGCTCCCGAATCTTCTCTAGGATCTCCCCGACAGGCCGGCGTCCGATCTTCTTCTTCATGCGCTTTTTCCCTTGTATTCAGGAAGGATCTCGAGGACCCTCAGGACGGATTCCACCTTCCCCATCGGGACGCTGACCTGGACTCCCTGGACCATCGGCATGACCTGTTGCAGGGCTTCCCGGGCGATCCTGATCCCTTCCTCGCGTTGCGCTTCCACTGTCGGTGCGGCTCTCATCCTGGCCAGGATCGGTTCGGGGACGGAAGCCCCGGGGACCTCGTTGTTCATGAATTCCGCGTTCTTGAGACTGGTCAGCGGCCAGATTCCGGCCAGGACCGGGATCTTCACATGGGCGATGCGGGAGAGAAAGCGCTCCAGGAGCCCGATATCGAAAACGGGTTGGGTGATGGCGAACTCGGCTCCAGCATCGACCTTCCATTCGAACCTGCGGATTTCGAGGTCCAGATCGATCGCTCCCGGATTTGCTCCGATCCCGATGAGGAACCCGGTCGGCTTCCCGATAGGGTTGCCGCCCAGGTCCTTGCCGTGGTTCAGCCGGAAGACAACGTTCGTGAGACCTATGGAATCGATATCGAACACGGCGGTGGCTTCGGGGTAGTTTCCCACCTTCGGTGGGTCGCCCGTAATGCAGAGGATGTTCTTGAGCTTCATGGCAGCCGCTCCCAGCAGGTCGGACTGGATTCCGAGGATGTTCCGGTCCCTGCAACAGTAGTGGAGGATGGTCTCGATCCCGACTTCTCGTTCGATGAGAATCGCCATCGCCATGGGGCTCAGGCGGGCTGAAGCCCGTGGGCCGTCCGGGATGTTGATCGCATCGATTCCCTGAGCCTTGAGCGCTTTCGCGTGCTCGAGAATGCGGGTCGGGTCGCACCCTTTTGGTGGGGTCAACTCCGCCGAGACGGCGAACTTCCCTTCTGCGATCTTTCGGGCGAAAGTCGATTTCTCCGGCAGGGGTATGGCCTTGACCTCTTCGGTGTCGGCCACAGTGGCGGATCCGCGGGCCGCGATGATCTGGCTGGTCTTTTTCTGCTGGTGTTCGAGTGCCTTGGATGCGCGGCAGATCCAACGTATGTGTTCCGGGGTGGTTCCGCAGCACCCTCCGAGTATCCTGACGCCGAGTTGGATGAACCGCTTGGCATACTCACCGAAGTATTCGGGGTTGGCGAGGTAGATCATCCGGCCGTCGACCGCCCGTGGCATTCCCGCGTTGGGTTGGACGACGAAGTGCTTCGATGTCAGACCGCGCATGTGGTCGATGGCGTCGAACATCACCTTCGGGCCGACCGAACAGTTCAGGCCGATGAAATCCGCTCCCCATTCGTCGAGTTTCGGGGTGAAGACGTCGGGACTGGTTCCGTAGAGGGCATTTCCGTCTTCGTTGATGGTCATAGAAGCGATGAGGGGCTTGTCGGTCAGCTTCCTGACCGCGCGGATGGCTTGCCGGATCTCGTTGAGGTCGAAAAAGGTCTCCAGGATGAAGAGGTCGACTCCGCCTGCAAGGAGGCCCTTGGCCTGCTCCGAGAATGCCGCCTCGGCTTCCTCGACCGAGGTCTTGCCCCAGGGTTCGATCCTGATTCCCAGTGGGCCGATGGAACCTGCTATGAAGGTGTTGGGGCCCGCAACCGCCCTTGCGATCTTGGCTCCCTGGAAGTTTATCGCCTCGATCTTGTCGGAGAGTCCCGAAGGGGTCAGTTTGAAACGGTTGGCCCCGAAAGTGTTCGTCTCCAGGACCATGGCCCCCGCATCGAGGTATTCCTTGTGGATCTTCTGGACCAGGCTGGGGTTCGAGAGGTTCAGTTCGTCGTAGACCTGGTTGATGTAGACGCCCTTCTGGTAGAGCATCGTGCCCATTCCACCGTCGAAAACGACAATGTTCTCTTCCGCGAACGCCTTGAAATCGGTTCCCATGACAAATCCTTCTTTCCTCGAGGTGGTCTAATGATTCCCAAATTGGGAGGGATTGTCAAGTAAGGGAGATATTCGGTCAGTCTCCGCTAGGTTGTCCGCAGGATGCGGGTTTCGACGAAGTGGTATATGACAGGAATCATGAACATCGAAAGGACGGTCGAAGCGAAAAGACCACCGATGGAAATGATCGCCATGGGAGCGCGCATCTCCCCCCCGGCTCCCTGACCAAGAGCGAGCGGAACCATCGCGAAAATGGTTGCGGCCGCCGTCATCAGGATGGGGCGCAATGTCCTGGGGCATGCCGTTACCACAGCTTCGAGGCAGGATGTTCCCTGGTCCCGGAGGACCTTGATCTGTTCGAACATCAGGATCCCGTTGTTGACGACGATCCCCACCAACATGACGATGGCCATCAGGGAAAAGATCGAGATCGTCTTTCCGGTCAGGAACATTGCAACCAGGATTCCGCAGAAGGAAAGGGGAAAGCTCAGGAGGATCGTGAAAGGATGAATGAATGATTCGAGCAGAGCGGCCATCAACATGTAGGTGAAGATGACCGCCTGGGCCATTGCGGTCAGCAGGGCTGAGAAGGATTCCTCCATCCGTTCGATCGTTCCGGTGTAGATCACGTCGTATCCCGCAGGAAGGTCGAGTGCTTTCACGCCGTTTCTTATATCGGTGATGATCTCACCGAGGCTCCGGCCCAGGACGTTCGATGTGACCAGGATCGCCTTGTTCCGTGAATACCGGTCGATCCGGGCGGGACCGCTCGTCTCCTCGATGTTCGCGATCTGGACGAGGGGAACCGCCTGCCCGCCGGGAAGTATGACATTGAGGCGTCGGATGTTTTCGATATCGCTCCGGATATCCTTGTCGAGCTTGATACGGATATCGAACTCGTCGTCTTTTTCTCGGAAAACGGAGGAGGTGTCCCCTTCGAAGTAGCTCCGAAGCTGGGCTGCCAGGTTGAGTTCGGTGAGGCCATACTTCGAGATCTCTTCCCGGCGCGGAATCACGCGGACCTCGGGTTTTCCCCTCTCGAAACTGATCTGGACGTCGGCGGTCCCGCGTGTGTCGGCGACGATCGCGGCCACCTTGCGTGTCAGGGCTTCGACCTTTTCCAGTTCGTCTCCTGTCACGTAGATCTGGATAGGAGATTCCTGGGTGCCGAACATCCCGGTTTTCCGGACGTTCGCTTCGACCTCGGGAATGCGTGCCAGGAAGGGAGTCAGGCGGGCAATGAAGGCATCGGTCGGGACGTCCGAGTCTTTTTTCAGCGCCACCGATATCTCGCCCAGGTTGACCCCGTCCGTGGAACCCGCGATCATCGATTCGGTCTTCCCGAGCTTTGTATAAAGATGTTTCACTTCCGGGTTCTTCGAGATCTCCTTCTCCACCAATTCCAGGACCGAGTTCGTTCGCTCGAGGGAAGTACCTGGCGGCATCTTCAGCGTGATATCGAACTCCTTCTGGTCTGGTTCTGTGACGAATTCGAAACCGATATGCCTTCCCAGGGGACTTGTGATGAGCAATGCCAGTATCCCGAGGACCACCGTGAGAAGCTTGTGGTTGAGGGAAAACTTCAGCGCGGTCTGGTAGTCTGTCTCGAGCCTTCCGTAAAGCTTGTCCCAGGTCCGGCCGAACCAGTTTTTCCTGGAAGAATCGGCATCTTCGGGCTTGAGGAAGTATGCGCAGAGTAACGGTGTCATTGTAAACGCCACCAACAGCGAAAGGAACGTCGCGAAGGTTACCGTCATGCCGAACTGGTAGAACATCTTGCCGACCATTCCCGTCATGAAGGCAATGGGAACGAAGACTACAACGTTCGTCAGCGTTGCACCGGAGACCGCGACGATGATCTCGTTGGTTCCCTCTTCGGACGCGGTTTTGGGGTCTTTCCCTCTTTTGATGTGCACGTAGATGTTCTCCATGACGATGATGGCGTTGTTCACGAGTATTCCGACAGAGATCGCCAGAGCCTGGAGGGTCATCATGTTGATCGTGAAATCAGCCAGGTAGAGAAGGATGTAGGTGCCGATGATCGCCACGGGGAGCGAAACGACGGCCATCACGGTTGCCTTGAACGAGTGGAGGAAAAGAAACAGGATGAGCCCGGTGATGATGATGCCCGCTTGGAGGTTCCCGTTCAGTTCGTCGATCGAGTCCTGGATGAAGGTGGAGCGGTTCCTCGTGACCTGGATCTTCATCCCCGCCGGCAGTTTTTCAGCCATCTGCTCGACCTTCCGGATTATCCCCTCGCATGTTTCGACCGAGTTCGCGTCGGAGCGCTTCTTGATGACAAGGCCTACAGCGCTCTGACCGTTGAGCCGAACCGCCTGGCGAAGCTCTTCATGCGTATCCCGGACGTCGGCGATCTGGCCGAGGGTGATGGTCTTGCCGTTCCGGAGCGGGATCGGGGCTTCGCGAATCTCCTGAACGGAGGTGAACTCACCATCCATCCGGATCGAGTATTCCATCCGCTCCTGGGTTATGTGACCGCTGGGGATGTTGTGGCTTTTCTGGGCCAACAAGCCCGCAAGCGAGAGGACCGAAAACCCGTAGGCTTTTAGACGGCTCTGGGAAACCTGGACGAGGATCTCCCGCTCCCGGTTGCCGATCAGGGAAACGTCCGCAACCCCCGTTGTCTTGGCGAGTTCCTCCTTAACGTAATCCTTTGCCACCGGAAAGATCTCCTCGACCGATTGGGGACCTGTGACCGCGAGGCTGACGACCGGAAGGGAGTTGATGTCGAGCTTCATGATGACCGGCTCTTCGATTCCGTCGGGAAGCTTGGACCGGCTCGCGCTGATCTTCTCCCGGACGTCCGAGGCTGCGGCGTCGACGTCGATCTTGTCGTCGAACTCCAAGATCACGTTCGAGAATCCCTCGTAGGAGCTCGAGCGAAGCTTGTCGATCCCGTTGATAGAGCTGACGGCGTCCTCGATTTGCTTCGAAACGAGGGTTTCGACGTTCGACGGGCTTGCCCCCGGGTAGACCGTCACGATCGTCACGATCGGGACATCGACGCGTGGAATCATGTCGATTGCGATGTCGAAGTAGGAAAATACACCCATTACGACGAAGAAGAGAAGGACCATGGTCACCATGACCGGACGTCTGATGGAAATTCCGACGAAATTCATCGGCCCGCCTCCTCGGACAGGAAAATGGCCGCTCCGTCGGAAAGGCCCTGGCTGCCTGCGAAGATGACCTCGGAGTCCGAGCCGACCCCGGAGGTGACTTCGACCATCCCGGTCTCTCGAAGGCCTGTGGATACGGCTGTGAATCTGGCTTTTCCCTCGGAGGCGAGGAAGATCCCCTCCCTGCCGTTGATACCACGAAGGGCGGTCAGGGGAACCAGGAGTGCGTTCCTGGGAGACTCGCTCCGGATACGTGCCCTGGCGAGCATTCCGGGACGGAACTTGTGGTCAGGGTTTGGAACGAGGATCTTCACCGGAAAGGTGCGCGAAACCGGGTCGGCTTTCGGCCCGATTTCCGCGACCGAGCCCGGGAACTCGACTCCGGGAAGGCTGTCGAGGAAACAGACCACCTTCTGGTCGCGGGCGATTTTCAAGATCTGCGACTCGGTAACGTCCACGAGGAGATACACCCTGTCGATATCGACCAGGTCGAAAACGGGTTTTCCCTTACCCGTCTCTTCACCTACCTGGACGTAGATATGGGAAACGAAGCCTGAAAATGGGGCACGGATCTTGGTATACGAGAGCTGGATCATGGCGAGACGGAGTTGGGCTTCAGCCTGTGCCGCCAGGGCTTCCGCCATCTGCAGGTCTTCGCGGCGGGTCGCGGTCTTAACGAGCTTGAGCTGTTGTTGGGCGGCTCCGAGTTGTGCTTTCGCGGCAACGAAGGCGGACTCCACCTTTTCCGCCTTCTGTGGGGGTATGGCATCAGCTTTCTGGAGCCTCTGGGTTCTCTCGAACTCCTGCCGTGCACTCTCGAACTGCGCTTCCATGGCCTCGACATTGGCCTTCGACTGGTTGATCTCCTCGGGTCGGGCTCCATTGCGGGCTTTTTCGAGGCCTGCACGAGCCTGCATGAGGTTGGCCTTTACGAGCTCACCCTGGGTCAGGATGGTCTCGTCGAACAGCTGGACCACAACCTCGTCCTGGCGGATAAATCTCCCCAGTTCGAGGGAGGAGCTGGTGATCCTCTCCTCGATCTTGGCGTTCACTCCAGCTTCTCGGAAGGCTTCGACCGAACCGAGGAACTCGAAAGTTGCCCCGACCTCGGTGAGGCGGGGCTTGGAAGCCTTGACGGGAATCCCGACCTGCTTCTGGATGCTGGTGATGTTCTCGATTGCGGTTGCACTTCCCAATTGGGCAAACCTGCGGGCAACCCCGGCGGAAAGAAAGACGAGGACGATGAGAATTGCGATGATGTACTTTTTCATAACGGTTCCACCTTGCTTCCTTCTGGGTTATCCGGGTAGTCCACCGCGGCCAGGAAACGGTCCAGCCGTCCTGCCAGTTTCAGGAGCTCCGCTTCGAAGGCCAGGAGGTCGAATGACGTGTTGCTCCGGTTAAGGCGTGCATTGTTGAGGGCGAATTGGGCTTCGAGAACATCGGTGTTGAGGACCGATCCCGCTTTGTAGAACTCCGAGATCTGGTCGAAATTTTCCTGGGAGGCGGCGAGGGTTTCATCGACCACCTGGAGCATTTCCTGCATCTCCACCTTCTTCTGGAAGGCGTTCCGGATATCCAGTCTGAGCCTTTGGATCCGGTCCCGCATGAGGTTCTCGGTTTTCTTCATGTCCTGTTGGGCCTGGCGGGTTCGGGCGCGTGTCTGCCCGGAGTCGAACACGGGAACATCGAGAACGACCGTGGCACTCCAGTTCTTCTGCTTCTCGTTGAACTGGGATCCGCTGACCCATTGCCCCTGAAGGTTTACGGCAGGAAGATTTCCGCGGCGCTCGATTTCCTTTCGCTTCCCCTGCATTTCGACGAGAGCCTTCATCTGGCGGATTTCGGGAGTGCTTTCGCCGTCCAGGACTGCCTGCTCGAGGGTGTAGGGTTCCGCGCTCTTGACCGTGAACGGGCTGATTTCCAGGTGCTCGTTTTCGGGGATCACCAGGAGGTGTCTGAGAGAATGGGCTGCCAGCTTCCCGGAATGCACCGCTTCGATCACGCGCTGTTTGGCTTCCAGGAGCTTGACCTTTGTGGACAGGACGTCTGTCTTCAGGACCACGCCTTCCTTGAAAAGCTTGTTCGAAAGGTCGAAGTGTGCCTCGAGAAGGCCGAGCGATTCGCGGGCGATTCTTTCGAAATTCCGCGCTTTCAAGACCCGAAGATACGCACGTATCACGTCGAGCGTGATATCCCATTTCTTGGCTTCCAATGCCTGGGTGCTGGCCTCCTTCTGTTTTTCAACCATCTCGATTCCCAGTTCCAGGCGGCCGAAATAGAAAAGGGGCTGCGTGAGAATGAAACTGGCGAGGTTGACTTCCTTTTCGCCCAGGGACATCCCTTTTCCGCCGCCGATGGACATCAGTTTTGCGACCCTGGTCAGGGAGTCCTGGAAACGGATGTGGGGTCGGGTCATCGAAACCTGCTCCAGAACCCCCGCCTTGTTCTTCTCGAACTCGTTCTTCTGGGCGAGAAAGGCATAGTTCCGGGCCAGTGCAAGCGCGATGCAGGAGTTCAACCCAAGGGGAGGGGTGGGGGAAGCAACCTGCGGTTCCCCCGACTTGGCCTCGGGGGAGAGCTCGAGCGGTTGTTCAACGGTTGCCTCCATGTCTTCGAAAGGCTCCGTCGGAGCATTCTCGAGACAAGTTGCGATGAGTGGAATGATCAGGAAAAGTGCGACAAAAAAGCTGTGTTTCAATTTCTCACCTCGGTGAAGGTTTGAATATTCCTCCGGTGATGACCTCGACCATGAGATCGAGTTGGCTTTCGGAAGGGTCATCCGGACTCGAAAGAAAATGGTGCAGGAGAAAAGCATTCATCATTCCCAAGATGAGGAAACCCACATCCGAGAACGGAAGCGGCTTCAGGATTCCCGCTTCGAGGCACTCGTTCCAGGGATCCCGGAACATTTCCAGCTGGTCGGTGACGATTCGGTGAAAGGATTCCCTGGAGGCGGTAGGGGATGAAGCGAAATGCTTCAGCTGGAGATGGAAATAATCCCGGTTATGTGAGAAGAAGGTGACGTAGCATCGGAGAATCTCCTTCAGGTCGGAGGCAAAAAAACCCTGGAGGGGGAGGGCGCGCATGGATGTGAAGAGCCTTTTCAAGACTTCTTCAATCAGATCCATGAAGAGGGCTTCCTTGTTTTGGAAGTATCGGTATACCGTGCCCTTTCCAACATGCGCGTGGGCCGTGATCTCGTCCAGGGTCGTGTTTTCGAGGCCCTGGCGGGAAAAGAGGGTCATCGCGGATTCGAGAATCCTGGCCCGGCTGGTTCCTCTTTTTGGTCTGGGGGTCTTATTCTGACTTAAAAGCTTCATCTGAAGCCAGTATAGCACAAAATGACCCGTGAGTCAATACTGACTAGTCAGTCAGCCAAAAATGCTTGCGAGTGTCGATTTTTCAACGTTGGGAAGTTCCCGTGCGTTTCTCAAGTAAAGGCCTCGGGAAGGATGAATTGGAGGTTGGAAGATGAACCGCACCAGACACGAAAACTGCTTCCGGATATCGATTCGAGTTGTCGGAGTCGCCCTTTTGCTCGCATTCCAGGCTTCGATGGCCTTCGCCTGGGGGGAAATCGGCCATGAAATCGTTTCCATGTTCGCCGAGAACCGGCTCTCCAGCAAAGCGAGGGTCGCGGTCAAACAACTTCTCGGGACGGAAAACATGAAGCAGGTCGGGGGATGGGCTGACCGTGTCAAGGACCGGTTCCCCGAAACCAAGGTTCATTACATCGTGATAACCAAGACCAAGAATGGAACCAAGGTCAGCTTGAAAGCTGCCCCGGGACCGAATGTGGCTTCCTCGATCGATGAATTCGTCGGAATCGTCTCTGACCTGAACCGGAGTCTCGAAGACCGCCGGAATGCCCTGAAATTCCTCATCCATTTCGTGGGCGACGTGCATTGCCCGATTCACTGCACACCCGGTAACGATCGAGGTGGCACCCAGCGCCGGGTTCGGTATTTTGGGGAGGACAGCAATCTGCACCGCGTATGGGATGGTGGTTTGATCCGTTCCGCCAAGGTTTCCCGGGAAACCTACGTGAAGGGACTCGAGAAAATCCTTTCCCAGATGGATGTTGAAAAGATGCGGAATGGAAAACCTCTTGGATGGGCGTTCGAAAGCTACCGGGTCTGCGTCCAGAACGTCTATTCACTTCCCTCCGATGACGTTCTCAACGAGAGATACTACGAAGCGAGCATACGGGCCGTGAATATCCAGTTGATCCGGGCCGGGGTTCGTCTTGCGGACATGCTGAACGAGATTTTCGAGAAGCTCGGGAACTCGCCCCATTCCTGAAACAGATTCTTGGTCAAGGGTTCCCGGACTTTCCCCCCAAACTGGCTTTCAAATTGGATAGGTCCCTGAGGAATCCTTCCCACATCTCGAGGACATTTTTGGGGCCGGTCGGGGGAAGTCCGGTCAGGGTCGGATCATGCGAAAGGTTTTCGAACCCGTCGACAATCGCCTCGATCTTCTCGTGCCCGAAAATCCCATGCAGGCGATAATGATCGAGAGCGTGCAAACGCTCGAGAAGGACGGAAAGAACGGCTACGGGAAAACCGTCCGGATCGATTCCCAACGGTTTTGGAATGCTGAATGAACGGAGGCCGCGGGCCGATTCCCCGGGCGATTCGGGCGGAAATTCGACGCAAAGCAGGAGATCTTCCCCTGACGTACGCTGCAATTTTTCCACCTGGGCAAGGACCTCGACGATCTCCAGTTTGTCGATTTTGTCCAGATCGTGTTTTCCGTTGTCCCTCAGGATGGCTTCCGTCTCCTCCCGAATTCCCCGGAGCGCTTTGAAGAGCGCTTCCCGCCCAAGATGGTTGTCCCTGACCTCGAATTCGAGTTCCTTGGCCCTTCCCAAGAGCCTCTGTGCCCGTTCGAAAGGAGATTTTTTGCTTGTCTCGAGTGTGGCGAGCCGGTAACAACTTATTGAGGGATCATGGGAGGATGGAGGTTGGGCCTCGAGAATGCTCAAGAAGACGACCAGCACCAGAAAGATGCTCAAAGGAAGTCCCGATCGCGGGTTCATCCATGAGGCCCCAGCCACGAAAAGGATGGCGAGCAGGGACAACCCTGACCAAAAAAGGATCTGCCCAAAAAGCGATCGGGGGGTCTTCATTTCAAGGAGATCTTTAATTCAGGAAAAGGGCCGCCCAATCATTCGCCGGGGGCGCCCAGCCGGGGGCGCCCAGCCGGGGGCGCCCAGCCTGAGGGGGAGACAGAGGAAGGGGGCTGCCCCTGGCAACCCCCTCGCAAGACTCGGGAACCTTCTTGGGGAAGGGTCACTCGCCCTTTTCATCCCCTTCGCCGTCCTCGCTGTCACCGGCCTTGGCCGGGGCGGGCATCGGTTTGAGGCCCTGAATGATGGTGTCCACATCCTTTTCGAGGACCTTTTCGGCCTCAGAGGTGCAGAACCAGTATATTCCAAGCTGGTTGTCGGAGGGGGTGTCGAGCAGGATGCAGTAGACCTTCATCTTGCCTTCCTTGGCGGATCCTTCCCAGGCTTCACCCTTCATTCCGTTGATGTCGGCGGGCTTGGATTTTCCATCGTTCTCCCATTTCACCGTTCCGAGTTTCTTGTCGAGGCTGTTGTCGATCTCCTCGAAAGCTTTCTCAATAGCCTCCGAGGGAAGAACCATGAATGTGACCGCCATGGTCTTGTCGGGAGCAGCGATCAACATGGTGTCTCCGTCCGATTCCTGTGTCCATTTGTCGGGGACCGTGATCTGGACAAGTCCTTTCTCGTGGTTGATCGTCAATGCGAAAACGTTCGAAGTGACAAGGCAAACCATGGTCAGAACAAGAAGGGTAGCGCGGAAGTAATTCACATTTTCTCCATTTTTTCTCTTCGATTTTTCGAAACCGCTTCCAAAAGCGACTTCAACGGAAGCCAGGGTATTGTACCAGGACCGGAAAAGTCAAGTTTGTACAAGACACAGACTTATGTAACGGAAATCTGTCCGGGATCGTTGAAATTTCTGCAAAATTCCCAATGGCTTTTTCAAAAGGCTGCCTGGAAGCCAATCCTTCAGTCTCGAATGGTTGGCATGCAATATGCTCATGGGACGTACGACCGAAATCTTGCTCAGGAGATTCCAAAATGAAACGAGCCCTTGCACTTTTCGCGGTTTTTGTCATGGTTTTGCATTCAGCCGCTTTTGCCGTTCCCTCGAAGGAGCTGGCCGGAACCACTTTCAGCGAGCTTTTCTCCCAGAACGGAAAACTGAACTGGAATTGTCTCGATAAGGTTTTCCGAGAGATTCTCGAAAATGTCGACCCCGCCGCCTGGGAAACACCGGTTCCCGATGCCGGCATCCTTCTGCCCAAGGTTTTCCCCACGATCCTGGACTGTGACACCGTCATTGCGACCTTCAGGAAACCAGCGGTTTCGATGAAACCCGAAGCTTCCCAGATCTGGGGGAAGTTCGTCGACTCGGTCGCACGACTGCGCCTTCTTCTGAACGGATTGAACGGGATGATCGCGAAGGTCCCCGATCCGGAAGCGAAAACGAAGCTGGAAGCGCAGGCAAGGGCACTTTGCGGGAAGATTATCTTCCTGTGGCTCGCAAACATGCAATTCGACCCTGATTCCCTTGCGGGGCCCGGGTTTCCCCCCGATTCCGGAGACGGGATTTCCTACATCTGGGAAGAATCTGACAACCAAAACTACATGATCTACCAGGAAGCTTGGGACGACGTGAAAGCCGCGGTGGAAGAAATCGCCCGACAGCTTCCCTGAACCGGGGCGTGCTGAACGCCCTCGGCAAATTGCGGGGCGAGTGGAAAAATCCCTTTGGATCCCCGGAAGAGCCTTCAGAAGCCCTTCCGGGGATTCCTCCAATTGTCGGTCTACCGTTTTTCCTGCGGGGATTGTGATTTTGCCATTAGCTTCGCCCGAAGGTCATCGATGAAACTCTTCTTCACGTCCATGGTGATCGTTATTACCTTCCCGGACCCCACGATCTTGACCATGTCAACCAACTGGATCTGCTCGGGGACTTTGGCAGGAATCATCCTTACCATGGCGTGGAATCCCTTCAGCGCAGTCATCAGGGGTTCCATCCCCTTTTCATCGTCGATTTCACCCCAGACCCTGATGTTAAGTTCCTCGTCGTAATCGAAGGAAAAGAACAAACGATCCAGAGCTCCGAACGGCACGCTGTTCGCGCCAAAAGGGGTTGATGAGGAGTCTTTCAACATCGCCTTGTGATAGGGGGAGATGATACCTGCACCCCAGAAACATGCCTTTTCATCGGCCATTTTCAAGAGATCGGTGAAAACAGGGTTGGACGCAATGGTGTTGGCTTCTCCCGACCGTACCGCAAGGACCTTCATGAGCGCCGCCGTCGTCCCAAAAGCCGCGGTGGAGGCATCGAACAGAGCCCCGAGAGCGTTCTCCTCCTCCTTCGACCGGATTACGTCGATTCCCTTGAACCTGTCGGTGGAAAGGGACTTCGGTGCCTCCCTGTCTTCCTTGACCGCTTTGAGGATAGCGGAAGGGTTGATGGAACCCTCGAAAAGGATGGCTCTTTCCTGATGCGATTTCGGTGCGTTTCCCCAAACGAAAACCGTGATCTGGCGCAGGCATTTCAGCGGATCGAAGCCTGCTTCCCGCGCGAACTCGTCGTTGTCCCCGAGCTGGGAATCGTCTGGAAGGAAGCCGTTAATGTGGAATACCCTGGCGAGGATATCCAAAGAAGTTACCAGAAGCCGAAGTCCCAGTGCGGAAGTATCGCTCATCGCGGCCAGGCACTGGGCAGGAGTACGAACCTTGATCCCCTTGCCGTTAGGTGATCCTGATTCGTTACGGTTTCCGAGGTATTCCGCGAGCTTGAGGAAATTCGGGACCTTCTTGGAAAAACCCGGGTCTATCGCACAAATTCGGGAAACGTTGACGTTGTAGACGAAAAACGTTTCTTCCGGAACCATTCTCATCAGGTTCTCGGCGAAACCCTTCCCTGCAAAGGTATGCAACAGGACGAGAAAAAAGACCACCCGGATTTTCATTTGAACCTCCACTTTTCAGGTCGTTATTCGTTTGATGGGGATAATGGGGATTCCTTCAAAAGCGTCATCGGGGAGAGCCCCGCGTTCGGACAGTCTCAGGGCTTCTTGTTGTGCGGAAACGCTATTTCTCCCGCTTCAGGGGTTGGGCTCGGAAAAAAGCTTGGCGCCGCTGATCCAGATCTTTCCTGGCCCCTCCAGAACCACGTTCATTATCACCCTCTGGACCTCGAACCCCTTTTGAACCCTCATCGGGATCTTGACTTCCTTCCAATCGGAGTCACCTTTCATCACCTGGTCGAGACCCCTTGAGAAAAACCGGTTGCCGTCCTTTGCCTCGCACCACATCTCCAGGTAGGCTCCCCCCCGAATTACCCCGGAGACCTTCATTTGCACTTGGAACCAGATCGTCTCGTTCTCGATTTTCAGTCCGGATTTTTCCCCGATGCAGACAAGTGCGGAATGGGGTGATTCGACCCTCAGGGCGGGTTTCCCGTCTTTTCCCCCGGTTTTTTCGACCTCGGTAACAGTCAAGGCTTTGTAGGAGACGTCGAAAACGATGTTGGAAAGATCGACCACCGATGCGGAGCCTGGAACTGCAAACCCGAGGATGACCATGAAGATAGTTATGAGTGAGGTTTTCATTCTCTTCCTCTCCTTGTAGGGGTAGTCTTGTGCTGATTGAATTATGGACCTCGTCGGCGACAGAATCAAGTTCGAACCTGGTAACGAAAACCCTTGCTCGATCGTCTGCAAGGTGGAGGTTCTGGAAATGCCGGGTTTCCGATGAGATTCCCCATTCGGCTGGATTTCGGGCGAAAACTGATGAAAATTCTGCGCTCCTCGGGAACCTTCGTGATCGGATGCCCCATCGAAAACGGCAAGAATCTTGCTGCAACAATGTTCGGCCATTTGAAATGTGAGGTGTGAAAGGTGAGAAAAATCCTGGGCTTCATGGTCCTGGCGGCCAGTCTCCTTTCCGTGAGCGCGGTTTTTGCCGATCCGATGCAAGCCTTGTTGGAGCTCCATGCTCGCATGGAGGCGGCGGATGCAGGTTCGAGCGCGTCCACTCCAGGCACTTCGGAGCAACAAAAGGTTCTCGATGCACTTCTGTCCGCCCCGGACCAGCTGGCGGACGTGGCCATGATCTCGAAACAATTGCACCCTGTTCTCCGGAGCAATCTCGAAAAGACACTCCGTTTCCAGATGCTCCAGGAAAAACGTCCCGAGCTTGGGGTGTATCTCGATCGCCTTGGAAGGCCGGTTGGTGACAGGACGCCCCTTTCCTCGGATAACATGCTGAAAATCCCGATGAGAACAGGGAAACTGGAAATCTCCTTCATGTTCGTCAAGAAATATGGAACCATTTTCAGATGCGACCGGGAGCGATTCCAGGCAACGCTCGACACCGTCACCATCGATGTCGTTCCCGATCCCAACCAGGCGGGACGGGTGATCGCGAAATTCGGAGGGACCGACCCGAACGGCCAGCCTCTACCAGCCGAACCCATCGGCGGAGTCATCAAGTCGGACGGGAAGACCGCGGAAATCCTCGGTGACGACGGAACCTGGGCCAAGGTCGCCTTCCAGGGTGGGGAAAAGTTCAAGATCTCCAGCAACAAACTTCCAGTTACCGTCAACGCGAAATACATAGACTGACCGCCGGTGCCCCCACAACGGGGTTCCATGCCCCGGCTTCTCAACGGTTCGATGATCTTCTTTCTTCTGCTTCTTCCTGCCGCCTGGTGGATGAAGGGCGCTCTGCCCTCTCACAAACAGATCCTTCCACCGCTTTTACAGGAACCGATCCAGGGGACGACCGACCGGAAGGAGTTTTCCTTCGCCTACGCAGGGGAACGCTACCGGGTGAAGCCCGTGGCCTCCTATGAACTCTGGGGCCTGGTCGTCGGCCACAACAGCGTCGGAGCCATCTGGGACATCTATCACACCTCCGATTCGGTTGACACGAAGGATCTGGGTGTCATCTGGGGAAGCAACCTCCGGGATGACCAGTTCCACCAGGTGACTATGTGGAGCGGTTCCTGGACGATCAACTGGTCCTATCCCGCGGGGGTCAACTTCAACCATTCGGCAATCGCCAACAACCACCTGATCACGGACAACCCCGCCACGCGCAGGAAGATCGCGGCAGTCCGGATTGGTGACCAGATCCATTTCAAGGGAGTCCTGGTGAATTATCAGGCCGGCTCCACTCCCGACTTCTGGCGAAACTCGAGTCTGACCCGTTCAGATAGCGGGGGAACCGCGTGTGAGGTTGTGTTCGTCGACGAAATCGAGGTTTTGAAAAGGGGAACGCCCGTCTGGTATGCGCTTTTCACCCTCTGCGCATGGGGCCTTCCATTGGGGTTCGCGTGCAAGGTGGCTCAGATCGTTTTCTGGCCAACCCCTGCGGAAATCGATCAGTGAACTTTTCGTAACCCCTTTACGAAAGCGGAGTTTCGGAAAAGACCCGAAGGTGACAGCTAATCAGGGACCATCCCGACCGTTTTCAGCCAGGTTTCGAACAACTGTCCCCTATCCGTGATCGGAAACCGGGTTCGACCTGCCACCGCTCGATTATCGAATCGACGAACTTCTGCTCCACTTTTGCCGCCTCATCGTCGTCTTCGATTGCCTCCAGGAACTGCGAAGCTATGGATGCCAGGACCTCTTGCGGGATGACTTCGTTGAAAATTCCAATCGTTTCATCCACCCGTTCCCGGTCGCGGCTTATCCTTCTCGCGTTTCGCCGAACCTTTTTCGGGCTCATCCCTGACCCGAGTCGCTCCATGACGGGGGCGATCTTCTCCGCTGTTGCTTCAGCCTCCTCGTCCGAAATCTCCCCATCGGTCTGTGCTCGGAAGACTGTTTCACCTTGTACAACTTCTTTGATCTCATCGGAAGAAAGCCGGAAAGCGAAATCTCCCAGGAAGGCCAGCCATTGGGAAGAAGGATCAATCATCGTTACCAGGGTCGGAGATCCATGCCTGGCTAAGTCGCTCGAGAGCTTCGAGGAACAGTCCGGTTCCCCCCCAGGTCGAGTCCGTGACGTTCACGGGCGGGGATGGTCTCTTCGAAAAGGCCGCCGGGAGGGTCCAGCCGCCACACCGCCTCGGGAAGGGTATTCAGTGCTTCTTTCCCAGGAAATCCCGCATTTCAAGATTTTCCATCATTTTCTGAGCGTTTTCGCAACACCCTTTTCAGAAGACTCCCCCTCTCGAAGAAGGGGATTTCCGCGCCCTGGGGGAGTTCGCCGGCGGTGGAGCGGGGTTCCCGGCCAGTTGGGCGAGGCGGCCCAAGGCTGTGGGAAGGGAAAGGACCTCCGCTCCCTGGCCAAGCCGCAGGTCTTCCTGGCCTGGATAGACGATCCAGCGCTGCTCGACCTTCAGATCGTCGCAGCCCTGGAAGAAACCCCGGGCGGGTTTGGGCCTGGTGGTGTTGGCCTTGCATTCGACGGCGACGACCGGCTTGCCCTGGCACAGCAGGAGGATGTCGATCTCCGCACCGGCGGCGGTTCGCCAGAAACTGGTCTCCCAGCCGTCCGGAAGCCGGGCCTCCACCTGCTGGAGGACGAACCCCTCCCACGAAGCACCGAGAATGGGATGTCCCACCAGATCCAGCCTGGATTCGATCTGCAGAAGGGCGTGCAGGAGCCCGGAATCCGCGAGGAAGACCTTCGGCGCTTTGATCAACCGTTTGCCGAGATTGGTGAAGTATGGGGAAATCCTTCTCACCAGCAAAGTCTGTTGCATGATCTCGAGGTATCGGCCGGCGGTCGACGCCCCGATGCCCAGGCTGCGAGCCATCTGGGAAGCATTCCACAGCTGACCGTGCAGGTGCGCGAGCATGAGCAGGAACCTGCGCATCCGATCCGGTGGAAGATCAAAGCCGAGGAGGCGGAGATCCCGCTCGACCACGTCGGAAAGGTAGGCGTTTCGCCATTCCATGCTTTCAGCCTCCCCGGAGGCGGTGAACGCAAGGGGAAGACCACCCCGGAGCCAGAGGTCCCCGAGACTGGGGACACCGATTTCGAACAGTTCCAGGGGATGGAGGACGAGGGTCCGGTTCCGGCCCGCCAGGCTTTCGGCAGCCTGACGACGGAGGTCGGGGGAGGCCGAACCGAGGAGGAGAAAGCGGCCAGGACGACGGTCCTCGTCAATGATGACCCTGAGAACGGGGAACAGATCCCCCATGCGTTGGGCTTCATCGATGACCACCAGACGATCAGCTGAACCCGAAAGGGCCGCGAGGGGATCTTCGAGGGCAAGTCGGTGGCGTGGGTTTTCCAGGTCGAAGACCACCCCGCCGAGGTCCTGGGCGATCTTCCTCGCCAGGGTGGTTTTCCCCGTCTGGCGAGCCCCGACCATGGTAACCGCCGGAAACCGGGACAGGGACAGTCGCAGGTCTTTTTCCAGGTGACGCTTGAACACAGGCTTTCTCCGATCGTGGATTCACGGGCCCCGACCCATAGGATGTGGGAAGTGGGCCGCGAGCGCCACGATGGCGCGTTCTCAGCGGACCCAAGGGTTCCCCGTTTTGGGAATCGGGAATATCATTGTATTTTAATCATTGAGTGGTGAAATTGCAAGGATAAAGGGCCGGCCGATCGAGGAGGACGGTCCCGAAACCAGGACGGGGAAGCCGGGAAGGTTGAAGATTGAAGATTTCTTCCGCGGATGAAAAGGACAGGGCCGCCGGTGGCTGTCATCTTCTCTTTTCCCAATGCCGAATGCAACCAGGATGCGCCAAAATCGAAGAGGGTGGTCTCCTGGGTTAAGAGTCCGAATTGTTGGAGCTTCTGTATCGGGAGAGAAAGCTGGTTTCTGTTCAAGGCAGTCTTGTGTCGGAAAATCCCGGCCCGGCCTGTCTCCCAGGTTTGGACTCCACCCTCCCTGGGAACAGGCTCGATGCCCGTCGCGGTTTGCCGCCAGCCCGCTCTCGCCAGCCATGCTTCCCAGAACCGCTTTTGCCCGATGCGTTGAAGGTCCTGGAAAAGACCCGCGAGTTCGGCTTGCTCCGTTATGGCGGAGAATTCCCCAAAGCGAGGGTGGGAAAGGGCTCCTCGAAGAAATGGGGATACCACAGCAAGGAAACCTTGAACGAGTTCAAACCGAGTTTCAGAACGTTCCAGTCTGGATCGACCTTCAACCCGTGAAAGGAGGTTTTGAGAAACTCCCGGAGGGATGGCTCAAGAAGATCCCATCCGTCCGTATGGACGTATCTCGCCTCTGGAAGGGTTTTTCCAAAGGGAATGGCGGAAATCCGTCTCTCCGAGAATCGGGTCTTTTTTCCCCCATGCCCCCATTAGGAGATAGTCCATGCCTTCCAAATCGCGAATTGCTGGATTTTCCGGGACCGCGCACACGCTCCTGGGCGCAAAAACCAGAAAGACCCGCTTGTTTAGCGGGTCTTCTGGACTTTCCGGGGTTGCCCCGGACCTTGTCTCGGTGGAGCTGATCGGGATCGAACCGACGGCCTCTAGAGTGCGATTCTAGCGCTCTCCCAGCTGAGCTACAGCCCCTGGTTCTTGTCATTATACAACAAACCATCATCGGTTTCAAGTTCATCGCGGATCGGAGTCTGTGGCGGCTTCAGATTTCAGGATCGGTGATGCAAATGGGTCTTGGTTACTGGGGTTGACGGTTTGTGCTAGACTGTTGGTCTGCCTAAGGAGGGACCATGAAAGCACGTTTCAAAGCAACTCCCATACAATTGTTGGCCAACGTTCTCTTCCTGGGGATCATAGGGTGGGCCGTTACCGGCCAGGTTTTCGCCGCGGACACGGGATTCTCTTCCGTCATCGAGAGTGTCTCGGCCGTCGACTTCCCAAAGATTCGCCTTATGGTGAGGGTCTTTACGCCCGATGGGACCGAGCTGAAGTTCGACGCTTTCCAATTGAGCGAAAGGAAGACCCCGGTTGCGACCTTTTCTGTGGAACTGGTCAGGAAGGAACCCTTCGTCTCCCTCCTCCTCGACCGCTCATCGAGTATGGAGCCTGTCGTGGAGACCGTGAAGGAGTCTGCCGCCGCCTTCGTCAGGGGAATGCAGGGACCGGGGCGGATTTCCCTTGTCACCTTTGCAAGCGATATCGATCTGGTCACCGAATTCACCCGGGACCAGGAGATTCTCCTCACCGGCATCCGGAAAATGCGGCCATGGGGCGGGACGGCGCTTTTTGACGCCCTGTATCAAAGCTGTGAACAGCTCCGGTCGGCCGCCCAGATCGATGACAGGAAGACCATCGTCCTTCTGACGGACGGCCGCGATGAAAGCCCGCAGGGAACTCCAGGGTTTTCCACCCACAAAGCGGACGAGGTCATTGCCCATGTTTGCAAGAACAACGTCCGTGTCATCTGCGTTGCGCTTGGAACCAACATCGACGAGTCCTTCCTCAAGAAAATCGCCGTGGATACGAAGGGTGCCCTTCTTCGGGCGCCGTCCGCGGACAAACTCGCGGGAATCTTCCAGGCGATAGGTGCCCGGATGATGCTCGAAAGAAGATACCGGATTGCATACTCCACCCCTTCACCCGAACGCGATGGGACGCGTCGCGAACTGACCCTTGAAAGCCGGCTAAAGGGGTTGAAAGACCAGGGAACCGGGTTCTACCTCGCTCCCTCCGACCCACCTCCGCCCGAAAGGCGCGCGGTAAAAGAAGGCGGGGGAGAGGATTCCACTGATGGCAAAGCGCTCGATGGGCACGTCCGCACGGAGAATGCGGAATCACCAGATTTCAAGATGGGGCTTAGGACCGTCAAACATGAAGTGAAACTTGGCCGCATCGAGTCCCCCAACCTCGGGACTACCGGTGACATCGGGCACCTCGAACACCAGCAACTCGCGACCTGGACTGATATTGCCACCTTGTCGATTCCGGCCGGGGAGAAGTTCATACCTGTCCAGGACCGGCCAGGCGCGACTCCGGAGGAAAAGGCCCGGACCGCGGAGCTCAATGCACGGTTGAAGGCCGAGCACGAGGCTCGGGAGAAATGGCGAAAGGATTTCACCGAATCCCAAAACAAGGAGATCGGGCGACTGAACCGAAACCTTCGACAGATGCACGAAGACAACCAGAAAGCCCACGACCAGCATATCGACGAGGTTAACCGGGAAGTCGACGCGGTCAACGAATCGAACCGGCAGTTGGAGGAAGATAACCAGCGAAGGGTTGATGAACAGACCGCGGAAGTCAACAAAGTGTTGGAAAATACCGAGAAGGACATGAGCTCCGAGTTTCAGGTTCCTGATCCCGGGATTCCGCCGTCCGATCCCTCCCCGGAAGAATCCCCCGAGCCTGAAACCCCTGATACCGGAAGCGACGATGAATGATTTTCCCCGGGATTTGTGGTAGGGTAGGCCCTTAGACGGTATGGCTGCAGATATCATCAATTCGCTATCTCTGGATCTTCCCGCGTTCGTCATCGGGATAACCATCCACGAGTTCGGTCACGCTTTCGCCGCGGACCGATTGGGAGATCCAACTCCACGGGAGCAGGGACGGGTGACGCTCAACCCGATCGAGCACCTGGATCCCATCGGAACTGTGCTTCCGATCTACCTTTCCCTGCTCAATTCCCCTGTAGCTTTCGGGTGGGGAAAACCCGTCGTCTTCGAACCAAGGAATTTCAAAAACCCCGACAGGGGATACGGAATCGTTGCCCTGGCAGGACCTTTGGGAAACCTCCTGGTCTTCATGTTCGTTGGACTTTTCCTTCTTTGGTCATGGAATGTTGCCGCATTGAAATACGCAATGACCACCCCTTCCGGAAATTTCCTCTTCCGGCTTCTTTTCAGGGTTTTCGCCATGAACCTTGGACTTTTCCTCTTCAACCTTCTTCCGTTGCCGCCTCTGGACGGCTCCAAAGTCCTGATGTGGCTTGGGGGTGAGAAAGTCCGGGAGTTTTACGAGATGATCCAGCCTTTCACTCTCCTGATTTTTATCATAATCCTGGGGAGCAACATTCATATCCGCCTTCTTGGCCCGGTTTTCCTCTGGACCACCCAAATCATGACCGGCCGGATGTGGATTTATGTGCTTAAACCCGACCAGTTCATCGCCGACTTTCTCTGACCCCAACCTTGGGAGGGGCCAAACCGTGCCCCCTTCCAGGGGTATGCCGATGTCTCCAATTGCTGAGTGAATCGAAGAATCATGTTCAACTACCTTACCATCTCCATGACGTTTTCCAAACCAGTCCGGAAGATGCTTGCCGCCCAGGGCTTTCTCGGAGTAGGGATGGGAATCTTCCAGGTTCTTTTGAACCTCTATTTCAAAGAAATCGGGTTCGGGGAAGACCTGATCGGGCGTCTTCTGGCCTTTCAATCCCTTTGCGCCGCCGTCGCCTCCGTGCCCATGGGATGGCTCGCGGATGCCACCTCCCGGCGCACGACATACCTCGTTGGAATCGGTTTTGTAATCTCCGGACTCGGGCTCGTGACCGTCGCCGAGACTGTGATCCCGATATTCCTGGCCTGCCTGATTTCCGGGGTGGGGAGTGGTGCAATAATGGTTTCCGTGCAACCTTTTCTTCAGGAAAACAGCCGGAAACGCCAGCGTCCCTACCTTTTCAGTCTCAATTTCTCCGTCACCCTTGTCATGAACATCTTTGCGGGACTCCTCGCCGGTTGGCTTCCTGGGGCCGTTTCCCGAATGTACCCGGGGCACCTTCAGCCTGTTCTCCAGGGGTTGAAGGGGGCGATGTCGGTTGGAATCGGTTTCCTCATCCTGGCGGCCCTTCCAGCCAGGCGGTTGCCGTCATCCGAAAAGCGAACCCAGGAGCGACCGGCCCCGTCGGCGGGCCCCGGATCAGTGGCAGTGGAAAAGGCCCCTGTTCCGTTGAGGGTGATCGCGAAATTCGTCATTCCAACGGCATTCATCGGTGCAGGGGCGGGTATGATCGTGCCCTACTTCAATCTTTATTTTCGAGACTGGGTAGGTGCGTCAATCGCCCAGATCGGGTATGTCTTCGCCCTGGGTCAGCTGGCGACAGCAATTGGGGGAATTTCTTCGCCCTGGCTTTCCCGACGCGTCGGACTGGCGAATGGGGTCGTGCTGACCGAGGGCCTTTCTCTCCCTTTCATGCTTCTGATGGCCTGGACCCACGATCTGTACCTGTGCACGACCTGCTTCCTTTTCCGGGGGGCGCTGATGAACATGGGAACCCCAATGCGACAGGAACTTCTGATGGAAACGATCCACCCCGCCTACCGTGCCCGTGCATCGGCTGCCGAGAGCGTTGGATGGAACCTTACCTGGGCAGCATCTATGTTCTTTTCCGGAAGCCTCATCCGGACGATGGGTTACGGTTCCTGCCTGTACATTACCTTCGCCTGTTACCTGGTGGCCTCGGGTTTGTACTGGTATTTTTTCAGCTACCAGCTTCCCCGTGGGAAACTTTGACGGGCGACGAGTCCTTCCCTTTTGCCCATGGTGGACAAAGGATCTCCCTTTTCCCCAGGATCGCCGCAGCACTATGAGCCGCTCTTGGAAAGCGGGATGGCTTCCCGTCACTGTGGCCGCCATCCCGCAATGGCAGGGCAAGCACTTTTCGTGGTAGTTGTCTGGCTGATCCGGCAATGGTAGAATCATCGAAACTGATCTCTCGAGGATTGTACCTATGACTTTGGATGGAAATCGCCTCAAAGGGTGGAATTTAACCGGGTCCGAATTTCGGGGTTATCTTGTTTTCGTACTGGTCTTTTTCTTCTCGATTTCCAACCCCGGTTGGGGGGCGAATCCAGGAAAATCGGACGGTACATTCCTCCTTTTCAAGAGATATGAGGATCTCCTGAGGAAAATCTCCCCTGACCAGGCGTGGAAGGAGGTTGCCGGGACACGGCAGACCGCTGACCGGCTTCCCCCCAAGGTCGGGGTTTCGGAGAAATTCTACGTTGATTGCCGTCGGGCGGGAGCTTCCGCCCAGATCGCGGCAACCCTGGTCTGGCAGGGACGGAATGTGAACGTCTATTTCCAGGACGGCGCGGGAAATTTCCCTGATGGGTTCTTCGAGGGATTGGGAAAGGATTTTGACCAGAAGCATCTCCCGCGATTGGCAGAGTTTTTCGGTCCCGGGCCCAACCCGGGAATCGACGGGGATCCCCGGGTCGCGATTCTGTTCATTCGCTCCAGGTTCATCAATGAGAATTTCAACGGATTTGCCGGCTTCTTCAATCCCATCGACGTCTACCCCCGGGAGGTTGTCGAAAAGAAGTATCCCGGATGCAAGACCAACGAAAGGGACGTAATCTACGTAAACCTCGACGCCATGGGAGGATTCAACCCCTCGGTGATCCAGGGTGTCGTGGTCCACGAGTACCAGCATCTGGTCAACTTCTTTCGATCACCATCGCAGGAACTCTGGCTTAACGAAGGCTTCAGCCAGGTGGCGGAGTCGCTCCTGGGTTTTCCAATAGAAGGGATGAAGCTTGTAGCCGCCCAGGAAAATCCCGGTCTCCCGCTGAACGACTGGTCGGTCTGGGGTACCATTCGAGATCCCCTCATTCCCTACGCCCTTTACGGCCATTCCTTCCTATGGGTGAGTTTCATTGCGGACCGGTTCAAAGCTGGGCAAGAGCCTTTCTTTTCCGAGCTCTCCAAAGGTGACAGAACCGGAATCGCCGGGCTCGAAGCATTTTTCAAGACCCGAAAGACCGGCATGGAGGTCGAATTCCCTGCTTACGCAGCCGCCCTGTATCTATCGGGGGATTCCGAAAAACCTCCCTTCATCCCGGAGAAGACCCGCCTCAGGTTGAATCCTTCCAAGGTTCCGATGAACGGACAGGGGGTTGTCCCCCTTTTCCGGATGATGCGTCCCTGGTCCCACCATGCCTTCATCCTGGGATTGGAATCCGGAAAACCAGGATTCATAAGCATCGGAGCCGAGCCGGGTTTGGGCGGAAACTCCCCCGGAGCTGGATTGACCCTGGATTCCCGGCTTTTTTTCCGGGCGAAGGGGGCGGGCCCCTGGCAGGCGGGAGGGTCCGGCCAGATCGAAGCGGGAAGCCCGGTACGAAGCCTTGAAATCCCAACGGGGGCATCGGAGTTGCTCCTCGTCCTTTCCGCATTGACTGACCCAAAGGTGCCTGAAACGAAAGTCAAGGATCTTCCGGGAATCGCCGTCGGTATTGTTGCCTGCCAGCGGGCCGGAACGGAAACCAGCTCGGGTTTCACCGCGGGGAGAATCGGAAAGCTCGTTTCGCTCCTCGACCCATTCTCCGGCTCCTCCCAGCACCGGGAGGAACTCACCCCGAAAGTGGTTTCGGCACTTGAAGCCCTGGGGAAGGAAGATTCCGGAAATGGGACCTTCGCGGTCTTCGAATCCTATGCCTGGCTTGGGGCGGCGTGGAATGAGGAAAAAACCCTCTTTCAGCCATTCACGCGGAAGCTGTTGGAGATCCTCCGGTGGGAAGCGGGCCATGATCATCCCGCAGCAGGGAATTACGTTCCACGGCTCGAATCCCTTCTGCCTCGATGAGCTTGCCTTTGCGCCGGATGGAATCCTTCCGAACACCCGGATCCGCCAGAATATGGTGAAAAAAGGCGTCCTGTTGTCCCCCGACCCCCAGCTTGAACGGGTTTTTCCCTTTACCGGGAATCCCGGGAACTCTTCGGGTAGCCCGGTTTGCCAGAAGGGGTTGGGAGGTGCCAGAAGCCGGAAAACTCTTCCATTGGAGGTTGCACCGATGAGTTACGGAATGAACTGGGATTTGAAGGCGTTCTTTCCCTCTTTCGGGTCGCGCGAGATGAAGGAATTCGCCGAAGCGATGAGGAAAGACCTGGACCGACTGCTTGCCCGAGCCCGCGCGCTCAAGGGGTTGGATTCGTCGACCCAGGAAGATTGGGAAACCGTGATGATCGACAGCGAGAAGCTCCTGATACGGTTCAGCCATTACGGAGCCTACATCGGATGCCTTGGCGCGGCGGACGCCCGCAACGAAGATTTTCAGCGGGAAGGGGGGGCCATGGCCGAGCTGGAAGCCGAGTTCGACAAGCTCCTCGTCGAGGTGAAGAGGGCTTTCAAGACCGCAAAGGCGGCTCTGGTAAAGGAGTTTTTGGCGCGGCCGGGTTTGTCCCCGATCAGTTTCTTCCTGGGCCGCCTTCACGAGACGACCCGCCACATGATGAAACCGGAAATGGAAATTCTGGCCGCCGACCTCGGAATCGATGGCTTTTCCGCCTGGTGGCGGCTGTACAGTCAGATTTCGGGGAAAATGGAGTTCGAGCTCGAGCTTCCAGACGGTCGCAAGGAAATGAGGCCGATGTCGCAACGGGTTTCCCTGATGGAGGACCCCGATCCCAAGGTGAGAAAAGCCGCTTTCGTCGGAGGGAACCTTGCCTGGGAGAGGATGGAAGATGTGGCTGCCCACGCCCTGAATCACATTGCCGGAACCCGTATCGTTTCGAACCGATATCGGAAGGTCGACGACATTCTTTACTGGGCGCTTCAGCAGGCAAATATCTCGAAGAAGACGCTCGAGGCACTCTTCAAGGCAGTCCACGCTGAAAACGCATTCATCAGGAGAATCGGGAAAGCAAAGGCCGCGGCATTGGGAGTCCGGGATCTCCCCTGGTACGACATGGAAGCTCCTCTTCCGATTTCCGATTCGGTCAAATTCACCTGGGAGGAAGGGGTGCAGCTCGTTGAAACCAGCTTCCGGAGAGTTTTCCCGGAGTTGGCGGATTTCTTCGTCGAGGCGATGCGGAAAAAGTGGGTCGAAGCGGAGGCCCGTGCCGGGAAGCGTCCAGGGGCTTTTTGCACGGGTTCCATGCAGATCGAGGAGTCGCGCGTTTTCATGACCTTCAACGGAAACCTTGGCGACATCCAGACTCTTGCCCACGAGATCGGCCATGGCTATCACAGCCACGTCATGAAGGGAATGCGCGCTTTCGCGCGAAGCTATCCTGCAACCCTGGCCGAATCCGCCTCGACCTTCGCCGAGATGATTCTGACCGACGGAATCCTCTCCGATCCGAACGTTCCCGATAGTCGTAAAGCCGTTGTCCTGAACCTCAGCCTGTCGAATGGAATGGCTTTCCTGATGAACATTCCTGTGAGGTTCGAGTTCGAGAGGAAATTCTACGAAGAGAGAGTCAAGGGCGAGGTCCCCGTCTCCCGTTTGAAGACCCTCATGACCGAGACCCAGCGGGAGATATTCGGCGACGTGCTTTCTCCGGGAGGGGAAGACCCCTATTTCTGGGCCTCGAAGCTGCACTTCTACCTCACCGACATCAGCTTCTACAATTTCCCCTACACCTTTGGCTACCTCTTGAGCCGCGGACTGTTCCGATTGTTCAAGGAGCAGGGGAATGCCTTCCTGCCCAGGTATCGCGAGTTTTTGAAGCTTTCGGGGAATGCCACCGCGGAAGAAGTGGCCCGGACCACCCTCGGGTGTGACCTCGAAAAACCCGCATTCTGGCGGGAGGCCATTCGGAGCCTCGAAGGAGACCTGATCCTGTTCGATCGCCTGCTTCCATTGGTGATCCCCAAGAAGGCCTGATTCTCCGGGACTCGTTTTCCCCGGATTTTCCCCCGCGACGGTTGGGAGGAGTTTTCGATGGACCAGATTCTGGGTTTCATTCTATTCGGGGTCGTGATCCTGTGCATCGTTGGATTCCTCTCCATCATGGGGACCATCGCGAAATTCCTTGGCGGTTTCACGGAACCCAAGGAAGAGGTTCCGGCCCGAAGGCGGGAGGAAACCGAAAACCGTCTCCTGAGGCGCAATATCGGCGATCTCGAACGAAAACTCGATGGACTGAACGACCGTTTCTTTGCGCTCACCGAGCGGTTGAGAGTGATCGAGAAGAAAATAGGACTGGACCGTCCGGTTCCTGCCCGGGACATGCCGCCCTTTTCGGACAAGCAAGGGGAACGTCCTGCCCTGCCCCCGGAACCAGCTCCGGAATCACTCCATGACAATAGGCCCGCGGATTTCATTCCTCCCGAACCGTCTCTTGGAGCCCTTCCCGGGCCGCAGCCCGAGCCCGTTTTCCGGTTCGCCGCTCCTTCTCTTCCATCCCAATCGGTTCCCCTGACCATCAAGACTTCCTCTCAGCCCGCCGGCAAACCAGAACCGATCGCGATTCCGCCCGGCGGAGGGGCCGAACTGGACGAGGCGTTGAAAGTCCTTGGATTGTCTGGGGAAGCCCCCCCT